>NZ_JBWKSF010000004.1:0-594750 GCF_059419665.1 Caulobacter sp. GW821-FHT05F04
ACCAGGGACCCAACGAGCTACACCCGCCAACATCAAGCCAAGGCTCAACGTACATCGCAATACACAGGGACCCAGGGCCGGCGCATCGCGGTTGCCCCCGGGTCCCGGCTCTCCGCTTCGCTGCGGCCGGGATGACAAGCTGGGTTTAACTACCGGTACGCTGTCAGCGACGTCGGCCTATCCGCCACCTTCGTCGCCCAGGTCTTGTTCGGCGTGGCGCTCATCGTGAAGACCAGTTCGCCGCCGGCCACGATCTCGTCGTGCCTGAGATAGGCCCGGGTCAGCGGCTTGCCGTTCAGCGTCACCTTGCCAACGTACGGCTTGTCGTCCGCCAGTCCCTCGGCGCGCACCGTGAAGCGTTTGCCGTTCGGCAGGTTCAGCGCCGCCTTGTCCACGAACGGCCGGCCGATGGCGTATTCGTTCGAGGCCGGTGTCACCGGATAGAAGCCCAGGCTGGTGAACATCAGCCAGGCCGACATCTGGCCCAGGTCGTCATTGCCCGACAGGCCGTCGGGCGTGGGCTTGTACTGGGTCTTGATGATCTGGCTCAGCCGGGCCTGGGTGCGCCACGGGGCGCCGGCGTAGTCGTACATATAGGCCACGTGGTGGCTGGGCTCGTTGCCGTGGATGTACTGGCCGATCAGGCCGGCGATGTCCTCGGCGTGCGAATAGTCGACCTTCGAATTGTCGAAGTCGAACATGGCGTCCAGCTTCTTGACCGTCGCGGCGTCGCCGCCCAGCGTCTTGACGATCCCGCCCAGGTCCTGCGGCGCGAACCACGAATATTGCCAGGCGTTGCCCTCGGTATAGTCCGAGCCGTAGTTGATGGCGGTCGGATTGAACGGCTCGCGGAAGGTCCCGTCGCTCTTGCGAGCCCGCAGGAAGCCGGTCTTCACGTCGAAGCTGTTGCGCCAGTAGGACGCCCGCTTCTCGAAGGTCTTGGCGACATCGTCCTGGCCCATGTCCTTGGCCATGCGGGCGATGGTCCAGTCGTCATAGGCGTATTCGACGGTCTTGGAGGCGGCTTCCGGCTCCTTGTCGATCGGTGCGTAGCCCAGCTTCATGTAGTCGCCGAGGCCGCCATACGGTGCGTAGGTCGCGCTCTTGACCATGGCGTCCAGGGCCGCCTTGCCGTCATAGCCGCGGATGCCTTTCATCCAGGCGTCGGCGATCACCGGCACGGCGTGGTAGCCGATCATCGTCCAGGTCTCCTGGCCGTGGAACTGCCAGACCGGCAGGATGCCGTACGGGCTCTGCTTCTGCGAGGCGATCAGCGAATTGACCACGTCGTTGGTGTAGTCGGCCGGCTGGATCAGGGTCAGCAGCGGGTGCTCGGCCCGGAAGGTGTCCCACAGCGAGAAGGTCGAGTGGAAGGTGAACGGGCGGCCGTCCAGCTTGCCCTCGTGCACCTGGTCGTCGGGCCCCCGGTAGCGGCCGTCGGCGTCGGCATAGACGCTGGGGGCCAGCAGGGTGTGGTAGAGCGCCGTGTAGAGCGTCTTCTTCATCGGGGCCGGGGCCTGGATGTCGACCACGCCCAGGGCCTTTTCCCAGACGGTCCTGGCGCGGGCGCGCTGGGCGTCGAAGTCGAAGCCCGGCTCGTCGCTGGCCAGGTTGGCGATCGCCCCGTCCTCGCTGACCGACGACAGCGCCACCTTCACGGTCAGCGGCCCGTCGATCTGGCCGAAGTCGAACACCCCGACCAGGGCGCGGCCCTGGACCTGGGCGCGGTCGCCCGGCGTGCGGCCCGGTTGGGCGAAGCCGTTATAGGGCACGTCCTTCTCGGTGTTGCGGAACTGCTGGCCGACCAGCGGGCGGTCGAACCTGATGGCGAAGAACAGCTTGCGGCCCGGCGCCCAGCCGCGCGTCTCGCGATAGCCGGTGACCACGCCGTCCGGCGAAACCCGCAGGCGCGACCACAGCACCTTGCCCGGATAGTTGTAGATCGAGCTGCGCAGGTCGATCAGCACCTGGGCGCGGTCGCCCTTCTGGAAGGTGTAGCGATGCAGGCCGGTGCGCAGGCCCGCAGTCAGCTCCGCCCGCACGCGGCTGTCGCTGAGGGTCACGGCGTAATAGCCCGGCTGGGCGACCTCGGTGTCGTGGCTGTAGCGCGACCGGTAGCCCGAACCCGGCTTGTCGACCTCGCCCGGCTCCAGCTTGGCCTCGCCGGCGACGGGGGTCAGCAGGATGTCGCCGAGGTCCGAATGGCCCGCGCCCGAGAAGTGGGTGTGCGAGAAGCCCAGGATGGTCGGGTCGCCGAAACGGTAGCCGGCGGCGCGGGCGTAGCTCTGCTTGAACGGCAGGATGTCGGTGTCGGGGCTCAGTTGCACCATGCCGAACGGCACGACCGCGCCGGGGAAGGTGTGGCCATCGCCGCCCGTGCCGATGAACGGGTCGACGGACTCATAGGCCGTTGTGGTCTGGGCCAGGACGGGCGTCGCCGCCAGGATCGAGAGGCTGGCGAGCAGGGCGAGGCCCGACACTGAACAGAGACGCATTCGGGAAACTCCGCAACTTGAGCGGAGCGCACCGTAGCAGCGCATCTCAACTTGTCATCCCAACGCCCGCTCCACCGCCGCCATCGCATGCAGGGCCGTGGTGTCGAACACCGGGACCGGACTGTCCGCCTGGCCGATCAGCAGCATGATCTCGGTGCAGCCCAGGATGATCGCCTGGGCGCCCCGCGCCGCCAGTCGAGCGATCACCGCCTTGTAGGTCTCGCGCGAGGCGCCCAGCACCTGGCCGGTCACCAGCTCCTCGTAGATGATCCGGTGCACGGCGGCGCGGTCGTCGGAGTCCGGGGTCAGCACGGTCAGGCCGTGCTTCTGCTCGAGCCGGCCGCGATAGAAGTCGTGCTCCATGGTGAAGGCCGTGCCCAGCAGGCCCACGGTCGTGAGGCCGGCCGCCTTGATCGCCTCGCCCGTCGGGTCGGCGATGTGCAACAGCGGGATCCGCACCGCCGCCTCGATGGCGTCGGCCTCGCGGTGCATGGTGTTGGTGCAGAGGACCAGGAAATCGGCCCCGCCGGCCTCCAGCGCCCGCGCCGCGTCGGCCAGGCGGCGCGACAGCTCGGGCCAGCGGCCGGCGTGCTGCAGGCGCTCGATCTCGGCGAAGTCGAACGACCACATCAGCGTCCGGGCCGAGGCGACACCGCCCACGCGCTCGCGCACGGCCTCGTTGATCAGCCGGTAGTACTGGGCCGAGCTTTCCCAGCTCATGCCGCCGATCAATCCGATGAGCGCCTGTTCGGTCATGCCGTCCTCCGTCGGAGACGGTCCTAGAGAGCCCGGCGCGGGGTTACAACACCTCGCGCCGCGCCAGATGGGCGATCGCTACAGCCAGGGCGACCAGGCCAAGGCCGCCGCCGAGCGCCAGGGCGGTCTCTACCCGCCACGCCTCCCTGGCCAGCATGTTCACCGGCATCTGCCAGGGGAAGAACACCCCCTCCTTGGCCGAGGTCGCCACCACCGAGAAGAAGGTCCCGCCGATGCCGATCGCCAGGGCCGGCACGAAGCTGGCGAAGCGCAGGGCGGTCCACAGCTGTATGGCGGTCAGCAGGATCGCGGCGGCGACGATCTTGAGATTCAGCAACAGCAGGCGCGCCACGTCCACCGTCCCGGTCGGCGTCATGACGGGCTTGATCGTCGCCGCCGCCGAGACCGACGCCCAGCTCAGCAGCAGGTTCAGGCCGCTCATGACCGTGACCACGGCGATCACGCAGATCGCCTTGGCGGCATAGAGCCTCCAGCGCGGGACCGGCAGCGCCCGCAGATGATCCCAGGCGCGGGGTCCGTGCTCCATGTGCGCGACCAGGGCAGTCAGGGCCGTCACGCTCATGGGCAGCATGAAGAAGGCCCATGCGGTGGTCGAGCCTTCCAACAGCCTGTCCCACGGCGGGGCCTTATCGCCGCGCAGCACCAGGAAGAACAGGAAGGTGGCGATCAGCGACGGCGCGGCCACAGCCAGGACGGCGGCCAGCGAGCGGTTCAGCTTGCGCAATTCGACGGACAGGGCGGCGAGCATCAGGCGGCCTCGGCTTGACGGGGGGCAGGAACGGCGACGCGGCGATAGATGTCCTCCAGCGACTGGGCGCGGGGACCGATGGCGAAGACGGGAACGGCGGCCTCGACCAGCAGGGCGGTGAGTCCGGCCACGGCCGGGTCGACGGCGTCGCCGGCGTCCAGGGCCACGGTCAGGCTTTCGCCGACGCGGACGTTCAGGCCGTGGCCGCGCAGCAGCGCGGCGGCCCGCGCATCGTCGCCGGTGCGCAGGACGATCTCCGGCGCGAGGCCGGCCTTCAGGCGGGAAAGCTCGCCCTCCAGCACCAGCCGGCCGTCATTGACGACGCCGACGTGGGTGGCGGTCTGCTCGATCTCGCCCAGCAGGTGGCTGGACAGCAGCACGGTGGCGCCGGTGCGTTCGGGCAGGGCGCGCAAGAAGCGGCGCATGTCGGCGATGCCGTCCGGATCCAGGCCGTTGGTCGGCTCGTCCAGCACCAGCACCGGCGGCGCGCCCAGCATGGCGCGGGCCAGGCCAAGCCGCTGGCGCATGCCCAGCGAATAGCCGGCGACCTTGCGACCGGCGTCGGGACGCATCTCGACCACCTCCAGCACCCAGTCGATCTCGCTGGCGGGACAGCCCAGCAGGGTCGTGGTCAGGGCCAGGTTCTCGCGGCCGGTCAGGTTGCCGTAGAAGCCGTGCGCCTCCAGCAACGTCCCGATCTTGCGGGCCGCGCCGATGCGGTCGCGAGCGACGTCGACGCCGCAGACCCTGGCCACGCCTGAGGTCGGACGGATCAGGCCCAGCACCATCTTCAGCGTCGTGGTCTTGCCCGCGCCGTTGCGGCCCAGGAAGCCGTACACGGCCCGCTCTGGCACGGTCATCGACACGCCGTCGACCGCCAGGCGCGGGCCGAAACGACGGGACAGGCCTTCGGTTTCGATGGCGACGGACATGCGGCGACGCTCACTTTCGTTTAAGTCAGATATAAAGTTGCGAAGCGACCGTCTTTAAGTCAAGATTAAAGATGAGACAGGTTGGGAGGCCGCCGTGAACGCCAAAGACGCCGAGAAATTCCGCCGCATGTGCGGCCAGTTCCGCTGGCTGGCCGTGTTCATGGTCGTCAGTGTCGGCCTGCTGCTGGCGCTGATGGCCTGGGGCTTTCCGCTCCTCTACGCGCTGGTGAAGCACAGGCCGCTGCGGCCCGACATCATGCTGGCGGTGACGATCCAGAACGCGCCGGCCGTCTGCTACCTGTTCGGCGTGTGGTCGATCGGCCGGGCGATGGGCCAGATCGCCAAGGGACGACTGATCCAGGCCGCCCTACCCTCGGCCCTGCGCCGGGTGGGCCTGGCTCTCGGCGTCGGCGGCGTGGCCAGCGTCTTCATCGTCAGCAACCTGATGCGACTGGTCGGCTTCACCAAGGGCAGCTATCTGAACTTCGACGTGGCCGGCATGACGCTGGGCATGATCGGCGGCGCCCTCTTCCTGCTAGGCCGGGTCATGGACCAGGCCCTGGCGGCGCAGGCCGAACTCGACGAGATGATCTGATGCCCGTTCGCGTCACCCTGGACGCCCTGATCGTCGCCAAGGGCCTCAAAGCCCGCGACCTGGCCCAGGAGGTCGGCCTCAGCGAGACCCAGCTGTCCCTGTTCCGCTCGGGCAAGGTCAAGGGCATCCGCTTCCGCACCCTGGCCCGTCTGTGCGCGGCCCTGGACTGCAAGCCGGGCGACCTGCTGGACTACGCGTTCGACACGTCTGACCTGACCGCGCCCGACGACGGGGACTAAGGCGCGTCCTGACCCCACATCTGGGTCGGGCCCGCCACGTCCATCGGCGGCGGCAGGTCGACCATCCTGATCAGCCGCGAGCCCAGTCGGGCGGCGACGGCCTGCGAGGCGAGATTGTCGGGATGGATCATGTGGGCCACCGACGTCCACCCCAGGTCCTCGAACACGAACTTCAGGCAAGCGCCAGCCGCCTCGGTGGCGTAGCCCCGGCCCCAGGCCGAGCGGTGCAGCATCCAGCCGACCTCCCGCGCCGGCCAGCCCTCCGGCTGCCAGGGACCGGAGCGACCGACCCAGCGCCCGGTGGCCTTCTCGATCACCGAGAAGGTCCCGAACCCGCGCAGCGGCCACATGCCGACCACCTGGGCCATGGCGCGCCAGGCGATGCTGCGCGGCATGGCGCCGCCCAGATAGCGCATGCACTCGGCATCGCCGTGGAACTCGGCCCAGCCGGCGTCGAAGTCGTCCTGGACCGGGACCCGCAGGATCAGGCGTTCGGTTTCGAGCGTGGGCGACAAGGCGTATCCCCAAGGCCAAGATTCTTCGCTCGACCTTAGGCGCTTCCCGGCGACCGCCAAGCCCCGCAAGGGCGGCGCGCCGCCGCCACCTAGTCCCGCAGGGGCCGCAACCGGTTCACGTGGCCCATCTTCCGTCCCGGCCGGGCCTCGCCCTTGCCGTAGAGGTGGATGCGGGTCTCCGGCTCGGCGGCCAGCTTGCGCCAGGCGTCGACGTCGGCGCCCAGAAGATTGGTCATCTCGACATGATGGTGCGGGTCGGTCGGGCCCAGCGGCCAGCCGGCGACGGCGCGGATGTGCTGCTCGAACTGGTCGACCTCGCAGCCGTCCTGGGTCCAGTGGCCGGTGTTGTGGACGCGCGGGGCGAACTCGTTGACCAGCAGCTTGCCGCCAGCCAGCTCGAACAGCTCCACACCGATCACCCCGACATAGTCCAGGGCGGTCAGGATCTTGATGGCGATGGTCTCGGCCTGGTCGCGGGTCGCCGGCGTGACCTTGGCGGGAGCCACGGTGCGCTTGAGCACGCCGCCCTCGTGGTGGTTCTCCGACAGGGGATAGCAGGCGATCTCACCGTCGCGGCTACGGGCGGCGATCACCGACAGTTCGCGGCCGAAGTCGGCAGGAGCCTCGAGAATGGCGGCGCGCCGGCCGATCTTCTCGAACGCGGCCTCGGCGTCGGAAGCCTTCTGGATCCAGGCCTGGCCCTTGCCGTCATAGCCATCGCGGCGCGTCTTCAGCAGCGACGGCGCGCCGATCTTGGCGACCGCCGCGGCCAGGCTCTCGCTGTCCTGGACGGGGGCGAAGGCCACCGTCGGCACGCCGATCTCGGCCAGGAAACTCTTCTCGACCACCCGGTCCTGAGCGGCGGCCAGGGCCTTGGCGCCCGGCGAGACCACCGCGCCCAGGGCGGCCAGTTCCGACACGGTGTCGGCCGGGACGTTCTCGAACTCGTAGGTTACGACGTCGCAGGCCTCGGCCAAGCGCTTCAGCGCCCAGCGGTCGTCGTAGGCCGCGACGATCTGGCGGGCGGCGACGCGGCCGGCGGGTGAATTCTCTTCCGGATCCTGGATGACGACATCGAAGCCCAGCCGAGCGGCGGCCTGGGCCAGCATGCGGCCCAGTTGGCCCCCGCCGAGGATGCCGATGGTCGAACCGGGAACGAGAGGAAACTCAGGCATCTGGATCAGTCCTCGACGCTCTCGGCGACGCTGTCGGTCTGGGCCTGGCGGAAGGCCGACAGGCGCTGGTTGAGGGCCGGATCCGACAGGGCCAGAATCTGGGCGGCCAGGAGGCCAGCGTTCTTGGCCCCAGCCTCGCCGATCGCCAGGGTCGCCACCGGGACGCCACCGGGCATCTGGACGATCGAGAGCAGGCTGTCGAGGCCGCTCAGCGCCTTGGATTGCACCGGCACGCCCAGCACCGGAAGATTGGTCATCGAGGCGGCCATGCCCGGCAAATGCGCCGCGCCGCCGGCCCCGGCGATGATCACCTTGTAGCCGGCGGCTTCCGCGCCGGTGGCGAAGTCGAACAGGCGCCGAGGGGTGCGGTGGGCCGAGACCACCTTGGCCTCATAGGCCACGCCCAGGGCGTCCAGCGCGTCGGCCGCGCCCTTCATGGTCGGCCAGTCCGAGCGGCTGCCCATGATGATGGCGACGGGCGGCGTGGTCGAAGGCATCGGCGTCGTCTCTCTGCTAGAGCCTGTCCGTTTCCGATGGAGACAATCGGAAACGGATGAACAGGCTCTACCTCAAACATTTAGAGCGTGGCAGGCGCCGAAACCGCTTACACTTTCGGCCGCCACGCTCTAGGCGAGCGTCGGAAGGCCGCCCCGTATGCGCGTCCGCCCGCTCCGGCAAGCCCAAAACGACACAAAACGTTCCGGGGTCGCCTCTAGAGTGGGCGCGTCGATCCGCGCCTGCGGCCTATCGGCGCTCCCGATTGCGTCGAACGGCGTTCCCGTTAACCTTAATGCTAGCTGTGCCATAACGATTCCCTGTGAACTCATGAAGATCTCCGGCGCCCGAACCGAACCTTTCGCCGCCATCCGCAAGCGCGCCCTCGCGCGCGCCGGGGCTCAGGTCGTGGCGCGCGAGGTGGCCGCCCCCGACAGCGCCGCCTTCCTGGGCCTCACGGAAGCCGACATGAGCCCGAAGGTCATCGAGGCGCTTCAGACCCTGATGAGCGAGATCGACGACCTGCGGAACGAGGTCGCCATGCTAAAGCTGCGCCTGAACGAGGCCCAGGGCCTGGCCGACATGGACGTGCTGACGCCGGTGCTGAACCGCCGGGCGTTCCTGCGCGAGATGAAGCGCGTCTCGGCCTTCGCCCAGCGCTATGGCTCGCCGGCCAGCGTGGTGTTCTTCGACCTCGACAACTTCAAGGCCGTCAACGACCGCTTCGGCCACGCCGCTGGCGACGAGGCCCTGAAGGCCGTCGCCAAGCGCCTGCTGGCCAATGTCCGCGAGAGCGACGTCGTGGGCCGCATGGGCGGCGACGAGTTCGCCGTGCTGCTGGCCCAGGCCGACAAGGAAACCGCCCTGTCCAAGGCCCAGAGCCTGGCCGACGCTGTCCGCTCCACGCCCGTCGAGTTCGGCGAATGGTCGGCCCCGCTGCATATCTCTTACGGCGTGCGCGAGATCGAGCCCGGCGCCGATCCGGAACAGGCCCTGGCCGAAGCCGACGCCGCCATGTTCGTCCGCAAGCGGAAGCAAGCCTGACGACAACTCAGGGGAATGCGACCTTATCGCACGGCGACGGCCCCCGCCGGTCGCGGTAACAGATCTTCATAGTCTGTTAAGCATGACTGGGCGTGGGACGGATGCAGCGTATTCTGATCGCCGAGGACGACCCTGTCCTCTCGCTGATCTACGAAATCACCCTGACCGAGGCGGGGTTTGACGTCCTGCTGTGTCGGGACGGCCAGGAAGCCTATGAGGCCTTGGACCGGTTCAAGCCCGACCTGGTGATCACCGACCACTCGATGCCGCGCATGAGCGGCGGCGAGCTGGTCAGCGCCGTGCGCAAGGCTCGCCCCTGCGCCATGACCCTGATGGCCTCGGCCGTCGACGCCCGCCTGCTGAAGGACGACCAGCACGCCGACGCGCGGCTGGAAAAGCCGATCACCCCGGGTCGCCTGCTGCAGACCGTCCGCGACCTGGAAGCGACCGCGATCGCCGCCTGACGCGTCCGAGAACCTGGCAGCCGAAAGCGTGAGCGGCTTCGGCGCCAGACACGCTTCTAAATGTTCGAGGTGGAGCTTGTCCGGCTCTACGCGATGATATCGGGGGTCAGCTGGTCTTCCAGCCGGCCGATCTCGTCCTTGAGGGCCAGCTTCTTGCGCTTCAGGCGGGCGACCTGCAGCATGTCGGGCTGGTAGCGCTCTTCCAGCGCTCGGATGGCGTCGTCGAGATCCTTGTGATCCTCGCGCAGGTCGGCAAGGCGACGTTCGATCGCGATGTCGGTGTCTTCCGACGGATCATCGTCGTTCATGGACATATCTCAGGTGAGCCCCAGTAGGGATTTAGATAGCAAAGGCTGACGAGCCGTAAAGGCGCTCAGCCCGTGGACTTTTCAAGCGCGACCGCCAGCTTTTCCAAAGCGGCGCGGCGAGGCGGGTCGCCCGAGGCCTCGGCGGCGGCGGCCAGGCCGTCCAGCACCGGCGCCGGCGCGCCCGGCGGACCGCTCAAAGCCTCCAGGCTTTCCATCAGCACCCGCTCGCCCTTCAACTCGGCGGCCTTCACGGCGTCGCGCAGGGCCTCCCTGGCGGCGTCATCGACCGGAGGGCGCGAGGGCTTCAGCGCCCGGCGCACGCCGCGCAGGGGCGCGCCGACCTCGGCGTCCCAGGCGCGCATCATCCTGGCCGCATCCTTCAGGTTGGCCGAGCGCCCTTCCCCGGCCATCCAAGCGGCCCATAGCAGGTAGGGCACGTTCTGGCCGTGGGCGTCCTGCAAGTGCAGGCACGCCTCCGCGACAGGTTGACGCGCATAGACCTCGAGAGCCCAGTCCCAGATCCGCATCGGCGTTAACTTTCCTCGCCTTGAACATCCTTGCCAGACAGGGTGGCGAGGTCCTCGCCCCAGCGCTTCACCGGCTTCCATGAGAGATCGAACAGGTCCAGCGCCCGGCCCACCGACTGGTCGACCATCTCGGCGATCGTGGCGGGCTTGGCGTAGAAGGCGGGCAGCGGCGGGGCGATCACCGCGCCCATCTCGGCCAGCCTGGTCATGGTCCGCAGGTGGCCCAGGTGCAGCGGCGTCTCGCGCACCAGCAGCACCAGCGGCCGGCGCTCCTTCAGGGTCACGTCGGCGGCCCGGGTCAGCAGCGAGGACGTTACGCCGGTGGCGATTTCGCTCATCGTCCGCACCGAGCAGGGCGCGATGACCATGCCCAGGGTGCGGAAGGAGCCCGAGGCGATGGCCGCCCCAATGTCGCTCACGCGATGGACAACATCCGCCCGCTCATTGAGCTCGGCGACCGACTGGCCGGTCTCCTGCTGCAGGGTCAGCACCGCCGACTTCGAGACGACGAGGTGGCTCTCGACGCCCAGTTCGCGGCACGCATCCAGGGTCCGCACGCCGTAGACCACGCCGGAAGCCCCTGAAATTCCAACGACCAGCTTGGGGCGATCCTGGGGGCGATCCGCGGCTTTCAAAACGTCCGTCATGGTAAATTTTCGTCCGTCTTGGGAGCAAACTCGGCCACGTCAAGCGGAGCCGCTTGCAATCATATGTGATCTGACACCGCCGCGCAGCGGGTGTTCACTTTCTTCTCCAACAGCAAGGAGCCGAGAGCCATGGCCATCGAATCCCGTATCCGCGAGCTTGGGTCCCGTCACGAGGGGCTCGATCGCAAGATCCAGGAGGAGACCAGTCGACCCGGGTGTGACGGAACGATGCTTAGGGAGCTTAAGCGGCAGAAGCTTCGGCTGAAGGAGGAGATCGAGGGCCTGAGGGCGCGACTTCACTAGCTGCTAGGGCAGCCGAAAAACGAGAGGCCCCGCTCCAGCACGGAGCGGGGCCTCTGCTTTTTTCAGCTCGGAAACGAGGATCAGTCCTCGTCGTCCTCGTCCACATAGGCGCCGGCCTTGCCGAACACGTCCTCGGCCTTGAGGTCGCCGCGCTTGGCGCGGAAGTCTTCTTCCTCTTCCTCGACCTCGGGCTCGAACTGGCCGGCCTCCGAGGCGGGACGCAGGGTCGGGTCTTCCGGCAGGATTCCCTTCTTCAGGTCGTCCTTGGCCTTCTTCTCGGCGGCCTTCTTGACCAGGGCGTCCAGCTCCAGCTGGCCGATCAGGCCCAGGGTCACCGGGTCGATCGGCTTGATGTTGGCCGCGTTCCAGTGCGTGCGGGCGCGGACCTGCTCGATCGTGGCCTTTGTCGTGCCGAGGATCTTCGAGATCTGGGCGTCGGTCACTTCCGGGTGGTGGCGCAGGAACCAGGCGATGGCGTCCGGACGGTCCTGACGGCGCGACACCGGCGTGTAGCGCGGCGCCTTCTTCTGGGGCTTCAGCAACTCGGCGTGACGGCTGACCTGGGCCTTCATGCGGTAGTCGGGATTGGCCTGGGCCTTGTCCAGCTCTTCGCGGGTCAGCTGGCCGTTGCCGATCGGGTCGGCGCCGCGGATGTCGCGCGCCACTTCACCGTCGGCGATGCCACGCACTTCCAGCGGGTGCAGGCCGCAGAAATCGGCGATCTGCTCGAAGCTCAGCGACGTGTTGTCCACCAGCCAGACGGCGGTCGCCTTGGGCATCAGAATGTCGGACATGCGGTCCTCCAGAAATGACGGCGCCCGGCCTTTCGGCCGGGCGGGATGTTGATGAACGCTATAATCCGGTTCTCGTGAAAAGGGAACGGGGATCAGGCAAACGAAAGCAACGTCAGAGCTTTGAGTGAATCTGCACTCTAGGCCTGGCCCTAGACCGTCAACACCACCTTGCCCACGTGCTCGCCGGCTTCGAGGTGCGCATGGGCCTTGGCGGCGTCCGCGAGTGGGAAGGTCGCGTCGATCAGCGGCTTCACCTGGCCAGCCTCGATCCACGGCCAGACCACGCGCTCGACCTCGGCGGCCAGCCGCGCCTTCTCGTCGGCGGAGCGGGGACGCAGGGTCGAGCCCGTGATCACCGCCCGCTTCTGCATGATCTTCATGACTGGCGCCTCCAGCACCGGCCCGCCCAGGCTGGCGATATAGACGATACGGCCGCCCACGTTCAGCGCGTCGAGGTTCTTGTCGAAATAGCTGGCCCCGACCATGTCGAGCACCACGTCGGCGCCGCCGGCCGCCTTGACGATCGCGGCGAAGTCCTCGGCCTTCGCATCGATGGCGATATCGGCGCCCAGCTCCAGGGCCTTGGCCTTCTTGTCGGCGCCGCGTCCCGTGGCGATGACCTTGGCGCCGGCCGCCTTGGCCATGGCGATCGCGGTTGTTCCGATTCCGGACGTTCCACCGTGAACCAGAAGCGTCTCGCCGGCCTTCAGGGCGCCATGCTCGAACACATTGGCGAAGACGGTGAAGACGGTCTCGGGCAGGGCCGCGGCGTGGACGAGGTCCAGGCCCTTGGGGATCGGCAGGGCGTGGCGGGCGTCGACCAGCGCGTATTGGGCATAGCCGCCGCCGCCCAGCAGGGCGCAGACCTTATCGCCGGCCTTCCAGCGCCCCGAACCGGTCACGACCTCGCCCGCGACCTCCAGGCCCAGGGTCTCCGGCGAGCCCGGCGGCGGCGGGTAGAACCCCATGCGCTGCAGAAGGTCGGGGCGGTTCACGCCCGCGGCGGCGACCTTGATCAGGATCTGACCAGCCCCCGCCTCGGGGCGTTGGACTTCAACGGGCTTCAGCGCCTCGGCCGGTCCCTTGCCGCCTTCGATCGCGATCGCCGTCATCGTTCCGGCCATGCTCGGGGTCCTCTCATGCTTGCCTTGGCCCCTAGGTAGGCGTCAGATGGCTGGCGGAAAAGGAGAGAAGCCGATGTTCGAAGAGCCCGCGGAGCCTCGCGCCTTCAACGGACACACCTTGAACGAGACGACCCACGAGGACCTGGAGGTCTACGGCGTCGCCGAACTGGAGGAGCGCATCGCGGCCTTGCAGGCCGAAATCGAGCGCACCAAGACCCAGCTCGCCAAGAAAAAGGCAGGCCGCGACGCCGCCAATGCGCTGTTTGGTCGCCTGGACTAAGGGTTCTTTTAAGGTTTCGGTGAGGTTACTGGCGTCTTAAGCGGTCATCCGCCTTCTGACGCCCATTCCTGTTCTCGCGCGCTCGGCGCGCTGGAGAGAGTATGGTCGATCGAAGGGGTGGGTCGCAACGGGACGGCGAGTTCTGGCACGGGGGTTGCACTCCACCCCGCCAAGCGAGACGTCCTCGCGGCCTTTCGAGGGGCATTGAGTAGATATGACCGAAGTGAACGCGTTCGCGGACACCCCTTGGCGCGCTGGAGTGATCCAGGATTTCGCGCGATCGGAGCTGTTCGACCGTACGTTCGAGGAGGGCATGCAACTGGTCGAGGAGACCGCCGCCTATCTCGACGGGGCCGGTCGGCATGACAGCAAGGTCCTCTCCCGCAACGCCGCCCTGGGCTACGCCACCGAGAGCATGCGCCTAACCACCCGCCTGATGCAGGTGGCCTCATGGCTGCTGGTGCAGCGCGCCGTGCGCGAGGGCGAGATGCCGCCGGAAGCCGCCTGCGCTGAATCCTACCGTTTGGGCGCGGAAGCCGCGGGCGAACCGCCGGTCATTGAGGAACTGCCCTTCGGCCTGATGAACCTGCTGCAACGCTCCGAACGCCTGTATGAGCGCGTCCGCCACCTGGATCGCCGCATGTACGTGGAATCGCCGAACGAAGAGGCGCCGCGGCCGGTGCAGGCTCACTTCGAACGCCTGGCGGCGGCGTTCGGGGGCTGAGCCAAATTCCGATCTTCCCAGCTTTCGCCGGGGAAATCGGAGTTGGGTTACTTCCCGTATCGGATGCGGGCCAGGGCCGAGACCGTCTCGCTGGCCAGGTCCATCGGCTTGAAGCCCGCCTTCCACGTCTCGAAGGCCATGACGTTGTCGATGCGCGCGTCCAGGTGCGACAGCGCCGAAGCGCGGCCCGAGGCCATGTCGACGGCCAGGGTCGAGATCAGGACGCCCGAGAGAATCGCCCGCTTCGAATAGTGGTTCTCGTCGGTCGCCACATCGCCGGCCCAGCGCCAGATCACATCGGCCGATTCCCAGGTCAGCCGCAGGGCCAGCGCCAGGTTGGTCGGAAAGGCCAGGAAGGCGGCCAGCGGGCGCAGCACGTCGGCGTTCTCCTGGGCCGCGTCGAGGCGCGCGACGACACCCTCGCGAATCCGCTGGCGAATCTTCAGCGTGGCCAGATCGAACGTCCGCAGCTTGCGAAGCGCGACCGCGTCATGGCGTCGCGAAAGCAAAGCGGCCAGGTCGCGCGGGCCTTCGGGCAACAGAAGCTGGCCCTCGGCCTCGCCGAGGCCCGCCGCCGCCAGGGCGCGACTGACCATCCCGGCGTTCCAGCCGGCCTTGGGCGCGAGACGCAAGGCTTCGTCCAGTACGCGCTGCTCGGCGGCGTCGGCCCATGAGGAGCCCGGTTGATCCGAAGCTTGGCTGGAGGTCTGAACGGCGGTCTGGGCGGTTTGCGTCATAAATCCGAGTCTACACTGGTGTTTAGGCCGCGTCGCGCATGGACAGCGGCCCTTCGCTCTGCTATCAGCCCCGCCTCATCGCCTGGGAGAACCCCTCTCAGGTTACCCGGTTTTGTTCGCCCGCCCGGCCCCTCAAGAGGGACTTGGGAATATTGGTCGGGCTGTCGAATGGAGAGATACCCCTGGTCCAGATTTTCGTCCGCGACAACAACGTCGATCAGGCCCTGAAGGCTCTGAAGAAGAAGATGCAACGCGAAGGCTCGTTCCGCGAAATGAAGCGGCACGTGCACTATGAGAAGCCGTCGGAAAAGCGCGCTCGCCAAAAGGCTGAAGCCGTCCGTCGCGCCCGCAAGCTGGCCCGCAAGCGCGCCCAGCGCGAAGGCCTGCTGCCGATGCCGAAGAAGCCGGCTGGTCGTTAAGACCAGACCTCTTCAGCTTCGAAGATCTCGAAAGCCGCGCGGCGATCCGCGCGGCTTTCGTCGTTTCTGGGCTAGAGGCTCCCTACCCCGCCTGCTTCCTGACGATCAGACCGACCAGGGTCTTCAGGTTCACCTTCCCCGTCGCCAGAGCCCCCACATGGAAGGCGCGGGTCGAGAAGGCGATGATCGCCGCCACGGCTGCGGCCATCAGCACCGTGGTTCCGACCACCTGGACCAGCGGCGGATCGCTGGCGATGCGCGCCGGCATCAGGAACGGCGTGAAGGGCGGAAACCAGGACAGGGCGCCGAGAATCGGCGCGTCGGGCGAGCGGATCGCCTGGCTCATGAACACCACCGGAATGGTCATCACCATCATGATCGGCCCCAGCAGGGTCTGGGCGTCGCGCTGGCTCTCGCAGAAGGCCCCGATGCCGGCGAACAGCGCCGCGTACATCAGATAGCCGCCGACCAGATAGGCGCCGAAATAGAACACCAGCCCCTTGCCCAGCAGCACGGCCGCGAGGTCTCCGGCCAGGCCGGGGGCGAAGTTGATCAGGGCCAGCCAGCCGGCCAGGGCCCAGATGCCCAAGACGGTCAGGGTCAGGCCCGCCACCCCCAGGATCTTGCCGCCCATGATCTCGGGCACGGAGGCCGATGACAGCAGCACCTCGAGGATCTTGGACGACTTTTCCTCGATCACGCTGTTGAGCAGGATACTGGCCCCGGTCAGGACCATCGACCACAGCAGCATCCCGGCCGCGAAGCCGACAATGGCCGGCAAGCGGTCGCGCAGACTGACCTTCTCGCCCGAAGCGGCCTTGGGCGACAGGCTGTTGAAGGCGGGCTTGAGACCGTCGGCGGCTTTCAGAACCTGGGCCGAGACGCCGGCGCGAGCCAGGGCGCGCTCGCGCATGAGGCCGCCCATGGCCTGGCGCAGGTCGTTCTCCAGCACCGGCGCGCCCAGGTTGCGGCTCCACAGGTCCATGACGATGGCGTCGTCGCGACCGCTGAGGATCAGCACCGAATCGAGGCGCTTGTCGGCCACGTCGCGACGCGCGACCAGGCCCGCCTCACGCGGCGTCGCGGCGGCTTGGGCCTCGGGAGACGCCGGCAGGATGATCACCTTGGCGCGTGGCGGCTTGAAACGCGCCGCGGCGGCCGGATTGAAGCCCGCCAGAGCCTCCCGCCCCGCCGCCTCGCCGCCCTTGGCCTGGGCCTTGCCGACGGCCTCCTGGGCCTTGGGACCAGCCGCCGACAGGGCCGCAGCGCGGAGGGCCCGGGCCGAAGCGCGGTTCTGGTCCTCGACCACCGCCCTGGCGACGGCGGGCCCCAGGTTCTGGCCCGTCAGGTCGACGATCGCCAGCCGCTCGGGCTTGGCGGTCTTCATCATCATCAACGGCGCGGTGGCGCTGACGCCGATGACCAGCGGCAGCGCCACGATCGACAGCCAGAAGCCAATGGTGCGGACATAGGCCAGGTATTCCCGGCGGGCGATCCTCAGCAGGCGGCTCATGCCTGGTCTCCCGTCAGGACGATGAAGGCGTCGTGCAGGCTGGGCTCCTTGAGCTCGAACCGGCGCAAAGCGAGATCCCGGGCGAAGGCGGCCTTCAGGGCGTCCTGACCGGCGCTCGTCTCCGGCAGCACGGCCACATGTCGCCAGCCGCCGTCCGGCAGTGGCTCGGACGTCACCGCGCCCAGGCCCGGCAAGGCCATGACCTGCTCGGCCAGCAGATCGCCCTCCAGCACCAGGGCTCGAGGCGCGGCGCGGCGGGCCGTGGCGACGTCGCCATCGAACACCTTCCGCCCGCGCGCCATCAGCACGACCCTGTCGCACAGCCGCTCGGCGTGCTGCATCACGTGGGTGGAGAACAGCACCGTGGCCCCGCGCGCGGCGATCTCGCGGATCATCGTCTCCAGGGCCTGCTGGTTGACGGGATCGAGACCCGAGAACGGCTCGTCCAGCACCACCAGTTCGGGCTCGTGGGCCAGGGCCGAGATCAGCTGGACCTTCTGGGCCATGCCCTTGGAGAGATCCTTGATCGGCCGCTTCATGGCGAAGCCCAGGCCTTGCGCCTCCAGCATCGCCTTGGCCCGCCTGCGGCCCTCGGCCTCCGGCACGCCCTTCAGCCCCGCGAAGAAGGCGATCGCATCGATCGGGGTCATGCGCTTGTAGAGGCCGCGCTCCTCGGGGAGGAAGCCGATCCGCTCGTGGACCTTGGTGGCGTCTCTGGCGCCCAGCACCGTGATCTCGCCCGCGCTGACCGGCAACAGGCCCAGGATCATGCGGATGGTCGAGGTCTTGCCCGCGCCGTTGGGGCCCAGGAAACCGGTGATCCGGCCCGAGGGGACCTCGAAACTGACGTCCCGGACGGCGTGGAAATCGTCATAGGTCTTGCTGACGCCCTCCAGGTTGACGGCGCTGACCATGATGACGACCTCCCCGAATCGACTTCCTGGAAGTTGTATCAGCCCTTCTGGCGAGCGTCGGCCACGAAGGCGACGGCCCGGACGATATGGTCGGCGAAGCGGCGGCCGATCAGCAGGGTGTGGGTGGCGGCCTCGACGTGATCGATCATGCCATGCTGGGAGGCGCGGGCCGGGGCGGCCTGCAGGTCCTTCCAGCTCTCACGCCCCTTCACAGGCCCGGCGGTCAGCACGGCGACCGGCCACTTCGGATCATAGGCCGGCTGCTCGCCGGCCTGCTGCGAGGCCTCATGCCACAGTCCGACCTCCTCGGCGGAGGTGCGGTTGTGGCGGCCATTGGCGAAGGCCCAGCCCTTCTCGGCCTTGGCGGCTGGGGGCAGGTCGATCTTGTCGCCCAGGCGGGTGTGCACCAGCGGCTTGTAGAGGCCGATCGAAGCGCCGCGCGCGGCCCATTTGGAGATGCTGGCGAAGGCCTCGATGAAACCCTTCATGCGTGGGCTCTGGGCGGCCTCGGGCGTAGCGGCGTCGATCAGCACGAGCCCGGCGACCTTGTCGGGATTGCGGCCGGCATATTGGCGCAGGCGCAGGCCGGCCATCGAGTGACCGACCAGGATGTAGGGACCAGGCTCGTCCGAGGCGGCGACCAGCTTCTCGAAGTCGGTGACGATGGCGATGCCGTCGCGCGGGTTGGGGCCCTTCGGCGAATAGCCCATGCCGGCGCGGTCATAGGCGCAAGAGCGCCAGCCGGCGGCGGTCAGGGCCTCCTGCGCGGCGCCCCAGTCGGCGGCGAAGCCGAAAGCCCCGGCCTCCAGCCAGACCACCGGGCGGTCGCTTCGGGGACCTTCGCAGACCAGCCGCAGCTTGCGCCCCGGCTCGATCTCGACCAACTGGCCGCGCGGCTGGGGCGCCCCAGAGGCGCTCATCAGCCCGCCGACGGCGATATAGGACAAGAGCAGGAGCACGAAGCCCGCGACGCCACGGCCGAGAAACTGGATCATGGCGTTCAATGTAGTAACGCTTTGTGACGCGTCGAGAACGCGGCGCTCTCTGAGCGGAGTTTTAGAGTCTGTCCGCTTCGGATTGCGTCCGAAACCTGGAGCGCTCTGCGCTCTAGCCGGCCACGCTGGGGATCGAGCCGTCGACCACCGGGATCGTGGCGCGCACGCGACCGCCCTTCACGCGGGTGACGGTGATTCCGTCCTTGCCGGTCCGAGCCACGCCTTTCGGCCATTTCGAGACCGTCGCCAGGCGAACCTTCCTGGACACCCGGCTGGCGGCCTTCAGCGGCAGGTCGTCAGCCTCGGCGAAGCTGCGGCCCAGGAAGAAGCTGGGGTTCAGGGCCTTGTCGCCGTCGCGGATCTCGAAGTGCAGGTGCGAGCCGGTCGAACGGCCCGAATTGCCGACATAGGCCACCGTCGCGCCACGACGCAGATAGACGCCGCGCTTGACGCCCTTGGCCGGTCCGGCGAGGTGGGCGTACATCGTGGTCAGCCCGCCCTTGTGCATCACCTGGACATAGCGGCCGTAGGTGGGAGAAACACCCGTGGCCTTGACCACGCCATCGGCGGCGACCTTGACCGCCGCGCCGCTGGGGGCGGCGATATCGACGCCCTGATGCAGGCGGCCGTTCTCTTCCCAGGGCAGCTGGCGCAGGCCGAACGGCGAATTGACCACCCGACCAGGCAGCGGCGCGTCGAACTGATAGGCTGGCGGCGGCGCGGCGGGCTCGGCCTCTTCTTCGGCGACGGGCTTGGTGGGAACAATGGCGGGCGTCGGGCGAGAGACAGGGGTCGCGTGGGCGACCCACTCACCCAGCGCCACCGCGCCGTTCAGCGCCCCCGCCATCGCCGCGACGCCCAGCATGGCGAAGAAGGCGACGCGTACTTGGGGAGACTGAACAGCCAGGCTCTTGGGGATCAAACCGCTTTCCTCTCGGACATTCGGTCAAGGAGAGGACCGCGCCGCGCGCGTCTAGCTCTCATGCTTGACCTTTCGGAACAGTGAATTGGCGGGGTGTATGGATGTCGCATGGGGCGAAAACAGGGCGCAGCTTAACCATTTGCTAACTATGCCGCCAAGCTCGCATCGACGATCGATCAACAGGCGTCATGTAATCGTCAAATATTACGGAAACTTCATTTCATTAAAACCAGGACACTTCTTTAATTTCACGTCATGAATGAGACGTAACGGGACTTCGCGAACTCCCGAGAATAGACAGTATTCATCGGCGCAGGGAATAGCGCCCAGCCAGAGGGATACTTCAAATGCGCAAGTTCATCATGAGCCTGACCACCGTCGCCAGCCTGAGCCTCGCCGCCGTGCCGGTGCTGGGCCTGACCCAAGCCGCCAACGCCGCCGAGCGCGAACCGGTCGCCACCGTCTCGTTCGCCGACCTGGACCTGTCCAGCCCGTCGCAAGCCGCGATCTTCAAGGCCCGCATCGACACCGCCGGCGAGGCCCTGTGCCGCGCCAAGCAACGCAGCAGCGAAGGCCTGCTCATGTCGCTGGGCGCCTGTGTCGCCGACGTCCATCGCGAAGTGAACGCCCAACTGCCCAAGCAACAACGCAAGGCCCTGGCCTTCGCCGCCCGCCGCAACGCGGTCGAGCTGGCCGCCAAGTGAGCTTGAGCGCCGCTTCCCCAAGAACACCCCACTCCCCCACACCCCGCGACAGAGGCTCCAGGTAACCCTGGGGCCTTTGTTTCGTTGGGGAACCGGGAAGAGCGCACACGAAAAAGGCCCCGGCGTCACCGCCGAGGCCTTCGTCGTTTCCAGCGGTGAGGAGCCCTACAGCCCCTTCACGATGCCTTCGACCATCTTCTTGGCGTCGCCGAACAGCATCATCGTGTTGTCGCGGAAGAACAGCTCGTTCTCGACGCCGGCATAGCCCGAGGCCATGCCGCGCTTGACGAAGAGGACGGTGCGGGCCTTCTCGACGTCCAGGATCGGCATGCCGAAGATGGCGCTGGTCGGGTCGGTCTTGGCGGCCGGGTTGGTGACGTCGTTGGCGCCGATCACGAAGGCCACGTCGGCCGTCGAGAACTCGCTGTTGATGTCCTCCAGCTCGAACACCTCGTCATAGGGGACATTGGCCTCGGCCAGCAGCACGTTCATGTGGCCCGGCATCCGGCCCGCGACCGGGTGGATGGCGTACTTCACCTCGACCCCCTCTTCCTTCAGCTTGTCGGCCATTTCGCGCAGGGCGTGCTGGGCCTGGGAGACGGCCATGCCGTAGCCCGGGACGATGATCACCTTGGACGCGTTCTTCATGATGAAAGCCGCGTCGTCGGCGCTGCCCTGCTTGACGGGACGGCTCTCGACCTTGCCGCCGGGACCGGCCGCCGCCGAAGCGTCGGCGCCGAAGCCGCCCAGGATCACCGACACGAACGAGCGGTTCATGCCCTTGCACATGATGTAGGACAGGATCGCGCCCGACGAACCGACGAGCGCGCCGGTGATGATCAGGGTGGTGTTCTCGAGCGTGAAGCCCAGCGCCGCCGCCGCCCAGCCGGAATAGCTGTTCAGCATCGACACCACGACGGGCATGTCCGCGCCGCCGATCGGGATGATCAGGGTGACGCCGATCAGCAGGCTCAGGGCGAAGATGCCCCAGAAGGCCCAGATGGCCGAACCGCCGCTGACCACCAGGACCACGACCAGGGCCACGATGGCCGCGGCGATGGCGATGTTCAGCAGGTGACGGGCCGGCAGCAGGATCGGCGCGCCGCCCATATTGCCGTTCAGCTTGGCGAAGGCGATGACCGAGCCGGTGAAGGTGATGGCGCCGATAGCCAGGCCCAGCGACAGCTCGATCAGGCTGTTGAGGTGGATGTGTCCGTCCTCGCCCACGATGCCGTAGGCGGCGGGCGTGTAGATGGCGGCCACGGCCACGAGGCAGGCGGCCATGCCGACCAGCGAGTGGAAGGCGGCGACCAGTTGCGGCATCGAGGTCATGGCGACCTTGCGGGCGATGACCGCCCCGACCGCGCCCCCGACGGCTACGCCGCCCAGGATCAGGCCCAGGGTCACGACGTCCAGCGCGCCCTGGCTCCACAGGGTGGCCAGGGTGGTGCCTACGGCGATGGCCATGCCGATCATGCCGTTACGGTTGCCCGCCTGGCTGGTCACGGGACTGGAAAGGCCACGCAGCGCGAGGATGAACAGCACCCCCGAGACGATGTAGAGAATGGCGGCGAGATTGGCGTTCATTGTTCTATTTCCCCCTGCTCTCGCTTGCTCACTTCTTCTCTTTCTTCTTGTACATCGCCAGCATGCGCTGGGTGACCAAGAAGCCGCCGAAGATGTTGACCGCCGCGAAGGCCGCGGCGAGCGTGCCGGCCCCCTTGGAGATCCAGGTCGAGCCGGCGACGGCGCCGCCGGCCAGGTCGCTATTGGCGCCATGGGCCGCGGCGGCCAGCAGGGCGCCGACGATGATCACCGACGAGATGGCGTTGGTGACGGCCATCAGAGGCGTGTGCAGCGCGGGCGTCACGCTCCAGACGACGTAGTAGCCGACGAAGATGGCGAGCACGAAGATCGCCAGACGGAACACGGTGGGGTCGACGGCTTCCATGGGAGCCTCCCTTTCGATGCTGTTGTTAGGCGGTCTTCAAATTCGGGTGGACGATCGCGCCGCCGCGGGTGACGACGGCGGCCTGCAGGATCTCGTCCTCGAAGTTGGGGGCGAAGGCGCCCTCCTTCGTCGTGAACAGGGTCGCCAGGGCCACCAGGTTGCGGGCGTAGAGCGCGCTGGCGTCGGTGGCGATGCGGCCCGGCAGGTTGGCGTGACCGAGGATCTTGGCGCCGTTGGCGGTGATCACCGTCTCGTTCAGCTTCGCGCCCTCGACATTGCCGCCCTGCTCGATGGCCAGGTCGACCAGGATCGAGCCCGCGCGCATCGAGGCCACCTGGGCGGCGCTGACCAGTTTCGGCGCCGGACGGCCCGGGATCAGGGCCGTGGTGATGACGATGTCCTGCTTGGCGATGTGGCTGGAAACCAGTTCGGCCTGCTTGGCCTGGTATTCCTTGGACATCTCCTTGGCGTAGCCGCCAGCGGTCTGGGCGTTCTTGAACTCTTCGTCCTCGACGGCCAGGAACTTGGCGCCCAGCGACTCGACCTGCTCCTTGGTGGCCGGACGCACGTCGGTGGCGGTGACCACCGCGCCCAGGCGGCGGGCGGTGGCGATGGCCTGCAGGCCGGCGACGCCCACGCCCATGATGAACACCTTGGCCGCGGCGACGGTGCCGGCGGCGGTCATCATCATCGGCAGGGCCTTGCCATAGGCCTCGGCGCCCTCGATCACGGCGCGATAGCCAGCGAGGTTGGCCTGGGACGACAGCATGTCCATCACCTGCGCGCGGGTGATGCGCGGGATGAACTCCATGGCGATCGCGGTCGCGCCAGCCTTGGCCAGGGCGTCCAGCGTTTCCTTGTCCTGGTAGGGATTGAGCGCGGCGGCGACGATGGCCCCGCTCTTCAGGGCCGCGATCTCGGCGGCCTCGGGCGCGCGCACCTTGAACAGGACATCGGCGTCCTTGAGGGCGTCTTGCGCGGTCTTGACGATCTTGGCGCCGGCGGCCTCGTAGTCGGCGTCCGGATAGGACGCGGCCGTCCCCGCCCCCGCCTGGACCACCACCGAGAAGCCGGCGGCGCCGAGCTTCTTGACGGTTTCAGGCGTGGCCGCGACCCGCGTTTCGTTCGCGCGGGTCTCTTTCGTGACGGCGATAACGGCCATCGGCATACCCCTCCCCAGAGCGCTGTTTGCTCAGCAGCATGCGGCGCTCTGTAGGGGATAGTCTTGCCTCTTGTCGAGGCTCAAGACACAGCTCAGGGAGAAAATATGCCGATGTCCACCGGTGTCAGTGGGTCGAGGCCGGCTTGTCGCGCAGGAAGAAGATCCCCGCGGCCAGCAGCAAGGCGGCGGCGATGGCGCTGCCGATGAAGCCGGCCGCGGTGCAGAACAGCAGGGTGATGAACAGCAGCAGGGTGGCGACGGCCAGCGAGCCCCACTTCGTCATGTTGTTGAACGCCGCGAAGGTCGCGACTTGTTCGTGAATGTCCATCTCACCGCGGTGATAATCGCCGGCCATGTGTCGTCCTTGGAAGCAAAGAGAGAATACCGAGCCCGCCCGATACAACGGGGGGCGCTAAGGCTCAAGCGTGCGTATTGCCCCAGGCTTCCGATACGAAGCGAGCGCGCACCGCGTCGACAGCCTGGTCGACCGTGATGTCGGAGATTCGCCCCTCGCCGCCGTCCAGCCGCGAGAGCCAGCGGGAATAGGCCGGCACCGGCGCCGTGCCCATCAGCCCCACGCACGGCGTGCCGACGGCGGCGGCCACATTCAGCGCGCCCGAATCGTTGCCCAGGAACCCGGCCGACAGCGCGATCAGAGCTGCGGACTTGTCCAACGTCAGGTCGCAGGCCACCACGTTGTTGGGCAGATCGCCGATCGCGGCCGTGGCGACGCGCGCCTCGTGCGGGCCGCCGACCCAGAACACCGTGCCGAACAGGTTCGAGAGCCGCGACGCCGTCTGGGCGAACCTCTCGGCCGGCCAGGTGCGCGCGGGCTCGCTGGCGCCAATGCCCAGGGTCAGCCAGGGACCAGGCTTGTCGGCGTATCTTGTCTTCACGGCCGCCAGCGCCTCGGGATCCAGCCTCAGCTCCGGCTCCCGACTGTCGACGACCAGGCCGTGAGCCTCCTCGAACGCCGCCAGCTTGTCGAGCCGGTGGGCGGAGCGCATCGCCTTGGGCAGGTACGGCCCCGTGGTCAGGAACCGCTCCTGCCCGTGCCCAAGGCCAAAGCCCCGTCGCTCGGGCGCGCCGGCCAGGGCGGCGGCGATGGCCGGGCGATCGATCTTCTCCAGGATCCACACCGCGCGCGGCCTCTCGGCGCGGCAGATGCGATAGAAGTCGATGACTTCGCGCACGCCCTTCAGCTTGCCCTTGTAGTGGGGGGCGTACAGCACGCGCGCGACGCTGGGCTCGACGGTCAGGACCTCGGCGGCGCGGCTGGACGGTCGCGCGACCAGCACGACCTGCCCCTCGGGGGTTGTCGCCGCGATCGCCCGGATCGTCGGCAGATGCCACATCAGATCGCCGATCCCGCGATCGGGCGCGTAGACGAGAACTGGTCCCGGCGCGTCGCTCAGGACCAGTTCGCCAATAGTCCACGGAGCCCGGCCACGAAGGCCAGGGGCTGGTCGATCATCACGTGATGATCGGCGTCGGGCAGCGGGAGAAGCAGCACGTCCTTGGGCATTTGCGCCACCATATAGTCGAGCGTCTCCGCATGCATCAGGTTAGATCGCTCGCCCCACATCAGGGCCGCCGGACAAGCGATCTGGGGCAGAAGCTGCCCAAGATCGGGCATCCGGAAATTGTGCCAGAGATCCGGATCGAACTTCCAGGTCCAGCCGCCCTCCACCGCCTTCAGCGAGCGACGGGCGATGAAGTCGGCGATGTAGAGGTTCTCGCACGGCTGCGGCGGGGCCAGGCGAAAGCGATTCAGCCCCTCTTCCAGCGTGGCGTAGACACGGCTGCCCTGCCCGGAACGCGGCGGCGGGCCCTTCCAGCGCTTTTCCGGCGGCTGGATGCTGCTGTCGGCCATGATCGCTCCGCGCAGGCGCTCGGGATGGCGCGCGGCGCAATAGAGGGTCGGAAAGCCGCCGAAAGAGTGGCCGACCACGATCGGCTTGACGCCGCCGGCCTCAAGGCCAGCGGCCTCGACGGCGGCGAAGATTTCGGTCGCGAACAGTTCGGCGCTGTAGGCCGGCCGCCAGTCGCTGCCGCCCATGCCCGACCACGAGATCGCCGCCACGCGCCAGTCCTGGGCGAAAAACGGCGCGATGAAGCTCCACCAGTCGGCGTGGGCGCCGTTGCCGTGCAGGAACAGCAGGCCCGGCTTGCCAATCTCGCCCCAGGTCAGCAGTTCGATGTTCGCGCCCTCGACGGCGATGGTCGAACGCTCCGGGGCTTGGGCGACGGCGCCCTTGAACCAGGCCGGGGCCGGCGGCGGCTCGCCGTGGAAGGGGGCCAGCAGCGAGACCGGCGAGGTTTGATCGTCAGCCATCGGCGCTTTCCGTATAGGCTAGTTCGCCCGGACGCGGCTTGCGGGGGCTCAGCGCCTTGAAGACGCCCGTACCGGTGATCAGGGTGCGGTCGCCGGCCCAGATGCGGCCGCGTACGGTGAACAGCAGGTCCTCCTCGCCGATCAGTTCGCCCTCGCCCTCCACCCAGTCGCCCAGCTTGGCGCCCGAGAGGAAGTCGCACATCAGCCGCACGGTGACCCAGCTGTAGGACTTCTGCAGCGAGATGATCCGGCCCCAGGCCATGTCGGCGAAGCTCATCAGCATGCCGCCGTGGCAGTTGCCCAGGCCGTTGGTGTGGTGCTCCTCGACCCGGAACGCCAGGCGCGCCTGGCCCGGGCCTTCGCTATGCTCGAACAGCGGCCCGATCTGACGGCCGAAGCCGCGAGACCAGTTCAGCTGGGAGAACCCGTCGGGGATCGCGGCGGTCTGGGCGTCTGTCAGGTCGTCGGACATGCCGTCAGGCTAACGAGCGTTTGAAAAAAGAAAAGCCTTCCGTAAGGACGAGGCCCCGGCCGGCATCTAACCTCTCGAAACGGGGAGACGGGTGGCCAAGGGGATGGCGAGCGACCACGACATCGACGAGGACTTCGCCGACTGGCTGGCGCCGCATCTGCCGATGCTGCAGCGGACGGCGCGGGCGTTCGCCGAACCCTGCGACCAGCACGACCTGCTGCAGGAACTGACGGTGGCGCTGTGGAAGGCGCGCCCGAGCTTCCGGGAGCAGAGCGCGGCCGGGACCTTCGCCCACCGGGTAGCCCACAACGCCGCCCTCACCTGGCGGCGGGGTGAGATCCGGCGACGCCTGCGCGGCGTGTCGATCGAGGCCGAGCTGCTGATCCGCGACGCGGGCGATGATCCGCAAGGCCCGCTGCTGGAGCGGCTCTACGCGGCCATCCGCACCCTGGCGCCGATCGAGCGCTCGCTGATCCTGCTGTCGCTGGACGGCGTCGCCTATGGCGAGATCGCCCGGCTGCACGGCCTCACCGAGAGCAATGTCGGCGCGCGGCTGACCCGCCTGCGCCAGCGGCTCTCGACCCAAGTGAAGGAGGACGCCGATGGACTTTGAGCGCCTCGAACAGGTCTGGCGGTCAGAGGCCAACCGCCCCTCCGAAGAGCACCAGGCCCGACTGATGGAGGCGTTGATGAGCACCCTGAAGACCCGCCGCAGGACGGAATTCCTGCTGAGCGCCATACCGTTCGCGGCCCTGGCCGTGTTCACGCTCGTCGCCGGCGCGGCCGTGCTGCGCGGCGGCGAGGACTTTCATGGCTGGGCCGGCATGGCGATGCTGGGCGTCTGCTGGATCGTGATGATCGCGGTGTTCTGGAACGGCTTCCGGGCCCGCGCCCGCGACACCGGCCAGCCGATGCGCGACACCCTGGCCAGCCTGCTGGCCCGCAACCAGGCGGCGCGGCGGAACTACCACGTGTTCTGGATGATGGCCCCGGTGTTCATCCTGCCCATGTGGTTCGCCATCGAACGCCTGCAGCGCGACGGCAAGATGGACAGCGCTGCGGGGATGCAGGCCCTGGCCCTGTGCGGCGGGGCGCTGGTGGCCAGCTTCGGCTGGAACACCCTGCGGTTCTACTGGGTGATGAAGCCCGAGCAGCGGCGACTGGAAGACCTTCTCCGGGAATACGAACACTAATCTTGTCATCCCGGCCGTAGCGTAAGCGGAGAGCCGGGACCCAGGGCCAATGGCAGGGCGGTTGCCCCTGGGTCCCGGACAGCCTCTGCGAGGCTTCCGGGATGACAAGAATTAGAGGCCGACCTCGGAGAGCGCCTTCGCCTGCCGCTCGGCGACACCCTCCTCCGAGAACCCCTCCAGCGACGCCTCGAACAGCGCCCGCCAGTTGTGGCGAGCCCCGAGATGCAGGAAGGCCGCGCCCAGCCCGATCGCCGCGCGGTCCATGAACACGAATTCGCGCGGGATGGTGATCCCGCCCACCGCCTTCAGGGCCTGGCGCACCTTGAAAGCTTCGCGGCGCCCGTACTCGCCCGGCGGGACGTCGTCGGCGACGGTGCGGATCCGGTCGTCCAGCAGCGGGCCGTAGATGAAGCGCGCCCAGACGTTCAGGGTGTCGACCAGTTCGTCGGTCAGGCCCTGGAAGCCCCAGGTGCGATAGGCCTCGACCTGCTCGGCGCGGTCGTCGTTCGAGAGCGCGCGATAGAGCCGCACCACCCCGGCCACGAACTTCGGCGGGAAAACGCGGATGCAGCCGAAGTCGAGCAGGTTCAGGTGCGCGGCCCCCTCGCCGCCGAAGCTGTAGTTCCCCAGGTGCGGGTCGCCATGGATGATCCCCAGGTGGGTCATCGGGCTCCACCACGCCTCGAACAGCAGGGCGGCGATGCGGTCGCGGGTCTCCTGCGGGGCGCTCTTGAAGGCCAGCAGGCCCTGGCCGTCCAGCCAGGTCATCGACAGCAGGCGGCCGGTGGACAGCTCCGGAACCGGCGTCGGCGTGCGGATGTTCTCGCGGTTGGCGAAAAAATTTCCGTACACGGACATCATCCTGGCCTCACGCCCGTAGTCCAACTCCTCGCGCAGGCGATCACCGATCTCGACGATCATTTCGGACGGGTCGATCGAGCCGTCCATGCGCCTGAAGACACCGATCAGGACGCGCAGCTGACCTAGATCGCTTTCGACCGCGCTCTGCATGTCGGGATATTGCAGCTTCACGGCGATGGCGCGGCCGTCGTGAGTCGTGGCGCGGTGGACCTGGCCCAGCGAGGCGGCGGCGGCGGCCTCGTGCTCGAAGCTCGCGAACCGGCCCTGCCAGTCCGGCCCCAGCTCGGCCGCCATGCGCCGGCGCACGAACGGCCAGCCCATGGCGGGCGCGTTGGTCTGGAGCTCGGCGAACTCCTGGGCGAACTCGGGCGGCAACAGGTCCGGCACCGTGGCGAACATCTGGGCCGCCTTCATCAGCGGCCCCTTCAGCCCGCCCAGCGCCGCCTTCAGCGCCTTGGCGTTGCGAGCGTTGGCGTCGTCGCCAGCGAAGACGCGGTTGGCGCCGTAGGACACGGCCGCGCCCGAGAGCCCGGCGCCCACCTTGGCGAAGCGGGAGAGCCGGCCGGAGAGCCGGTCGCGTTCGGGGTCTTTGGCGGGGTCGTTACGATCGTCAGCCATGCCGCGTCACCTCGTGCTTCGACAGGCTCAGCATGAGGTGACGGACGCACCCCGGAAGTTCTTCGCCCTCATCCTGAGCTTGTCGAAGGACGAGGGCGAACGCAGGGCGTCAGACGAGCCGTTCGAACTCGTCCACCAGCCGCTCCAGCTGCGCGCAGCCGGCGGCCCAGAACGCCTTGTCCCTCGGGTTCAGGCCGAACGGCTTCAGCGCCTCGACATAGGTGCGCGTGCCGCCGGCCGCGAGCAGATCCTCGTACAGGGGCGCGAATTTGGCCGGATCCTCGCGGCGCTTCTCCATCAGCCCGCGCACCAGGAGATCCCCGAACGCATAGGCGTAGACGTAGAACGGCGCGTGGCAGAAGTGGCTGACATAGGCCCAGTAGTGCTCGTAGCCTTCGTTCAGCTTCACGGCCGGGCCCAGGCTCTCGCCCATCACCTCCAGCCAAAGGCCGCCGATCTGGTCGGGCGACAACTCGCCCTCCTGGCGAGCCTCGTGGAAGCGGCGCTCGAAGCGGTGGAAGGCGATCTGGCGGACCACCGTGTTGAGGCCGTCCTCGATCTTGCCAGCCAGCAGGCCCTTGCGGTCCTCGGGGCTCGCCTCGGCCAGCAGGCGGTCGAAGACCAGGCCCTCGCCGAAGATCGAGGCCGTCTCCGCCAGGGTCAGGGGCGTATCGGCCAGCAGGGTGCCCAGCGGCTGGCACAGGGTCTGGTGGACGGCGTGGCCCAGTTCGTGGGCCAGGGTCAGCACGTCGCGCCGCTCGCCCATATAGTTCATGAACACGAACGGATGGCGGTCGGCGGTCACCGGATGGGCGAAGGCGCCGGACTGCTTGCCCGGACGCGGGCGAGCGTCGATCCACGGCCTGTCGAAGAACACCCGCGCGGCGTCGGCGAACTTCGGCGCCAGGTCTTGGAAGCTTTCCAGCACCATGCCCTTGGCTTCGTCCCAGGCGTAGGCGCGCGGGGCGGCGGCGGTCAGCGGGGCGTTGCGGTCCCAGTAGTCCAGGCTGTCGCGGCCCATGACCTTGGCCTTCAGAGCGTAGTAGCGGTGCGACAGGCGCGGATAGGCCTCGACCACCGCCTGCTCCAGGGCGTCGACCGCGTCGCCGTCGACATCGTTGGCCAGGTGACGCGACTGAGCCGGGCTGTCGTAGCGACGCCAGCGGTCCTCGACCTGTTTCTCGAAGGCCAGGGTGTTCAGCGCCAGGGCCTGGGTCGAGGCGCGCTCTTCCAGCGCCTTGGCCAGGCCGTCGGCGGCGGCCTTGCGCCGCGTGACGTCGGGATCCGAAAGGCGGTTCAGCGTCTCGGGCAGGGTCAGGGTTTCGTCGCCGGCGGTCGCGGTCAGCTTGGCAAGGGTTTCGTCCCACAGCCGCACCCAGTTGGCGACGGCCGGGCTCTTGTCGACGATGAAGCGCTCCAGCTCCGGCGACAGCTCGTGCGGCCGCGACAGGCGCACGCGGCGCAGCCACGGCGCCCAACGGGCGCTCAGCGGATGAGCTTCAAGCGCCTTGGTGATCTCGGTGTCTTCCAGCTGGTTCAGCTCCAGCGTGAAGAACAGGCTTTCGGCGGCGATCTGCGAGGAGCGGGCCCGCAGGTCGGCCTCGAACTTGGCCCAGGCCGGGTCGTCGCGGGCGACGGCGGCTTCCAGGCCGGCATAGGCCCCGACGCTCCAGAGGCCGTTGGTGGCCTGTTCGTAGAGCGTGATCCCGCGATCCAGCAGCACGCCCAGGCGGGCCGGTTCCTTGCGAGCCTCCAGGAACATCCCCTCCAGCGAGGCCAGTTCGTCATTGGCGGCCTTGGCGGCGGCGAGGTCGGTTTCGATCCGGGGATCGTCGCGGCCGACATAGAGATCGGCCAGGTTCCATTCGGGCGGGGTGTCGGGCTTGAAGGGCGCGTTCATGGGCTAGCAGATAGGCCTCGGCGGCCCGCAGGCGCAATGCGTCAGATCGCGGATGGCGTTTCTGGATCGCCTTGGGCGCCACGATCAGCCAGGCCTGCCGCAGAAGCCCCGCCAGTTCGTCGGTCTCGATAGCAGCAGATTGGCGTACGCACGCCCCTCCCCAGGTAAGGTCCTGTTAACGCTAAACCTTAAGCTCCGCGACACGTCTGCGAAAGCCGGTGTTTACCCGCGGCCTGTATCACTCTGAACCAACAAGAGCCTTGCTCCATGTGGGCATGGCCGGTTCTGGTGGATGTGCCCTATGACCAAAACGGTCCTAGTCGTCGATGACGACCCGACACAACGTCGGCTGATCCAGGCGGTGCTCGAGCGCGACGGGTTCGCGGTCTCGCACGCCGAAGGCGGCGACGCGGCGATCGCGCACCTGACGTCGGGCGCTCCGGCCGACGTGATCCTGCTCGACCTCGTCATGCCCGGCCTGACCGGTCAGGAGACGCTGAAGGAGATGCGCGCCCGCGGCTTCAACCAGCCCGTGATCGTGCTGACCGCCAGCGGCGGCGTCGATACCGTGGTCAAGGCCATGCAGGCCGGAGCCGCCGACTTCTTCATCAAGCCGGCCAGCCCCGAGCGCATCACCGTCTCGATCCGCAACGTCCTGTCCATGGGCGACCTCAAGGGCGAGGTCGAGCGCCTGACCAAGCGGGCCGGCGGCAAGACCACCTTCGCGGACCTGATCGGCGCCTCGCCGGTCATGACCATGGTCAAGCGCATGGGCGAGCGGGCGGCCAAGAGCGCCATCCCGGTGCTGATCACCGGCGAAAGCGGCGTCGGCAAGGAGTTGATCGCCCGCGCGGTGCATGGCTCCTCGGAGCGCGCCGGCAAGCCGTTCGTGGCCGTCAACTGCGGCGCCATCCCCGAGAACCTCGTGGAGTCGATCCTGTTCGGCCACGAGAAGGGCTCGTTCACCGGCGCCAGCGACAAGCATCTGGGCAAGTTCAAGGAAGCCGACGGCGGCACCCTGTTCCTGGACGAGGTCGGCGAACTGCCGCTGGACGTCCAGGTCAAGCTGCTGCGCGCGCTGCAGGAAGGCGAGATCGATCCGATCGGCTCAAAGCGTTCGCTGAAGGTCGACGTCCGCATCGTCTCGGCGACCAATCGCGACCTGCAGCAGGCCGTTTCGGCCGGGCATTTCCGCGAAGACCTCTACTACCGCCTGAACGTCTTCCCGCTGGAAGCCCCCAGCCTGCGCGAGCGCCGCGAGGATATCCCGGCCCTCGTCGAGGCGTTCATTCGCCGTTTCAACGTCGAAGAAGGCAAGCGCGTCATCGGCGCCTCGCCCGAGACCCTGCAGCTGCTGACCGCGTTCGACTGGCCCGGCAATGTTCGCCAGCTGGAGAACACGGTCTATCGCGCCATCGTGCTGGCCGACGCGCCTTACCTGCAGCCCTACGACTTCCCGGCCATCTCGGGGCTCGCCGCGCCAGTCGAGGCCGTCGCGACCCCGCCCGCGCCGCCGCCGGCCGCCATGCTGCAAGCCGCCCACGCGGCCATGGCCGCCCCGACGGGCGCGGCCGAGGCGCCCGTGCGGATCCTCGACGACTGCGGTCACCTGCGGACGCTGGAAGACATCGAGCGCGACCTTATTCAGCACGCCATCGACGTCTATGCCGGCCACATGAGCGAAGTCGCCCGCCGCCTCGGCATCGGTCGCTCGACCCTCTATCGCAAGGTTCGCGAGCAGGGCATCGAGGTCGACATGAAGGAGGCCGGCTGATGGCTCTGATGATCTTCCGTCCGGTGTCGCGCGAACAGCGCCTGAAGGCGCTGCTGAAGCCGGCGCGCCCAGCGGTGTCGGCGAAGCCGGCGCGCGCCTGAGGCGTTCAAGACCGAACTAGTGTCCGGGAGCGGCCAGGCTGAAGCTTGGCCGCTCTTCGGCGTTCTGGGGCGCCTCCTCGATGCGGATCCATCCCGCGCCGGACCGCCGCGCCATGCCCTCGATCTCCATCTGCTCCAGCTCGCGGCCGACCTGGGCCGGGGTCACCGGCCGGCTCCAGCGGTGATCCAGCTGACGGGCGATCTCCGCCTCGTTCAGGCCCGGCGCCTGGGTCAAGGTGATCAGGATCATGTCGCGGGTGGAGCGCCCCCTTCGGCCGCGCTTACCCGGAGCTGGCGGCGCGAACGGCGCCGGCTCGCCGGCCGACAGCCGCTCGGACATGCCGGCTTGCTTGAGGGCCTCCAGCGCCACGATGATCGCTCGTAGCTCGCCCTCGAACGGCGCCTGGGCGCGCTTTTGAGCCTCAACCATGCGGGTTTCCAACTCCGCCTTGCGGCGCAGCAGATATTGATAGGTGGTCGCCATTGTCCTTGATCCACGGAGCCGTGCAGCTCGCTCGACGCCGATCCAGGCTTTCGCCCGCGTACGTCGAGGCTGGAGCCGCGACCCGCCCGCGACCCAGAACCTCACAGCGATGAGTATTTAACTCTTTACAATTATTCACATTTTCAGCCGAGACTCTTACCAAGATCTTAACGTCACTCGGTGAACAATAGTTTTTGGTAAGCCTTTGAGACAAATCTCAGGCTGTTTTTGTCATCTTTTCTCGTGACGCCGCGATCAGGGCGATGGGCGCGCCGACCATGAACAGATGCGCGCCCAGATTGTTCACGAAGGTCGACAGCACGAAGGGTCCGCCATGCGGGGCCCGCGACAGCGGCAGGACCACATAATTCATCACCGCATAGGTCGCCAGGCCATAGGCCAGGCCCATGACGATCGGGCGCTTGGTCAGGATCGGCAGTCTCGGGCCGGCCAGCACATAGCAGGCGACCATCGCCGCCATGATGCCGAAGTGGGCCGCGAGCCCCAGCGCCGCCGCCGGCGCGCCGCCGGTGAAGGCCGCCTTGCCCAGCAGGCCGCTGGCCACGCTCTGGAAGATCCGCTCCGGCGCGACACCCTTGGTCACGCCCCAATAAACGCAGGCCTCGGTCATATCCAGGGTTCCGGCCACCGCCGTTCCCAGCAGGATGGTCAGCACGACGTGGCGCGGCGACTTGGTGTTTGCCATGGTTTTCCTCCCGGTTTCCTGGGGAGGAAGGCTAAGCGCGAACCGCGCGTCTCCAGGCCTGGCTTGGTCGCGTCGGAATCAGTCTTCGTCGCTTTCCGGCGCGGGTTCTGGCTCGCGACCACGCCGCGCAAAGCCCTTGCCGCGCTTCATCGGCTTGGCCTCGCCCTTGGCCTTGCGGGCGATTTCCTTGAGCTTGATGGCCTGGTTGCCCGACAGGGCCTGACCGCGCGCGCCCTTCTCGGGATCGGCGAAGGCCCGCCCATAGGTCTCGACGCGCTGGGCGACGCTGGTCAGGAACTCGCCCTCCCATTCGGAGAGTTCGACGCCCGACTTCTCGGCCGCGCGCCGGGCCCGCTTGAGGGCGTTCAGCGCGGCCTTCTTGGCCTGTTCTTTCGGATCGGGCGGCTTGGCGCGCATGTCGCGAGGACTATCCCCGACCCCGCGCGCCAAAACACTACCTAAAAAATGCGCGCCCGGTAAAAACTCAGATCTCGCCGATGGCCGAGAGGTACAGGTCGAGGATCGCGTCCTCTTCCTGGCGCTTGGCGCGGTCCTGCTTGCGCAGGCGGACCACCTTCTTGAGGATCTTCACGTCGAAGCCATTGCCCTTGGCCTCGGCATAGACCTCCTTCATCTGCTCCATGATCTCGGTCTTTTCGACCTCGAGGCGCTCGACGCGGTCGATGATCGACTTCAGCTGACCCTGGGCGGTCGAGTTCAGAACGTCGGCGTGGGGAGTGGCGTCATCGGCCATGCGGAAAGTCTCGCGAGAGGCTGGAATTGGGAGGCGCGGAACCTAGTGCGAACGCGCGCCCCTGGGAAGCGCGATTCAGCGACCTTCCACTACCTTCCTTCGACCCTGGCTCGCGCGACTTCGGCGAGGGCGGCCAGGTCGAGGTCCTTGTCCGGTCCGCCCAGCAGGGATTCCAGGCTGGCCTCGGCCAGATCGGCCAAAGGCATCGACAGACCCTTAGCCTCGGCGGCGTCCAGCACCAGGCGCACGTCCTTGAGGCCAAGCTCGGCGGCGAAGCCCGGCGGGCTGTAACGGCGCTCGGCGATCATGGCCCCGTAGATCTTGTAGATCGGCGCCGCGAACAGGGTGCTCGACAGCATGTCCAGCAACTCGGGCGCCTCGACGCCATAGGCTTCACCCAGCGCCACGGCCTCGCCCATGCTCTCGATGGCCGAGACGATCATGAAGTTGCCGGCCAGCTTCAGGGCGTTGGCGCGGACGGGATCCTCACCCAGCGGCCAGACTTTGGCGGCCAGCAGCTCCAGCACCGGCATGGCGGCGGCCACGGCGTCGGGCGCGCCGGCGGCCAGGACGTTCAGCCCCCCGGCCTGGGCCACGGGCGGACGGCCGAACACCGGCGCGGCGACATAGCCCAGACCCAGCTCGGCGTGCAGGACCGACAGCTCGGCGGCCAGGGCGGTCGAGATGGTGGCGAGGTTGACGTGGACCACGCCCTTGCGGGCCTTGGCCAGAACGCCGGTGTCCAGCAGCACCGCGCGCATGGCCTGGTCGTGGGCCAGCATGGTCAGCACGATATCAGCGGCGAAGGCCTCGTCGACGCTGGCGGCCGCGCTCGCGCCCTCGGCGGCCAGCTCGTCGACGATCGCGCGCGAGCGGTTCCACACCGTCACCTGGACGCCCTTGCCCAGCAGGTTGCGGACCATGGCCGCGCCCATGGCGCCGAGGCCGACGAAACCGACGTTCATGCAAGATCTCCCCTACTGGGACCTAGAGCAGGCCGTGCCGCTCGACAGCGGCGCGCAGCTGCGCCGGATCGGTGAAGTGGTGGGTGTGGAAGCCGATGTCCATGGCCGCCGCGATATTGGCGGCGCTGTCGTCGATGAACAGCAGGTCCGAGGCCCGCAGGCCCGTCCGCTCCAGCACGATCTCGTAGATCCGGCGGCCCGGCTTGATCACCTGCTCGTCGCCGGAGACGATCGCATCGCGGAAATGGCCGAAATGGGCCGGCGACATCGCCTGGACCACCGGCCACTTGCTCTGAGGCATGTTGGTCAGGGCGAATTGCGGCACGTCGGCGGCCGCCAGGGCTTCGATCACGGACGCCGTTTCGGGGATCGGCCCCGACAGCATCTCGCCGAACCGCTCGTCCCAGGCCCGGATCTCTGCTTCATGCTCGGGGAAGCGCGCGATCAGCGGCGCGGCGTTCTCCGGAAAGCCGACGCCCTTGTCGTGCTCGACGTGCCAATCCAGCGTGCAGACATGCGAAAGGAACCGGTCGAGATCGGCCGGTTCCTTGAACATCTTCGCGTACAGTGCGCGGGGATCCCAGCGCACGATGACGTTGCCGACATCCCAGAGAACGGCTCTGGGAGACGACAAGGTCATTAGCCTTGCTTGGCTTTGAAGCGCGGGTCGGTCTTGTTGATGATGTAGATGACGCCCTTGCGACGCACCATCTTGCAGTCGCGATGGCGACCCTTCAGCGACTTCAGCGAGCTGCGAACCTTCATGACCGGTCTCTGTACTTCGGCGGAGAGGTTCGGGCGCGCAGAATACGGCCAGAACTTCCGGGGTGTTTCGGAGGCGGTGCGTATAAGTGCGACGCGGACCGGAGTCAATGCGCTCGACGCCCTTTCGCCCAAATGCGCGTGGGGATTTCGCGGGAACTTCACCCGTCTGGCGCGCTTGTGATTGAAGGCTTTACTCGAACCCCGGTAGCTTCCCCCGCATGGCCATCGATCGTCGCGTCTTTCTCGTTCTCCTGCTCGCCGGTTGCGCGGACACGTCTCCACAAGGTCCGCTGACGGCGATCACCCCGCCGCAACCGGCGCCCAAGCCCCAGACTCCGGCCGCGCCGCAGCCGGTTCCGGCGACGCCCGTGCCCGCCGGCGAGCTGGCCTTCGACACCTGGCTGCGGGACTTCCGAGGCCGCGCCATCGCCCAGGGCCTGTCGCCCGCCCTGCTGGACCGCGAGCTGGCTGGCGTGACGCCCGATCCCAAGGTCATCAGCCTGGACAGCCGCCAGCCGGAGTTCTCCAAGCCGGTGGGCGACTACATCAAGGGCGTGATCAGCGACGACCGCGTGGCGGTGGGCCGCCGCAAGCGTGAAGAGCTGACCTACCTACCAACCATCGAGGCCCGCTACGGCGTGCCGCGTGACATCCTGCTGGCCGTCTGGGCCATGGAATCGGCGTTCGGCCAGCTGCAGGGCAATTTCGACGTCGTCCGCTCGATGGTCAGCCTGGCCGCTGACGGCCGCCGCCGCGCCTGGGCCGAGGGCGAGCTGATCGCCGCTCTGAAGATCATCGATTCGGGTGAGGTCACCCGCGCCCAGCTGCGCGGCTCGTGGGCCGGGGCGATGGGCCAGACCCAGTTCCTCCCCTCCAGCTACCGCTCGACCGCCGTCGACTTCGACGGCGACGGCCGCCGCGACATCTGGGGTTCGGACGCCGACAGCCTGGCCTCGGCCGCCAACCTGCTGGTCAAGGGCGGCTGGAAGCCCGGCGCGGGCTGGGCCAAGGAGGTGATCCTGCCGGCCGGCTTCGACTATTCGGTGACCGAAGTCGACAAGCAGATCCCGGCCTGGTGGGAAGCGCGGGGCGTGCGCCGCGCCGACGGCCTGCCCTGGACGGCGGCCGACGCCGCCTCGCCGGCCATGCTGCTCCTGCCGGCGGGCGCGGCGGGTCCGGCCTTCCTGGCCCTGCCGAACCATTTCGCGATCCGCACCTACAACAACTCGACGTCCTACGCCCTGGGCATCGGCCTGCTGGCCGACCGCTTCGGCGGCGGCGAGGCCCCGATCACGCCCTGGCCGGTCGAGACCCCGTTGTCGATGTCGGACCGCATGGCCGCCCAGATCGCCCTGGCCCGCGTCGGCTTCAATCCAGGTCCGGCCGACGGCGTCATCGGCGCCGGCACCCGCAAGGCCCTGCGCGCCTGGCAGCAGAGCCAGCAACTGCCGGCCGACGGCTACATGTCGAACGACATGGTGAGCAGGCTGAAAGCCCAGGCTGGGATTACGCCTTAGCCACTTCCATCCAGATCGACCGGCTCTCGCCGGGCTGAAGCGTCACCACGCCAGTCTCCCCTTCGCCGAACGGATTGGGGCGGCTGGCGCAGGGCTCGACGCAATAGTGATCCTCCCCCGGCGGGACGTAGACGTGCAGCCAGCGGCAATCGGCCGAAGCGGTGACGACCGTGTCCGGCTGGCCCGGCGCGCTCAGCACCGCTCGCTGGTCCCAGCCTGTGTAGCAATGGTCGATCAGCGCGTGGCCCTCGACCACGGCGCCAGTGGCCCAGTCTGGCCCCCAGACGCCCGGATGGCGCACCGTCGGCAGCACGTCGGCGTCGATCATCCAGACGCCGTCATTGGCCGCCGTCAGGACCTCGCCCTCGCGACGCGGGAAATAGGGGTGGAAACCCAGGCCGGCCGGCATCGCCGCGTCGCCGGTGTTGGTCACGGTCAGCTCGATGCGCAGCCCGCTCTCGGACAGCACGAGGCGCTGCTCGGCGCGATAGGCCCACGGCCAGGCGTCCGCCGCGTGTTCGTAGGAGAGCACCGCTTCGCCCCCCCGCGCCTTCTCCACCGTCCAGGCGTTGCGCCAGCCCTGTCCGTGCAGGGTATGCGGATGGCCGGCCAGGTTCGGCGGCAGCACGACCTCGCGGCCTTCGAACGCGAAGCGGCCGTTCGGGATGCGGTTGCAGAACGGGACCAGCGGAAAGCACGCCGAGGCCAGGGCGTCGGTCGCGCCGGCCGCCATCGGCCGCAGCACGTGGCGGTCGCCGATCGTGAAGCTGGCGATCGCACCGCCGACCTCTGGCGCGAGCACCAGGCGGGCCGGGCCCCATTCGATCACGGTCATGATGGCTGCTCCCTAGATGTTAGCGGTCTCACTGCCTTGCGCCCGGTCCCGACGCAAGTTCAACTAGAGCCATGGTCGAGACCCTCTCCGCGAAGGACGCGCGACGCATCGCGCTGGCGGCGCAGGGCTTCGCGCGGCCCCGTCCCGCCAATCCAGACAGGCGCCGCCTGCTCTCGACGATCGAGAGCCTGGGCGTCGTGCAGATCGACTCGGTCAATGTCGTCTCGCGCTCGCACTATCTGCCGCTGTTCTCGCGCCTGGGGGCCTACGACCGGTCGCTGCTGGAGGCGATGGCCTGGGGCAAAAAGCCGGACCTCGCCGAATACTGGGCGCACGAGGCCTCGCTGACGCCGCTCTCGACCCATCCCCTGCTACGCTGGCGGATGCAGGACGCCCTTGACGGCGTCGGGGTCTGGAAAAATGTCTCGGGCTTCCTGCGCAGCCACGCGGACTTCATCGACAAGGCCCTGGCCGCCGTCGCCGAGCGCGGCCCGCTGGCGGCCTCCGAACTGGAGCTGGGCGCCAAGGGCGAAGGCGGCTGGTGGGGCTGGAGCGAGGGCAAGCGGGCCATGGAATGCCTGTTCTGGACCGGCCGCCTGACCACCGCCACCCGTCGCAACAGCTTCGAGCGCGTCTATGGCCTGCCCGAGAAGGTGCTGCCCAGCGCGATCGTCGAGACCCCCACGCCCGACCGCGCCGAGGCTTGCCGCGAACTGCTGAAGATTTCGGCCCGCGCCATGGGCGTGGCCACCGAGCGGGACCTGCGCGACTACTTCCGGCTGGGCGTGACCGACGCTCGCGACGGCGTGGCCGCGCTGGTCGGCGACGGGACCCTGACCCCGGTCGCCGTGAAGGGCTGGGAGCAGCCCGCCTATCTGTGGCCGCGGGCGCGGCGGCCACGCGCGGTGAAGACCGCCGCCCTGCTCTCGCCGTTCGACAACCTGATCTGGTTCCGCGAGCGCACCGAGCGGATGTTCGGCGTCCGCGTGCGGCTGGAGATCTACACCCCCGCCCACAAGCGCACCCACGGCTACTACGTCCTGCCGTTCCTGCAGGACGAGGCGATCACCGCGCGTGTCGACCTGAAGGCCGATCGCAAGGCCGGCAAGCTGCTGGTCCTGGCCGCCCACGCCGAGCCTGACGCCGATGACGCGACCGCCGACCGGCTCGCCGGGGAACTGGCGCTGATGGCGTCCTGGCTGGGACTTTCCGGCGTCGAGGTTCGCCCCACGGGCGATCTCGCCCCCAAGTTGGGTTCGATCATCCGGGTCGCCGCATGAATGCTCGCTCGACCCGAGTGTAAAGCATTGTAAAAATGCCGCCTGAAGGCGAGCAACCGGGGGCGGGGCGCGATAACAATGAATAGCTGGTCGCCTGCTCGTCACCCCACCGACATCGGGCGTCCCGCGGCGCGTTCCGCTCCCCCGCGGGACGCGCCACTTCCCAGTATAAGTGAGCGCATGAAAGTCGCCCTGCTCGACGACGACCAAAGCCATAATGCGCTTGTCGCTTCGGTTCTGGATCCTGCAGGCTTTGTCTGCACCAGCTTCACGACGCCCTCGCGCCTTTTGGCTGAGCTGCGCAAGCAGACGTTCGACCTGATCATTCTCGACTGGAACATGCCGGAGCTGTCCGGTGTCGAGACCCTGCGCCTGCTGCGCGAGGATCCGACCACCGCCCCGCCGGTGCTGCTGCTGACCAGCCGCTCGGTCGAGGCGGACCTCGTGGAAGGCCTGAACGCCGGCGCCGACGACTACATCGTCAAGCCGCTGCAGCCCCAGGTGCTGCTGGCCCGCGTCAACGCCGTGGCCCGCCGCATCCACCGGCCGCCGGTCTCGCCCCAGGTCGAGCAACATGGTCCCTATCGCCTGGACCCGGGCGCCCAGACGGCCAGTTGGGCCGGCCATGTCGAGGCCCTGACGCCCAAGGAATTCCAGCTGGCGTCCCTGCTCTTCAACAACCTGTCCCGCCCCCTGTCGCGCGAGTACCTGCTTCGGCGCATCTGGGGCCAGCGGCCGGATCTGGAGACCCGCACCCTGGACGCGCACGTCTCGCGCCTGCGCGCCAAGCTGCACCTGCGGCCCACCAACGGTTTCCGACTCAGCACGGTCTACGGTTTCGGTTATCGTCTCGAGGCCTGCGATCCCGAGACGGCGGGCGGGGGAGAGTAGACATGATCAGGGCTGCCGGAGCGGGCCTCCTTTTTCTGGCGGGGCTGACGCTCGCGAGCGCGGCCAACGCCCAGACCGCCGCGCCGGAGCCGCCGGTGGCCTATGTGGTCAAGCCGGGCGACACGCTGATCGGTCTCGCCAGCCGCTACATGAACCGGCCTGGCGACTACCGGGCGGTGCAAAAGGCCAATCGCGTGGCCCAGCCCACACGCCTGCGACCGGGCTCGCAGCTGAACATCGACCCGAACCTTTTGAAGTCGACGCCGATCGCCGCCAGCCTGTCGGCGTTCACCGGCCCCGTCACCGTCGAGACCAACGGCCAGCGCACGCCGGCGCGGGTCGGCATGCCGCTGTCCGAGGGCCAGGTGATCAGCACCGGCCCCGGCGCTTTCGCCACCTTCGAGCTGGAAGACGCCTCGCGCGTCACCCTGCCGTCGAACACCCGCGTGCGGATCTCCAAGCTGCGTCAGGTGATGATCAACAATGCGCCCCAGCGGGTGTTCCAGCTGGACCAGGGCAAGAGCACGATCTCGGCGACGCCGACCCATACGCCGGGCGCCCGGTTCGAGGTGCGCACCCCTGTCTCGGTCTCGGCCGTGCGCGGCACCGAATTCCGGGTCGGCGCCAGCGGTGACGGAGCCCAGACGGAAGTGCTGAAAGGCGCGGTCGGGGTCGACGCCGGCCAGGTGGCGACCGGCGGACCGCCGGTGGCGGCGGGCTTCGGCGTCAGCGCCTCGGCCAGCGGCGTCGGCGCGCCCGTCGAACTGCTGCCCGGACCGAAGATGGGTCCCGGCGGCCAGACCCAGAACGAGGCGATCGTCCGCTTCACCGTCGAGCCCGTCCAGGGCGCGGCCGCCTATCGCCTGCTGCTGGCCCGCGACGCCGGCTTCATGGACGTCTTCGCCGAGGCCAGGACCCAGACCACGACCCGCGAGCGCCCGACCGCCGACTTCAGCCAGCTGGAGAACGGCACCTATTTCGTCCGCCTGACCGCGATCGACCCGGGCGGCCTGGAAGGCTTCCCGTCCGACTACAGCTTCGACCGCGACCTCAACACGCTGGACGCCGGCGCGCCGTCCGACAGCCGCGAGGGCAAGCATCGCAAATTCCTGTTCCGCTGGAGCGCGGCTGGCGACGGGGTGCGCAACTATCGCTTCCAGCTGTTTTCCGACGCCGAGGCCAAGGTCGCCATCGTCGACCAGCCCGGCCTGACCGAACCCCAGCTGACCCTGACCGACCTGCCGCCCGGGAGCTATTCCTGGCGCGTGGCCGCCGTGCGCTTCAAGGATGGCGCGGTGACCGAGAAGGTAGGGACGCTGCAGCAGCTGCAGATCGGGAAGTGACGAACGCCGGGCCCCGCGCGCCGCGCCCGAGCGGGCGGCTGCTGTCCTGGCTGCTGCTGGCCATCGTCTCCAGCCTGCTCATGGTGGTCTTCGCCGTCCTGCCGCCCAAGCGGCTGGACAACGTGCTCTACGACATCCTGGCCCGCGCCAACGGCCGGCCGGCCGATCCCTCGATCCTGATCATCGACATCGACGACCGCAGCCTGGCCCAGCTGGGCGCCTGGCCGTGGTCGCGCGAGACCCACGCCAGGATGGTCGACCGCCTGACCGAGGCCGGCGCGCGGACCATCGTCTACGATGTCCTGTTCAGCGAGGCCGGCGACCCGGCTCAGGACCAGGCGCTGGGCGAGGCCATCAAGCGTTCAGGTCGGGTCTACCTGCCGCAGTTTCTGGCGGACGCGGGCGCGGGCGCCCCGCCGCGAGTCGTGGGCTCGGTGCCCGCCATCGCCCAAGGCGCGGCTGGCGTCGGCCTGGCCCATGTCCGCTTCGACGACGACGGCGTCGTGCGCCGCATGGCCCCGTTCGAAATCAGCGGCGTCAGCCTCAGTCCCGATCTCGTCACCGTTGTCCACCGCGCCACCCGTCCGGTCGGGGCGCGCGACGTCACCCGCGGCTTCGACCAGACCCTGCTGATCCCGTTCGCCGGCCCGCCGTCGATCTATCGCCACGTCAGCTTTTCCAGCGTGCTGGACGGCGAGGCGCCGCCGTCGCTGATCGCCGGCCGCACCGTGTTCGTGGGCCTGACCGCCCCGGGCCTGGGTCCCGCCTTCCCGACGCCGGTGACGCCCGACGCCGCCAGCATGACCGGCGTGCAGTTGCAGGCCAGCATCCTGGACGGCCTGCGCAGCGGCCTGATGGTCAAGCCCGCCGGCCCGTGGAGCCGCGCGGCCTTCACACTCACCCTGCTGTGGCTGCTGATGGTCGGGTTCCTGATCCTGCCGCCGCGCGCCAACCTGATGCTGACGATCGGCCTCTGCCTGGTTGGTGTGGCCTATTCGGCGGCGATGTTCTGGCTGGGCCAGGTCTGGCTGTCGCCGATCGCCACCGTGCTGGGCCTGCAGATTATCGCCCTGGTCTGGGGCTGGGGACAGCTGGGCCGGGTCAACGACCTGTTGAGCCGCGAACTCGCGCGGGTGCGTGGCATCGTACGCGGACGCGGAACCGCTCCGGCCGACTTCGAAAGCGACGTCGTGGCGCGCCAGGCCTCGAACCTGGGCGAGGCCATCACCCGCATGGACGACCTGCGCCGCTTCTCGGCCGACGCCCTGTTCAGCCTGCCCGACGCCACCCTGGTCGCCGACGCCCACGGCCGGGTGATCGCCGCCAACGCCGCCGCCCAGGCCCTGTTCAAGCCCAGTCAGATTCAGCTGACGGGCTCGTCCCTGGCCGATCTGATCAACGCTCTGGAACCGCTGGGCCATCGCTTCGAGCTGGACTGGCCCCCCACTCCCCCCTCTTTGGCCAACGAGCGGCACGAGCCGATCGACCTGCATCTGCCCGACGGCCGCGCCTTCCAGCTGCAGACCGTGTTCCGCAGGGACGAGGCCGGCGCGCCGGCCGGCTGGATCGTCCGCCTGGCCGATATCTCGATCCTCACGGCCGCCATGCGCCAACGCGAGCAGGCCCTGCAACTGCTGACCCACGACATGCGCTCGCCGCAGACCTCGATCCTGGCCCTGCTGGCCACGACGCCGGACGTCCCGCCCGAGCTGTCCGACCGCATCGCCGCCTACGCCAAGCGAACCCTGGCCCTGGCCGATGGCTTCGTACAACTGGCGCGGGCGGAGGTGACGCCGGTCCATCTGGAGCCAGTCGACCTGGCCGACATCGCCGTCGAGGCCATCGACGAGGTCTGGCCGCAGTCGGTGCAGCGCAAGATCCGTATCGAGCAGGTCGGCGACGACGCGCCGCTGACCGTGCTGGGCGACCGGGGCGTCCTGGCCCGCACCCTGGTCAACCTGCTGGGAAATGCCGTGAAGTACAGCCCGGAGGGCTCGACCATCACCGTCAGCCTCTCGGAGCAACCTTCGGCCAGCGGCCCGACCGCCAATGTCTCCATCGCCGACCAGGGGCCGGGCTTCTCGCGCGAGGAGGCGGCCACCGCTTTTAGGCCCTTTCAGCGGTTCGAGCGGCCGGGTCACGACTTCGCGGTCAATGGCGCGGGCCTGGGCCTGGCCTTCGTGCAGGCCGCCGTCGCCCGCCACGGCGGCGAGGTTTCGTGCCGCAGCGCGCCTGGCGTCGGGGCGGAGTTCACCGTCCGCCTGCCGCGCCACACCGTCGGGCTGGCTAACTAGCTCCTGGCGTCTAGCCCTTGGTGGAAGGCCGCAGGGCCGCGACCAGCAGGTCGGCCACGGCCGCCGGCTCGCCTTTGCGCGCCCGGATGGAGGACCAGGCGACCGTCTTGCCCGTACCGGCCTCGACCACCGCCAGGGTGACGGTGCGGGCCGGTCCCTTGCCCTGCCAGGGTCGCCACCAGGGACGGCGCTCGGCCGGACTGCGCCAGGCCTTGTCGTCCAGGGTCCCGGCGGCGCTGGAAACCCCGACGCTCAAAGGCGCCACGGCCACGCCGACCTGCACGAGATAGGCCGGCTTGCCGCCATCGCTTCCGCCCAGCGCGTCGATCGCCCGCGCCTGGACCGCCTTGGCGAAGGCCGCGTCGGCGCCGTCGGCCGAGCTGGAATAGGGGGCCAGACCCTTCAACCCGGTGACGTCCCCCTGCCCCACGGCGCGAGGCGAGGCGCAGGCGGCAAGCAGCGTCAGACAGGCTCCGGCCAGCAAAAAGCCGCGTGCGCGCATGGTCGTTCGCCCCAGGTGGTCCAACTAAAAGATGATAGCGCCGTGCGCGCCGAAGGTCACGCGAGCCAGGCGCTCAGCGCGCACCAGGCCAGGATGATCATCGCCCAGCTCAGCACCGCCAGGCCCACGGCCACCAAGAACCGGCCGGGGCGAAGGCGACGCGGTCGGGACCGGTGGCCAACGGTCTCGACCGTCGGCGCCATCATGCTGGACCGTTCCATGTTCCGCGCTCCCCAGTCGCGTTTTTCAACTTAAATGGCAAGAGCTCGACGCCGGCCAGGGACCGCGTCTCTGATTTTACAATGGATTACATTGCCGACGTCGGCCGCAGGCGGACGATCGCCTTGAAGCGACGCAAAAACTGATCGTTCCATTCAAGTTTTCTTCGAGCCGAAGGCGCAAGGTGACGGGGTCTCGCAAGGACGAGGCCCGCCCCTCCCCCAAGCAGGGCCTGACATCGCCGCCCTTCTCCCCCCGTTCAGCGGAGGAGGGCGGTCCCCACTTCACGCGGAGATTTCGATGCGCGCTAAGACGGCGCCGCCTCGCGACGCCCGCGCCGCGACATTTCGCCACATAAGTCCAGGCATCGCCACCGTTCGTCGAGGACGGCGCCATTCAGGCGGCGAGGCTTAAGCATGAAAAGCCGCCGTTATTTGAACTTTCGCGGGTTTTTGGACCATCGACAGCCTCGCGCCCGCTCCGAGTCTGACTTGAGGATCGGTCGCAACAAACGATCGTCTTTCCGCCAAAAAGATGGATAGTGCTGCGCCGTGACGGGGCGGTTTTTGGCGGACGTGGGTGATCTTTTGGGCGTGACGAGCTCGGACAAGGCCACGCTGCTGGGCCTGTACGAGGAAAAGCGCGCCAATCTGGTGCGTTTCTTCTCCGCGCGCCTGGGCTCCCGCGCCGAGGCCGAGGACCTGGTCCAGGACCTCTACATCCGCATCAGCGGCATGGAGTCGATCGGCCCGGTCGACAATCCGTCGGCCCTGCTGCACCGGATCGGCTCGAACCTGATGCTGGACCGCCTGCGCAGCCAGAAGCGGTCGGGGACGCGCGACAGCGACTGGCGCCACGTCAACACCACCGTCGTCGCCGGCCACGAGGTCGCCGACGAGCCCGCCGCCGACGAGGTGGTCGCCGGCCGCCAGCGGCTGAAGGCCTTGGTCGAGGCTGTCGAGGATCTGCCTGAAAAGACCCGTCAAGCTTTCCAGTTGCATAAGCTGGAGGGTCACAGTCACATGGAAACCGCCCGGCGCATGGGCATCAGCGTCAGTACGGTGGAAAAGCACATTAGCGCCGCCCTAAAGACCCTGACGAGGCGGCTCCGGTGATTTATGCAAGTCCGCATGGGGGACGGGTCTCGTCGGCGCCGTCAGTTTTTAAGGGGATGATGGATCCTCGTCGGAGCACCACCGGATGAGCCGGTCAGCGCAACACCTGCAAGAGGCGGCTGATTGGCTGACCCGATTGCAGCGGCCGGAGGTCGAAGAGACCGACTGGCTGGCGTTTGACGCCTGGCTCGACGAGCCCGGTGCGCGGGAGGCGTATGACGCCATCCAGGCCGTCGACGAGGAGATCTTCCAGCGAGGCGCGGCCGTCCGGGGGGAATTGGCCGAGCCGAAGCGCGCCGCGGCGAAGCGTGTGTTCTCGATCGACTGGCGTTGGCTGGGTGGTCTGGGCGCCGCAGGCGCCGCGGCGGCCGTCGCCCTGGTCGTCGCGCCATGGAGCGAGCTCCTGCCCGCTTCCGACACGCTCTACACCACGGCCAAGGGCGAGAACCGCGCCATCGCGCTGGCCGACGGCAGCCACATCGACCTGAACACCGACTCGCATCTGTCCGTGCGCCTCGAGAAGGACGCCCGCCGCGTCACCGTCCATGACGGCCAGGCCCTGTTCGACGTGGCGCACGACGCCGCTCGCCCGTTTCTGATCACCGCCGGCGACGAGACCGTGCGCGTGGTCGGCACCAAGTTCGACGTCCGCCGCCGCGACGGCCTGCTCACGGTCACCGTGCTGCGCGGCCTGGTGGAAGTCTCGACCGATGGTGACGACACCCCCGTGCGGCTGCGCCCGGGCCAGATGCTGGAACATGTCGAGGGCGCTGCCGACGTCAGCGTGCGCGGCGTCGCGGCCGAGGACCAGGTGGGCTGGCGCTCGGGCCGGCTGATCTATCGCAACGAGCCGCTGACGCGGATCGTCGGCGACATGAACCACTATTTCGACCGGCCGCTTCGCCTTGAAGGTGAAAACACCGCCAACCTTCGGTTCTCCGGCGTATTGATCGTGGATGGTCAGGATGCGATGGTCCGTCGCCTGACCAGCCTCATGCCGATTTCGGCGACGCCGAGCGATGATTCGATTGTCCTGCGCGGAAGGCCGTCCGCTCCCAACTGACGTTCTTGACCGGGTCCGACCCTGAATCGGGCTTCGCTCCTGCTCGCCGCCAGTCTTCTGGGTCTGGGCGCCAGCGCGCATGCAGCCGCCGCGGCGGAATCGCGCGTCCGCCTAGACATCCGCAAGGCCACCGCCGCCGAAACCCTGATCGAGCTGGGCGTCCGCATGGGTACGACCATCGGAGGCGTCGAAGCCTGCAAGGGTCCAGGCGTCCCGCTGATCGGAACCTTCAGCCTGCGCGAGGCCCTGGATCGCGTCAGCCTGGGCAAGGGCTGCGCTTACAGCTTCGTCGACGCCCGCACGGTTCGCTTCTGGGTCGCTCGCCCGCCGGCGCCGCGCCCCGTGGTCGCCGGCCGGCCGGCCGTCGTCGCGCCAGAGCCGATCGCGCCCCTGACCCCGCTGGTCATCAACGCCGGCAAGCGCTCGCCGCGCCTCGGAGCCCTGGCCGGCGGCGTCAGCGTCATCGGCTCGCCGCAGCTGCAGGACACCGGGGTCGGCGAAACCGGCTCGGTGGCCCGCCAGACGGCTGGCTTCATGACCACCAACCTGGGCGCGGCGCGCAACAAGATCCTGCTGCGCGGCCTGTCGGACGGCACTTTCACGGGCCGCACCCAGTCGACGGTCGGCACCTATCTCGACGACATCCCCGTCAACTACAACGCCCCCGACCCGGACCTGCGGCTGATCGATGTCGATCGGGTCGAGGTGATGCGCGGTCCGCAGGGGGCGCTCTACGGCGGCGGCTCGCTGTCGGGCATCTATCGTATCGTCACCCGCCAGCCGGAGCTGGGACGCTATTCAGCCTCGGTCGGCTCGACCATCGCCACCACCGAATCCGGCTCGAACAGCTATCGCGCCGAGGGCGTGATCAACGCGCCGATCGGCCAGGTCTCGGCCTTGCGCGCGGCGATCTACTACGACGTCGACGGCGGCTATCTCGACGACGTCAACCTGCGCCTGTCCAACGTCGACAAGACCACGCGCCGCGGCGGCCGCGTGGCTTGGCGCGGGAACCTGGGCGAATGGCAGATCAAGCTGAGCTCGGCCCTGCAGAGCGTCTCGTCCAAGGACACCCAGTACGTCACCCTGGCCCCCGGCGGCCCGCGCCGCGCCAATCAGATGCGCGAGATTCACCGCAACCGCCTGTCCCAGACCTCCGTCAAGATCAGCGGCTCGGGCGACTGGGGCCAGTTCGAGTCGGTGACCGGCTACGTCACCCACCGCTACGCCAGCCGCTACGACGCCACCGTCTCGCTCAAGCAGTTCTCGAAGGAGGCGCTTGAGCTCGGCTTCTATGACGAAGCCGCGCGCGTGCGCATGGCGGTGGAGGACATGATCTACACCGCGCCCGCCCTGGGCCGGCTGCGCTGGATGATCGGCGGCTTCCTGGCCACCAGTATCGAGGACGGCGACGCCAATCTGCGCGCCCGCGCGGGCAATGTAACCCGCAGCTTCTACGACGAAAACCGCAAGGACCGGCTGAACGAGTACGCCCTCTATGGCGAGGCGACCTACGACCTGGGCGGCGACTGGAAGGTCGCGCTGGGCGGGCGGGCGTTCAAGACCACGGTCCACACCCGCTCCTACGTCCTGGCGCCGTCGCCAGGCCAGTCGCGCGACCTCGACCGCAAGGCCTCGTTCAACGGCTTCTCGCCGAAGATCTCGATCCAGCGCGACCTGGCGCGCGGCGGCATGATCTACGCCCTGAGCTCGGAGGGCTATCGCGCCGGCGGCTTCAACTCAGGGGGCCTGACAACGCCGTCCGAGGCAAGGCGAGTGTTCCATCCCGACCATCTGCGCAACTACGAGGTCGGCGCGACGCTGAGTCCGTTCGACGGCCGGGTGAATCTGCGGGCGGCGCTGTTCTATGATGACTGGCGCGATATCCAGACCGACCAGTATTTCGCGTCAGGCCTGTCCTACACCGCCAATATCGGCGACGGTCGCAACCGTGGCCTGGAGATCGAGGCGGGCTGGAAGGCGACGCCGCGCCTGACCCTGAAGGCCAACGCTCTGTTCAACGAGCCGAAGCTGACCCGTATCGCGCCCGGCTATGGCATCACCAACACCGCCAGCCTGCCCGGCGTGCCGGACGTCTCGTTCGGCAGCCTGGCGACCTATCAGCGCCCCATCGCCGGCGCCACACTGATGCTGACGGCCGAGACCGGCTATATCGGCGAGTCTCGCCTGACCTTCGACCCGCGCTTCTCGCCGACCATGGGCGGCTACTACACCGGCAAGCTGTCGGCCCAAGTGATGACCGACCGCTGGCGCGCGGCCGTGTTCGTCAGCAATCCCTGGAACAGCTCCAGCGACACCTTCGCCTACGGCAACCCGTTCAGCTTCGGCCAGGTCCGCCAGGTGACGCCGCAACGTCCGAGGACGTGGAGCCTGGCCCTGTCGGCCAACTTCTAGTCATCCCGGCGCCCCAGGCCGCGCCGGTAGTTTGTTGCAAAGCTTACATATTTGTCATCCCCGGGGGGAGGTCGCGCACGGCGGCGTCTTACTATCAAAGCGACCGCGGGGCGTGGTCGTTCGGTCGAGGACATGTGATGGCCAAGCTTTCGGCCCTGCTCTGCGTGCACAACGAAGAACAACGCCTTCCGGCGTGCCTGGCGGCCCTGTCGTTCTGCGACGAGATCGTCGTGGTCGCCGACCGTTGCAGCGATGGCTCCGAAGCCATCGCCCGCCACTACGGCGCCAAGGTCGTTTCGGGCATCTTCCCGATCGAAGGCCCGCGCAAGCACGCCGGCATCGCCCGCTGCACCGGCGACTGGGTCCTTGAACTGGACGCCGATGAAGGCGTCACCCCGGCCTTCGCCAAGGAGATCCGCCAGACCATCGAGCGTGACGACGCCGCCGACTGGTACCAGATCCCGATCGACAACTATGTCGGTCAACAACTGGTCCGCCACGGCTGGGGCGGGTCCTTCGGCACCGCCTCGGCGGCCCGCCTGTTCCGTCGCGGCGTCAAGTCGTGGAAGGCCGAGCGCGTCCATCCGGGCGCCAAGCTCGAGGGAGCCTACGGCGGCCGTCTGACCCACCCCCTGCAGCACATGGTCGACGAGGACATCGCCGACATGTTCGCGCGCCTGGGCCGCTACACCGCCCTGAAAGCCCAGGACCTGGCCGACAGCGGCAAGATCACGGGCCTCGGCGACGACGCCTTCCGCGGCGTGCGCCGGTTCTTCAAGTGCTACGTCTCGCGCAAGGGCTACAAGGAAGGCGACCTGGGCTTCCTGATCTCGCTGATGGCCGGCCTGTACCCGATCCTGTCGAACCTGCGGGCGCGCGAGATCCTGCGCGCCCGCGCCCAGGCGACCGAGGCCGGGCGTCCGGTGATCGCCCCCGCCCCGCTGCCGCTGCGCCGCGCCGAGGCCAGCGGCCAGTAACGCTCAGCGCCAGTATGTCCCGACCGCCGCTCGCCTTCCGTCTGGTCCTGGGGCCCGAGCTCGCGCTCTGGACCAAGGCCGGCCATGCGCCGGTCCTGTGGTGGCGCGATGACGACGCCCGCGTGGCGACCGACGGGCTGGAGCGGCTGCTGGCCCTGTCGCGCCGTCACGCCGCCCCGCTGACCCTGGCGGCCATCGCCGGGCCCAGCCTGTCGCTGCTGGTGCGCCGCCTCGAGACCGAGCCGCACGTCGAGCTCGCCGTCCACGGCTTCAAGCACGTCAACCGCCAGCCGGAAGGCCAGGGCTTCGGCGAGATCATCGACAGCGACGACGTCGACTGGCTGCGGGCCCAGTTGCGCGCCACCGTCGCGCTCTTCCATCGCGCGGGGGTGACGCCGACGCTGTTCGTGCCGCCATGGAACAATATCAGGCCTCGGCTTCTGGAGGCCTTGCCCGACTCGTCGATCACGGTGGTGTCTGGCTTCGACCAGACCAGCGGCGTGCGCGACGGCGTCACGCGCCTCGACGCCCACCTGGACGTGCTGCGCTGGAAGGGCGGCGGCCGGTTCCGCGGAACCTGGCGCTTCCTGTCACGGATGCGACGGCTGATGAGCCAGCGGCGCAAGACGGGTCAATGGAACGAGCCGATCGGCCTGCTGACCCACCACCTGGATCATGACAAGGCGACCTGGCTGTTCCTGGAGCGCTTCCTGGCAACGTTCCCCGTCACGGCGCGCCGTCAGCTGACGGGCGAAGCCGCCGTCCAGTCCGAAGCGCTCAGCGCTTAAGCCAGCTCGGGGCGGTCGCGCAGGCACTCGCCGATGGCGCGGGCGCAGCCCGGGATGCCGAGGGCCCCCACGAAGGACATGGCCACGGCGCAGACCAGCATGATCGGTTGGAAGATGCGCATCTGGGAATCTCCACGCGGGCGTTCGTCATAGGCACTGTGCCGGAACTGTAAGACGGAAACTTGACGGTTGTTCCGCGCCCGAATGAAAAAACTCAGGGTGCGGTGTTTTTGGCGCCGTTCGGTCCAAGGGCGTAGGCCACGCGGGCGGCCTCGATCCGGCCAAGCTTTTCGGTGAGCGGTCCCCAGTCGTCGCTCTCCGCGATCGGCGCCCACAGGGCCTCGACCTCCTCGATGATCAGCTCCTCCGGCTCCGGACGCTGGAATACGGGATCGGCCAGGCGCTCGGGCCGATCGGGCTCGAAGTCGGCCAGCCGGCGGCGGAACGTCTCGAACGTCTCCGTGCGGTAGAGATCGGCGCGCGGACTGTCCAGCGCCCGCGCCTCGGACGCCGCCCCGCCAAACCAGTCGAAGAAGAACGGCTCCCAGCGCAAGGCGTCGCCCCCTTCGGCCAAGGCCCGGAACGCGCTGTTGACCAGTTCGACATCATCGTCCGGGTCGCGGCTCTTCACGGCCAGGCGGTCCAGCATCGCGCCGCGCAGGGCCAGACGATAGGCGTCGGAGAAGCCGTTCAGCGCCGCCAGCAGCCCGGCCTGGTCGGCGACCAGAGTCAGGCAGGCGGCCAGCTGCTGCAGATTCCAGAACACCGCCTCGGGCTGGCGGCCGAAGCTGTAGAGCCCCTGGTGGTCGAAATAGGCGGCCGTGAAGTTCGGGTCGTTGCGCGGCAGGAACCGCCAGGGGCCGTAGTCGAAGCTCTCGCCCGTCACGACCATGTTGTCGGTGTTCAGCACCCCGTGCACGAAGCCCGCCGTCATCCAGCGCGACAGCAGCCTGGCGCTGGCGCTCACCGTCTCCCCCATCAGCGCCGCCGCCCGGTCGGGCGCGTCGGCCAGATGCGGGAAATAGCTCTCGACCACGTGATCCACCAACTGGACGATCAGGTCACGCTGGTCGAAATAGGCCAGGCGCTGGAAGGTCCCGAAGCGGATATGGCTGTGCGACAGCCGGGTCAGCACCGCCGAGCGGGTCGGACTGGGCTCGTCGCCGCGCGTCAGGGCCTCGCCGGTCTCGACCAGCGAGAAGGCGCGCGAGGTCGGAACGCCCAGAGCCTCCAGCATCGCCGCGGCCAGGATCTCGCGCACCCCGCCCTTCAGGGTCAGACGGCCGTCGCCGGCCCGCGACCACGGCGTCTGGCCCGAACCCTTGGTGGCGAGGTCCAGCAGGCGATCCGTTCCCCGTTCGCGAAGCTGGGCGAACAGGAAGCCGCGGCCGTCGCCGAGGTCGGGATTGTAAACGCGTAACTGGTGGCCGTGATAGCGCATGGCCAGCGGGACCGGCTGGTTGTCCGGCAACGGCGCGAAGCGGCCGAAGTGGCGGACCCAGTCGACGTCGGTCAGGCCGTCCAGCCCGACGCTGGCCGCCGCCCTCTGGTTGCGGAATCGCAGGATCGTTTCCGGAAAGTCGGCCGCCTCGACGGGATCGGCGAAATCGCGCCCCAGGGCCTGCAGGCGAGGATCGGGACGGTAGACGGGCGAGAGGCTCATGAGTGGGCAGATGAGACCCGCCCGCCGCGCGCGCAAGCCTCTTTCGAATTTCTACGACGGCCGGCCAATGCTGTCGCTTCCCGGCAACAGAAGTCGCCCGAACCTAGTCCTGACAAGGGATTTTGCTTGCCGAGCGCGCCTGTGGCGCCTAACCCTTGGCTATCCATTCGAACAATCGTTCGACGGAACAACAAAAAAAACGAGCCGGGGGCGGGCAAGCGCTTTCGGCCGACAACCGAGAGGTAGGAAATGCGCTTCACCCAGGTGCTTTGCGGCACTGCGTCCGCTGTTGTCCTCGCCGGCATGGGCGCCGGCGCCGTCCAGGCCCAGCAGGCCGCCCCCCAGAACGAGATCCCCACCGTCGACAGCATCGTCGTCACCGCCCAGAAGCGCGAGCAGAACCTGCAGGACGTGCCGATCGTGGTGACCGCGGTCGGCGCCAAGCAGCTGGAAGGCGCGGGCGTCAAGGACATCAAGGATCTGCAGATCCTGACCCCCGGCCTGAACGTGGCGTCGACGTCGAACGAGACCAACACCACCGTCCGCATCCGCGGCGTGGGCACGGTCGGCGACAACCCCGGCCTGGAATCCTCGGTCAGCGTCGTCATCGACGGCGTCTATCGCCCCCGTAACGGCGTGGCCTTCAACGACCTGGGCGAAATGGAGCGGGTCGAAGTGCTGAAGGGTCCGCAAGGCACCCTGTTCGGCAAGAACACCTCGGCCGGCGTCATCAACGTCCTGACCAAGGCGCCCGAGTTCGAATTCGGCGCCGAGGCCGAGGCGACCTTCGGCAACTACGGCTCCAAGGGCGGTTCGGTCGCCGTGACCGGTCCGATCATCGCCGACAAGCTGGCCGGCCGCCTGTTCGCCGCCAAGCGCGAGCGCGACGGCTTCTACACCATTAAGACCGGCGCGGGTCCGCGCACGGCCACCGACGACGCCAACCAGGACTTCTACACCATCCGCGGCCAGCTTCTGGCGACCCCGACCGACGAGCTGAAGTTCCGCTTCATCGGCGACTACACCAAGCGTGACGAACGCTGCTGCGTGGGCGTGCAGATCGTGACCGGCCCGACCGGCCCCATCCTCGACGCCCTGTCGGCCGACTCCGGCGTGTCCATTCCGGCCAAGCCCTTCGACCGCATTTCCTACGCCAACCGCCCGACCGATCAGCAGATCGAGGACAAGGGCGTTTCGCTGGAAGGCGAATGGACCACGCCGTGGCTGGGCGGCGCGACCCTGACCTCGATCACCGCGGCGCGTGAGTGGACGACCAACAACGGCCAGGACATCGACTTCTCGACCGCCGACATCGCCTACCGCAACGGCGACCAGTGGCGCACGCGCTTCAAGCAGTTCAGCCAGGAACTGCGCTTCGCCGGCCGCGCCGAAAAGGGCGAATGGCTGATCGGCGCCTTCTACGCCGACGAGGACCTCGATCAGTTGACGCCGTTCCGCTATGGCTCGGCCTACGAGACCTATCTGGGTCTGTTGCTGTCGGGCGGCGCCAGCCCGACCTTCGTGTCGGCGCTGACCGGCCGCGCGCCCGGCACCTCCTACACGGCGAATTCCGGCTCGCTCGACGCCTACGCGCAGAACTCCAAGAGCCTGTCGTTCTTCACCAACGACACCTACCACCTGACCGATCGGATCGACCTGACGATCGGCCTGCGCCATACGCATGAACTGAAGACCCTGGCGACGCAGTACACCAACCTGCCGGGCAACAACGGCTGCGCCGCCACTCTGGGCCGCACCGGGACGATCGTCGGCATCGTCGGCGCCGCCAACGCCGCGACCGTGATCGGCAACCTCTGCCTGCCGTGGACCGATCCGGGCTTCAACAACTACAGCTCCAAGCAGAAGCGCAACGAGAAGGAATGGACCGGCACCTTCAAGGTCTCGGCCAAGGTCACCGACGACATCATGTCGTATGTGTCCTGGGCCAAGGGCTACAAGGCCGGCGGCTTCAACCTCGACCGCTCGCGCATCGGCCTGGGCGCGCCGAACCCCGACACCGGCTTCGCGCCGGAAACGGTCGAGTCGATCGAGGTCGGCTTCAAGACCAGCTGGCTGAACCGCCGCCTGTCGGTGAACTCGGCCTTCTTCCACCAGTCGTATGACGGCTTCCAGCTGAACACCTTCACCGGCGTCAGCTACATCGTCACCTCGATCCCGAAGGTGGAATCGTTCGGCGTCGACACCGACCTGCTGTGGTTCACGCCGATCCGGGGCCTCAGCCTGCAGGGCGGCGTCACCTACGCCGAGACCGAGTACGGCCCGTTCATCGCGCCGACCGGGGTCTCGCCGCGCCTGTCCGACGCCCGCCTGTCGTTCGCCCCGCTGTGGTCGGGCTCGCTGGCGGCCAGCTACGAGCATGACCTGGGTTCGTCGCTGCTGTTCCACGCCAACCTGAGCGCCAAGTACAGCTCCAGCTACAACACCGGTTCGGACCTGGCCCCGCAGAAGGTCCAGCCGAAGATGACGGTGATGAACGGCCGCATCGGCATCGGCAGCCAGACCGGCCTCTGGACGGTCGACGCCTGGGCCCAGAACCTGACCAACAAGAAGTACTATCAGGTCGGCTACGACGGCCCGCTGCAATCGGGCACCTACGACGCCTTCCTCGGCGCGCCGCGCACCTACGGCGTGACCCTGAAGGCCAGGTTCTAACCAGCCAGAGTTCTAGCCGGGAGGGGGAACCGGCGGCGGCCTCGAGCCGAGGCCGGCTTTCGGAAGAGGGGAAGGGCGATCCGGGCGACCGGATCGCCCTTTTCTTTTTCCGTAGGCGAAGGGGTTTTCGATCGCCGCGCATCACCCCAGCATGGCCTGCGGGGGATTCGTTCAACGCCGGAGCCGCGCCCATGAAGACGATCCGCTTCCTCGGGTTCTGGATCTGCCTGGCCATCGGCCTGGCGCTGGGCGCGTGGAGCCAGAGAACCCCCGCGCCCGTACCCGCCAGCGCCCCGGCCACGGCCTTCTCCGCCGACCGCGCCATGGCCGACGTCACGACCATCGCGCAGAGGCCCCACCCCACCGGCTCGGCCGAGATCGCCAAGGTCCGCGACCATCTGCGGGAGCGGATCGCGGAGCTGGGGCTGCAGGTCTCGATCCGGTCCGGCGAGGGCTTCTGGACCAAGTCCGACACCGGCCGCGCGCTGACCGTGGCCGCCGTCCAGAACGTGATCGGCGTCCTGCCCGGCAAGGATCCCAGCCTGCCGGCCATCCTGGTGATGAGCCACTATGACTCGGTTCACAATTCACCCGGAGCCGCCGACGACGCCACGGGCGTGGCCGCCGCGCTGGAGATCGCCCGCGCCCTGAAGGCCGACGGCCCCCACGCCCGCGACGTCATCTTCCTGTTCACCGACGCCGAGGAAGCGGGCCTGCTGGGCGCCGACGCCTTCTTCAACCGCGACCCGACCCTGGAGCGCGTGGGTCTGGTGGTGAACATGGAAGCCCGGGGCGACGCCGGCCGCGCGGCCATGTTCCAGACCGGCCCCGGCAACGGCGCCCTGATGAGCGTCTTCGCCCGTCAGGCCAAGGGTCCGTCGGCTAACTCCCTGGCCTCGACGGTCTACGAGAAGATGCCCAACGACACCGACTTCACCCACGCGGTGAAGAAGGGTCTGCCGGGGCTGAACCTGGCCTTCATCGACGACCAGTTGGCCTATCACACGCCGCTGGCCCGGCCCGACCACCTGGAGCGCGGCAGCCTGCAGCATATCGGCGACCAGGCGCTGCCGACCATTCGCGCCCTGGCCGACGCCCCGACCCTGCCAGCCAAGGCTCCGAACGCGATCTATTCGGACGTGCTGGGGCTGTTCCTGATCAGCTATCCGCCGACCGTCGGCTGGGGGCTGCTGGTCCTCGCCGCGGGCCTGATCGTCTTCACCGCCTGGCGCACGCTCAGCCTCGGCGCCGCCAGCGGCTGGGAGATCGCCCGGGGGGTGGCCGGCCTGCTGCTCACCGCTGCCAGCATCGCCACGGTGCTGCATCTGGCCGGCCGGCTGCTGATGATCACGGACGTGCAGCGCTACTACGGCGTCCTGACCCGCTTCGACATGCTGTTGTGGGGCTGCGGCCTGCTGGCCGTGGCGGTCGGCCTGGGCGTCGCCACCGCCCAGGCGCGGGGCGCGCGCCGGATCATCCCCTGCGCCGTCGCCCTGGCCCTGGGCGGGGCGTGCAGCCTGGTCGGCGGCTTCGATCCCATCGGCCTCGGTCTGGGCGTCGCCGCCTGCGTGCTGGCCGCCCTGTCCCTGGGCTTCAAGACCGACGTCCTGGGCGCCTGGATCGGCGGGATGATCGTGCTGCTGGTGCTGGCCACGACCGCCCAGATCCTGGCCCCCGGCGCGACGGTGATGCTGACCTGGCCGCTGCTGGTCGCCGCCCTGGGCGCGGCCCTGATCATCGGCGTCGGCGGGACGCGCGACCGGCGGGTGGCGCTTGCGCTCACTTGCGCCGTCGGCCTGCTGGCCGTGCTGTCGACGGCCCAGCTGACCGCCTGGGGGTCCTGGACCTTCGCTGGCGTCGGCATGATGGAACCGGCGGTCCTGGCCCTGTTCGCCATGTTGGCCGCGCCGGCCCTGTCGCCCTTGGCCCACGACTTCGCGGCCACGCGCTGGGCCTGGCGCGCCGCCGGCGTGCTCGCCCTGGCCGGCATCGCCCTGATCGCCAACGCCGCCCGCCTCGGCGGCGAGCCCGGCCGCCCGGCCGTGACCCAGGCCCTGCACGTCGCCGATCTGTCGACCGGCAAGGCCTGGCGGCTGACCGAGGCCCCGCGCCTCGACGCCTGGACCAAGGCCGTCCTGCCCGACGACGGCGGTTCGGCCGCCAAGCAGCAGCCGCTGGCCCCGTTCTGGCGCAAGCCCGTCTGGATGTCCGAGACCCGCGCCGTGCCGGTCGAGGCGCCGCAGTTGACCGTCGATCGCGCCGAGGACCGCCTGCTGGTCCGGCTGATCCCCGCGCCGGGGGCCGAGATGGTCACCCTGCGCCTGCGGCCCAGCGGCGCGCTGGCCTCGCCGCGCCTCAATGGTCGGCCGATCACGCTGAAGACCGAGGCCGGCCAGTGGTCGGCCCTGACCTATCACGCCCCCGACCCGAACGGCGTCACCCTGAGCTTCACTACCCAAGGCGCCGGCAAGGTCGAGGTCGCGGCGCTGGAGTATCACGACGGCTGGCCCGCCCTGGCCAAGGCCCCGCCCGCCAAGCCGGCCGACCTGATGGCCATCGGCATGTCGGACAAGACCGCCGTCCTGGTGCGCGGCGGGATGAGCTGGTGACGCGCTAAACGGCGAACACGCCCTCGCCGGGCTGCTTGGCGTACAGCGCCTCCACCCGCTCGGCCCGGCGGTCCAGGGCGCAGCGCTGGTTGACATAGCCCTTGTCGGTGATCTCGCCAGCGTCGATCGAGGGCGGTTCGGTCAGGAGGGTGAAGCGGCCAATCCGCCGCGACGAGCCGCCCGCCGCCGCGTTGAAGGCCGCAATTCGTTCCCGCACGATCGCCACAAGCTTCTCCAGCGGCGTCCCCGGCCCCGGATCGGCGACCAACGCCTGAAGGCCCGCCGGCGAAGGCCACAGCATGGCGCCGATGAACGGCTTGTCCTGGCCGGTGATCACCGCGTCGTGGATATAGGGGCTGCAGGCCGCCACCAGGTCGGGGCGCAGCACGCCGACGCTGACCCAGGTGCCGCTGTCCAGCTTGAAGTCCTCGGTCACCCTGCCGTCGAACACCAGGCCCTTGGCCGGGTCGTTCGGATCCACGAAGCGCGCCGCGTCGCCCAGCTTGTAGAAGCCCTCCTCGTCGAAGGCCGCCGCCGTGCGCTCCGGATCCTTGTGGTAGCCGGCCGCCACGGTCGGCCCCTTCACCCGGACTTCGTACTTGGAGCCGTTGGGGGCCAGCTTCAGGGCGATACCCGGCAGCGGCAAGCCGACCAGGCCGACCCGCTCGGTGATCCAGTGGGTGACGGTGACGCCTTGCGTCTCGGTCGCGCCGTACATGGTGGTCAGCGGGATCCGCTGGCCCGTCTCGGCCACGGCCAGGGCCTGGATGCGATCATAGACGTCGTTGGACAGGGTCGCGCCGCCATAGCCCATGTAGCGCAGGTTCTTGAAGAAGGAGCGGCGCAGGGCCGGATCGCTCTCCATCGCCTCGGCCAGCATCGAAAAGGCGATCGGGGCCGAGCCGAACACGATCGGCGAGACCTCGTAGAGGTTCTTGATCGTCGTCTCGAACAGGCCCGGCAGCGGCTTGCCCTCGTCGATGTGCAGCGTGCCACCGGCCCAGATCACGGCGTTGAAGCCGATATTGCCAGCCGAGATGTGGCTCCAGGGCATCCACTCCAGGCTCTGGGGGACCTCATCGGTGAGCGCATCGGTGCGCAGGCCCTCCTGGCCGGCGATCACGCCCGCCATCATGCCGTGGGTCTGGGGCACGGCCTTGGGCAGGCCGGTGGAGCCGGAGGTGAACAGGTACTTGGCCACGGTCGCCGGGCCCAGGGTCTCGCGGGCGGCCGCGACCGCTGGCGTCGGCGTCGTGCCGGCCACGTCGGCGAAGGCGATCGTTCCCGCGCTCCCGTCGGCGGTGATCACCGCGATGGTCGGGTCGATGGCCTTCAGGGTCTCCAGCGCCTTGGCGAACATCGCCCCGCTCTGGGCGAAGACGACGCGGGGGGCGACCTTCTCGAAGCAGTGCTTCAGCTTGGCGTGGTCGGTCGAGATCAGGCTGTAGGCCGGGCTGATCGGCGCGGCCGGGACGCCGGCGGCATAGGCGCCCAGGGTCATCAGGGCGTGCTCGATCGAATTGCCCGACAGGATCATGACGCTGTCGGCATGGGTCAGGCCGCGATCCAGCAGCCCGCCTCCCGCCAATAGAAACTGGGCGACGCCCTCGACCGCCCGCTGGGCCTGGCCGTAGGTGACCTCGCGCCAGGGACCATGGCCGGGCTCGCGCTGCTTGATGTAGGGCCGATCCGGATGCTCGGCGGCCTTTTGCGCGATCAGGTGGGCGATCGAGCGCGGACCCTCGCCCGGCGCGTGGTTCGAGGTGATGACGATCGAGCCGTCCGGCCGCCGCTCGACGCTGACGTCGGGCCCCTTCATGGCCAGCGGCTTGAACGGAACCTTGGAGACGTCGCGCGAGGGCGACGCGCCGTCCGGCGGCGTCATGGTCTCACTCCCTCAGGTTATCGTTGTTCTTTTGCAAACAACGGTAACGGAAAGCGGACGCGCGGCAAGGTTGCCGTTTGGGGAAGCCTCAGGCCCCGGCGGACTGGTCCAGGGCGCTGACGGCGACGCCGCCTTCCAGGACGCGGACGCCCAGGAAGTGCATCTCGCCGCCGCGATAGCTGATCTGCTCCAGCGGCACGGTGTCGTCGCGGCGCAGGCGACGGCCGTCATTCAAGGTCAGCCGCAGGGTCATCTTCTTGGCCGAGGCGCCGGCGGCGATGGCCGCCTCAATCTCTCGGCGGAACAGGACCGAAGGGGCCTGCGGCGGCGGCTTGGGCGCGGGGCTCTTGCTCACGGGCGACCTCCGAAACCGTGTTCTCCGGTGATGCGGATCTGACAGGCCTGGCCGGAGTCCTGCAGGGTCCGCGCGCGGCGATGCGCGGCGGCCTTGGCGACTTCCTTGTCGGCGGATTGGCCAAAATGCTCGCCCGCCAGCTCGACGCTCCACGCGCCCTCATGTCGGGCGACAGTGAGAACGGCTCGATTGGTAATTTCTCGCATTTCAGAAGATTAACACAAAATCGAACCCTCCGGGGAATTAATCGTTCGCGATTGGAACCCGACGATTTTCTTGATCGTCCAAAATATTTCAGCCGCCGAAACTCTCGCGAAAACAGACGGAAATCTTGAAATGTCCTCCGGACCACCCCTCGGCTTTCCGTCGAGATTCAGAAGGCGCGCGCCTCCCCGGTCGAAACGTGGTATGCTGACGAGGTTCATGTCGACCTGGCGGCTTCCCCAGGCGCCCGGGTTCCCCGGCCGATCGGCGGCTTCGATCACCGATGCATCGGAACGACATGACCCAGGATCCCCCCGTCAGCGACACCCTGTCCGACAGCCAGCTCAACGCCTTGCGGAGCCTGGCCGAACGCCAGCCGGGCCAGGACTCCAACTTCGTCAACATCAGCGCCGCCCAGGCCCTGACCCGGCTGGGTCTGGCGCGTCGCGGCGGCGGGGGTTGGGAGATCACGCCCCAAGGCCGCAATCACCTGCTGCGGGCCGTCTCACGCGACGACGCCGGCGGCGCGGCCAACGCCCGCTAGAGTCAGCGCCGCCCGCGCCGCGAGGGCTTGGCCGCCGCCTCGGCTCGCGTCACCTGGGCGCTGAACGTCTCCAGATCGACGCCGAAACGCCCGCCGCACGCTGGGCAATCCAGCACCGGCAGCACGCGCACGACCGCGATGGTCGCGTGCGCGTGACCGCCGCAATGCGGACAGGGAAATTCGAGTTCTACGCCACCAACGTCCACGCCCGCCATGCCGGTCGCTCCGCTGAGCCTGATCTCAGGTCAGGAAGCAGACCATGCAAACGATGACATTTCTTTCGCGGCCGCGCGGCGAAACGCCGTGCGAGAGCCCCTTAGCTTCAGATGCGATCATCCGAAGCGTTTCAAGGGGCTCTAAATGTTTGATTCTAGGGCCCGTTTATCCCGTTTCGATGACGCCATCCAAACGGGACAGGCTCTAGCGAACCGAGGCCTTCGACAGCGAGGCGCCTTCGCGGGCGGTGACGCGGCGCACGTCGGCGACGCGGCACAGCTGCGAGCCGGCGGCCGTGCGGGCGGTCAGCTCGGCGCGGTCGCCCGGGCAGACCACGTCGCTGCCGTCGGCGCGCAGCGAGATCTTCTGGGCCGCGTTCAGGCCCGAGCAGTCGCCGGCTAGGCGCATCTGGTAGATGGCGCCGCCGTCGGCCGACTGGACATACAGGGTGCTGGCGTCCGCGCGGTTGGCGCCGGCGATCATCTGGCCGTTGAAGCACTGCTTGGCGACCTGGGGCGGGGCGCGATCGTTCGTGTAGCGCGCTTGCTGGGCCGCCCAGTCGAAGCGCTGACCTTCGTCAGCGAAGGCCGAAGCCGAAACCAGGGCCAGCGCAACGCCGGCAACCGCAAAAACCGCCTTCATGGTGGTGCTCCACATCATCCTGAACCAGAAGCTTAGTCCAAGAACGTGGGTCCGGGAAGCCTGGCTCTGTCAGGGTCTCAGCGCTTTTTCCCGAGCTCGGCGGCGATGTCCTTGGTCATCCGGCCGACCTTGCGGTGGGCGGCGGTGATCTGGTCGCGGGTGACGCCCCAGCGCTTCATCCAGTACTCGACGGCCTGGCGTTCGGTGAGATCCAGGCGGTCCTTGTCGATGAACCCGCGCTTGTCCTTGAGTCCGGCCATTATTTCTTCATCCAGGGTTTGGAGTCGCCCGCCGCGATGCGCGCGGACTGCTGTCGCTGAAACTTCCCGCCGCGCGGCGCCTTCGGCCGGGCGTCGAGCGCGGCCTGCTTGAGGCGCAGCGCGCGCTGCATCGGGGTCTCGTCGAGAGGCGCTTCGGGAGGCGCTTCGGGCGGCGGGGCGTGGGTTGTCATGGAGGAAGCCTAGCACATCTTGCGGCGGGCGCCGCCGCGGACACATCCGATCGACTTCACGCGGCGGGCCGCTGAAGGTGTTGGGGAGGCGACGGAGCGGCCGGGCGAACCCGGAGACCGTGAGGTTTGTTGTGTTTCGGCTCGCGAGTCCGCTCCGCCAGGTTGTTCTTGCCCGTGAGGATGGGGGGCGTGAGCGTCTTTCAGCTCGGGACCCCACTAGCCCCCGGACGGGCGCGGACCAACTGGATCGGCTACATCCGTCTCCAGCCCGACGGTCCACGATAGGCGGCTTGTACGATCACCGCCCTGTCGCTCCGCTGATGGCTTTGGCCCCGGAGACTGCCCGTTCGCCAACCGATCCGCCTAAAGAGTACGGACGGGGCGACTTTCGAATCTCCAGGAACCGCCAGCGGCCCCGCTCAACCTACCCCCGCCGCCGTCTTGGGCCGGATCCAAACGCCCTCCCCCGCGACGGGGACGCATTGAGTATCGCGGCGGATTCAACGCGGATCATTCAGGGGCGCGTAAAATCGACAAGTCGTTGATTTCGTGGGGTTCGGCGCCGCCAACGCCGGGGATACAGCGCCCTCAATCCCCACAAACAACCGTCATTCCCGCCCTTGTGGCGGGAACCCCTGGTTCAGCTGAAACGTGAGATGCAAGCGGACTGCTCAGCAGTCCGCCCGTCCCGCACCTGCGGCGGATAGAGGGGTTCCCGCCACAAGGGCGGGAATGACGGAGTTTTGGGGAACCTGGGGGTCGCCGGCAAGGCCTTGCTAGACCTGCCTTGGAACCGGCGTCCACTCAAAGACCGCTGCGTAGAGATCATCCCAGCGCGGATTGTCTCGCTCGATCAGGTTGATCTTCCACTGGCGGGGCCAGCGCTTGATCGAGGTTTCCCGCTGGATGGCCTCGGTCATCAGATCGTGCGCCTCGTACCAGACGAGGCTCTTGAGGCCGTATTTGCGGGTAAAGCCTGAGCCACGTCCCTCGCGATGGTCGGTGATGCGGGTCATGAAGTGGCCCGTGACGCCGGTGTAGAGCGTGCCGCGATACCGGTCGGCCATGATGTAGACGGCGATCCAGGCTTCGCGCGAGACCATGACGCCCTCCCTCTAGACGAGGGAACAATACACGAACACATAACAACCGTCATTCCCGCCCTTGTAGCGGGAACCCCTCCATCCGCCGCAGGTGCGGAGATGTGGCGGGCTGGCCCGCCACTGTGTCTCACGTGTCAGCTGAACCAGGGGTTCCCGCCACGAGGGCGGGAATGACGGAGTTTATTGTGGTGGCGTTGAGACCCCTTCCCGCCCGGGAAGGGAGCCCTCCTTACATCTCACGGCGAGACGATCGCCGGGCTGTCCAGGTCACTCAAGGACGACGCTCCGCGTCGCCGCACGCGGCCGCTCGGAGAGCGGTCCTTGACTGACCTGGTCAGTCCGGCACGCTGCTGCCTCCAAGAGATGTAAGGTTGGGTCCGACCTGTAGGTCGACTGGGGGATCTGCAATGGCTGATATCGCCGAACTACTTGTAAATGCAGTTTCTGGCCTAGGCGGCGCTCTCCTCGGCGGCTTCTTTACGCTCTATTCTGCAAAGAAAGAGCATGAGCGAGCCCGCAAGGCCGCAGCAGAAGACGAGGCGAAAGCCGAGCGGGCGCGCGACACGGCACGCTGCTGGCAGATAATTCACAACATTCAGCTTGCGACGGGGTGTTTGCGGGGGATGCGCCGCAACCTCACCAATATCCTAAAAGAGCGAGGCGCTCCCGATGAACCCAATTATTGGAGAGTGCTCCAAGCACCTGTTATGTCTTCCGATGTGCCGAAGTTCTCCGCCGATGAACTCGCTCTCTTCGTCGTGCGCAAGCGCGGCGATCTGATATCCAAGGCACTCGATCTACAGTCGATGGCGGCATCCAACATGGAAGTAATGCGCACTTACGGCCAATATCGCGAGACGCTTATTGCGGATCATCGAACGCTTATTCAAGTCAGCACGACAGGAGAGCTATTCAATATAGATCCTAGATTTATTGGCCTATCTAACATGGCAATTCATATGGTTCGAGACATCGTTCGAGATGAAGCAAGTGCCACTACGATCGCCGAAGAAATATTTAGGACACTCGAGAACGACTACAGGGCGATGGGGCTTAACATCGTGAAAGCGCTGCCCTTTGAGCAGCAACCCGAGACCAACTCATGAAAAAAGGCGGAGCCTCTCAGCTCCGCCCTCTGCGTCTCAATCAGCGGAAGCCGCAGCCCCTACTCCGCCGCCGCCTTCGCCGAGTACCCCAGGATCGCCTTCGTCTCCAGGAACTCGCCGAAGGCGTGGTCGCCCCACTCGCGGCCGTTGCCGCTCATCTTGTAGCCGCCGAACGGGGCCATCAGGTCGGGGCCGGCGCCGTTCAGGTTCACCTGGCCGGCGCGGAGCTTGCTGGCCACCTTGCGCACCGTCTCCAGGTCGCCGCCCGAGACATAGGCCGCCAGGCCATACTCGGTGTCGTTGCCGACGGTGACGGCTTCATCCACCGTGTCGTAGCCGAGGATCGACAGCACCGGGCCGAAGATCTCTTCCTTGGAGATCGTCATGTCGGGCTTCACATTGGCGAAGACGGTCGGCTTGACGTAGTAGCCCTTGTCCAGCCCTTCCGGACGGCCGACGCCGCCGGTGACCAGGGTGGCGCCCTCGTCGATGCCCTTCTGGATCAGCCCCTGGATCTTGTTCCATTGGGTCTCGCTGACCACCGGGCCCATCTTGTGATTGCCGTTCGGGTCGCCGACCGTGTGGCTCTCGGCGGCGGCCTTGGCGATGGCGATGACCTCGTCCATGCGCTTGCCCGGCACCAGCATCCGGGTCGGGGCGTTGCACGACTGGCCCGAGTTCATCATCACCGAGGCCACGCCGCCGCCCACCGCGCGGGCGAAGTCGGCGTCGTCGAGGATGATGTTGGGGCTCTTGCCGCCCAGCTCCTGGTGGACGCGCTTGACGGTCGGGGCGGCGTTCTTGGCCACCTCGATACCGGCGCGGGTCGAGCCGGTGAACGAGACCATGTCGACTTCCGGATGGCTGGACAGGGCCGCGCCGACCGTGGGGCCGTCGCCATTGACCAGGTTGAAGACGCCGTGCGGCACGCCGGCGGCGTGCAGGATCTCGGTCCAGATATAGGCGCTGAACGGCGCGATCTCGGACGGCTTCAGCACCATGGTGCAGCCGGTGGCCAGGGCCGGCGCGACCTTGCAGGCGATCTGGTTCACCGGCCAGTTCCACGGCGTGATGAAGGCGCAGACGCCGATCGGCTCCTTGACGATCCGGGTCGTGCCCCGGTCTTCCTCGAACTTGTAGTCCTTGAGCACGGCGACGGCGGTCTGGACGTGGCCGATGCCCATGGCGGCCTGGGCGCGCTGGGCCAGCCAGGCGGGAGCGCCCATCTCCTCGGTGATGGCCTTGGCCATATCCTCAAAGCGCTTCTGGTACTCGGCGATGATGCGCTCGAGCACGTCGATGCGCTCTTCGCGGCTGGTCTGCGACCAGCTGTCGAACGCCTTGCGGGCGGCGCGGACGGCGCGGTCGACATCGACCTCCGAACCCATCGAGATCACGCCGGCGACCTCTTCGTTGGCCGGGTTGATGACGTCGAGCGTCTTGGGTTGGGCCGGATCGACCCAGGCGCCGTCGATATAGAACTTGGTGTACTCGCGCATGCCGTTCTCCTGCCCTTGGATGTGGGATCCGCTCTGCGGGGCGGTTTCAAACAAGCATTTAATGTGATCGGCGTTCAGGTGGGAAGGGGCCACCTGTCAATCTCGCATCCCATTCTTGTCATCCCGGCCGCAGCGAAGCGGAGAGCCGGGACCCAGGGGGTGCGTGAACGCTGTGCCGGCCGCCCCTGGGTCCCGGACAGCGCTACGCGCTTCCGGGATGACAAGAGTTTTGCGGCTTCACCACATCGGATCCGCTTCCACACCGCCCAGAGCCTCGGCGATCCGCCGCCGGGTGGCCTTGGTCGTCTCCTCCGGAAGGTCGTCCGGATCGAACCAGCCGACCGCGTGGATCTCGCCCTCGGCGTCCGAGGCGCAGGGCTCCCAGGCCTCGATACGGTAGAGCAGCACGTGGTCGCCGGGGTGCAAAACCTCGTTGCTATGGGCCGAGACCAGGCGCGGACGCGACAGGGCGCGCACGCCCGCCTCCTCCTGAAGCTCGCGGGCCACGGCGATCTCCGCCGTCTCGCCGCGCTCGACCCCGCCGCCGGGCAGGTACCAGCCCTTGATATAGGTGTGCTGGATCAGCAGGACCTTGCCGGCGTCATCGGTGACCACCGCCCGCACGCCCAGGGTCAGTCCCCGGGTCACGCGGAAGAAGGCGTAGACCAGGGGGCGGGTGAAGGGTTCGATGCGACGGCGCCAGAGCATAAATCCTTGTAGCCATATCGCCGACCCCGAGGGACCGAAAACCTCGTCCTTCGACAAGCTCAGGATGAGGTTTCCTACTGAGCGGCTCAAAAGCAGCCCTCATCCAGAGCCCCGTCGAAGGACGAGGGCGGCCCCACCCTTGCGGTCAGCGGCGCCGGAGGCTAAAGCCGGCTCGATCTTTGTTTTCTCTTTCCGGAGCCGCGCCATGATCGCGATCGGTGTCATCGCCATTTTCCTGGCTGTCATCCTCGGCCTGAACTTCTTCGAGTTCGGCCGCATCGACTAGGCGATGACGGGCCCCTTCGACTGGCAGACCGCCGCGCCGCACCAGGTTGCGGTGCTGGAAGACGTCGAGGTTCTGGTCCGTTGCGGGCTGCACCCGTGGGAGCGCCATCCCGAGCGCCCCAACCGGCTGCGCGTCAGCGCGCGGCTGTATTCCCGGACCGAGTTCACCGGTCCGGGGACCTATATCGACTATGATCCGCTGCGCGCCCTGATCGTCGGCTGGCAGGGCCGCGACCATGTCGACCTGCTGGAAACCCTGCTGCAGGAGGCCGTCGACGCGGCCTTCCTCGACCCGCTGGTCGACGCCTGCTGGGTCCGCGTCGTCAAGCCGGAGATCTTCCCGGAGACCCGCGCGGCCGGCGTCGAATGGTTCAAGGTCCGGCCGGCTTGACGACCGCCCCTTCAAAAGTCGCCCTGGTCACCGGCGCGGCGCGGCGCATCGGCGCCGTCTTGGCGCGGGCGCTGGCCGAGGCGGGCTATGCGGTCGCCCTGCACTATCGCCACTCCGCCGAGGACGCCCAGGCGCTGGCCGCCGCCCTGACCGCCGACGGCCACGCGGTCGCGCTATTCCAGGCCGATCTGTCGACTCCCGCCGATTGCCAGGCCCTGGTCGCCGCCGTCCGCGCCCGGTTCGGCCGGCTGGACCTTCTGGTTAACAACGCCTCGCTGTTCGAGTACGACACCTTCGAGACCCTGACGCCCGAGCGCTGGGACCGGCATATCGCCACCAACCTGACCGCGCCGGTCTTCCTGATCCACGCCTTCGCCACGGCCCTGGGCGAGGCCGAGACCGGCCTGGTGGTGAACCTGCTGGACCAGAAGGTGCTGCGGCCCAATCCCGACTACTTCTCCTACACCGCCGGCAAGCTGGGCCTGGCCGCCCTGACGCCGGTGCTGGCCCAGGCCCTGGCCCCGAAGGTGCGGGTCTGCGGCCTGTCGCCGGGCGTCACCCTGCCCTCCGGCAAGCAGACGCAGGACGACTACGTCCGCGCCGCCCGCGCCACCCCGTCCGGCGTCAGCAGCACTCCGGCCGACCTGGCGCGCGCCCTGCTGTTCATCGTCGACACCCCGGCCTTCTCGGGCCAGACCCTGACCGTCGACGGCGGCGAGAGCCTGCTGGGCCGGGCGCGGGACGTGGCCTACGATCCAGACGTCTAGCGAGGCGGCGCTGAGCAACTATATTTTGCGCTGCACCTGCTGTTCATGATAAGGGCGCGGCCTCTCTGAAGCGCTCGACTATTCGTCACCGTCGTTTCGCCGAACCGCCCTTCCACATTTGACGCGTTCCGCGCCGCGCTTGGCCAACCCAGCGCAGCCGGTCCAGGTATTCCAGATGCTTAGCCTCGAATTCAATCGCCGGTACTCCATGGCCCACCGGCTGTTGAGCGAACCGTCGTCCAAGTGCAAGACCCCGCACGGCCACGACGAGTACGTGTTCATCCGCCTGCGCCCGGCCACGCGGCTGGACCTGGGCGGCTCGAACATGTCGGCCTCGTTCGAGCGGGCCAAGCGCGCCTGGCATGGCTGGATCGACAGCGCGGTGGACCACGCGTTCCAGGCCAATCTGGCCGACCCGCTGATCGGCTTCTTCCGCGAGCACGAGCCCGAGACCCTGGCGCGGGTCATGACCTTCGACGGCGACCCGACCACCGAGGCCCTGGCGATCGCCATGGCGCTGAAGGCCAAGGCTTTCCTCGCCATCGACGGCCTGTTCACGCTAGAGTCCCTCAGGATCCAGGAAACCCCGACCAACGCGGTCGGCCTGGACGCCACGGACATGGCCGGCCTCGCCGGTTGGGCGCCCGGTCAGTGGTGCCTGCGCGCGGACAACAGCATCAACGACTTCTAGCGAAACCGGATCGAATGGCCGCTCCCGCTTCCCTCGCCGACACCGCGCCCGCCGACGCTCCGGCCGACGCCCCCTTGGCGCGGATCATCGTCACCAAGGTCTTCGTCCGTGGCCTGAAGGTCGACGCCGAGATCGGCGTCTATGACCACGAGCACGGTCGCATGCAGCCGCTGGTCGTCGATGTCGAACTCGACGTGGCCGCCAGCCACTGCGAGCGCCTGGGCGACACGGTCAACTACGAGACCATCGGCGAGGCCGCCCGCGCCATCGCCGCCGAGGGCCATATCGACCTGGTGGAAACCTTCGCCGAGCGCCTGGCCCAGGCCTGTTTCACCGATCCGCGCGTCACCCGCGCGCGGGTGCGGGTCGAAAAGCCCCTGGCCCTGGCCCCACACGCGGCCGCCGCCGGCGTCGAGATCACCGCCGTCCGGTCCTAGTCCATGGCGATCACCCACAGCGCCCGACTGGCCCCCTTCCAGCCCGAGACGGTCTGGACCCTGGAGGCCGGCGCGCTGGTGGAGTCGCGCGGCAAGGTCGAGCGCCGCTTTCCGCTGTCCAGCCTGACCCGCTACAGCCTGGCTGTCGACAAGACCGGCGGCCGGCGGCGCAGCCTGCTGCTGACCTTCGGCCGGCGCCGCCTGAGCATCGCCTCGCAGAGCTATCTCGGCCCGGGCCAGTTCGAGGACCGGCTCTCCAGCTTCTCGACCCTGGCCCGCGCCATCGCCGCCGTCGGCGCGGATCTGGCGCCCCGCGCCCGCTTCGGCCTGGCGCGGTTCGAGGCGCGCGCCGCCCTGACCTGGATCATCGGCCTGACCGCCTTCGGCGCGGCGGCGATGCTGCTGTTCTCGCTCACGGCGGGCATGGCCTCGGTCGGCGTCGACATGGCCGCGCGGATGAGCTTCGTGCTGATCCTGCTGCTCGCCGTCCTGCCCTGGCTGAACCGAGGGACGCCGTTCGATCCCCACGACCCGCCTAGCGATCTTCTGCCTTGAGATCCGTGATGCGGGGGAGCATCTGGGTTACGTCGCCTTCATGACGCCACCTTCATTTGCATCCCGCCGCGATCGGCGCGACGATTGAGCCAACGACGTTCTTCTAGGCTCAAGCTCGTGCCCGACTCCCTTAGTGACCCCACCGCCATCGACCCCGCCGTCCCGCCGCGTCTGCAGGACGACAAGACCCTGCCCGGCGTCGTCTACGCCCTGCACATCGCCGGCGGCGTGACCGGCGGCCTCACCAGCCTGATCGGCGCGATCATCGCCTATATCAGCCGCAAGGACGCGCCCGAGTGGCTGGCCAGCCACTACGAGTTCCAGATCCGCACCTTCTGGCTGGCGCTCGGCTTCAGCGTCGTCGCCCTGCTGCTGACCCCGGTCGGGATCGGCGTCTTCCTGCTGCCCGCCATCGGCGTCTGGCTGGTCGTGCGCGGCGTCGTGGGCCTGTCGAACCTGCTGAAGGGCCAACCCTATCCCACGCCCAAGAACTGGATGCTGTAAGACCATGACCGACACCACCGCCGTCACCTCCCCCGCGGCCGAAGAGGACAAGGTCCTGCCGGCCGTCGTCTACGGCCTTTATCTGCTGGGCTTCACCAACGGCCTGACCTGGATCATCGGCCTGATCGTCGCCTATGCGAACCGCGACGCGGCCGGGCCGATCAACGAAAGCCATTACACCTTCGCCATCCGGACCTTCTGGCTGTCGATCGCCTGGTTCCTGATCGGCGGCGCGCTGATCTTCTTCGGCATCCCGATGCTGATCGTGCTGGTCGGCCTGCCGATGATCATCGCCGGCGGCCTCATTCTGGGGGCGGTCGGCCTGTGGTTCGTGGCCCGCTGCGTTGTCGGGATCTACTATCTGTCGCGCGGCGAGGCGTATCCGCGCCCGCGCGCGTGGTTGATTTAGAGGCGCCCTTTCCGCTGGGCGCCCACCGAGGAGTCATCCGGCCGCCCCGCTTCCCCTGCCAGTTGAGACGGCTCGACGGAAGCGGGGCCATCGGATGACCTGTGCGGCCTGGCGGCTGGGACGCCCCGTTTTCGGGGTTTGCGCCCGCCTTGGGTGAACGTCTGGGGGGACGTGATGCTGGCGCGACTGGTTGGGATCATCTTGGGGCTGATCCTGGCGACGTCGGGATACGTGGTGGCGGGTTGGGGCTCGCTGGGGAACTGGGCCACGAATCTCGATCTCGGACCGTTCGAGCCGCATCGGCCCGCCGTCGGTGTGGCGGCGGCGATGGTGGGCGGGGCGCTCATCGTCGCCGCCCTGCTTCCCCGCCGCAAACCGAAGAAGCGCGCCCCGCCGATGGCCTTCGGCCTGGAGCTGCGGGAGCCGCGAGCCCAGCCGGCAGCCGCCTCGTCGGCTCCGGAGCCCGTCGCGGCCCCGCTGCAATCTCATCCCCAACCTGTGGCCCCGCCGGTCATGACAGTGGCCGCGCCCGTCGCCACGCCGACTCCTCAACCGACCCCGCCGCCAAGGCCCGCGACCTTCGTCGAACTGCGCGCGCGTCTGGTCTCGCTCAGCCGCGGCGAGTCCTGGCACGAGGCCGCGCGCACCCTGTCGGCGATGAAGACCACCGCCCGCACCGACGAGGAGTTGGCGATCGTCTATCGCGATCTCGGCGACTTCGCCCGCGCCCAGGGCCAGATGGACGACGCCGCCGAGGCCTATGACACCTCGGTTTCCTACGCTCGTCAGGTGCGCCAGACGCGCGGCGACGACGAGAGCGCCGAACTGCTGGCCGGTTCGCTGTCGGGCGTCGGCGACGTGGCCGAGGCCGAGGGTCGCCTGGACGCCGCCCTCGCCGCCTTCGAGGAAGCCCTGGCCCTGCGCCGCTCGCGCGGCGGCCGCGAGGCCGGTGACACGGGCGCTCAGCGGGCCTTGTCGGTGAACCTGGAGCGCCTGGCCGACCTGCGCGAGGACCGGGGCCATCGCATGCGAGCCCTGGATCTCTACCGCGAAAGCTACGACATCGCCGGCCGCCTCGCCGCCGCCGACCCGGCGCGGTTCGGACCGGACCTGGCGGCGACGCGCGCGCGCCTGAACGAGCTTGAAGCCAAGATCTCGACCTGAGCGTCTACCAGGTGAAGGTCGTCGCCGCCCGTGCCGGGATGCTGGCCTTGAAGTGGCGAGCGCCCTCGACGATCGCGAAGTCCGCCGGGGCCTTGCCGGTGTTCAGCACCAGCAGCACGCGGCCGCCATCCCGGTTCTGGAACGCCACCGTGCGCAGGTCGCCGACCTTTTCCGGCGAGCCGATCCGCACCGCGCCGGGCTTCACGAAACGGCTGGCCTGGCCGAAGGCGTAATATTCCTGGGTGCGGGTGATCGCGCCGCTCATGCTGTCGATGGTGACCACCGGGCGGCAGTCGCCGCAGCCCCCGGCATGCGGGCCGAATTTTTCGTCCAGGGCCAGGTTCCACATCAGCACGCCGCGCGCCCCCCGACGGGTGGAGCCGATGATCAGCTGCTCGACCATCCACGAGAAGCTGTCGTCGAACTTGGGGGCCCATTCGCCGCCCGAGCACTCGGTGAAGAAGACGTCCTTGTCCGGATGGGCCGCGCGCACCGTCTCCATGGCCTCGACCTGGCCGGCGTAGCAGTGCCAGGCGACGCCGGCGACGAAGGCCCTGGCCTTGGCGTCGGCGAGCACGGTCAGCGGCTGCTGCGGCTGGTCCCAGTTGTGGTCCCAGTCGAGCACCTTGGTCGTGATCTTCTGGCGCTTGAACACCGGGGCCAGGTTCTCGCCGAAGAACCTGGCGCGGTCGGCGGGGAGCCAGCGCATGCCCGGATAGTTGTCCGGCTCGAAGTCGGGCTCGTTCTGAATGCTGAGGTAGTCGGTGGGCACGCCCACCTTCCTGGCTTCCTTGATGTAGCGCGCGAAGAAGTCGGCATAGACCGGATAGGCTTCCGGCTTCAGTTGGCCCTTCACCAGCGAGCCGGTGGTCTTCATCCAGGCCGGGGCGCTCCACGGCGAGGCCATGACCTTGAGGTCGGGATTGATCTTCAGGGCGGCGCGGACGGTCGGGAAGACGAATTCCTGCGGCCGCTTCAGCGAGAAATGCTGCAGCGCCGGATCGGCCGCGCCGTTCGGCGTTTCGTCCAGGCTGTAGTGGTCCAGCGAGAAGTCGGACGCGCCAATCGTCACGCGGGTGAAGCTGAAGCCAAGGCCATCCTTGCCGCGTCCATAGAGTTCACGCAGCAGGCCGTCGCGCTGGGCTGGCGTCAGCTTGTTCTGGATCAGCCAGGCCGAGGCGTCGGTAATCGCCGCGCCGAAGCCGACCATGGTCTGGTGGCGCTCCTTCGCGTCGACCGCGACCACAGGCAGGCCAGCGACCGCATCGGCCGCCACCGCGACCGACGGCGCCTGGGCGGCCAGGAGCTGGCTCTTGTCGCCGGTGGTCGTCCAGCTGTGCAGCTTGGGCGCGGCGTGGGCGGGGGCCGCCGCGACGAGCGCGGCGGCGAGGGTGAGGGACAGAATACGCATCACGGCTTCCGCGACCAGGCCTTGAGGTTGGCCTTGCCGGTCAGGGCCATATCCCCGGCGTGGCTGCCGACATAGAGCGGATAGGTCCCGGCGGGGATCGTCCAGCCCGGCTTGGCGACATCGTAGTCGGCCAGCAGGCGCGGCTCGACGGTCAGGGTGACGCGCTTGGTCTGGCCCGGCGCCAGATCGACCTTCTCGAAGCCCGCCAGGCGAACCATCGACTTGCGCTTGCCCGCCGTGACGTAGAGCTGCGGGGTGTCGGCGCCGGCGACCTTGCCGGTGTTGGTGACGTCGAAGCTGACCTTCAGCCCCGCCGCGTCCTCGACCTTGAGGTTCTTGTAGGCGAAGGCCGTATAGGAGAGGCCATAGCCGAACGGATAGAGCGGCTGATGCTTCTCTTGGGCGTACCAGCGGTAACCGACGGCCGCGCCCTCGGGATACTGGACGGCGAAGCCCTTGATGCCATCGACCTTCTGGCCGGCGCGGCGGGCGTCGTCGATGGCCGCCTGCTCGGCGAAACCCGGCGCGCTGGCGCGAGGGGCCTGGTCGGCGGATTTCGGGAAGGTCATGGCCAGGCGGCCCGACGGATTGACCTCGCCGAACAACAGGCGGGCGATGGCCTGGCCGCCGCGCTGGCCGGGATACCAGGCCTGCAGCACCGCGCCGACGCGATCCAGCCACGGCATGGTCACCGGGCCGCCGGTCTCCAACACCACGATGGAATTCTTGTTGGCCGCCGCGACGGCGTCGATCAGGGCGTCCTGGTTCTCGGGCAGGGAGATCGACGGCGCGTCCTGCGCCTCGGTCTGCCAGTGCCAGGCGAAGACGATAGCGACGTCGGCGTCCTTGGCGGCGGCGGCGGCCGCGGCCGGGTCCTTGCCGTCGACATAGATCACTTCAGCGCCCGGCGCGGCGGCTTTGATCGCCTCCAGCGGCGAGGAGGCGTGCCAGGTGACCCGGACGAACGAGGCCGCCTCGCCGCCGTTCAGCGGGATCTCGACCGGCGCGCCGCCGACCGAGCGCACCTGCGACGAGCCGCCGCCCGAGATCACGCCGACATCGGCATGGGCGCCGATCAGCACGATCTTCTTGGCGGTCTTGGCCAGGGGCAGCAGGTTTCCCTCGTTCTTCAGCAGCACCGAGCCGCGCTCGGCCACGGCCTGGGCGACCTTGGCGTGGGCGTCGTAGTCGATGGGCTGGGCGGTCGTCGGAGTCGGGTTGTCCATCAGGCCCGAGGTGATCACCCCGTGCAGGATGCGGCGGACCATGTCGTCGACACGGGCCTGGCTGACCTCGCCCTTGGCCACGGCGGCCTTCAGGTCGTCACCGAAGAAGATCTGGGTGTCCAGCTCCTGGCCCGACTGCTGGTCGAGGCCGGCCAGGGCCGCCTTCACCGTGCTGTGCACCGCGCCCCAGTCGGACATCACGAAGCCCGGATAGTTCCAGTCGCGCTTCAGCACCTTGTTCAGCAGGAAGTCGTTCTGGCAGGCCCAGTCGCCATTAACCTTGTTGTAGGCGCACATGACCGAGGCGGGGTTGCTCTTTTCGATCGCGATCTGGAAGGCCAGCAGGTCGCTTTCCCGCAGGTCGGCCTCGCCGATCTGGGCGTCCATCACGTGGCGGCCGGTCTCCTGGGCGTTGAGGGCGAAGTGCTTGATCGTCGAGATGATGTGGTTGGACTGCACGCCCTTGATCTGCTCGGCGACCATCTCGCCGGCCAGCAGCGGGTCCTCGCCCAAATACTCGAAATTGCGGCCGGCCCACGGGTCGCGGGTCAGGTTGACGCCGCCGGCCAGCAGGACGTTGAAGGTCTTGGCGCGGGCCTCGGCGCCGATCATCGCGCCGCCGGCATAGGCCAGCTTGGGCTCAAAGGTCGAGGCCAGGGCCAGGCCCGACGGCAGGGCGGTGGCGACGTCGCCCTTGCGCTGCTCGACCTGGTTGGCCACGCCCAGGCTGGCGTCGCTCTCTCGCAGGGTGGGGATCTTCAGGCGCGGCACGCCCGGCACATAACCGGCCGACGGGATCATGTCGGCCGGGGCCGGCTTGGTGTTCGGCGGGAACAGGCCGTGCAGATACGTGATCTTCTCGTCCATCGTCATCTGCTTGACGAGGGCGTCGGCGCGGGCCCAGGCCGGGTCGTTGGCGGGCGGGGCCAGCGGGGCGCTGTCCTTGGTCGGCATGACCTGGGCGAGCGCCCCGGATCCAAAGGCCAGGGACATCGGTGTGAGGGCGAGCAACGCCACGGCGGCGGTGGTCCGGCACAGGATCCGCAGGGCGGATGAAGGCTGGGCGGCGGTCGTCATGGCGTTACTCCGTCGAAAACGTCTAGGGGACTGGAACAGGGGTCGCCGGCTGCGGCGGGGCCTGGCACGCGCGGGCCACGAACTCGGCGTGGCTGGGCATCACGTTCAGGCACTTGCCGATGACCGTCTGGATGTCGCGAAGGTGGGTGGCGATGGCCTCGTCCGAGTGGACGCGGACCAGCGGATCGTAGCCGCGCGGGATCACGCCCTGGCCCAGGAACACCTGAATCCAGCTTTCCTCGGTGAACAGCTCGTCGTCCTCGCGGAACACCCGGCCGTTGGCGCGGAACAGGTCCATCTTCCGCTGCAGGGTGGCGGGCACTTCCATGTCGCGGCAGTGGCGCCAGAACGGCGTGTCGTCGCGCTCGGTGGCCTTGTAGTGCAGGATGATGAAGTCGCGGATGCGCTCGTATTCGAAGTCGCTCTGACGATTGAACTCGTCGACATTGGCCTGGTCGAAGCCGCCATCGGGCAGCAGGCGGACCATGCGGATCACGGCCGACTGGATCAGGTGCAGGCTGGTGGACTCCAGGGGCTCCATGAAGCCGCTGGCCAGACCGATCGAGACGCAGTTCTTGTTCCAGATCTTCTTGCGCTTGCCGGTCGTGAAGCGGATGCGCAGCGGGTCGGCGCGCTGGGCGCCGTCCAGGTTCGCCAGCAGGACGCGCTCGGCCTCGTCGTCGTCGATATACTGGCTGGAATAGACATGGCCATTGCCGGTGCGGTGCTGCAGCGGGATCCGCCACTGCCAGCCGGCGTCGTGGGCCGTCGAGCGGGTATAGGGCGTGAAGTGCGCCGAGCGCTCGGTCGGCACGGCGATGGCCCGGTCGGCCGGCAGCCAGCGGGTCCAGTCCTCGTAGCCGGTCTTCAGCGCCTGCTCGATGATCAGGCCCCGGAAACCCGAGCAGTCGACGAACAGATCGGCGGCGATGACCTCGCCGTCGTCCATGGTCACCAACTGGACGAAGCCGTCCTCGGGCCGCAGCGTGACGTCGACGATCTTGCCCTCGCGCCGCTGCACGCCGCGCGCCTGGGCGTAGGTCGACAGGTGCTTGGCGTAGAGGCCGGCGTCGAAGTGGAAGGCGTGGGCGATGTGGCCGATCGGCGACTCGGCCATGTCGGCCCGGGCGCGCATGAACTTGTCCTGCCGCGCCATGGCGTTGTTGATCGACAGGGCGTCGAAGTCCGGGGCCTGGCCCAGCTCCCGCATCCGCAGCCAGTACTGGTGGACGCGCAGCCAGCCCAGGTCCTGGCCCAGCACGCCGAAGCCATGCAGGTAGCTCTCACCCTTGCGGAACCAGTCGCGGAACTCGATGCCCAGCTTGAACGAGCCCTGCGTCTTGCGCAGGAAGTCGTCCTCGTCGAGGCCGAGCAGCTCGTTGAATTTCTTGATGGCGGGGATGGTCGCTTCCCCGACCCCGACGGTGCCGATCTGCTCGGACTCGATCAGCACGATCTCGTAGAGACCCTGGAACAGCCGCGAGCACAGCGCCGCCGTCATCCAGCCGGCGGACCCGCCGCCGGCGATCAGTATCTTCTTGAGCGGTTGCAACCACCCGCCTCCCATTGAGCAAAGGTCGGGGACGCCTCAGGCGCCCCCGCCTCCGTTGGTTCTTGCCTGGCGAGCCCAAGCCGCGGGGGAGCGCGGCTCGGCTCAGCCTTCTGCTTAGAACCGATAGTTCACGCCGAACAGGATCTGACGGCCGTACTTCTCGTAGGTCTCCGGCAGCGAACCGCCGCTCTGGGTCTTGGTGCCGCCGCCATCGAGGCCCAGGCGCGTGCGGTACGGCGAGTCCGTCAGGTTGTTGACCTGCAGCAGGATCCCGAGGTTCTCCAGCGGACCGTCGTTGAAGGTGTAGCCGATCTGGGCGTCCACCTGCTTGTCGGCCAGGATCTCGGTGAAGCCCCGGGTGGCGAACAGCTGCACCACTTCGCCCTTGAAGGCCGAACGGTAGCGCTGGCTGATGCGCGCCTGGAAACCGCCGCGCTCATAATAGCCGGTGACGTTGTAGACCGTGCCCGACAGGCCCGGGATGCGGACCTCCTGGGTCGGATCGGGGTTGCTGGTCGGGTTCAGGTTCGACTTGGTCAGCGACAGGCTGCCCTGCAGGCCGAAGCCCTTCAGGATATCGGCGAACTGGCCGAACTCGACCGCGCCGCTGAACTCCACGCCCTTGACCGTACCGCCGTTGCCGTTGGCCGGCAGGGTCATCTGGCCGATGTTGTTGATGATCGTCCCGGCCGGGATGTTGGCCCCCGCCGGCAGCGGGATCCCCGTGAAGTCGAACGTGCCCGACTGCTGGTAGATGTAGGTGTCGAGCTTCTTGTAGAAGCCGGCCACCGACACATAGGTCGCGGGGCTGACATACCACTCGTAGGCCAGGTCGGCGGCCTTGGCCATCCAGGGCTTCAGGTGCGGGTTGCCGCCCGAGGCCGACCAAGGATTGACCGTCGTGCCCGGACCGCAGGGCTGGCTGGAACAGACCAGGCCATTGAAGCCCGGGGTCACGTTGGCGCGCATGTCGTCCATGCGCGGACGGGCCATGGTCTTCGACAGGGCGAAGCGCAGGCGGTGGCCGCCGCCCAGGTCGTAGATCAGGTTCATGCTGGGCAGGACGTCGGTGTAGTCGTCCTTGGCGTTGATCTTGGTCGGGACGATCGGCTGGCCCGAGGCCAGGCCGTTGATCACGACGCCGCTCGACTCCTGCTTCTGCTTGACCACCTGGACGCCGACATTGCCGCGCAGGTCGCCGCTCTGGAAGTTGGCCTTGGCGAAGAAGGTCGTGACCTCCTCGGTGATGTCCCAGTTCTTGTCGTAGTAGTTTGCGTCCAGGATCGGGGAGGAGTTGTAGTACTTCTTCCAGACGTCGCCGATCTTGACCGAGAGGACGTCGCCGAAGCCGGCGAAGCCGAGGTTGGTCGGCGAGACCAGGTCGGCCTGGTCGACATAGACCTGCTGGCGGCCGTTCTTCAGGAACAGGTCGTTGTCCGAGACGGTCTTGCCCTTGTCGCGCTTGGTGTAGTTCACGCCGCCCGACAGCTGGGTGATGAAACCGTCCATCTCGTGCTCGAGACGGATGTCGACGGCCTTGACGTCTTCCTTGACGTGCGGGTAGCGGATCGCGCCGTCGTGACCCCAGCCGCCCCACGGGGCGCGGTCGCCCAGGGTGACCTTGCTGGCGTCGGCATAGTTCAGGCCTTCGTCATATTGCGAGAACCCGTTGTCGGCGACCTTGAAGCCGATGGTGTCATAGGTGCGGCCCACGTCCGCCGTCGCCCCGGTGACCCCGCCCACGCCACGACCGTAGCCGGCGTAGGTCTCCATGATCTGTTCCTTCCGCTTGTTCGACGAATAGGACAGGTCGGCGACCAGCTTGGTCTTTTCGGTCAGCTGGAATTCGTTGTTGAAGCCGGCCGAGAACAGCTGGTCCTGGCGCGTGTTGTAGTCGTTGCGCACGATCGGCACGCCGTGATTCAGCGTGCCGCCAGTGGCGAACTTCGAGCCGCCCATGTCGGCGGTCGTGACGTTCGAATAGGTCACGCCGTCGGCGTACGGGTTCGAGAACCACTGGGCGCCGCGCGTCGTCTCCTTCTGCTTGAAGGTCGAGTAGTACAGGTCCAGCGTCGAGTGAATCCGGTCGTTCGGCTGGTACTCGAAGATGCCGATGACCGCGTCGCGCTTGTTGTTGCGCGAGACGGCCATGATTTCCTGGCCGTTCAGCATCAGGGCGCCGTCGGCGCTGTCCGGCGAGGTCGATTCCGGCGGAAAGGCCTCGTAGCCATAGGCCTTGTAGCGCTTCACCTGCGACGGCGAATCCAAGTGGGCGTAGCCCAGGGCCACGCCGATCGTGCCGTCGGCGAACTGGTTGATGTAGCTGGCGCTGAAGCGGCCGCCCACGTTGTGGGAGTCTTCGTTCAGCTTCTTGCCCGAGGTCTTCTCGCCGCGCAGGTTCAAGGCCAGGACGCGCTTGCCGTATCCCAGCGGGCGCACGGTGCGCAGGTCGGCGGTGCCGGAAAGACCCATGCCGGAAACCTGGGCGTCCGGCGTCTTGTAGATCACGACGCTGGACAGCAGTTCCGACGGATACTGGTCGAACTCGACGGCGCGGTTGTCGCCGGAGCTGGCTTGCTGGCGGCCATTCAGCAGCGTGGTGGTGAAGTCTGGCGCGAGACCCCGGATCGAGATCACCTGGGCGCGGCCGTTGACGCGCTGGGCGGCCAACCCGGGAAGACGCGCGATCGACTCGGCGATCGATACGTCCGGCAGCTTGCCGATGTCCTCGGCCGAGACGGCCTCGACGATCGAGGTCTCGTTCTTCTTGATGTTGATCGAGTTCTGGATGCCGGCTCGGATGCCGGTCACGACGATCGCGTCGACCGTGTCGTCGGCTTCCGGGGCCGGAGCAGCCGCCTGCTGGGCAAAGGCCGAGCCGGCCAGGGCCAGCGTGATCGCGGCCGTGGAAGCGGTGACGTAAAATTTCTGGATGGACGGACGCGCGCCGCTCTTGCGGTTTATCATCTAGCTCTCCCCTCTGAAGCCGCTCCTGCGCGAAGCGACGGCCTTTTTTGTCGTGAGGCCAACCTTGGCCGTGGAAGCGCTTCCATGGAAGCGCTTCCACTAGCATGGCAAGCGACAACGTTGTCAAGATCGAAACCGGAAAGCGGGTACGGTCGGCTAGTGCGCGGCCGTGGTCTGGCGGCGTACGACCGCGTGGTCCAGCTGCTGGAAGACCGGCTCGGAGGCGCTGTTGGTTCCGGTCAGGCGGGCCACCAGCATCTCGACGGCGCGCTGGCCCAGCACCTTGACCGGCTGATGCACGGTGGTCAGAGGCGGCCAGACGATGGCGGCGACCGGGGCGTCGTCGAAGCCGGTGATCGACAGGTCCCGAGGGATGCTGAGGCCCCGCGCGTGGGCGGCCGACAGGGCGCCGGCGGCCATGTCGTCATTGGCGCAGACCAGGGCGCTGGGGCTCAGCGGATGGTCCAGCAGTCCCGGCGCCAGGTGCGTGCCCGAGCGGAAGGTGAAGTCGCCGCGCGCCATGATCCAGGCGTCTTCGCCCAGACCCTGCTCGGCCAGGGCGCGCTCGAACCCCTTCATGCGTCGGTCCGCGGAAAGGTGACCCTCCAGCCCAGCGATGAAGCCGAAGCGGCGATGGCCCAGGCTGAGCAGCTCGCGCGCCATGTCGTAGCCGCCGGCCTCGTCGTCGACTCCGACTCCGTCGGCGATCCCGCGCCCCGGTCCGCCGGGCGACACCGTCACCACCTTGCAGCCCTGGGCCAAGGCCGCCTGGATCAGCGAGACGTCGTCGCTGTAGGGGGGCGACAGGATCAGGCCCTCGCAGCGCTGGCTGGTGATCAGGTCCAGCACCCGCTTCTCGCGGTCGGGCGTCTGCTGCGGGACGTTCTGGACCAGCACCTGGTAGCCCAGGGTCAGGCAGGCGCGCAGGGCCCCCAGCTCCAGAGCGGATTCATAGTAGGAATTCGGATCGTTCTCGAGGTCCGAGGCGAAGACGAAGGCCAGCAGACGGCTGGCCCCGCCGGCCAGGCTGCGGGCCTGCGGATTGACCTTGTAGTCCAGCTGCTCGATGGCTCGCATGACCCGGGTCCGAACCTCGTCGCGGACATTGGGGCCGCCGTTCAGCACTCGAGACACCGTCACGCGCGCCACACCCGAAACGCGGGCGACGTCGTCGATGGTCGGTCTCTTGCCGGTCAAATCACACTCCACTGGATATGGGACCATGGTCGGGAAGCCCCGGTCACACAAGCGATAGGCGTTCCACAGGCAAGGGTTCGCGCGCAAGGGTTCGCACGAGATGGCTTAGCCGATCAATCAAATTGGTCTGACCAATATGAGGCATGACATGCCCGTCGCGGCGAAACGCCAGCGCGACGCGCCCTGACTCCATAAGTTTTTGCGACAAAGCAACGACGGGGCCGCGCTAGCGACCCATACTCGACATTCGATAATTCATCATTCGATCAACGAATGCTAAATATGCCAGCCAAACCCATTTCGCTTTTGCGAAATTGATAGATCCACTCTATCCCGTTGAGAAGTTTTATCAATTTGATCAATCGCGAGTCGGGCCTGTAACAGGGCTCATCTCTTCCAACTGGAGCGCCTCATGTCGCTGATCAACACCGAGATCAAACCCTTCACCGCCCAGGCCTACAAGGACGGCAAGTTCGTCACGGTCAGCGAAGCCGACACCAAGGGCAAGTGGTCGGTCTTCTTCTTCTACCCCGCCGACTTCACCTTCGTCTGCCCGACGGAGCTGGAAGACCTGGCCGACAACTACGACGTCTTCACCCGCCTGGGCGTCGAGATCTATTCGGTGTCGACCGATACGCACTTCTCGCACAAGGCCTGGCACGACAGCTCGCCGGCCATCGGCAAGATCAAGTACACGATGATCGGCGACCCGTCGGGCGTGGTGACCAACAACTTCGAAATCATGCGCCCGGGCGTCGGCCTGGCCGACCGCGGCACCTTCCTGGTCGACCCGCAAGGCGTGATCCAGTTCATGGAAGTCACCGCCGAAGGCATCGGCCGCAACGCCATCGAGCTGCTGCGCAAGATCAAGGCCGCCCAGTACGTGGCCAGCCACCCGGGTGAAGTCTGCCCGGCGAAGTGGGAAGAGGGTGAAAAGACCCTGGCCCCGTCGCTCGACCTGGTCGGCAAGATCTAAAGCCTAAGAACTACCCGGACCGCCGGCCGTTCATTCGGACCGGTCGGCGGCCCGGCCTTTGATCGTACGCCGCGTTCGATCCTCCTCCCCCCGAAAATCGAACGCTACCTTTCTCTCCCCCTAGCCTTTTTGGGAGCGCGCCATGCTGGACGCCGGTCTGAAGACCCAGTTGACCACCTATCTGCAGAACCTGCGCCAGCCGATCGAACTGGTCGCCTCCCTCGCGGATGACGCCGGTTCGAAGGAGATGCTGGCCTTGCTGGAAGACGTCGCCGCGACGTCGGACAAGGTCACCCTGAACCTGTCGGGCGACGACGCCCGCAAGCCCTCCTTCGCCATCACCCGCGCCGCCGGTGACGCTTCGGTGCGTTTCGCCGGCCTGCCGCTGGGTCACGAGTTCACCTCGCTGGTGCTGGCCCTGCTGCATGTCGGCGGCCACCCGCCGCGCCTCGACGCCGAGGTCATCGAACGGATCAAGGCGCTGGACGGCGACTACCGCTTCGAGACCTATTTCTCGCAGTCCTGCCAGAACTGCCCCGACGTGGTGCAGGCGCTGAACACCATGAGCGCCCTGAACCCGCGCATCAGCCACGTCGCCATCGACGGCGCCCTGTTCAAGGACGAGGTCGAGGCCCGCCAGGTCATGGCCGTGCCGACCATCCTGCTGAACGGCGAGGCCTTCGGCCAGGGCCGCATGGACGTCGAGCAGATCCTGGCCAAGCTGGACACCGGCGCGGGTGACCGCATGGCCGAGAAGATCAAGACCAAGGACGCCTTCGACGTGCTGGTCATCGGCGGCGGCCCGGCCGGCGCGGCCGCGGCGGTCTACGCCGCCCGCAAGGGCATCCGGACCGGAGTCGCGGCCGAACGCTTCGGCGGCCAGGTGCTGGACACCATGGCCATCGAGAACTTCATCTCGGTCCCCCACACCGAGGGGCCGAAAATGGCCGCGGCGCTGGAGCAGCACGTCAAGGAATATGACGTCGACATCATGAACCTGCAGAAGGCCGTCGGTCTGGTTCCGGCCAAGACCCCGGGCGGCCTGATCGAGGTCAAGCTGGAGAACGGCGCCAGCCTGAAGTCGCGCACCGTCATCCTGTCGACCGGCGCCCGCTGGCGGAACGTCAACGTCCCCGGTGAAGCCGAGTACCGCAACAAGGGCGTGGCCTATTGCCCGCACTGCGACGGCCCGCTGTTCAAGGGCAAGCGCGTGGCGGTGATCGGCGGCGGCAACAGCGGCGTCGAGGCGGCCATCGACCTGGCCGGCATCGTCGCCCACGTGACGCTGATCGAGTTCGACAGCCAGCTGCGCGCCGACGCCGTGCTTCAACGGAAACTGGCCAGCCTGCCGAACGTCACCATCGTCACCTCGGCCATGACCACCGAGATCCATGGCGACGGCGGCAAGGTCTCGGGTCTGTCGTACAAGGACCGCAACCACGACAGCGTCCACCGCGTGGACCTGGAAGGCGTCTTCGTCCAGATCGGCCTGGTGCCCAACACCGAGTGGCTGAAGGACTCCGGCGTCGCCCTGACCAACCGCGGCGAGATCGAGGTCGACTATCGCGGCGAAACCTCGCTGCCCGGCGTCTTCGCCGCCGGCGACGCGACGGTCACGCCCTACAAGCAGATCATCATCGCCATGGGCGAAGGCGCGAAAGCCTCGCTGTCGGCCTTCGACTACCTGATCCGTCAGGTTCCGGCGAACGAGGAGGCGGAGGCGGCTTAAGCGCCGACGCGGGCGGCGGCGGCGACCACGGCTACGGCTAAGGGTCGCGACGCCGCTCGGTCGCGGCCCCCTCGCTCCCGGTGGTCTCCACCAGTTCCTCCATGAACAACGCCATCAGCGCGGATTGCGAGCGCACGCCGGCCTTGGCGTAGACCCGAGCCAGTTGGGCGCGCACGGTGCCGGCGGCCGCGCCGCGAAGGGCGGCGATCTCGGCGACGTCACAGCCCTTCAAGGCGAAGAGGGCGACATCCGCCTCGGCCCCGGTCAGCCGCCAATCGGAAAAACGCAGGTGCGCGAGGTCGGCCAGGGCGCCCTTGGCCGCGGCTACCGCCGCCTCGTCCTGGCGCGCGCGCAGGACGAGCCAGCGCACCTGGGTCGCGCCGAACAGGACGCCGACCAGCAGGGCCAGCGCCGCGCCACCCTCGGCCAGCAGGTGCGAACCCAGCCCGCCAGCGCGCAGATCGCCGGTGAAGTCGACCAGGAAGAAGATGGTCGCGGCCAGCTGCAGGATCACGATGACCGCGATCATCGTGATCCTGTGCTCGAGGGCTCGACGTCGACTGATCATCGCCAGAGACTTAGCGCCGCCCGGGAAGCATCGCCAAGACTATCCGCCGACCGCTCCGCCGCGTCTCGAAGACGACACCCGCGATGTGCAGGACGATGAGGCCGTAGAGCAGGTTCACCGCCGTCTCGTGGATCTCGGTCAACGGGCCCTCCTCGTGCTCTTCGCCGGCTTCCCCGGCCTCTTCGTGGTCATCCCCGTCACGATCGAGCGTCGCGACCACCGCGGCGGGTGGGGCGGCGGCGCGCTCCGGCGCGGCGGGGGCGCTGACCATCAGCACGCCGGTCACGACGATGACGGCCAGTACGCTCCAGATCGCATAGACCATCAGGGCGCCCAGCGGATTGTGCGAGGCGTGCTCGGTGCGTCGACCGGCGCCGATCTCCCGGACATGCGCCAGGGCGCGGCCTGGGCTAGGCGGGAAGGCCGAAAATCGGGCCTCGGCCGGTCCGATGACGCCCCAGATCAGACGCAGGATCAGGGTGGCGGCCAGCGTATAGCCGACCCACAGGTGCGGGGCCGAACCCGCCTCGGTGATCAGACCGTTGGCGAGGACGGCGGCGACAACGGTCCAATGCGTCAGCTTGACCACCGGGTCCCAGCGGCGGGGCGCCGGCGTGGTCTCAGTCGCGGTCATGGCGGCGCTCCGCGTCATGCCTTTCGGCCCGCTCGGCGTCGTCACGCTCAACGGATTTGTGGCGAGCCTTGTGGCGGGCGTCGTCGTCCGGATCCTCGGCCTTGGCCGGCGCCGGCTTGGACGTGGCGGGGGCGAGCGAGACCACCTTGGCCCGAGGAAGCCTGGCCTCCTCCGCGAGGGCGGGGGCGGCCAGGGACAGGATCAGGAGGCTGGCGCCGAATATGGCGAACGAGGGTTTGGTCACTTGCGGTTCTCCCGTGCTTGAGACGAGAGAAGGCGTGCGCCGCGCCAGCCGGCGCGGCCATAGGCGGCAGGCTTACAGGCGCCGGATAAGCGCCTGCTTACAGGCCCTCAGGCCTCGGCCATCGCCCCGTCGCGCACCAGCGCCGCGTAGGTGTCCATCAGGTCCAGCGACAGCTTGCCGGGCGTGAACTTGAACTCGCCGATCTCCGAGACCGGGGTCACCTCGGCCGCGGTGCCGACGATGAAGCACTCGGTGAAGGTCGCCAGCTCTTCCTTCTGGATGTGGCGCTCGACGACCTCGATCCCCTTGCCGCGCGCGATGTCGATCACCGTGCGGCGAGTGATGCCGTCCAGGAAGCAGTCGGGCTTGGGCGTGTGCAGGGCGCCGTCCTTGACGAAGAAGACGTTCGCGCCCGTGGCTTCGGCCACATAGCCGCGATAGTCGAGCATCATCGCGTCGGCGTAACCATCCTTCTCGGCGGCGTGCTTGGAGATGGTGCAGATCATGTAGAGGCCGGCGGCCTTGGCCGCGACCGGAGCGGTCTTGGGGTCCGGACGCTGGTACTTGGCCCAGGTCAGGCGGATGCCCTTGGCCTTGGTCGCCGGGTCGAAGTAGCTGGGCCACTCCCAGACGGCGATGGCGACGTGGATCTTGGTCTGCTGCGCCGAAACACCGATCATTTCCGACCCGCGCCAGGCGATCGGGCGGACATAACAATCCTTGAGGTTATTCTTGGCCGCCGTCGCCTTGCAGGCCTCGTCGATCTCGGCCACCGTGTAAGGGATCTTGAAGTCGAGGATCTCCGCCGACTTGAACAGGCGCTCGGTATGCTCGGTCAGCTTGAAAATCTCGCCGCCGTACATCCGCTCGCCCTCGAACACGGACGAGGCGTAGTGAAGTCCGTGGGTCAGTACGTGCACCTTCGCCTCGCGCCAGGGAACGAACTGGCCGTCCAGCCAGATCCAACCGTCACGATCGTCGAAGGGAACCAGAGACATCGGTCCAAGACCTCCTTATTGGAAACCCGGCTCTTAGACGCCTCCGAGACAGGGTGCGTCAAATAAAATGGACTCCTCGCGATGATAGCCCCGCTGCAGCCCGGTTCGGACGATCCCCGTCTGATCCTCCGCGAGGAGGAGCTGGACGGCGGGCTGGAACTGATCCTGCTGGCCGAGGCCTCGCTGTGGGCCGCCGTCGACACGGCGCTGGAGGCCGAACCCCTGGGTCTGGGCCGCTCGCATTGGCGCGCGACCTTCCTGCTGCGCCGCCGGCCGGGCATTGGCGTGCAAGACCTTTCGAAGCTGACCAGCCTGTCCAAACAGGCCGCCAGCCGCACCCTTGCCGACCTGCAGAAGGCCGGCCTGGTCGAGCGCGGCGCGGGCGAGTTGGACGGCCGTCGGCGTCCGGCGACCCTGACCTCCGAGGGCGTGGCCTTCGAGCAGCGCACGGCCGAGCGGCTGCGGGCGCTGCTGGCCCGCGCCTACCGCACCGGCGGTCTTGACGGCGTGGCCGGCGCGCGGCGGATTCTGGCGGCGCTGGCCGGCCCGCGCCAGGGCGTCGGCGCCCCCCGCCGTCAAACCTGATAGTGTTCCGCCATGAGTCCTGAAGAGCGCCGCGAGCGTCACATCCTGGTCGTCGACGACGACGACCGCCTGCGCAAGCTGATCAAGGAATTCCTGGGCCGCGCCGGCTTCCGGGTCACGGCCGCCTCGGACGCGGCCGGAGCCGACCGCCTGTTCGGCGCGCTGGACTTCGACCTGATGGTGCTGGACGTGATGATGCCCGGCGAGGACGGCTACGCCTTCACCAAGCGCCTGCGGTCCAAGGGCGGCGAAAGCGGCCGCACGCCGATCCTGATGCTGACCGCCCGCGACCAGACCGCCGACCGCATCGAAGGTCTGTCCAGCGGGGTCGACGACTATCTGGGCAAGCCGTTCGAGCCGCAGGAGCTGCTCCTTCGCATCGAGGCCATTCTGCGCCGCTCGTCGGCGCGCCCGGTGGGGCCCAAGGCGCTGCTGCTGGGCCGCTGCACGTTCGAGGCCGATCGCGGCGAACTGACCTGTGACGGCGAGGTCGTGCGCCTGACCGAGGCCGAGGTCACCCTGCTGCGCCGCCTGGCCCGCTCGGCTCACGAGCCGGTCGACCGCCTGGAGCTGGCTCGCGACACCGCCGACGCCACCGGCCGCGCGGTCGACGTCCAGGTCACCCGCCTGCGCCGCAAGATCGAGCCGGATCCGAAGAACCCGCGCTACCTCCAGACCGTGCGCGGCGTCGGCTATCGGCTGGCTCCGGACTGATTGATGCGCCTGCGCACCAAGCTGTACGTCCCGCTCTTCATCAAGCGCTGGCTGCCGACGAGCCTGTTCGGGCGCAGCTTGCTGATCATCATCCTGCCGGTGGCGGTGATGCAGATCGCCGTGACCTGGGCCTTCTTCGACGCCCACTGGCAGTCGGTGACCAGCAAGCTGTCCGAGGGCCTGGCCGGCGACATCGCCTGGGCCGTGCAGTCCTACGAGGACGATCCCAGCCCCGCCGCCGTCGAAAAACTGGCCAAGCGGGCCGAGGACTCGATGTCGCTGTCGATCGCCTTCCAGAAGGGCCGCAAACTGCCGACCGGACACCGGCCCTCGCTGTTCGCGGCCCTGGACCGCTCGCTGGACAAGGCGCTGGACGAGCGGCTCGACAACCCGTTCTGGTTCGACACCACCCGCTACACGGCCTATATCGACATCCGCGTGCAGGTGAAGGACGGGGTCCTGCAGATCTACGCGCTGCGCGACCGCGCCTACGCCACCCAGGGGCACATCTTCATCCTGTGGATGGTGGTGGCGACCATGCTGCTGACGGCGGTGGCCATCCTGTTCATCCGCAATCAGGTGCGGGCCATCGAGCGCCTGGCCGACGCCGCCGACGCCTTCGGCCGGGGCGAGGACCATGACTTCAAGCCGCATGGCGCGCGCGAGGTGCGCCAGGCGGCCATGGCCTTCATGGCCATGCGGGCGCGCATCATCCGCCACATCGAGCAACGCACCGCCCTCTTGGCCAGCGTCAGCCATGACCTGCGCACGCCGCTGACCCGGCTGAAGCTGGAAATGGCCATGTCAGAACCCAGCGAGCAACTGGAGGCCATGAAGGGCGACCTCTCCGAGATGGAGCACATGATCGACGAGTACCTGGCCTTCGCCCGCGGCGAGGGCGGGGAGGCCGTGCAGGAGGTCAACCTGTCGGAGCTGGTCGAGGGCGTGGTCGCCGACGCCGAGCGCGGCGGGGCGATGGTCGAGACCGAAATCACCCGCGACCTGGAGGCGCGGCTGCGACCGCTGGCCTTCCGCCGGGCCCTGGCCAACCTGATCGACAACGGCGTCGCCCACGCCGACCGGGTGAAGGTGACGGCCACGGCCCGCCTGACGGGCGGCGTCGAGGTGACGGTCGACGACGATGGGCCAGGGATCCCCGAGGACCGCTACGAGGAGGCCTTCAAGCCGTTCTCGCGCCTGGACGAGAGCCGGAACCAGAACGAAAAGGGCGTCGGCCTGGGCCTGGCCATCGCGCGGGACATGGCGCGCGGGCTGGGCGGGGATCTGGTGCTATCGCGGTCGATGATGGGCGGCTTGAGGGCCTCGATCCGGTTGCCGGGGTAAGGCGGTCCGAAACCTCGTCCTTCGACAAGCTCAGGATGAGGTTTCTACGGCCACGCGGCGAAAAGTAGTCCTCATCCTGAGCTTGTCGAAGGACGAGGATGGGCCCGCTGCCTAAAATCCCGCCCCGATCCTCCCCAGCCGATCGGCCATCTGCTTCAGGCGCTTGTCCAGCTCGGCCATCGTCCGGTTCAGCGCGCCTTCGTCGTCGCGCCAGACCTGGACGACCCGGGCCCAGACCGCGGTCATGGCGGCCAGGCGCGGTGCGGTGGCCTCGACGCCGGCGGCTTCCAGCACGGCGCGGGCGATGCGCGGGAAGCGGGTCGCCGAGACGAGGACGCCCTCGGCCTTGGCGATGGCGATCAGGGCGGCGCGATGGGGCTCCATCGCTTCCAGCCGGGCCATGGCGGCGTCGAACAGGCGATCGTGGACGTCGGCGGTCTCGGCATAGTCGACGCCCAGCGCCGCGCGGTCGAAGCGGGCCGAGAGATGGGCCAGCACCGCGTGCTTGCTGTCGGCCAGCCCGTAGAGCTCTGCGAACGGGACCTCGGCCTTCACGGCGATGTCGCGCAGGGCGATGGCCGGCCACGGCTTGTCGGCGGCCAGGGCGAGGGCCGCGGCGGCGGCCCGGTCGAGGATGTCGTCGGCGTCGGTCATGGGAGTCACATGGCGGCGGAAAGCGACGAGAGCAAGACGGTTAGCCGCCAAGTTCCTTCGAGCGCGCCACGGCGGCGTCGAGCGCCTTCGGCAGCAGGTCGCCGAAGCCGCCCTCGCCCATCAGCACCGCCAGCGCCGCCGCCGTCGTGCCGCCCGGCGATGTCACCTGCTTGCGCAGCTCGGCCGGCTCCTCGCCGCTCTTCTCCATCAGGGCGGCGGCGCCGATGATCGTGGCCCGGGCCAGGCGGGCGCTATCCGCCGCGTCCAGGCCCTGGGCCGCGCCGGCGGCTTCGAGCGCCTCGATGAAGGCGTAGAGATAGGCCGGGGCCGAGCCCGACACGGCGGTGGCCGCGTGCATCAGGTCCTCGTTCGGCAGGTCGACCACGGTCGCGACCGGCGCGAACAGGGCATGGGCGGCGGCCCGGGCGTCGTCATCCTCGGCATGGATCGAGGCCGCTCCCCGGCCGATGGCGACGGCGGTGGTCGGCATCACCCGCGCCACGCGACGGCCGCCGAAGACTTCGGAGATGTCCGCCGCGCGGACACCGGCGGCGATCGAGACGATGACGGCGTCGGGGGCCAGGTGCGCAACCACGTCCTTGACCGCCTCGCGCCAGATCTGCGGCTTCACGGCCAGCAGCACGGTCTTGGCGGCGGACAGGGCTTCAAGCGGCGGATTGACCACCGCGCCGGCGAAGGCGGCGGCGGCGGCGGCGGCGTTCGGATCACGCACGATCAGGTCGGCGGCGGCGAAAGCGCCGGCCGCGCTCCAGCCTTCGATCAAGGCGCCGCCCATGCGGCCCGCGCCGAGGAGGAGAATGGGGGTCATGCTTCGCGTTCCACCTGTTGTGTCATCCCGGACGCGCTTGCGCGATCCGGGACCCAGGGGCCACGCGCGATGAGGTTGCCCCTGGGTCCCGGCTCTCCGCGCTTCGCGCTGCGGCCGGGATGACAACCCTGGGGGCTAGGCGCAAGCCTAAATCAGGCTTGGCCGACGGTCTCGAACATGCAGGCGGCCATGGCCTCGTCCGGGGTCTTGGCGCCCTGGAGCAGGAATTCGAAGGCCGGGAAGAAGCGATCGGCGGCTTCCACCGCCGCGTCGATCATCGAGGCGGCCTGGGCCATGGTCGGGCGCTCGCCCGCCGGCAGGGCCAGGGCGTGGCGGAACACCACTTCGCCGTCCTCGGTCCAGACCTCGAAATGGCCCAGCCAGACGCGCTGGTTGATCAGGGCCAACAGCTCGTAGGCGTTGGCGCGCTTGGACTTCGGCGCGCGCAGGTCCAGCGACAGGCACAGCTGCAGGCAGTCGGCTTCCGGACGCCAGGCGAACCACAGCTCGTAGTCCTTCCAGTCGCCTTTCAGCGCGAACGCCAGATCGCCGTCTTCCGTGCGGTCGAAGGTCAGGTTTTCGGCCGACAGCACGTGTTCGACCACCTCGAGGGGGTCGAGCGCCATCAGGACGTCGTCGTCTTCCGGTTGGGTGTCCATGAAAAACCTACGTCCCCGCCCGCGACGGCGAGGGTTGCCCCCGCCATGAATCGCTCACGCGCCAAGGGACACTAATCTGCTTCGTGACGTTCGTCTCAACTCGCTTCACGCCGTGAGCGAGCGCCGAATCGCCTATTCGCCTGAAGTCGCGGTTTTTCCAGAAGCGCTTTTAGCGGGCGCCTTCTTGGCCGCCTTCAGAGCCGCGACCTCTTCGCGCAGCGCCGCGACCTCGGCCTTCAGCGCCTCGAAATCATCGCGGCGGATCAGGTCGAATTCGGCCGCCAGACGATCGGCCTGGGCCCGCATGGCGGTCTTGGCCTCCTCGCCGGCCGTCTGGGCGATGCCCATGGCCGCCTGGGTCAGCTTGGCGAATTCGTCGAGGAAAGGGTTCTGGCTGTGCATCGCGGTTCCGAGTGGCCCAAAGAGTGGGCTGCGTCCTTATATGGGAAACGGGGGATGAAAGCGAAGCCCGAAGGCTATACGAGTGCGACCATGTGTCCCGCACGGAGCCGCACGTGATTTTCCCGAACATCGACCCGATCGTGCACATCGGTCCCTGGGCCCTGCAATGGGGTCCGCTGGCCTTGCGCTGGTACGCCCTTGCCTATGTGGCGGGCATCCTGCTGGGCTGGCGCTTCGCCGTCCGGATGACCCGGACCGAGCGCCTGTGGGGCGGCCGCGCGCCGACCGCCACGCCGCTGCAGATCGACGACCTGGTGCTGTGGATCACCCTGGGCATCATCCTGGGCGGCCGGCTGGGCTACATCCTGTTCTACATGCTGATGAACGAGGACCAGCGAATCTGGCTGTTCGCGCACCCGCTGGACCTGTTCAAGATCTGGGAGGGCGGCATGTCCTTCCACGGCGGCTTCCTGGGCGTCTGCGCGGCGATCGCCCTGTTCGCCCGCCAGCAGAAGATCGACATGCTGAAGCTGGGCGACCTGATCGCGCCGGTGGCCCCGATCGGCCTGTTCTTCGGCCGCATCGCCAACTTCATCAACGGCGAGCTGTGGGGCCGCCCCACCGACGGGCCGTTCGGCATCATCTTCTGCAACGAGACGATCAAGGCCGCCCACCCACAGCACATTTGCCCGGCCGGCTCATACCCGCGCCATCCCAGCCAGCTCTACGAGGCGGGGCTGGAGGGCTTGCTGCTGTTCCTCATTCTGGTCTTCGCCGTCTATCGCCTGAAGTGGCTGCAGCGGCGCGGGGCGATCGTGGCGACCTTCCTGATCGCCTACGGCCTGTTCCGCCTGTCGCTGGAAAATGTGCGCAATCCGGACGTCGGCATGCCCGACTTCCCGTTCGGCCTGACCATGGGGATGATGCTGTCGACCCCGATGATCCTGGTCGGCGGCTGGCTGATGTGGAAGGCGCTGCGCGAGCCTGTTCAAGTCGGTCCAGGCGAAGGCGGGCATGAGCCTGCTTGATCGTCTGAAGGCGCAGATCGCCCAGGACGGGCCGATCGGCGTTCCCGAGTTTTTCACCCGCTGCCTGCACGACCCGCGCGACGGCTACTACGCGATGCGCCCTGATCTGGGCGCGGGCGGCGACTTCATCACCGCGCCGCTGGTCAGCCAGATGTTCGGCGAGTTGATCGGCCTGTGGGTGCTGGAGACCTGGACCCGCATGGGCCGGCCCGCGCCGTTCCGCCTGGTCGAGATGGGCCCGGGCGACGGTACGCTGATGAGCGACCTGCTGCGGGCGGGCCGGCTGGATCCGGACTTCCTGGCCGCCGCCGAGGTCTGGCTGGTGGAGGTGTCGGGGCCGCTGCGCGCGAAGCAGGCCGCCAAGCTGGGCGAAGGCCCGCGCTGGGTCGGTCGCCTGGACGAGGTCCCGGCCGGCGCGCCGATGATCCTGGTGGCCAACGAGCTGCTGGACTGCCTACCCGCCCGCCAGTTCGTCCGGACTGGTGAAGGCTGGGCCGAGCGGGTGATCGGGTTGGGCGAGGACGGTCAACTGGCGTTCGGGCTGCGCGGCCTCGGGAAGTCGCCTGACGCCGCGCCGCCTCACCTGCCCGAAGCCGGCGAAGGGAGCGTCTGGGAATCTTCCCCCGCCCAGGCCGCCCAGGCCTCGGACATCGCCCACCGCCTCGCTGCCGACGGCGGCGCGGCGCTGCTGATCGACTATGGCCGCGACGCGCCGGAGGCCGGCGACACCCTGCAGGCCATCCGCAACCACCAGAAGGTCGACCCGCTGACCACCGCGGGCCTGGCCGACCTCACCGTCTGGGCCGACTTCCCCTCGGTCGTCGCCGCCGCGCGGGAAACCGGCGCCAAGGCCGGGCCGATCCTGACCCAGGCGCAGTTCCTGCTGGCCCTGGGCATCGAGGCCCGGGCCCAGACCTTGGCCGTCGCCCGCCCCGATCACGCCGATCGGATCGCGAGACAGCTTGATCGTCTGGTCGGCAAGGCGCAGATGGGCGCTCTGTTCAAGGTCGCGTGCCTGACCGCGCCCGACCTTTCGCCCCCCCTCTTCGAGGACGCGACATGACCAAGAAGCCTGACCTGCCCACCGTCCAGTCGCCGCTCCTGGCCAGTCTGCCCGGCATCAAGCACGCTTTCTTCACGCGCCAGGGCGGGGTCTCGAAGGGAATCTACGACAGCCTGAACGTAGGGCGCGGCAGCAAGGACGAGCCGGCCGACGTCGAGGAGAACCGCGCCCGCATCGCGCGCTGGTTCGGCGGCGCGCCCGAGGACCTGAACATCTGCTACCAGATTCACTCGACCATCGCGATCACGGCCGACGGCTCCTGGGGCGATGCGCGGCCGGAGGGCGACGCGGTGGTCTCGAAGACTCCCGGCGTCATCTGCGGCGCCATGGCGGCCGACTGCGCGCCGGTGCTGCTGGCCGATCCCGAGGCCCGCATCGTGGCCGCCGCCCACGCCGGCTGGCGTGGAGCGCTGGACGGCGTCGTCCAGGCCGCCGTCGACCGCATGGTTGAGCTGGGCGCCCGGCCCGAGCGTATCACCGGCGTCGTCGGCCCCTGCATCGGCCCCAAGTCCTACGAGGTGGGGCTGGAGTTCCTGCACAGGTTCGAGGCCGACTGCCCCGGCTCGGGCCGGTTCTTCAAGCCGGGCGCCGCCGAGGACAAGCGCTTCTTCGACCTGCCGGCGTTCGTGCTGGACCGCCTGGAGACCGCCGGCGTCGAGCGTCGCGAGTGGGTCGGCCGCGACACCCGGGCCGAGGAGGAATGGTTCTTCTCCAACCGCCGCGCCTTCCTGAATGGCGAGGGCGACTACGGCCGTCTGCTGTCGGCGATCAGCCTGGAAGCGTGACCGTCCGGACACGGATGCCAATAAGTCGCCACGTTAACACTTGCCCCAGAGGCGATCGCTGATAGAAGGCCCGGCAACGGCGACCCCCACACCGAGATCATCATGAAGCTGCTGTCCGGCAACTCCAACCGCCCGCTGTCCCAGGCGATCGCGGAATATCTCGACATGCCGCTGACCCGCGCCCAGGTGCGCCGGTTCGCCGACCTCGAGGTGTTCGTCACCATCGATGAGAACGTGCGGGGCGAGGACGTCTTCGTCATCCAGTCGACCAGCTATCCGGCCAACGACAACCTGATGGAGCTGTTGATCTGCATCGACGCCCTGAAGCGCGCGTCGGGCAAGCGGATCACCGCCGTGCTGCCCTATTTCGGCTACGCCCGCCAGGACCGTAAGACCGGCGGCCGCACGCCGATCTCGGCCAAGCTGGTCGCCAACCTGATCACCCGCTCGGGCGCCGACCGCGTCCTGACGATGGATCTGCACGCCGGCCAGATCCAGGGCTTCTTCGACATCCCGACCGACAACCTGCTGCCCTCGCGTCTGATGGCCGAAGACATCCGCCGCCACTATCCGATGGGTCCCGACCTGATGGTCGTCTCGCCGGATGTCGGCGGCGTGGTGCGCGCCCGCGCCCTGGCCAAGCGCCTGGAAGACGCCGACCTCGCCATCGTCGACAAGCGCCGCTCGGGCCCGGGCCAGTCGGAAGTCATGAACATCATCGGCGACGTCAAGGACCGCCGCTGCATCCTGTTCGACGACATCGCCGATTCGGCCGGGACGCTGTGCAACGCCGCCCAGGCCTTGATCAGCCACGGCGCTAAGTCGGTCAGCGCCTACATCACCCACGGCGTCCTGTCGGGCGCGGCGGTGGACCGCGTCGCCAATTCGGCGCTGACCGAGCTGGTCGTCACCGACTCGATCGAGGCCTCCGACCCGGCCAAGGCCTGCCCCAAGATCCGCTACGTCTCGTGCGCGCCGTTGATCGGCGAGGCCATCCGCCGCATCGCCAACGAAGAGTCGGTGTCGAAGCTGTTCGACTAAGCCTATCGGGCGAGGGCCGAGCGCGAACTCGCCTCGCGCACGGCCACGCTTGTAAAAGTCTGGTTAACGAGGCGAAGTCACAATCTCGCCGACCCGGGCTGCTATGCGCGCCCCAAGACTTGATGGGGATGTTCAGAAAATGCGTTCTTTTTCGCGTACGCGCGTCGTCCTGACGACGACCGTCGTGGCGCTGGCCGCCCTGGTGGCGGCCTGCAGCTCGCCGCCGCCGCCGCCGCCGCCACTCGTGCAGGCCCCGCCCCCGCCGCCGCCGATCACGCTGTCGGCCAGCATCGTCGAGCGGGCCAGCGCCTTCCGCGGCTATATGGCCCGCGCCGGCGCGGTGTCTCCGACCTTCCAGAACGGCGAGCAGATCCAGGCCTCGCTGAAGATCGGCGCGGCCTATGAGGCCAAGTCGTTCATGAACGGCGCGGTGGCCTACGCCGCCGTCCTGGCCCTGCAGGACCCCACCTTCGTCGCCTCGGTGCGCGAGGTCGCGGCCAATCCGACCCAGCGCCAGGAGATGATCAACAACATCTTCTCCAACCCCTCGTACGCGGCCGTGTTCAAGGGCGCCGACAGCGCCGCCGGCCTGATCATCGATACCGTCGGCCGCGACGGCCTGAAGGTCTACATGGCCGGCAAGGCCGTGAAGCAGGCCGCCTATGACGTGCAGAGGTCGACCTGGTCGAAGAGTTCGGTCGTCGATCGCGACGGTCGCCTGGCCTCGGCCAAATCGCTGTCGGCGATTCCGGCCCTGGCCGAAAGCGCCGACGTGGCCGTGCTGCAGCAGGCCTCGACCGGCGGCCAGTCGCTGGGCCTGACCCCGCGCGCGGCCCCCGCCCCCTACCAGCCCGTGGTCATCCGCGGCCTGGCGGTCGCGGCCCTGGCCGCCCTCGGCGCGGCCGGCGACAACAACCTGGCCTCGATCGACGCGCTGAGCGGCGACTGGGCGACGGCCAACTGCCTGAACATGGCCAAGCTGAACCTCTACCAGTGCCTGGCCGTGTCCAAGCCGCACTACGAGGACATCTTCTGCCTGGGTCAGCACATCCTGATCGACACCGGCGCGTGCGTGGTCAAGGCCTCGGGCGCGACCCTGCCGCCGGAACCGCCCCCGCCGCCGAAGGCCGAGCCGGTCAAGAAGGCCGTGGCCAAGAAGGCTCCGGCCAAGAAGTCGGCCACCAAGAAGAGCTGATCTTCTCCCCGATTCCAGCCGAAAGGGCCGGGCGTTGCGTCGCCCGGCCCTTTTGTGTATGTAGCGCGACCCCAAAACGATGCTGGCGAGCGTGGCGATACAGCCATAGGCGCCGGGTCACAAAAGAGAGCATCCGGCTCTCTAGAAAGACACGACAATGTCCGAGATCATTCTGAACGTTGAAGTCCGTGAAGGCGCCGGCACCGGCGCGGCCCGCGCCGTCCGTCGCGAAGGCAAGATCCCGGGCACCCTGTACGGCGGCGGCAAGGCCCCGGTGAACATCGCCGTGCGCGCCAACGAGTTCCGCAAGTCGCTCTACACCGGCAAGCTGCTGGGCCACCTGGTCACGCTGCAACACGGTGAAGACAAGCAATCGGTCATCGCCAAGGCCGTCCAATTCCACCCGGTCACCGACGAGCCGGTCCACTTCGACCTGTACCGCGTCGACGAGCACCAGCTGATCAAGATCGAAGTGCCGGTTCACTTCAAGAACCACGAAACCTCGGTCGGCCTGAAGAAGGGCGGCTCGCTGGAAGTGATCCGTCACACCGTCGAACTGGCCTGCCCGGCCGACAAGATCCCGGAAGAACTGGTCATCGACCTGACCAACCACGACATCGGCGACACCATCCGCATCTCGGAAGTGAAGCTGCCGGAAGGCGTGAAGCCGGCCATGGACCGCGACTTCGTGATCGCGACCCTGAAGGCCTCGTCGGCCGCCCAGTCGGACGCCGGCGACACCACGGCCGAGGCCTAATCCGCTCGGTCATCCGACCGAACTGTTTTACGGAACGGGCGGGCCTTCGGGTCCGCCTGTTTTCGTTTGAAGTCTTGAGATCCAAGCGATGCTGATCCTCGCCGGCCTGGGCAATCCCGAGCCCAAGTACGAGAAGAACCGCCACAACGTCGGCTTCATGGCCGTCGACGCCCTCGCCCGAAAGTGGGGGACGGCCCCGTGGCGCGCGCGCTTTCAGGGCCTGGCCTGCGAGGGACAGGTCGGCACGCCCGACGGCCCGGTCAAGCTGCTGCTGCTCAAGCCCAAGACCTACTACAATGAGAGCGGCCGCGCCGTGGGCGAGGCCATGAAGTTCTTCAAGCTTGCGCCGTCAGACGTCATCGTCTTCCACGACGAGATCGACATGGCCCCTGGCCGCTTCCGGATGAAGGCCGGCGGCGGGGCGGCGGGCAACAACGGCATCCGCTCGGTGACCAGCCAGGTCGGCGACGCCTTTCGCCGCGGGCGCATCGGCGTGGGCCATCCGGGTCACAAGGATGCGGTCATGCACTATGTGTTGGGCGACTTCCACAAGGTCGAGCACCAGTGGCTGGACCCGATGCTGGACGCCATCGCCGACGCCCTGCCCTTCGCCGCCGCGGGCGACGACGAGCGCTACCAGGCCGAGGTCATGCGCCTGGCGCCGGCGCCCAAGGCCGATCCGCGCAAGCCCGCCAAGGACGACTGACGATGTTCTCGCTGCCTCTGCCCCTTATCGGCCTGTCGCTCCTGATCGCCATCGCCCTGTGCGTCCACGTGGTCCGCACCGGCCAGCAGATGTACTGGCTGTGGATCATCCTGGCGTTCCAGCCGATCGGCGGGCTCGTCTACTTCGTCGCCATCATCGCCCCGGCCTGGTTCGGCGGCCGCACCGCCCAGAAGATGGGCCAGGCGGCGCGCAAGGCCATTGATCCGCAGCGCGAGTACCGCGAGGCCGCTCGCGCCGTCGATGACGCCCCTACGGTCGCCAACCGCGTCCGCCTGGCCGTCGCCGCCACGGAGCTGGGCAAGCACGCCGAGGCCGAAAAGCTCTATGCCGACAGCCTGACCGGCATGTACGCCGACGATCCGCAGCTGCTGCTGGGCCGCGCCAACGCCCTGATCGAGCTGAGCCGTCCGGCCGAGGCCCTGCCCCTGCTGGAGAAGCTGGGCGAGACACCCACGGGCGGCCGCACGGCCCATATCATGCTGGCGCTGGGCCGCGTCTACCACGCCCTGGGCCGGGAAGAGCAGGCCGAGACCGCGCTCTCCTGGGCCGCCGACAACTATCCGGGCTTCGAGGGCATCGCCCGCTACGCCGTCTTCCTGGCCCGCATGGGTCGCAAGGATGAGGCCCGGGCTCAACTGGCCGAGATCGACAAGCGCCTGTCCAAGACCCACGCCCACTTCCGCAAGGAGGCCAAGGCCTGGCGCGACTTCGCGGCGGCGGCGGTGGGTTAGAACCGCCCGCGCTGGAAGTCCTCGAACGCCTGCACGATCTCCTCGCGGGAGTTCATCACGAACGGGCCATGCCAGAAGACCGGCTCGTCGATCGGGCGGCCGGCCAGCAGCAGCACCCGCGCGTCGGTGACGGCCTCGATACGGACCGTGTCGCCACGGCCCAGGAAGACACCCGACAGCGCGTCGACCGTGTCATGCGCGACGCGGACCTGGCCTTCGTAGACCGCCAGCATGGTGTTGCGGTCATCGCCCACCGGCTCCTCGAACACGGTCCCGGCCGGCAGGACGACGTCGAAATAGAGGGCGTCGACCGCGCCGCCGCCGATCGGGCCGGCCGTGCCGGCGCCCCCATCAGGAGGAGAGGTCACGCCGGAGATCACCTTGACCGTGACGCCGCCGTCGCGGGCCTCGACCGGGATCGCATCGCTCTCGAACTCGCTATAGCCCGGCGCACTCATCTTCAGCCTGGCCGGCAGGTTCACCCACAGCTGAAAGCCGCGCATCCGGCCCTCGGCCTGCTCGGGCATCTCGGAGTGGACGATGCCCTTGCCGGCCCGCATCCACTGGATCCCGCCCGGCCCGATCACGCCCTCGCGGCCGGTGTTGTCCTTATGGCGCATCCGGCCTTCCAGCATGTAGGTCACGGTCTCGAAGCCGCGATGCGGGTGGTCGGGAAAGCCGCCCATGTAGTCGGAGGCCTGGTCGTTGTCGAAGCAGTCCAGCATCAGGAACGGGTCGAACATCTGGGCCTCGGGCGTGCCCAGCATCCGGGTCAGCCGCACGCCGTCGCCATCCGAGGCGGGCATGCCCTTCACGATCTTCAGGACGGGGCGAACGCTCATGGGAAGCTCCTTTGCGCCTTTGATATCTGATCTGGTTGCAGTTCATGCAAGAGGGGTCCGGTTCGCCTTTCCCGACCATCCGTGCTAATCGCCCGCCCAACGAAATCCACGAGAGTTCCATGGCCCTTAAAGTCGCCATCGTCGGCCTGCCCAACGTCGGCAAGTCCACCCTATTCAACGCCCTGACCCAGACGGCGTCGGCCCAGGCCGCCAACTACCCGTTCTGCACGATCGAGCCCAACACCGGCGAAGTGGCCGTGCCCGAGCCGCGCCTGGACGCCCTGGCCAAGGTGTCCGGCTCCAAGGAAATCATCCCCGCCCGGATCACCTTCGTCGACATCGCCGGCCTGGTGCGCGGGGCAAGCAAGGGCGAAGGCCTGGGCAACCAGTTCCTGGCCAATATCCGCGACTGCGACGCCGTGGCCTTCGTGGCCCGCTGCTTCGAGGACGGCGACATCGTCCACGTCGAAGGCCGCATCGACCCGATCAGCGATCTCGAGATCATCGAGATGGAACTGATGCTGGCCGACCTGGAAAGCCTGGAAAAGCGCGTCCCCGCCCTGGAAAAGCGCGCCAAGGTCGGCGCCGACAAGGACAGCGCCAACACGCTGCGCCTGGCCAATATCGCCCTGGCCCTGCTGCGCGAAGGCCGCCCGGCCCGCGCCGCCAAGATCGACGCCGAGGACGAGAAGGCGTGGCACATGCTGCAGCTCTTGACCTCGCTGCCGGCGCTCTATGTCTGCAATGTCGACGAAGGCTCGGCCGACAAGGGCAACAAGTACAGCGACCTGGTCGCCGAACGCGCCGCCAAGGACAACGCCAAGTCGGTGGTCATCTCGGCCCAGATCGAGAGCGAGATCGCCCTGCTGGACGCCGCCGAACGCGCCGAGTTCCTGGAGACCCTGGGCCTGGAAGAGCCGGGCCTGAACCGCCTGATCCGCGAGGCCTACACCCTGCTGAACCTGCAGACCTATTTCACGGTCGGCCCCAAGGAAGCCCGCGCCTGGACCATCCACGTCGGCGACACCGGCCCGCAGGCGGCCGGCGTCATCCACACCGACTTCGAGAAGGGCTACATCCGCGCCGAAACCATCGCCTTTGACGACTTCATCCGTCTGGGCGGCGAAAACGGCGCCAAGGAAGCCGGCAAGATGCGGGCCGAAGGCAAGGAGTACGTCGTCAAGGACGGCGACGTGATGCACTTCCGCTTCAACGTCTAAGCGCTCAGAACAAGCCAGCGGCCGGAGCGGAAACGCCCCGGCCGTTTCTCATTGGGGAGTACGCCTATGTCCGACACCGTCACCCTGACGTCCGCCGTCGACGGCTTCCAGTTCACAGCCCTGCACGCCCAGCCGAACGGCGCGCGGAAAGGCGGCGTGGTCGTGGTCCAGGAGATCTTCGGCCTCGACCAGTACGTTCAGGAGGACGTCGCGCGTTGGGCGGCCCTGGGCTTCGAGGTATTGGCCCCGTCGATCTTCGATCGCGCCGAGCCCGGCTTCGTGGCCGAGCACGACCCCAAGGGTTTCCAAACCGGCGTCAGCTATGTGCAGAAGGTCGGGATCGACGCCATGCTGTCGGACATCCAGGCCTGCATCGACGATCTGGCGGCGCGCGGCCCGGTGTTCGCGGTCGGCTACTGCCTGGGCGGCTCGCTGGTCTGGCTGGCGGCCGGCCGGCTGCAGGGCCTGGCGGCGGGCTCGGCCTATTACGGCAGCATGATCGCCGCCAATGCCGAGCTAGCGCTGAAGGCGCCGGTGATCGTGCACCTGGGCCGCAAGGACGCCCATATCGCCGCCGACGAGGTCAAGGCCAAGGTCGAGGCCGCCCATCCCGACGTGCCGGTCCACATCTATGAGGCCAGCGGCCACGGCTTCAACAACGATGGCCGGCCCGACAGCGATCTCGCCGACGCGGAACTGGCCCGCGCGCGAACGCTGGCGCTGTTCGTCGCCAATGGAGCCGCGTGATGGGCCAGCGGATCCCTCTGGCCTGCAGGGAGGACGGCTCGCCGTTCACGGCCTACCACGCCCCGCCCCAGGAAGCCCGGCGCGGCGGCGTCGTCATGCTGCACGCCATCTGGGGCGTCACGCCGCATCTGCGCGCGCTGGCCGACACCCTGGCCGAGCAGGGCTATGAGGTCATCGTTCCCAGCCTGATGGACGCGGCCGACGCCGACTTTCCGGTCGAAGACATCACGCCGACGATCCTCGACGCGCGGATGGCCATGGGCAAGGCGACCGGCTGGGGCGTCTCCACCCTGCCGCGCGTCCAGGCCTGCATCGACGCCCTGGACGGCCCGGTGTTCGTCATGGGCTTCTGCTATGGCGGCACCACGGCCTGGCTGGCGGCCTGCCGCTGCGAGGGGCTGACGGCGGTCTCGGCCTTCTATGGCGGCGACATCGTCGCCTACCACGACGAGACGCCGAAGGTCCCGACCATCCTGCATTTCGGCAAGACCGACAGCCTGATCCCGCTGGCCGATGTCGACACGATCCGCGGAGCACATCCGGACCTGCCGATCTATCTCTACGAGGCCGGGCACGCCTTCGTGGCCCCCAGCGGCCACCACCCCGACAGCGCCCGCCTGGCGATGCTGCGAACCTTGCAGCTATTCCAGCGCTCGGGCGGCGGCAAGGGCGAGGCTTGAGCACGGGTCGAGCCCCGCCTAGGCTCAGCGGATGATCCGCTCACTGACCGCTCTCAGCCTGTCGCTCCTGCTCGCCGCCTCGCCGGCCCTGGCCCAGACGGTGGTGATCGTCCGTCACGGCGAGAAGGTCTCGCCCAACGGCGATCCGGACCTGTCGCCGGCCGGCCAGGCCCGCGCCCGGGCGCTGGCGGCCAGCCTCGCCGGGTCCAAGGTGGCGCTGGTGCTGGCGACGCCGCTGAAGCGCACCCAGCAGACCGGCCAGCCCACGGCCGAGGCCACCGGCTTGAAGATCGTCCCGATCACCCTGGATGGCGGCGCGGTCGCCCACGCCCAGCGCGTGGCCGAGGCCGCCCGCGAGGCGCCCGCCGACGCCACCGTGCTGATCGTCGGCCACAGCGACACGGTCACCGACATCGCCCGCGCGCTGGGCGATCCCGCGCCGGAGATCCTGACCGACTGCGAGTACGACCACATGACTGTCATCCAGCTGGGCGGCGCGGCGCCCAAGGCGATCCACGCACGTTACGGCGCGCCGACCCAGGCTTGCTGAGTCCTTCGGCGGGATCGTCCCCGCCGGCAGGGTGACGGCGATGGCGGCGGTGTCGAGACCATCGCGCGAACGTCATGGCTGAGCTACGTTGACCCCATGCGTTGCCGCGTAACCGCCCTGGCCCTGTTGTTTTCGCTGCCCCTCGCCGGCGCGGCGCGGGCCGGGGAGACGGCGTGCTGGTTCGAGAACGGAGCCGTGATCGTCCCGGCGGTGATCGCCGACATGGCCGGCGACTATGTTCTCGACCTCTCGGCCCCGCGCACGCTACTGCACGAGACCAAGGCTCAGATGGAGGGCATCACGGCGCCCGAGCTGACTCTACCGGTCGAGGTCGCGGGGCTGAAGGCCCCGGGGGTGTCGGTCAGGGTCGCCGATCTGGACGCGCGAGGCGCCGGCTTCGTCACCCCGATCGCCGGGGTCATCGGGATGGACGTCCTGGCCGGCCACAGCATCGAGATCGACTTCGCCCACTGCCGGGTGCGCATCGACCAGCCGTGGAGCGCGCGCCGACAGGTCGTATTACCGGTCACAGTGATCGACGGCCTGCCGACCCTCGCCGCTGCCGTCAGCGACGGCCCCACGGCCCTGCGCGGGACCTTCGCCATCGACACCGCCTCGAAGGCCATGGCGCGGCTCTCGACACGCGGGGCGGCCGCGACCGGAAAGCTGGATACGAACGCCCGCCACACGGCTCCGGCCCGGCTGCGGGCCCTGTCGATCGGCGGCGTCCTGGCCGAGAATGTCCCCGCGACCCTGGCCGACGACCTGCCGAGCGGCGTCGACGGGACCCTGGGCACGGCGCTATGGGCCCGTCACCGCCTGCGGCTGTCGGCCGACGCCCGCACCTTGTCGGTCGCGCCCTGAGACCTTATGGCTTGAGGCTTGGACGTAGGAGAGCGCCTTTGATCGTCGTCGCCATTCCGTACAGCCGCCGCGGCGGCGACGCGAGCCTACGCGCCTGACGTCCGTCGCTCGGCCTTCGCGCTGATCCCAGCGCGCCTTCTCAAAGCCGAGACCTTTGATGCTTATTGAAGCCCATACCCAAGACTTCGCCGCCCTGCTGCGCGGCGAGGCCCCTGCCCCCTATCGCCTGGCCGACAGCCCCGTGGCGCCGCCCGAGGTGCTGGCCATGCTGAGCGATCTGGCCGACCACATCCGGGCGACCTTCAGCCCCAGCGCCTGGATGATCGTGGAAGACGGCGAGGTCGTGGGCCTGATCTCATCCGTCCAGCCGCTGGACGCGGCCGACCGATCCTTGCTGATCGGCTACGGCGTCGCCCCCACACGCTGGGGCCGAGGCGCCGCCACCCGCGCCGTCGCCGACCTTGCCACCTGGGCGCGAGGGGATGACCGCGTGCTGGCGCTCACCGCGGAGACCTCGGTCGACAACCCCGCCTCCCAGACGGTGCTGAGCCGCAACGGCTTCCAGGCCGTGGGCGAGCGCGAGGACAGCGAGGACGGGTCGCTGATCGTGTGGCGGCTGGACCTGTAGCCCCCAAAGAAGAAGGGCCCGGTGTTTCCGCCGTGCCCTTCGAACTTCAGCTCTAAGTGTCGCCTGGAGCGCGTCGCCGCGCTCCATCTATAAGGCTGAGCCTGCCTAGGCGGGCTCAGTGCGACTCGTTGCGCCACACGGTCTTGTAGCTGGCGTACAGCAGACCCGAGAGCAGGACGAGGTAGATCAGAACGGCGAAACCGGTCTGCTTGCGCTCTTCCAGCTTGGGCTCGGCGGCCCACATCAGGAACGCCGAAACGTCCTTGGCCTGCTGGTCCAGGGTCGACTTGGTGCCGTCGTCGAACGTCACCAGGCCAGCCTTCAGCGGCGGGGCCATGGCGATGAAGCCGCCCGGCGGGACGTGCTCGTGGCTACCCGACCAGGCCGAGGTCAGGTCGCCTGGGAAGTACGGGTTGTAGTGACCGCCGGTCGGAACCTTCAGGCCCTTCGGCGGATCCACATAGCCGGTCACCACCGAGTAGATGTGGTTCGGCCCCTCTTCACGGGCCTTGGCCAGCAGCGACATGTCCGGCGGCAGAGCGCCGCCGTTCGAGGCGCGGGCCGCGGCTTCGTTGGCGAACGGCGCCGGGAAGTAGTCCGCGCTGGTGGCCGGACGCTTGATGGCGTCGCCGGTTTCACCGTCGATGTCGGCGACCTCGTAGTCCTTGGCGATCGCCTTGACCCACGGGTTGTCGTTCGAGTTCGGATACTTCTCGCTGTAGAACGGGCCGCCCTTGTCGCCGAGGTTGCGGAACGCCACCAGCTTCATCGCGTGGCAGGCCGAGCAGACCTCGCGATAGACCTTGTAGCCGCGCTGCAGCTGGGCCTGGTCGAACTTGCCGAACGGGCCTTCGAAGGACCAGTGGACTTCCTTGGCCTTCAGCGCGCCGCCGCTGGCGAGCGCCGGACCGGTGACGCCGACCGTCAGGAGACCGACCGCCGCCGCGAGAACCGAGAGTTTGCGGAGCATCGGGATCAACCCTTATGAGCGTCGGCCGAGAGGGCCGGCGAAGCGATCGAGTCCGGAACCGGCAGGGTCTTTTCGACCAGACCCAGGACCGGGAGCACGACCAGGAAGAAAGCGAAGTAGTAGAGCGAGGCGACGCGGCTGAGCCACACGAAGCTGTTCAGGTCCGAACCGCCCAGCTGGAACGTGGTCAGGTGCGGGATCACCGGATCGTCCGGCAGCTTGGCGCCGCAGAAGCCCAGGATGATGCAGGCCACCAGGAAGAACAGGAAGTAGATCTTCGCGGTCGGGCGGTAGCGCATCGAGCGCACCTTCGAGGTGTCCAGCCAGGGCAGGGCGAACATGCAGGCGATGGCGCCGAACATGGCCAGCACGCCCATCAGCTTGTCCGGCACGGCGCGCAGGATCGCGTAGAACGGCAGGAAGTACCATTCCGGAACGATGTGCGACGGCGTCACCAGCGGGTTGGCCTCGACATAGTTGTCAGCGTGGCCAAGCGCGTTGGGCATGTAGAAGACGAAGAAGGCGAAGAGGATCAGGAAGACGCTCATCGCGAAGCCGTCCTTCACCGTGGCGTAAGGCGTGAAGGCGACAGTGTCGGCCTTCGACTTGGGATCGACGCCGGTCGGGTTGTTCTGGCCGACCACGTGCAGGGCCCAGATGTGCAGGATCACGACGCCCGCGATCATGAAGGGCAGCAGGTAGTGCAGCGAGAAGAAGCGGTTCAGGGTCGGGTTGTCGACCGCGAAGCCGCCCCACAGCCAGGTGGTGATGCTCTCGCCGACCAGCGGCAGGGCGCCGAACAGGTTGGTGATCACGACGGCGCCGTGGAACGACATCTGGCCCCAGGGCAGGACGTAGCCCATGAAGGCGGTCGCCATCATCAGCAGGTAGATCACGCAGCCCAGCAGCCACAGCACTTCACGCGGCGCCTTGTAGGAGCCGTAGTAGAGGCCGCGGAGCATGTGGATGTAGACGGCGATGAAGAACATCGACGCGCCGTTGGCGTGCATGTAGCGGATCAGCCAGCCGTAGTTCACGTCGCGCATGATGTGCTCGACCGACGCGAAGGCGCCCGAGGCGCTCGGCGTGTAGTGCATCACCAGGATGATGCCGGTGATCAGCTGGGAGGCCAGGCACAGCGACAGGATGCCGCCGAAGGTCCACCAGTAGTTCAGGTTCCGCGGCGTGGGATAGTCGACGAACGAGTCATAGCCCAGGCGGATGATCGGCAGACGAGCGTCGAGCCAGCGCTCGATACCGGTCTTGGGTTGATAGGTCGAATGTCCGCTCATCTCGCTTAACCGATCTTGACCTTGGTGTCGGTGAGGAAGGCGTATTCCGGAACCACCAGGTTCAGGGGCGCGGGGCCCTTACGGATACGACCCGAGGTGTCATAGACCGAGCCGTGGCACGGGCAGAACCAGCCGCCGTACTCGCCGCCGCCGAAGGTCGGGACGCAGCCGAGGTGGGTGCAGTTGCCGCCGACGATCAGCCACTGGGCCTTGCCCGGCTTGACGCGCGAGGCGTCCGTGGCCGGGTCCTTCATCGACGCGTTGTCGTCAGCGACGGCCTTGGCGATCTCGGCCTTGGTGCGATTGCGCACGAAGAGCGGCTTGCCGCGCCACTTGATGACGACCTGCTGGCCCTCGGCGACCTTGGTCAGGTCGAACTCGGTCGAGGCCAGGGCCCGCGTGTCGGCGGACGGGTTCATCTGGTCGATGAACGGCCACACCAGAGTCGCTGCGCCGCCGGCGGCGGCCGCGATCGCGGCGATGTGAATGAAGTCGCGCCGGGAGGGATCGCTCCCGTGTTCCGGCTCGGTCGTTGCGCCCACGGCGGTGTCGGCCACCTACGTCACCCTCTAATTCCGCCGGTCCGCGAAAAGCGGTCCGACTTGGAGAAGCGCCTTTCAGCGCCATATCTTGCTCGACCCGCAAGCGGATCTCCGCCACAAGGCAGCGGTCGGATCGTCGTATCGGACGCGCGGACCGAGTCCGCAAGCCCTTTCGATTCCCGGCAAAGCCCCTGCTGCCCTTGTGGTTGGTTCGCTTATTATGCGTATCGCACTTTTTCAACCAGGCATTCCCCAAAACGTCGGTGCGGCCATCCGGCTCTCGGCCTGTTTCGGGGTCGGGCTCGACGTGATCGAGCCCTGTAGTTTTCCCTTGGATGACAAGAGCTTGAAGCGCGCGGCGCTGGATTATGGGCCGCTGACGCACCTCACGCGCCACGACAGCTGGGAGGCTTTCCTTAAGGCGCCGGAGCGCGTTGACGGGCGCCTGCTGCTCTTCACGACCAAGGGCGCCACGCCCTTCCACAGGTTTTCGTTCGAACCCGGAGACACGCTGCTGTTCGGCAACGAGAGTCGCGGCGCGCCCGAGGACGTCCACGCGGCGGCGCAGGGCCGCATCGTCATCCCGATCCGGGCGGAGACGCGCTCGATGAACCTGGCGACGACGGCGGCGATGGCGCTGGGCGAGGCCCTACGGCAGACGAGCGGGTTTCCGGGAGATCAGTGATCCCCGAAATCCACGTCCCGCCGCGCGGCGACGATCGTCACGATGAAGCCGGCCAGCACATCCAGCAGCACCATCAGGGTGATCAGGAAGAAGGTCGAGGTCGCGAAGGCCGGAAAGAGCAGGAACTCGACCAGGCACAGAATGAACAGCACCATCGACAGCGAGTGGTTGATGATCGCGATCTTGCGGCTGGTCGTCGATTTCAGCAGTTCGACGAACAGCACCACCAGCGAAGCGGCCAGCAGCAGGTCGCCCAGGCTGACGCCCCACTCGGCGCGCGAGGTCATGTGGATGGTGAACAGCCGGTCGGTCATGCGGACGCTGGCGTCCGCGGCCTTGAAGCCGCCCGTCAGGGTCAGGGCGATCAGATTGTAGATGATGACCGGCAAGGCCAGCAGCGGAACCGCAGCGAACATCGAACTTCCCCCTACGGCGGATGCAAGCCGCCGTCTTGGTTAAGGCGTAGCCGGAATCTGGCCGGGGGTGAAGCGGCCTCGCCCGCTAAGCTTAAGCTTCGTCCACGCCTTGGGGATCGCGGGCCCGCGACTGCAGCCACATCACGCCCAGCAGGTCGGAGATCGAGGCCTTGAGGCGGCCGAAGTTGGTGTATTTCGACACCCCGCTCTCGCGGTGACGATGGTTCACCGGCTGGAAGCTCACCTCATAGCCCTCGCGCAGCATCAGGGCCGGGATGTAGCGGTGGATGTGATCGAAGTACGGCAGGCGCAGGAAGGCCTCGCGACGGAAGGCCTTCAGCCCGCAGCCGGTGTCGTTGGCGGTGTCCTTCAGGAGACGCTTGCGCACGCCGTTGCCGAACTTGGAGGCGAAGCGCTTGGCGCTCGAGTCCTGGCGCTTGACCCGCTCGCCGCCGACCAGGGCCAGGGTCTGGGGACCAGCCTGCAGGGTCTTGGCCAGGCGCGGGGCGTCGGCCGGATCGTTCTGGCCGTCGCCGTCCAGGGTGACGATGATCGGACCGCGCGCGGCCAGGATGCCGGTGCGCACGGCGCGGCTCTGGCCGGAGTTCTTGCGATGGCCCAGCACCCGCAGTTGCGGGATCTCGGCCTTCAGCGCGACCAGGCGGGCCTTGGTGTCGTCGCGGCTGGCGTCGTCGACGAAGATCATCTCGTAGTTTTCGCCGGCGAAAGCGGTCGCAATCTCGTGCGCCAGCTTCGGAGCGGCCTCGCCTTCGTCGAAGACAGGCACGACGACGGAAAAATCGGGGGTGGCGTTCATCGGCTTCTAATAGCGGAAAAATTCGTCAAGGCCTTTCCTTTTCAAAAGCCTACCTTTGAAAAGGACAAAAAGGCCTTGATTCAAAAGGTTAGAGCGCGATTGCCGCCGAAACCGGCCTCCACTTTCGGCTATCGCGCTCTTGCGAAAGGATCGTGCTAAACGTGGCCGCATGACGCTTGAATCTCGCCTGGATGACTGGAGCCGCGGGTGGCGTGGCCCTGTGTTCGCCGCGCTTGTCGCCCTGATCGCCGGCCTGCCCGGCCTGTTCGCCATGCCGCCGCTGGACCGAGACGAGTCCCGCTTCGCCCAGGCCACCTCCCAGATGCTGGAGACGGGCGACTACGTGGTCATCAAGTTTCAGGACCAGCCGCGCTTCAAGAAGCCTGTCGGCATCCACTGGCTGCAGGCGCTCAGCGTCAAGGCGTTCTCGGACGCGGAGGACCGACGCATCTGGGCCTATCGCATCCCGTCCCTGCTGGGGGCGATGCTGGCGGCGGCGGCCTGCGCCTGGGGCGCGGCGGCGCTGTTCGACCCGCGCACCGGCCTGCTGGCCGGCTCGATCCTGGGGGCGACCTTCCTGCTGTCGTCCGAGGCGTTCATCGCCAAGACCGACGCGGCCCTGTGCGGAACCACCACCCTGGCCATGGCCGCCCTGGCCCGCGTCTACGCCGCCCAGTTGAGGGGCGAGAAGGCCGGAAAATGGACCAAGCTGGCCTTCTGGCTGGGCCTGTCGATCGCGGCGCTGATCAAGGGTCCGGTCGGCCTGCTGGTGGCGATCTTCGCCCTGGTCGGCCTGGCCCTTTGGGACCGCAAGGCGGCCTGGATGAAGGACCTGGGCTGGACCTGGGGCCTGATCCTGTTCGCGGCCATCTGTCTGCCGTGGGCGATGATGATCACCGTCGCGACCGACGGCGCCTTCTGGGGCGCGGCCGTAGGGGGCGATCTGGCGCCCAAGCTGGCCGGCGGCCAGGAGGGTCACGCAGGTCCGTTCGGCTACCACGCCCTGCTGGCCCCGTTGCTGTCGTTCCCGGCCACCCTGCTGCTGCCGGCCGGCCTGGCCGTGGCCTGGATCAAGCGCGACGAGCCGGGCGTGCGCTTCGCCGTCTGCTGGCTGGTCCCGACCTGGCTGATGTTCGAGATCCTGCCGACCAAGCTGGTTCACTATGAACTGCCGGCCTATGGCGCCCTGGCCATGCTGATGGCCGCCGCCGTGCGCGAGCCGCTGGGCAATCTGGTCCGCTGGATCGGCGGCGGGCTGTCGGTGCTGATGGGCGCGCTGCTGGCCGCTGTCGCCCTCTATGGCCAGATGCAATTCGGCGCGGGCGGAGATCTGGCCTGGACGGCGGTGGCCGCCGGCCTCGCTCTCGCCGCCGGGATCGCCGGCGCGGTGCTGCTCCTGCGCCGCCACTCGGCCCGCGCCCTGGTCACGGCAGGGGTGTTGGGCATTGGCGCGCACGTCGCCCTGACCGCCGGTCTGATCCCACGCCTGGAGCCGCTGTTCCTGTCCAAGGACGTCGCCGACGCCCTGGACCGCACGAAGCTGTCGCCCCGCTCGGGCGCGGCCGGCCCGGTGGCCGTGACCGGCTATGCCGAGCCCAGCCTGATCTTCCAACTGGGCACGGCCACCGAACTGACCAACGGCGAGGGCGCGGCCCAGGCGGTCGTCGAAGGCCGCCCCGCCGTGGTCGAGGGGCGCGAGGAGAAACCCTTCCGCGACACCCTGGCCGGCCTTGGCCTGACTCCCCATCCCGTCGCCACGGTCGAGGGGCTGAACTATTCCGACGGCGACCAGGAACGCCTGACCATCTACCGCGGCGAGCCCCAGGCTCCTGCTCCTGAAGACGAGGTCCAACCGTGAGCCGCTTCATCCAGATCGTCGAGGTCGGGCCGCGCGACGGCCTGCAAAACGAGAAGCTGTCCCTGTCGGTCGACGAGAAGCTGGACCTGATCCGCAAACTGGAGGCCGCCGGCGCCAAGCGCACCGAGGTGGTGTCGTTCGTGAATCCCAACCGCGTGCCGCAGATGGCGGGCGCGGAAGAGATCATGGCGGCTCTGCCGGCCGACCTCGAGCACTCGCGGATCGGCCTGGTGCTGAACATGCGCGGCTGGGAGCGCTGTGTCGCCGCCCAGTGCGACGAGGCCAATGTCGTGGTCTGCGCCTCCGACGGCTTCGGTCTGGCCAACCAGGGCGCGACGGTGCGCCAGCAAATCGATGCGCTGGCCGCCATCGCCGAGCGCCAGGCGGTCGAGGGCGGCCCGCCGATCACCGCGACCATCTCGGTGGCCTTCGGCTGCCCGTTCGACGGCGAGGTGTCCGAAGACCAGGTCGTGGCCATCGTCCGCGAGGCCGCCGCCCTGGGCGTAGCCGAGATCGCCATCGCCGACACCATCGGCGTCGCCGATCCCTGGACCGTCCGCAAGCGCATCGAGGCCGCGCGCGCCGCCGCGCCGGACACGCGCCTGCGGATGCACTTCCACGACACCCGCAACACGGGCCTGGCGAACGCCTATGCCAGCGTCGAGGCTGGGATCGACGTGCTGGACGCCTCGGTCGGCGGCCTGGGCGGCTGTCCGTTCGCGCCGAACGCCACGGGCAATATCGGAACCGAGGATCTGGTCTACATGCTGGAACGGGCCGGCTTCGAGACGGGTTACGATCTGGCGGCCCTGATCGAGATCGGCCGCGAGATCAGCGCCAAGCTGGGCAAGGCCCCCGCCTCGTCCCTGGCCCGCGCCGGAGGCTTCCCCGCATGATCCGCCTCGCCGCCCTGCTGACCCTGGGCCTGGCCGCCTGCGCCGCCGCGCCCGTCGACGACGGTCCCGCCGCCCGCTGCGACGTGACGATCAAGTTCGGCAGCTACGGCATGGGGATCGATCAGTCGCTGGCCGCGACGGTTGCCGGCAGGGTCAAGACCGACCCCGACATCGCCCGCTCCGAACGCAAGCCCTGGGGCCGCGAGGGCGAGTTCGACCAGTGCCTGACGGTGAAGACGGGCCGCGACGCGACGGCGGCGTACCACCGCTACAAGGCTCTGCTGCCGGCGAAGAGTCTGAAAGCTCCGACGTCGATCGAGGGGCCGGATGGGCTGCGGTTCGAGACGATCGGACCGATGTAAAGAACGCCCCTGCTTAGAGAGAGGCGTTCGAACCCTAGATCGGCCGTCCCGTCAGCTTCCACAGCAGCGGCCGGCACACGGACATCAGCATGATCGCCGGGGCCAGCAGCACCGCCGCCGCGAACAGCTGCAGGCTGTCGGCGCGCTTGATGAAGTAGCGGGTCAGGCCGACGCCCTTGTGGAACTCGACCTTCAGCGGGTGTTCCTGGCTGGTGTGGCCCAGGTGGATGACCTGAGCGTCGGGCTGGAACAGCACCTGGCCGCCCGAGCGGCGCGCGCGCCAGCACAGGTCGATGTCCTCGACGTGCAGGAAGTAGCCCTCGTCGAAGCCGCCCAGAGCCTCGAAGTCGCCGCGGCGCATGGCGAAGCATGCGCCCGAGATGGTCGGCATTGGCACGGGCGCGCACGGCAGCGGCTCGTTCTCGCGATGAATCTCGAAGCTGGCCAGCTGCGGATGACGACGCGTGAACTGGCCAAAGCTGAGCACGGTGGTCATCGGCGTGACCTCGCCGCGGCGGCCGCCGCGCTGCTCGGAGCCGTCGACGTTCAGCACCCGCGCGCCGACCACGGTCGGGGTCGGCTGGCCCTTGAAGGCCGTCACGAGGGCGGACACGCAGCCCGCCTGCAGATTGGCGTCGGGATTCAGGAAGACGATGTACTCGCCGCCCGCCGTCGAGGCGCCCATGTTGGCGCCGCGGGCGAAACCGATATTGCCGTGGCCCTGCTTGAGCACGACGCGCGGCTCGGTCAGGGCCAGCGAACGCAGCATGTCCTCGTCGCGCCCGTCTGACCCGTTGTCGACGATGACGAACTCATCGACCAGCGGCTCGGCCAGGACATGCCTGATGCTCTGGGCCAGCGCCTCTCCCGTCCGATAGACGACCATGACTACGGATACGTTCGGACGGGCCGGACGCGCACCAACGGCAAGGGTCGAGACGGACGGGAGGATGCTATTCATCAGGCGGTCGCAGCCTCTGGAGCGGGTTTGGCGAGCCCCAATCTGGCGGCTTCTTGGACGCGGGCGATGTCGGGCGGGGTGGCGTCGGCCTTCAGCACGCGGAGGGCTTCCTCCAGCGGCAGGATATTCTGACCTTCACCGCCAAGGCGACGAAGGGCCAGTTGACCCGTCTCGGCTTCCTTACGACCCACCACTGCGATCACGGGCACCTTGGCGAGGCTGTGCTCGCGAATCTTGTAATTGATCTTCTCATTACGCAGATCCACTTCCGCGCGCATCCCCAAGCTGGTCAATTTCTCGACGACCTCACGGGCATAGTCATCGGCGTCGGATGTGATCGTGGCCACGACAACCTGCGTCGGCGCGAGCCAAACAGGCAGGGCGCCCGCGAAGTTTTCCAACAAGATGCCGATGAAACGCTCGAAGGACCCCAAGATTGCCCGGTGAAGCATCACCGGACGCTTCTTCGAACCATCCTCCGAAACGTATTCGGCGTCCAATCGTTCCGGCAAAACAAAATCAAGTTGCAGCGTGCCGCACTGCCAGACACGGCCAATGGCGTCCTTCAACGAGAACTCTAGTTTCGGGCCGTAGAAGGCGCCTTCACCTGGTTGCAGCACCAAGGTCTCGCCCGCTGCCTCGGCGGCGGCCGACAGGGCCGCCTCGGCCTTGTCCCAGACCTCGTCCGAGCCGGCGCGCAAGTCCGGACGCGTCGAGAACTTGGTGTCGGCCAGCGTCATGCCCAGGTCGCTATAGACGCTGCGCAACAGTTCGATGAAGCGGGCGCTTTCCTCCGTGACCTGCTCTTCGCGGCAGAAGATGTGGGCGTCGTCCTGCGTGAAGGCGCGCACGCGCATGATGCCGTGCATGGCGCCCGAAGGCTCGTAACGGTGGCAGGCCCCGAACTCGGCCATGCGCAGCGGCAACTCGCGATAAGACTTCTGCCCGACGTTGAAGATCTGGATGTGGCCGGGACAGTTCATCGGCTTGACCGCCAGGATCTCGCCCTCGGCGCTCTCGCACATGAACATCGCGTGGCCGAACTTCTCGGCGTGGCCCGACTTCTCCCACAGGCTCTTGTCGAGGATCTGCGGCGTCTTCACTTCCTTGTAGCCGGCCGCGTCGAGGCGACGGCGCATATAGTCCTCGAGCACGCGGTACAGGGCCCAGCCCTTGGCGTGCCAGAACACCATGCCCTTGCCCTCTTCCTGGATATGGAAGAGGTCCATCGTCTTGCCCAGCTTGCGGTGATCGCGGCGCTCGGCTTCCTCGATGCGCTTCAGATAGGCTTCGAGGTCGGCTTCCGACGCCCAGGCCGTGCCATAGATGCGCTGCAGCTGAGCGTTGTTCTGGTCGCCGCGCCAATAGGCGCCGGCCAGCTTCGTCAGCTTGAAGGCCTTGCCGACGTGTTTCGTCGACGGCAGGTGGGGGCCCCGGCACAGGTCCTTCCACTTGTCGCCCTGGTGATAGACCGTGATCGTGTCGCTGGCCGGCAGGTCGCGGATGATCTGGGCCTTGTAGCTTTCGCCCATGGCCTCGAAGTCGGCGATGGCGGCGTCGCGATCGACCTCTTCACGACGGATCTTCTCGTCGCGATCGACGATCTCCTTCATGCGCTTTTCGATCGTTTCCAGATCGTCCAGGCTGAACGGCTCGTCGCGCGCGAAGTCGTAGTAGAAGCCGTCCTCGACGTTCGGGCCGATCGTGACCTGCGTGCCGGGGAACAGCTCCTGCACCGCCTCGGCCAGCACGTGGGCCGTGTCGTGGCGAATGGTGTCGAGGACCTCGGGCGCCTCGCGCGTCAGGATCTCGAACTTGCGCTCACCCGCCAACAGGTCGGGCGTCAGCGGGCGGTCGAGGTCAAGCACCTGGCCGTCCAGCTTGATCAGCAGGGCCTTCTTTTCCAGCGACTTGGAGATGGCGGCGGCGACGTCGCGCCCGCTCGAGCCATCGGGGTACTGACGGACGGAGCCGTCGGGAAAAACCAGATCGATCATTCTTCACATATCCACTTGCGTGGCTGGCGTCCCGGCGGCGGCGGGTCATACCCCGAGCCACCTAACGGATTGCAGCGGCAAATCCGTCGCAACGCCAACCAGGACCCCTTGAGCGGGCCATGATCCTTGAGGGCGGCGGCCGCATACTCCGAACAGCTCGGCGCGAAGCGGCACTGCCGCCCGATGAGGGGCGAGAGCGTCAACTTGTAGGCGCGAAGGCCAAGGTCGACGATGCGGTCGTAGAAGGTCATGCCGGCGCGCGACTTTGTTGCAGTGCGGTTACACACTCCCCGGAGAGAGGGATCAAGCCGCGCCGGCGGTGCTAGTTCGCGTTTCGGAGACAGCTGTGGCCTTCCGGACAGCCTCGACGGTCGCCTCGAACGCCAGCAGCGTCGAGGCGTGACGGGCGGGATAGTCCTTGACCGGCTCCAGCACAGCGAGCTCCGCGAACCGGCCCGCGGGAGGCGAACCGTTCATCTTCAGCATAGCGGCAAGAGAGTCGCGCGCCAACTCGATGTCGGAAAGTTCCGCACCGATGACATTCGCGCCCAGGATCGCGGCGGCGGCCTGGCCCAGGGCGCAGGCCGAGACCTCCTGGGCGTAGTCGACCACCTTGCCGTCCTCGACCACCACGTCGACGACGATCCGGCTGCCGCACAGCTTGGCGTGCTTCTCGGCGCTGGCGTCGGGCGCGGGCAGGCGTCCGGCTCGCGGCATGTTGGCCACGAGCGTCAGGATTCTGGCGCTGTAGAGGTCGTCGATCATTGGAAACTCAAGATGGGGTCTTCTGGCGCTCGGACCAGATGGCCTCGGCGCGATCACGGACGGCTTCGCCCATCTGCGTGAAAGCGGCCCGCAGTTTGCGGCGCTCCTCGCGGCTGACGAACCGCAGCAGCAAGCCCATGAACAGCTCGCCGTTCGAGAAGGTCGAGTTGCTCGGACCCATGCTCTCGATCTCGAGATAGCGGATGGCCGTGACGAACCCGCCGATCCGGCTGGAGCGCCAATGCAACTGCTCGTACGGCACCCAGTCCTGGACCACCGGCGTGATCACCGTGGCCGGCTGGCCGGGCAGGTGCTGCTCCAGGGTGAGATTCGTACCGATCTTCAGCTGCCCCTCGGCCTTGCGGTAGAGCGGGTTCCATGTCTCCCAGGACTCGAATTCCGAGACGATCTCCCAGACGATCTCGGCGGGGGCCTGGACCCCGATACGGTGCTCTACGGCGCGCTTCATCGGCTCGCTAACCCTTAGTCCTTCATTCGCCAGGTGGCGCCCGACGGGCCGTCCATCACCACCACACCCAGGGCGTCGATCTCGGCGCGGATGGCGTCGGCGGCGGCCCAGTCCTTGGCGGCGCGGGCGGCCAGACGCTTGGCCAGCAGGTCTTCGACCTGAGCTTTCAGCTCGTCGGAGGCGTCGCCCTCGAACCAGCTGTCCGGGTCGGCCTGCAGGAAGCCCAGCAGGGCGCCGGCTTCGATCAGGCGAGCCTTGTTGGCGGCGATGGCGACCGTGTCACCGGCCGTCACGGCCTTCTCGATCAGGCTGGAGACCTCGAAGAAGGCGGACGTGGCCAGCGGCGTGTTGAGGTCGTCCATCAGGGCGGCGACCACCTCTTCCGGGGCTTCCATGGCCTGGTCCAGCGGCACGTCCTTGGCGCGGCGCAGGGCGCCGTACAGGCGGTCCAGCGACTTCTTGGACTGTTCCAGCAGCTCCGGCGTCCAGTCCAGCGGCTGGCGATAGTGGGCCGAGAGCAGCGCCCAGCGGATCACCTCGCCCGGGACGTTCTTCAGCAGCTCGTGCGGAATGACGACATTCCCCAGGCTCTTGGACATCTTCTCGCCGGCCATGTCGAGAAAGCCGTTGTGCATCCAGTAGTTGGCCAGCACCGGCGTCTTGTGGGCGCAACGGCTCTGGGCGACCTCGTTCTCGTGGTGCGGGAAGGCCAGGTCGATGCCGCCGGCGTGGATGTCGATGGTGTCGCCCAGCGTCTTCTCGATCATGGCCGAGCACTCGATGTGCCAGCCCGGACGGCCCGCGCCCCAGGGGCTTTGCCACTCGGGCTCGTTCTCCTTGGACGGCTTCCACAGCACGAAGTCGGCCGGGTGGCGCTTGTACGGCGCGACCTCGACGCGGGCGCCGGCGATCATCTCGTCCAGCGGACGGCCCGACAACTGGCCGTAGTCGGGGAAGCTCTGGGTGTCGAACAGCACGTGGCCGTCGGCGGCGTACGCCGAGCCGTTGTCGACCAGTTTGCCGATCATCTCGACGATCGCGCCGATATGGTCGGTGGCGCGCGGCTCCAGGTTCGGACGCAGCGCGCCCAGGGCGTCGGCGTCGGCGTGATAGGCGGCCAGGTAGCGCTCGGTGATCACCGAGATATCGACGCCTTCCTCGGCGGCCTTCTTGTTTATCTTGTCGTCCACGTCCGTGACGTTGCGGGCATAGACCACCGCGTCCTCGCCATAGAGGCTGCGCAGGACGCGATAGAGCACGTCGAACACCACCACGGGACGGAAATTGCCGATGTGGGCGTGGTTCCAGACCGTCGGACCGCACACGTACATCGTCACCCGCTGGGGATCGGCGGGAACGAAGTCGCGCTTCTCGCGCGCCAGGGTGTCATGGATCTTCAGGGTCATTGGGTCGCGGCAACCTAACGTAACGGAGGTGTTGCCCCCGAAAGGGGCCGGCCCCATATATCTTCCTGATACGGTAAGGGCCATGTCGCGATGCGTCTAAATCGCTCCCCGCGCCGTATATGAAACGGGTGGCACGCGTAATTCCGGAGCGACAGGCGCTTCGGCGCAACTCAGCCCGTGGAAAGACCTCTGAAAAACATGGACGCTTTGTCCCGCGAGCGAACCCTGATCGGCTCTGAAACCGGTCTTGATCTTGAACCCGCCCAGCGCCCGACCCGAGACGAGGCCATGGCCGCCGTCCGGACCCTGCTGGCCTGGGCCGGCGACAATCCGGACCGTGAAGGCCTGCTCGATACGCCCCAGCGCGTGGTCGACGCCTATGGCGAGTGGTTCGCCGGCTATCACGGCGATCCGGCCAAGGAGCTTTCGCGCACCTTCGAGGACGTCCAGGGCTACGACGACATGGTCATGCTGCGCGGCATCGACGTGCAGAGCCACTGCGAGCACCACATGGCGCCGTTCCTGGGCAAGGCCTGGGTGGCGTACATGCCGACCGGCAAGGTCGTCGGCCTGTCCAAGCTGGCCCGTCTGGTCGAGATTTTCGCCAAGCGTCTCCAGACCCAGGAGACCATGACCATGCAGGTCGCCGACGCGATCGAGGACCACCTCTCGGCCGCCGGTGTCGCCGTGCTGATCGACGCCGAGCACCAGTGCATGAGCACCCGCGGCGTCCACCACCATGACGTCTCGACGATCACCACCCAGTTCCGCGGCGTGTTCAAGACCGACAAGGTCCTGCAGCAGCGGTTCATGGACCTGGTGACGCGGAAGTAAAAAACGAGACCTCCTCCCCCGTTCAGGGGAGGAGATCCGTTAAGTCTAGGCCGCGCGCCAGATCCCCTCGCGCAGCCGCGCCACGCAGGCGTCCACCGGGCGGTGGACCAGCGTCACCAGCACGAAGCTGATCAGCATCAGAAGATACCAGGCGCCCATCTTCTCGATCGGCACCAGATGCCAGCCCTGGGCCTGGTTGGGATAGATCCAGGCTCCGGCGAAGGTGCCCAGGTTCTCGGCGAACCAGATGAACAGCGACACCAGGACAAGGCCCATCAGCATCGGCATGCGGCGGGCGATGTGGTCCGGCGTGAACACGAACCAGGTCCGGCCGAACAGGATCGCCGACAGGGCGAACAGCCCCATCCGGAAGTCGACGATGTAGTGGTGGCTGAAGAAGTTGGCGTAGATCAGCACCGCCAGGATGTGGGTGCTCCAGAACGGCGGATAACGCACGAAGGTGATGTCGAAGAGCCGCCAGATCCGCGCGATGTAGCTGCCGACGCAGGCGTACATGAAGCCGGTGAACAGCGGCACGCCGCCGATCCTCAAGAGGCTGGGCTCGGGATAGATCCACGAGCCGTGGGCGGTCTTGAACAGCTCCATGATCGTGCCGACGACGTGGAACATGAAGATGACCAGCGCCTCGTCCCAGCGCTCCAGCTTCAGGGCCAGCAGCATCGCCTGGATGGCGACGGCGGCGATCACCAGAAAGTCGTAGCGCGCCAGCGGCGCGTGCTCCGGCCAGAACAGATGGGTTCCCACCATCAGCGCCAGCATCAGGCCGCCGAACAGGCAGGCCCAGGCCTGCTTCAGCCCGAACAGCAGGAACTCGTAGGCATAGCCGTTCCAGCGCGACTGGCGCGCCCACGGCCTCGCTTTCACGTCCAGCGCCGCCACGCCGGCCTTGATGCGGTCTTTCAGGTTCATCGCGTCCCCCGGAGCGCGACGCCGCGCTCCAGCTTTCCAAAAAGCCTGCTCAGGCAGGCTTTGCGGGGCGGGAAACTAGCGCACGGCCTCGCCCTGCGCCATATGTGGCGCCATGAGCACCGACCTGTTCCCCCAAGCCCACAGCAAGCACGATCTGGAGCGCGGAACCGCTCTGGCCCCACGCTTCAACGCCGACGGCCTGGTCGTGGCGGTGGCCCAGCACGCCGACAGCGGCGAGATCCTGATGCTGGCCTGGATGAACGCCGAGGCGCTGAAGCTGACGGTCGAGACCCGCATCGCCCACTATTTCAGCCGCTCGCGGGGCGAGCTCTGGAAGAAGGGCGAGACCAGCGGCCAGTTGCAGGACGTCGTCGAGCTGCGGGTCGACTGCGACCAGGATGCGGTGCTGCTGAAGGTGCGCCCGCGCGGCGACGGCGGCGCCTGCCACGTCGGCTTCCGCTCGTGCTTCTATCGCGTGCTGGAAGACGGCAAGCTGATCGAGCGGGAAACACCGATCCATGACCACGCCTGAGGCCCTGATCGCCTTCACCCTGGCCGCGGGCCTGCTGACCCTGACGCCGGGCCTCGACACCGCGCTGGTGATCCGCACCGCCGCCGCCGAGGGGCCGCGCCGCGCGACCGGGGCGGCGATCGGGATCGGCCTGGGCTGCTTTATCTGGGGGGCGGCGGCCTCGTTCGGGGTCGGCGCCCTGCTGACCGCCTCGCAAGCCGCCTATACGGTCCTCAAGTGGGTCGGCGCCGCCTATCTGGCCTGGACCGGGATCCGCATGATCCTCAAGCCTCGCGACCAGTTCGAGCCCGGCGAGATGAAGGCCATCGACGCCGGCCCGATCGCGGCCCTGCGGCGCGGGCTCTTGACCAACCTGCTCAACCCCAAGGTCGGGATCTTCTACGTGTCGTTCCTGCCGCAGTTCATCCCGGCCGGCGTCGACCCGGCGCGGTTCGGCCTGCTGCTGGCGGGCATCCACGTGGCGCTGGGCCTGCTGTGGTTCGCCGCCCTGATCGCCGCGACAGTGCCGATCGCCGGTCTGCTGCGCGCGCAGGTGGTGGTGCGTTGGCTGGACCGGGTGACCGGCGGCGTGTTCGTGGCGTTCGGCCTGCGCCTGGCGCTGGAGCGGCGGTAGGTGATTGCTCCTCCCCCTTCATGGGGGAGGAGCCGGCGGAGCCGACGGAGGGGGCCGCGCAGGCGCCCTGCGGGTCGGCCCCCATCCACCACTGCGTGGTCCCCCTTCCCCATAAAGGGGAAGGAGAAGCTCATCACGCTTCCTTCAGCGCCTCGACGCCGCCGCCAGCGGCGGGCGTCACGACGAAGCGCTTGAGCACGCTGGTCTCGTATTTCGGCTCCAGGATGGTCGAGACCGCCACCAGGTCGCCCGTCGCCTTGCCGTGTTCCAGGGTCAGCAACACGAAGCCCTTGGCGCTGGCGTGACTGTAGCGGACTTCCTTGTTGCGCTGGACGAAGGCTTCGCCGATGGGGGCGCCGGGCATCAGGTCGCCATAGCCGGGCGAGGTGATCGAGGTCGCGCCGAACTCGACGGCCACCCGCTTGTCGCCGCCGTCGTTCCACAGCTCGTTGGCCCAGAACATGTGGCTGTCGCCGGCCAGAACGATCGGCCGGGCCTGGGCGGCGGTGAAGATGTCGTAGACCCGCTGGCGATCGGCCGGATAACCGTCCCAGGCGTCCAGGTTCGACGGAATCTCGTAGGCCGACATCGCCACCGACTGGGCGACGCGCTTCCTGGCGTAGTCGGGCAGTTGGGCGACCAGGGCCCCGAACTTCTCCTCGCCCATCGTCTTCTGCAGGTTGGGCGTGGCGACGCGGGCCATGACCACCTGGTTGCCCAGCACCTGCCAGGCCGTGCCGGCCTTGACCGAGGCGCCGACCTGACCGGCCAGCCATCGCTCCTGATCCTGGCCCATCATCCGGCGCGAGGGATCCTTCCACTTGGCGACGAAGGCGGCGACATCGGGCTTGCCGTCGACGACCGGCAGGTCGGTCTCGTAGTCGAGCTGCTGGCTGCGCGCGGTCAGGCGCGTCTCGGTCATCAGCAAGGTGACGACGTCGCCGAACTGGAAGCCGCGCCAGGCCGCTTCGGGCAAGGCGCCCGCCGAAGGCTCACGGATCGGCATCCATTCATAGTAAGCCTTCAGGGCGGCGGCCTTGCGGGTCGCCCAGTCACCCTCGGTCTTGGGGGTATGGTTCTCGGCCCCGCCGATCCAGCTGTCGTTGGCGGTCTCGTGGTCGTCCCAGACGACGATCCACGGCGCGCGGGCGTGGGCCGCCTGCAGCATCGGGTCGGTCTTGTAGATACGGTGCCGGCGCCGATAGTCGTCCAGGGTAACGATCTCGTGCGGCGGGTCGGGCATGCGCGTCTTGGCGGTCGGCGAGTTCATGCCGTAGTCGCCGGGCGCGGCGCCGTACTCGTAGATGTAGTCGCCCAGGTGCAGCACCGCGTCGACGCGCGGTAGCTTGGCGATCGCGTCATAGGCGTTGAAATAGCCGTTCGGATAGAGGCTGCACGAGGCCACCGCCAGGACCACGTCCTTGGTCGCGCCGGTCGGCAGCGTGCGGGTGCGGCCGACCACCGCCTCGCCGACCGGTTGGCCCGCGCGGCTGGCGCGGAAGCGGTAGTGGTACTCGGTCCCCGGCTTCAGCCCGGTCACGTCGACCTTGACCGTGTGGTCGCGTCCGGCGTCGGTGGTGGCGTGACCCTGACGGACGATGGTCTTGAAGGCCGGATCGCTCGCCACGTCCCAGCGCACGCCGACCGGCAGCTTGGCGCCCGGCGCGGTCACCCGCGTCCACAGGATCACGCGGTCCTGCAGCGGATCGCCCGAGGCCACGCCGTGGTCGAAGCTGACCGGGCCATCGTGCAGGCCCTTGACGGTGGCGGCCGCGGCCTCGCCGGCGGCGGCGCCCGACAGGCCCAGCAGGCCCAGAACCTTACGACGATCGATCTGCATGGGACGGCCCTCCGGTCAGCGTACGAAACAATGGAAAACGGGGAGCTGTCGAGCTCCCCCTCAAATCCGATCTTCCCGGCGAAAGCCGGGACCCAGATCCCAAGGTGTTTGGGCTGATTGGAAGAGCGTTGAGCTCCTGGAACCTGCCCCAGCACTCCTCCATCTGGGCCCCGGCTTTCGCCGGGGAAACGGTGGTAAGGTTAGTGACGGAACGTGACGCCAACACCCATGAAGCGCGGCTTGCCGGCGATGAAGGTCGGGATGCCGAAGCTGTCGCCGGTGTTGCCGGCGTCCTTCAGGTACTTCTGGTCGGTGAGGTTCTCGACGAAGGCCTCGACCTTCCAGCGGTCGTCGGCGGCGCCGAAGCCGACGCGAACGTTCAGCAGGCCGTAGGCGTTCTGGTACTCGTCGACCCGGGTGTCGGGGAACAGGCCCGCCGACTGCAGGTCCGAGCGGTCGTTGTCGTCGTCGAAGAACATCTTCGAGCGCCAGGTATAGGTCGGGGTGAAGGTCAGCTTGCCGCCCAAGGCCTCGTGGCTGAACGCCGCGCCCACCGAGAAGGTGCTGTCCGGCGACAGGCGGAAGTGGTTGCCCTCGCGCAGGCCGGTCTTCAGGCGGGCGTGGTTGTAGCCGTAGGTCGCGAACAGGGTCCAGTAATCGTCGGCCTGGACGCGGGCCTCGCCCTCGAAGCCGTAGGCCTTGGCCTTACCGGCGTTCAGGGTCACGACCTGCGCGCCCTGGCGGAAGCTGGTGGCGAAGTTGTCGTAGTCGTAGTGGAACACCGCGCCCGAGAGGAACACGCGGCCGCCGGCCAGCTTGGCCTTGGCGCCGCCCTCGACGCTGTTGACCTCTTCGGCGTCGACCACGTTGAAGCGGGCCGAACCCAGGGGCGTAGCGGGGGCGCTGGTCGAGATCACGTCCGGGCGACGGCCGCGGGCGTAGGACGCGTAGAAGCTCAGGTCGTCCGAAGCCGCATAGCGACCGACCAGGCGCCAGGTCAGGCCGCTGTCGTCGATCTTCTTGCTGAAGCGGTCGCCGTTGTTCGCCGTCGGCTGGGTGATCAGGCCGACCATCGGCAGGGCCGGATTGTTCACCGCGTTCGGCTGGGCGGCCAGGAACAGGTTGGTCGGGGTCGGGGCGGCCAGCAGGACGCCCAGGATCGAACGGCCGTTGTCGACGCTCGAGGTGTAGGCGGCCTCGCGGTCTTCGCTGGTGTAGCGGATGCCGGCCGTGATCTCGAACTTGTCGGTCAGCTTGAACGTGCCATCGGCATAGACGTCGTAGGCGGTGTTCTCGCTGTAGTTGGCGAAGGTCTCGCGGTGGATCGGCTTCAGGTTCGAGACGATCCCCGGCGCGATGGCGCTCGGAATGCCGAAGCCCAGCTGCAGCACCTGCGCCAGATAGGCCGGGTTGGTCAGCACGGCCAGAGGCTGCGGGTTCGGACGGCTGATGCCCAGGGGCGTGTTCCCGGCCAGCAGCGCGAGCACCAGACGCTCGTCATACTGTCCAGGAATCCGCCACGAGCCGGTCTCGTGGAAGTAGTTGCCGCCGACGAAGCCCGAGAAACGGCCGCCGTCGTCATAGCGCAGGCGCAGTTCCTGGCTCTGCTGACGGCCCTTGGCGTCCTCGGCGAAGGTCAGGATCGGCAGGCTCGTGCCGTCCGGATCGAACACTTCGTTCGAGTGGAAGGCGCGCGTGGCCGTGATCGACGACAGGGTCAGGCTGTCGCTGAGCTTGTACTCGGCCAGGGCGGTCAGGCCGTAGACCTTGCGGTCCAGGCCCAGCGGCTTGCCGCCTTCGAAGCCGGCGCCCGGCGACAGGGTCGTGGCCGAGGCCACGCCGGTGTCGCCCAGCACCGCGCCGGTGACCGGGTTGGTCGGGTTGAAGGTGTGGCTCTTGAACGAGGTGCCGGTGGTGTCGTCGACCTGGTAGTTGCCGATCAGGTCGAGTTTCAGATTGCCCGGCTCCAGGTGATAGGCGACGCGCACGGCCTGGGTGTCGGTCGAGTTGTAGGGGTCGCCGCCGGCCGCGTCATCGACATAGCCGTCGACCTGGCGGGTGCGGGCGGCGATGCGCAGCGCGCTGCCGTCGCCGAACGCGAAATTGACCATGGCGTCGCCGGTGAAATAGCCGCCGGTGCCGCCCTCGGCCTTCAGCGCCCAATCGGTCTTGGCCGGGTTGGCCTTGTTCTGCACCAGGTTCACCGCCCCGATCAGGGCGCCGCGGCCGAACAGGGTCGACTGCGGGCCCTTGGCGACTTCGACCCGCTCCATGTCGAACAGCTCGACATACGAGCCGCGCGAGCGCGAGATCGACACGCCGTCCTGATAGATCGACACCCGCGCCTCGTCGGCGGACGAGCCGGAGTCGGAGGTGATGCCGCGCATCACGAAGCCGGAGTTGTTGTTCGACTGGTTCTGAACCAGGAAGCCGGGGGTGAAGGCCGACAGCTCCTCGAACGACTTGACGCCGATGGCTTCAAGGAACTTGCCCGAATAGGCGGTGACCGCGATCGGCACCTCCACCGGGTCCTGGGCGCGCTTCTGGGCGGTGATGACCAGTTCGCCCAGCTGGGTGGCCTGATCGTTGTTGGCCGGCGCCGGCGCCTCATCGGCGGCCATGGCCGGAGCGGCGATGGCCAGGGCCAGGAGGCTGGCGGTCAACAGCGTGGTGGTGCGGAAAGCGTGCATCGATTATCCCCTCGGCGCCATACTAGACCTGGGCCGTAGGCATGGGCCATGTCGGCTACGCGACGAGCGTGTGACGGAGCGATGAAACCCCGGTGGATAGAGTCGAAGACCAGCTGGATGACGACGCCCTGGACGCCGATGCTCCCGAAGCGGGCGCCGGCGAGACGCTGACCGCCGAGTTGCCCGACAGCCTGGCCGGCCAGCGCCTGGACAAGGTGTTGGCCCCGCTGTTCCCCGACCTGTCGCGCGCCCGCCTGCAGGCCCTGATCGGCGAAGGCCGCCTCTCCCTGGACGGCCAGCCGATCACCGACGCCTCGCGCAAGGCCAGGGCCGGGACCTACGTGCTGTCGGTGCCGCCGCCCGCCCCGGCCGATCCTGAGCCGCAGGCCCTTCCGCTCTCCATCCTCTACGAGGACGAGCACCTGATCGTGGTCGACAAGGCCGCCGGCATGGCCGTGCATCCGGCGCCCGGCACGCCGGACGGCACCCTGGTCAACGCCCTGCTGCACCATTGCGGCGACAGCCTGTCGGGCATCGGCGGCGTGGCGCGGCCGGGCATCGTCCACCGCCTCGACAAGGACACCTCCGGCGTCATGGTCGCCGCCAAGAGCGACGTGGCGCACCAGGGCCTGTCGAAGCTGTTCGCCACCCACGACATCGACCGGCTTTACGTCGCCCTGACGCGGGGCGCGCCGTCGCCGGCCCACGGCACGATCGACACCCTGCTGGGCCGCTCGCTCGGCGACCGCAAGAAGATGGCCGTGCTGAAGTCCGGCGGTCGCCGGGCGATCACCCACTACCGGGTGGAGGCCGCGTTCGGGCTACAAGACAAACCGCTGGCCGCCCGCGTAGCGTGCCGCCTGGAAACCGGCCGCACCCATCAGATCCGCGTCCACATGGCCAGCAAGGGTTCGCCGTGCCTGGGCGATCCCGTCTATGGCGCCAGCCAGGCGGCGGAACCGGTCCGCGAGCAGGTCGCGGCGGCGGGCCTGAAGCGCCAGGCCCTGCACGCGGCGGTGCTGGGCTTCGTCCATCCCGTGACCGGTCAGACCCTGCGCTTCGAGACGCCCCTGCCCCCTGACATGGCCGCGCTGGAGGCGGGACTGGAAACGCTCTGACCCCGGCCCATATTCACAAGGCGGGTTAAACTTGCGCCCTGGCAACAAAAGCGCCCTAATTGCGCTGGCTTACCGGTCTAGTTCTTGGGCGGTCCAGTTTATCGGCCGGGTCATGTTGGAGCGTCCCATGCGGCATCATCTCGCGATTATCGCCCTGACCGCCGCGAGCTTGAGCGCCGCCGTTCTCGCGGGCCCTGCTTTCGCGAGCGAGGACGACGAGGTCATCGCCACCGCCCAGGCCAAGCCCTCGGCCCAGGCCCTGACCGCCACGGCTCCGGCCGCTCCGGCGGCGCCGGCGCCGGTCAGGCAGCTGACTACCCAGGAACAGATCGCCGCCTTCATCGCCGCCAATCCCGGCCCCGAGGTCGACGACGGCCCGCGCGGCCTGCTGCCCGCCGACCGCGACGAGAACGGCAAGCGCAAGGTTCATGGCGAGATGGGCGTATCCGTCGGCACCGGCGGCTATCGCAGCGTCTACGCCTCGGGCCTGTTCCCGGTCGGCGAGAACACCACGGTCGGGGTCGCCGTCTCCAAGACCGACTTCGGCAAGCATGGCGGCGGCTGGTACGATCCCTACTATGGCGGCGGCTATGGTCCCGGTTATGGCTACGGCGGCGGCTATGGCTACGGCCCAGGATATGGCCGCACGCGCGGCGGCGAGAGCCAGTCGGTCGCCCTGTCGATCATGACGGGCAACCGCCGCGGCGGCTCCGACACCCCGGACGGCTGCGCGCCCGGCTTCCGCGATGGGAGCCGCTATGTCGAGCCGCTTTGGGTCGAGGGCATGCGCGACGGAAGCCATCCCTGCGCCGCCGCCGACAGGCGCTGAGCGGGCAGGCGCCAAACGGCCTAGAAACCGTCGAAAGCCTTATCGCCGTTCGCGGATGTTTAACGGCTTGGCCGCCATGGTGCCGGCCTCGGGCGTCTGAGGCAGATTGATGCAGCCGGAAATCATCGCATACCACCATCCCGCGACGGGGACGGTGACCTATCTGATCGTCGATCCCGCCACCTATCTCTGCGCCATTGTCGATCCGGTCCTGGACTTCGATCCCGTCACCGAGGCGGTGGACGCCAGCTTCATCAACCGGATCATCGCCGAAATCCGCGCCCGCGACCTGGGCCCGACCTGGATCCTGGAGACCGGCCTTCACGCCGGCCACCTGTCGGCCGCCGGTCATCTGAAATACGAAACCGGCGCGTCGATCTGCATCGGCGCCAAGGTCGTCGACAGCCTCAAGCGCCTGGCTCCCAAGTTCGGCGAGACCATGGTCGACCTGGACGGCTGGGACTTCGACAAGCTGGCCCAGGACGGCGACAGCTTCCCGATGGGCGGCGTGGAGTTCACGCCGATCGCCCTGACCGGCCGTCTGCCTGGCGCGGTCGCCTATCTGATGGGCGACGTGCTGTTCACCGGCGACCTGATGCTGGCCCCCGCCGAGGGCGCCGGCCGCTGCGACATCCCCGGCGCCGACGCCGGCAAGGCCTGGGACGACGCCCGCAAGTTCCTCAAGCTGCCGCCGCGCACCCGCATCCTGCCCGGCGTCTGCGCCGGCGAGGTCCGCGAGTCGACCGTGGCCGAGGAAAAGGCCGCCAATATCCAGCTGAACGACAAGATCGACCGGCTCGACTTCATCGCCCTGCGCACCGCCGCCGACGCCATCCTGCCCGACCCGGTGCTGGCCTCGGCCGCCCTGCGCGTGGCCATCCGCTCGGGCAAGCTGCCGTCCGAACCGGAAAGCGGCCCGCGCTTCCCGCCGGTGGATATCTCCAAGCTCTAGGCTTTCGTTTCGTGACGGACCCGCGCGGAAAAACCATCGCCGTTTTCCGCTGCACTCAGATGATTCCGCGACCGAAAGGCAGAGAGCCTGTCCGCTTCGGATGTCCCATCCGAAACGGATAAACAGGCTCTCTTTCAAGAGTTTGGCGCATGGTGGCCGCCGAAACCGGCAACCACTTTCGGCTGTCATGCTCCAGGCGGAAAAAAGCTGGGAAGAAGGGCTTGCGTCCCAGCGGCGACGCCGCTAGGTATCGCGCCCTCGACCTCGGGCGGTTCCAAAAACCGCTCGGAACGGCGGCCTGGAGAGGTGGCAGAGTGGTCGAATGTACCGCACTCGAAATGCGGCGTGCCTGGAAGGGCACCGTGGGTTCGAATCCCACCCTCTCCGCCAGCCACCATCGTTTCCGCATAAAATACAGCACGCTCTTCGGAGCGCCCGTTGCGTTGGCCAAAATTTGGTGCGCGCGGATGATTTCGTCATCTGCGACCCGCCCAGCGGAGACGCTGGAAAGTCGGGCTAGGGACCGCCGCCGTGAGCGGAGCAAGGGCCCGCTGGAGTCGGACGCCTGACCGCGTGAAAAGGCTCTATGCGAACTGGTCGGCTCGACAGCCTGAATGTCCAGTTTCTGGAGGTGCGCCGATGGAAGGCGTCAGTTCAAGGTCATGCACGGGCATCAGCACAGGTCCGCCCCAGATCCCGGTAAATTCGCGCGCCTGTGCTCTATCTGCCATCCCAGCCGGCGATTTAATTGAGGTCGATCTTGGCGCAGACAAGCTTCAGGTCGAGGTAGTCCTCCAGTCCATATCGCGACCCCTCCCGTCCCATGCCGGACTCCTTGACGCCGCCGAATGGTGCGATCTCGGTCGAGATCAGACCGGTATTCAGGCCCACCATGCCGCACTCCAGGGCTTCGCTTAGTCGGACGCCTCGCGACATGTCCTTGGTGAAGACGTAGGCGGCGAGCCCGGTCGAGGTGTCGTTTGCCATTCGGACGGCCTCGCTCTCCGTCTCGAACCGCGTGATCGCCGCCAGCGGCCCGAACGTCTCCTCGCGGTTCACCAGGGCGTCCAGCCGCACGCCGACGAGCACGGTCGGCTGGAAGAACAACGCACCCACGGCCGCCGACTGGCCGCCGGTCAGGATGCGCGCGCCGCCTTCAACCGCATCGGCGATGTGAGCGCGGACCTTGGCGACGGCGCGCACATCGATGAGGGGCCCCTGGTCGAATTCACCTGTCAGGCCGGCGCCAAGGCGGAGCCCGCCGACACGCTCGGCCAGGGCGGAGGCAAAGCGATCGTGGATGCCCGCCTGGACGAAAAACCGGTTGGCGCAGACACAGGTCTGGCCCGTATTGCGGAACTTCGAGGCGACCGCGCCCTCCACCGCAGCCTCGATATCGGCGTCGTCGAAGACGATGAAAGGCGCATTGCCGCCGAGTTCCAGCGACACCCGTTTGACCGTCGCCATGCATCGTGCAGCGAGCATCTTCCCGACCGCCGTCGATCCCGTGAAGGTGAACTTGCGGACGCGAGGGTCGCCGGTCAGCACCTCGCCGATCGGGGCGGCCTCGCCCGTGATCACGTTGAACACGCCGGGCGGGACGCCCGCTTCCTCGGCGAGCTTCGCAAGCGCGAGCGCCGACAGGGGGGTGAGCTCCGAAGGCTTGAGAACCATCGCGCAGCCAACCGCCAGGGCCGGCCCGGCCTTTCGCGTGATCATCGCCAGAGGGAAGTTCCAGGGCGTGATCGCCGCCACCACCCCCACGGGCCGCCGCAGCACCGTGAGCCTTTTGTCCGCGGCGTGCGGGGTCAGGACATCGCCGTTCACGCGACGCGCCTCCTCGGCGAACCATTCGAGGAAGCCCGCGGCGTAGGCGACCTCGCCTCGGGCCTCCGCCAACGGCTTGCCCTGCTCGCCGGTCATGATCCGGGCCAGATCCTCGGCGTGCGCCAGCATGAGTTGGGACCAGCGGCGAAGGACCTCGCCGCGCGCCTTGCCGGTGAGCGCCTGCCAGCCGGGCATCGCATCCCGGGCGGCGGTCACGGCGTCCATCGCTTCAGCTGCGCCGAGGTTGGGGACGTCGCCGACGACCAAGCCGTCCGCGGGGTTCTCGACCAGGATTCGGCTCTCGGCTCCAACCCACGCGCCGCCGATGAACGCCTCGCTACGGACCAGGTCGGCACGCTGCAGACCAGGAATTCGGCTGACATTCCGCACGTTCACACTCACCCCCATGTCCTGGAACATCTCCACCGTCCGGATGCTCTCCCCGGCGTGCATCGCCGCGAGGTCACTCGGCGGCGAGGCGCGTCGGCCGGATCGGCGGCTTGGGAGCCTCCAAGCCGGTCTCGGCCAGGCAGTTACGGCGCAAGGTCTCCAAGTCGGGACCGTAGTTGAACACGCCCTGCTCGGCGGGACGCGCGGCGTGCATCCGGGATCTGAGCGCGGAGGTCGCGCTCGCGTCCAGTCCGCCGTCCGCGATCACCACGCCATAGCGGCGGGCGCCCTCGACTGTGACGAGGCCTTGCGTCACTTCCAGCGCCACAAGGGACGGATCGCGATCCAGGGGATCGCCCCAGCCGCCACCACCCCAGGTGATGAAATGTAGGCGGTCGCCGGCCTCGACCGGCACGTCCTCGACCTTGTTGCCGACGACGGTAGTCGTACCATCGGCCTTTTCCAGGAGCTTGCGCGCGCGAGCTCCCGGTTCGCCGCCGTTCACGCCCCAGGGCGGGATGAACCAGCGATCATCGTGGATGGCGATCGTGCCGGGCTCCAGGAACCGGTAGGTCATGTGGATGCCGTTGCCGCCTCGATGAAGACCGGGGCCGCCGGAGTCGGCCACGGTCTCGTAGCGTTCGATGACGAGCGGGAAGTAGCGCTCCAGGAACTCGTTGGGCACGTTGGTGAAGCCCGGCCAGAGCGAGTGGCCGTCCGGGCCGTCGCCGATGGGCCGGCCGGGGATGCCGCCGAACCCGATCTGGAAGAGCTGGAACCACTGCCCCTTGGCGTCGAAGCCCGAATAGAAGAGGTGCGGCGAGGACGAGAAGCCCGCCGCGGTCAGGAACTCGGGCGTCTTCTGGCCGAGCAGCCCTCCCAGAATGTCGAAGATGCGGCCGAGCGCGTGAGTGCGGCCTGAAAGCGCCGCGGGGAAGGCGGGCTTCAGCAGCGAGCCTTCCGGGATATGCACCTCGATCAGGTCGTAGAAGCCGTCATTGAACAGGATCTGCGGGTCGAAGACCATGATCATGTAGATGCCGAAGAACATGCGCAGCATGTTCTCGTTGAGGAAGAAGTTGATCGAGGCCTGGCTCTGGGGATCGGTGCCGGAGAAGTCGAGCACGACCTTCTCGCCCACGCGCTGCATGGTGCAACGGATCTTGTAGGGGCCATAGCCGAGGCCGTCGTCGCAGACATAATCCTCGAAGCTGACCGTCTCCTCGCTGACCGAGGTCAGGATCAGCTGCTTCATGGCTCGGTAGTTGCGGGCCAGCAGCTCTTCGGTGGCGGATACATAGACGTCGTCGCCGAAACGCTCGGCGAGTTCGATCACGCGGCGCGAGGCCACGCGGCAGGCCGCGATCAGGGCGTTGAGATCCGCCGCGCACCAATCGGGTTTGCGGGTCTGGTGCATGACCAGACGGATCAGGTCCTCGTTATAGACCCCGGCCTTCCAGATCTTCACCGGCGGGATGCGCACGCCCTCCTCGAAGATGGAGCGGGCGTCGATGGGCATGGAGCCCACCACCTTGCCACCGATGTCGGACTGGTGGCCGAACATCGACGTGTAGGCGATCAGCCGGCCGTCCTTGAACACCGGCAGCAGCACCAGCCAGTCGTTGGAATGACTGATCGCGCCGCCGACCGAATAGGGGTCGGAGAGGAAGATCATGTCTCCGTCCTCGACCGTGCCCTCGAAGCCTTCGAGAAACGGGCCGATGTAGGAGCCGAACTGGCCCACGACCATGCGACCCTTGTGATCGGCGATCAGGGGGAAAGCGTCGCCTTGCTCGCGAATGCCGGGCGACATGGCCGTGCGCACCAGCGTGGCGTCCATCTCGACACGGGCGTTGCGCAGGGCGTTCTCGATGACCTCAAGGGTCACCGGGTCGATGGCGATCTTTTCGAACGGCGTCGAATTGCTCTGGATGATCGTGGCGGGCATGGTCTGCTCCTCAAGCCAGAGTGATCAGGATGTTGCCGATGGCGTCGACCGTGCCGACGCAGCCGAGCTCGATCAGGGTGGTGGAGTCCATCTCGGTGACGATCGCCGGCCCCGGAATCACGTCGCCTTTGCAGAGCTTGGCGCGCTCATAGATCACGGCCGGGTGCATCCGCCCGTCGATCCAGAGCTCATGGTCGCGGATCTTGGCGGCGATGGGGTCGCCAGTGCCCTGAGGCGGCTCGGCCGCCGGAAGATCGAGAGCGGTCCCCAGCGCCACGGCCCGCAGGTTCACCAGTTCGTGCGGGGTATCCATCTTGAAGGTGAAGAGTCGCTGGTGCTCCTCATCGAACCTCGAGGTCACGCCGGCGAGGCCATCGCGCCGCAAGGTCTCCGGATCAATGGCGAGCGGCACCTCGAAGGCCTGCCCCTCGTAGCGGACGTCGATCTCGAAGAGCGCGGTGATCTCGGCCTCGGGCAGGCCGTCCGCCATGAGTTCTTCACGGGTCTGACGCGCCATCTCCTCGAGCAGGGCGATGACTTCTTCCGCCGTGGTCTGGTCGAATCGCCGCGAGAACGAGCGGGCGGTCTCGGTGCGCATCCGGGTGGTCGCGTCGCCAAGCGCGCAGAGCACCCCCGGGGAAACCGGCGAGATCGCCGGCCAGCTGCCCATCAGGCGGGCCACGGCGTTGACGTGCAAGGGACCCGCGCCGCCAAAGCCCATGAGGGCGAAATCGCGCGGATCGTAGCCCTGCTGGACCGAGATCATGCGCAGAGCGCCGAACATGTTCTCGTTGACGATGTCGATGATGCCGCGCGCGGCCTCGTAGAGCCCGATGCCAAGCGCGTCGGCGATCGTCTGCACGGCGCGGACCGAGCCTTCGCGGTCGAGCTTGAAGGTCCCGCCGAGCAGCGCTTCGGGCAAATAGCCCAGAACAACATTGGCGTCGGTCACGGTCGGAAGGGTCCCGCCCTTGCCATAGGCCACCGGGCCCGGCACGGCGCCGGCCGACTGCGGGCCGACGCGAAGGGCCTTGGTCAGCTCGGGAACATAGGCGATGGAGCCGCCGCCGGCGCCGACGGTCTTCACGTCCAGAGCCGAGGCGCGGACCGAGAGGTGGCCGACCTCCGTCGTGCGGACGCGGCGCGCGTCCAGGTTCTCGATCAGGGCGACGTCCGTCGACGTCCCGCCGACATCCAGGGTGAGGATGTTGTGGATGCCAGCCTTCTTGCCGACCCAGAGCGCGCCGGTGACACCGCCCGCTGGGCCCGACATCAGGAGCGAGACCGGATGGTGCTCGGACTTCTCCGACGACATCAGGCCGCCGTCCGAGCGCAGCAGGGAGAGCTTTCCGGCCACGCCCGCGTCGCGCAGCTTCGTGCGCAGATTGCGGACATAGCGTCCGACGATGGGCCGGACGCTGGCGTTCGCCACCGTGGTGAGCGTGCGTTCGTATTCCTGCATCTCGGGCAGGACCTCGTGGCTCAGCGAGACCGGGACATCGCCCATGATCTCGGCCGCCAGCTCGCCGACGCGCCTTTCGTGGGCGCCGTTCAGGTAGGCGTTCATCAGGGAGACCGTGATCGCTTCCACGCCCTGGGCCTTGAGGCCTTCGAGCACCGTTCGTATTTCGGCGTCGTCGATGGGTTCGAGCTCGACGCCCTGGGCGTCCATGCGGCCGCCGATCTCGAAGGTGTCAACGAGGGCCGCGAGCGGCGAGGGTTTGTTCCACACCACCCAGCCAGCCAGGCCGCCCGGTACGAAGCTGCGGGCGATCTGCATGATCTGACGGTAGCCTCGGGTGACGATCAGGCCGACGCGCGCGCCCTTGCCTTCCAGAACCGCGTTGGTGGCAACGGTCGTGCCGTGCAGGAACACCTCGATGTCGGCCGGCGCGACGCCCGCGGCCTCGCAGATGGCGGTCACGCCATTCAGGATTCCGATGGAGCTGTCGGCGGGCGTGGACGGCGTCTTGTGCCGCCAGAACGCGCCAGTCCGCTCCTCAAGCAACAGCAGGTCCGTGAAGGTCCCGCCGACATCAACACCCAATCGATACGCCATTCTGATCTGCTCCCGAGGGCGGGGTCGCCCCTGCCCCTTCGATCTGTCGGTTCGACGCCTCAGAGCGCCTTGAGATAGAGGTCCACGGCGTCCTGGTGACTGACGTCGCGGGGGTTGTTCACGAGTAGGCGCGAGACCTTCATGGCGTCGGTCGCCATGCGCTCGATGTCCTGGCGCTGGACGCCGACCTGGGTCAGGCTCTGTTCCATGGGCATGTCGGCGACCAGCTGGGCCATGGCGGCGACGAAGCCCGCGGCGGCGGACTCGGTGGTGGCGCCTACGGCTCGCGGAGCGACCACGCGGCACAGTTCGGCGTAATGCGCCTGGGCGGCCTGTTGATTGAAAGCCAGCACCGGCGACAGCACCAGCGCGTTGCTCAGGCCATGCGGCACGTGGAAAAGGCCGCCGATGGGATAGGCGAGCGCATGGACCGCCCCCACCGGCGCGTTGGCGAAGGCCATGCCGGCCAGCAGCGAGCCCTGCAGCATGGCGCGGCGGGCGTCGACATCGCGCCCGTCGGCCACGGCGGCGCGGATCGAGCCCGACAGCAGTTCCAGCGCCTTCAGCGCCAGGCTGTCGGAGACCGGATTCTTCTTGATGCGGCTGGTATAGCCCTCGATGGCGTGGACCATGGCGTCGATGCCGGTCATCGCCGTGATGCGGGGCGGAAGGCCGAACGTCAGGGTCGCGTCCAGGACCGCGATGTCGGGATAGAGCAGACGGGAAACGACGCCGACCTTCTGGTCGTCCGGCGTGGTGACGATGGCGATGGAGGTGACTTCCGAGCCGGTGCCCGCGGTGGTCGGAACCTGGATCAGCGGCAGGCGCGGGCCGCGCGCCCGTTCCACGCCATAGGCCTGCGTCAGGGTCTGGCCGCCGGGGCCCGCCAGCAGGGCGACCAGCTTGGCGGTGTCCATCGAGCTGCCGCCGCCGAGACCTATCACGCCGTCGGTGTCGCGAGCCCTGGCGAACCGCGCGGCGGCCTCGATCGAGGCTTCTGGCGGGTCGGCGAGCACATCGCGGAACAGCTCGACGGGCAAACCCGCAGCCTTGAAGCTGTCAAGCGCGTCGTCCAGGACGCCAAGCTCAAACAGTCCGCGGTCGGTGACGATCAGTGGCCGCTTGATCCCGAGCTCGGCGGCGAGCTGGCCGAGCCTGCCGCTGACGCCGTCCTCACAGAGGATGCGTGGGGTGGTCTCGAAGGTGAAGCCGGTCACGCCTGTCCCCCCCACTTGCGTTCGAAGGCCCAGACCTCCTCGAAGCCGATCAGGCCGCAGAACTCCTTGAAGTCGAACATCGGGGTCGCCGGGTCGGCGCTGACGCCCGTGGTCTGCAGTTTGACGAGCGCCGCCTCCATCGCGGCGGCGCCGACCAGACTCGTCATCGAGGGGTAGATGGCGAAGGCGTAGCCAATGTCCTTCAGCACCTGGGCCGGCAGGATCGGGGTGACACCTCCATCGGCCATGTTCGCCATCATCGGCGCGTCGATGGTCTCGCAGGCCCGGCGCATCTCCTCTTCGCTTTGAGGCGCCTCGAAGAAGATGACGTCGGCGCCGGCCTTCCGGTAGGCCTCGGCCCGCTTCAGGGCCTTGTCCATGCCCTCGCTAGCCCGCGCGTCGGTGCGGGCGATGATCAGACAGTTCTGCTTGTCCTCGCGGGCATCCACGGCGACCCGGATCTTGTCGACCATGTCCTCGAGCGAGATCACCCGCTTGAAGGGGGTGTGGCCGCACTTCTTGGGAAATTCCTGATCTTCCAGCTGGATCGCCGTGACGCCGGCGGCCTCGTAGCCGCGCACGGTGTGATGCACGTTGAGCAGGCCGCCGTAGCCCGTGTCGGCGTCGGCGATGACCGCGCCGTTCGACGAACGGACCACGGTCGCCATGCGGTCGAGCATCTGGCTGTAGGTGGCGATGCCCGCGTCGGGCAGACCATAGGCCGAGGCCGTCAGCCAGTAGCCCGTGCCATAGACCACCTCGAAGCCAACCTTCCGGCAGATGGCGGCGGTAATCATGTCCTGCACGCCCGGCGCGACAAAGAATTCCTTACGGTCGAGCTTCCGCCGGATGATGGGATCGGCCATCTGACAACCTTGCAACGGCGCCGCGCGAAGTCCGCGACGTCCCGAGACTTAGGCCAGTGGCCGGAATTCGCGCGGACGGAGGCGAGACTATCCGCGATGCGGACAGCCCCGATGCGCGCGCGCCGCGATCACTCGTCCGCATAGAGCCAGGAGCAGCGCTTTCTCTGCGCGTCTTCGAAGGCGGCGATGGATTGGCCCCGCGTCCGCGAGATCGTGGCGACTTCGTCCCAACCGTTCAGCAGAGCCTCCCGCCGCCAGCCGTCCACCCGGAAGGCGATGACCCCGCCGTCGGCGGTGCGGATCTCTTGGTGTTCAAGGTCCGCGTCCAGCGTTTCTCTCGCCGCGGCGCGGGCCGTCAGATCGGCGCGCTGTTCGGGCGTGACCACCACGGGCAGCAGGCCGTTCTTGAAGCAGTTCGAATAGAAGATGTCGCCGAAGCTGTCGGCGATGACGCACCTCACACCGAGATCGGCCAGGGCCCAGACCGCATGTTCGCGGCTGGAGCCGCAGCCGAAGTTCGATCCGGCGACGATGATCTGGGCGCCCCGGAAGGCGGGCTGATTGAGCGGGAAGTCGGCCTTCTCGGTCTTGCCGTCATCCTCGTAGCGCCGCTCGAAGAAGGCGTATCGGCCCAGGCCGGTCTTGCTGGTCAGCAGCAGGTAGCGGGCCGGGAAGATGATGTCGGTGTCGATATCGCGCTCGAGCAGGGGCGCGGCGATCGAGGCGATGCTGACGAACGGCTCCATGGTCAGCCGATCTCGCGCACGTCGACGATATGCCCGGCGATCGCCGCAGCCGCGACCATCATCGGGCTCATCAGGTGCGTGCGCGCGCCCGGGCCTTGCCGGCCCTCGAAGTTGCGATTGGAGGTCGAGGCGCTGCGCTGGCCCGGCGCGAGGCGGTCGTTGTTCATGGCCACGCAAAGCGAGCAGCCGGCGTCGCGCCATTCGAAGCCGGCTTGGCGGAAGATGAGGTCCAGCCCCTCGGCCTCGGCCTGGCGCTTGATCGTGCTTGAGCCCGGGACGACCAGGGCTGTGACGTGCTGAGCCACGCGCTTTCCCGCCACGATCTCGGCGGCCGCCCGAAGGTCCTCGAGGCGGCTGTTCGTGCACGATCCGATGAAGGCGTAGTCGATGGAAATGTCCTGCAGCGCGGTATCGGGCGTCAGGCCCATATAGGCGAGCGACTTCAGGACGCCTTCTCGCTCCGGCTCGCTGGCGGCGCTGTCAGGATTGGGGGTCCGGCCCGTGACCGGCAGCACCATGTCCGGGCTGACGCCCCAGGTGACTTGCGGCGCCAGCGCGCCGGCGTCGATCTCCAGCACCCGGTCGAAGCGCGCGCCCGCGTCACTGGAAAGCGTGCGCCAATAGGCGACGGCCTCGTCCCAGAGGTGGCCCTTGGGCGCGAAGGGACGACCTTCAACGAAGGCGAAGGTGGTCTCGTCGGGCGCGACCATGCCGATCCGGGAGCCCGCCTCGATCGTCATGTTGCAAAGGGTCATGCGCGCGGCCATCGACATGGCCGAGATGGCGGAGCCCATGTACTCGATCGCATAGCCGGACGCGCCGCCCGCGCCGATGCGGCCCACCGCGGCCATGGCCAGGTCCTTGGCCGAGACGCCCGGACCGAACGCTCCGGTGGTCCTCAGCGCCATATTGCGCGACTTGGACTGGCGAAGCGTCTGGGTGGCCAGCACACATTCGATCTCGGAGGTGCCGACGCCGAAGGCCAGCGTCCCGAAGGCGCCATGCGTGGCCGTGTGGCTGTCGCCGCAGACCAGCGTCATGCCCGGCTGAGTGAACCCCTGCTCGGGCCCGACGACGTGGACGATCCCCTGGCGTGGGCTCTTGGAGCCATAGAGGGTGATCCCGTGCGCGTTCGCATTGTTCTCCAGCAGTGCGATCTGGGAGCGCGCGAGAGGATCGGCGACTGGCTTGTCGCGATCCTTGGTCGGGATGGCGTGGTCGACCGTGGCGAGTTGCGCCATGGGCCGACGAACGCTCGCGCCGCGCGCTTCCAGGCCGGCGAAGGCCACGGGGCTGGAGACCTCATGGAGGATCTGGCGGTCGATATAGAGCAGGCAGACGCCATCTCCCTCGTCGGCCACGACGTGGTCGTCCCAGAGCTTGTCGTAGAGCGTCCTTGCCAGCGCCGACATTCAGGTCTCTCCCATCAGCGCGATCGCCTCGCGCTCGGTGACCACCTCGCCGTACTTGGCCCGCAGGTCGAACAGGTTGGCCTCGTGCGGCGCGCGGTGACGGTCGCCGCAGGCGTCGCTGACGACGAAGGGCGCGAACCCATGCTGCATGGCGTCCAATGCCGTGGCGCGGACGCAGCCGGACGTGGAAAATCCGGTGATGAGCAGGCAGTCGACCTTCATGGTCGTCAGGGTTGCCGCGAGCGACATGCCGAAAAACGCCGAGGCGTACTGCTTTGAGACGACGGTTTCGGTCGGCAGCGGCTGAAGGCTGGCCGGGAAGGCGCCCGCGGCCGAACCACGGTCAAACAGCTTCAGCGCCGGAACCTTACGGTAGAACAGGCCGCCGTCGGCCCCGCCCGGCTGGTAGACGACGTTGGTGAAGATGACCGGCACGCCCGCGCCGCGAGCCGCGGCGACCAACCGTTCATTGCTGGCCAGCGCTGTCTCGAAGGCCGGGTCGTGGAGCGGCGATCCAGGCGCCAGATAGGCGACGACCACGTCGACGATCAGCAGCGCGGGACGCTCGCCGAAAGGCAAGGCGCCGTCGAAGGCGACGGCGTAGTTCGCATCTAGGTCGTCATGCCCGGTCATGGCCGCCGCCCGTCCGATCAGAACGGCAGGTCGGCGGCGGAGACCACCTGGGCCTGGCGGGGGAACACCTTGTCCATGAGCGTCTCGTGGATCTGCGGATCGGCGTCGGCGCAGCCGTCGCGGACCACCAGCAGGCGATAGTCCTGGTCGGCGGCGGCGCGGACCGTGGACAGCACCACCCCGCCCGTGGCCACGCCCAGCAGGACCAGGGTGTCGATGTCCCGCGCGTTGAGGATCGGCTGCAGTTCGGTGCCGTAGAAGGCGCCGACGCGGTGCTTGACCACCACGAACTCGGTGTCGAGCGGCGCCAAGCGCGGGTCGATTTCGCTGGCCGGATCGGTCAGCTGCATGCGGCCGGCCTTCTTGATCGCGCTGAACATCTGGTTGCGGTCGCTGACTTCCGGATGCCCAGGGCGAAACGCGACGCGGATGAAGATCACGGGAAGGTTGGCGGCCCGCGCGCGCGCCAGCACGTCGGCCGCGGTGGCGACCAGTTCATTGTTGTTGGGCAGGGCGCCGATGATGCCCGGCTGGAAGTCCATGAACAGGACGGCGGTCCTGGGGCTAAGCTCTGACATTGATTTCCTGAATATTTTTAAGTCACGGTTGCCGGCGGTCGCCCCGCGCCCCTATGCGGTCGTCGATTCGACGTCCTCGATGACGGCCGCATAGGACTGGGCGTTCATCCGCCGCTCCAGAGCCTCCCGCTCCTGGTGGACGGCGCGCAGGACGATATCGAGGAACCGGGCGCGCCAGTGGTCGCGCGCGGCGCGGGCGGCGTCGTCGGGCGCGTAGGCGTCCAGAGCCGCTCGACTCACGGGCTGGTTGGTCTCCAGCAGACGCTCCAGGCTGTCGATGCGATCGCGCATGACAGCGACCTCACCCGCCAGCGCCATCGTCATCGAGAGCACCTTGTCGATGCCGGGGTCGGCGAAATAGCGCGGCCGCTCCCCCTTAGCGCCTTGTTGCAAGTTCATAGAAAAACTCCCGAGATCTAATGGACGCGGCGTCTATTTCTGGACGCCCCAGATGTACCAGGCCCCGCCGCCGCCAAAGTCGCCGCCCTGGAACACCTTGGTGCGCTGGGCGTCGGCGGATTCGTAGGCGCTGGGCTGCAGGCCCTCGAACGCCTTGGCGCCTTCGAAGCCGGTTTCCTCGGCCATGTCGGCCGGAACGATTTCGTGGCTGGCGCCCCAGAAGGGCTCGTTATTGTTGCGGGTGTCCCAGTCGAGCATGAAGGCGTCGAAGGGCTCCAGTTGGCGGTAGGGCGGGGTCTCGGTGTGGGCCACGACCCCGCCGGGCGACAACAGGCGGTTGGTCTCGCGCATGATGTTGCGGATCGCCACGTGGCTGGTCTCGTGCACCAGGATGTGGCTGACGATCAGGTCGAAATAGCCGTCCGGGAAGTTCATCTTCTCGGCGTTCTGCTGACTGTAGTGGACGGGCTTGCCCAGCGACTCGGCGCGGGCATGCGCGTAGCGAAGCATCGGCGCGCCGACGTCGACGCCGTAGACTTCGGCGTCCGGGTAGGCGTCGACGTACGAGAGGGTCGAGTGACCCACGCCGCAGCCCATGTCGAGGATCCGGCGCGGCTTCAGGTCGGGGAACCTGGCCTTGACGAAGTTGGCGGTGCTGTCGCCGATGTCGGAGTTCAGCGGCCCCATGCGGCCCATCACATAGACATAGACCGCGCGGTCGTAGACGGCGCCGTTGGCGATGTCCTCCTCGGCGAACTCGGTGTGGTAGCCGCCCGGCATGCAGTGGATGTCGACCAGACGGTGATAGCGCGGCGCCTCGAGCGTCGGATCCAGGGTCAGCGAGCCCTTCGAGCCCGAGGCGTTCCTGAAGGCGTCGATCAGGGACGGCAGCTGGCGTTCGACCGGGACCTGCGCCGCCTTCCACATCATTTCCTGACTGTTGCGCTGCATCGCGCTCCAGAACTGGTAGTAGGGTTCGCCCGCCATGGCGTGTTGGACTTCGCGATAAGTCTCCGGCTCGCGGCCCTTGGCCTGCTTAAATTGCGGCTGGGCGCGCACCTGATAGGCCGCCTTGATGCCGAGGCTGACCGTCGACGCCAGGTGGAATTTCAACGACTTCACGAACTCTTGCCGCGAATATTCCTCCGACGTGGTTTCGGGCAAAACCGCGTGAGCAAACTGTTCGGTCAGTTCTCCGGTCACAGCCATATTCGTCACTCCAACATCAGTCATTGCGGAAGGCCAACGGCGTGTGGGCTTGAGGAAGCAAGGCCTGCGACTTGATGAGCCCACGCCGGCGATTTAGCGACGACCGCTCGACGCCGAGCAATGCCGGACCGCGAAACTGTCCGGACCTCGGATAAATCTGCGAACGACATTGTGGTTAGGGGCCGCGCGAACAGGCTGCCTGGCATGGCGCCTCGGGGGCGCTCCACGGCGCGCGCGCCCTTCAAAGCCAGGATGGAGACCGGAGAATGGCTCACAGCGAATCCCATGATTCAGCGACAAGACGGGTCGACGCCGAGGACAGGATGTCCCGCGGCCCGCTCACCATGGTGTGGTTCTCGCTTTGCAGCGCGATCTTCTACCTGCTGCTGGGCGCGACCCTGGCCACGACCTTTGGAACGCGCGACGCCCTGATCGGGACGTTTCTCGGCGTCGTGGCCCTGAGCGGTCTGGGCTACATCTTCTCGCGCTTCGCGATCCGAAGCGGCGAGAGCTGTTACCTGCTTTCGCGCAGGATATTTGGAACGCTGGGAGCCTCCCTCGCCACCCTGATCTTCGCGGTGATCGCCATCTACTACGCGGTGTTCGAGAGCGCGGTGGTGGCGGCCGCGGCGGTCAAGGTGTTCAGCGCGATCAATTACTTACAGGCCTGCGCGATCATCGCCGTCTACAGCGTCGCGCTGGCGGTCGGCAGCATCCAGAAGTGGCTGGACAAGCTGAACGCCGTCCTGCTGCCGATCTACGTCATCGGCCTGATCGCCGTCGTGGCCATGTCGATCCATCGCTTCGGCTACTCGCATGCCTGGCTGAACATCCCGGCCGCCAATCCCACGCCGGCGGGCTGGTGGTACTGCTTCATCGCCGTGTTCGGCATGCAGCTGCTGATGATGATCACGCTGGACATCGGCCGGTTCGGCAAGATCGAGGACATCGAGCACCACTCCAGGATCACCTTCGGCTTCCCGTTCTATGTGGTCACCTTCCTCGTAAACATTAGCGTCGGCATCTATCTGGCCGCCAGCGCCAACATGGCCGTGGTTTCCGAGACGGCGGTGATCGACGTCTGCCTGACGGTGCTGGGCGGGCCGCTGGGCCTGCTGTTCATCTGGGTGACCCAGACCCGGATCAACACCGCGAACTTCTTCCTCTCGTCGAGCAATCTGCAGGCCTTCCTCCGCGACGCCTTGCGCCTACGCGCGCCCCGGCTGATCTGCACGCTGCTGGTGGGCGCGGTCGTGTTCGCCTTCACCGCGGCGAGCGAAGTGCTGAAGTACATACTGATCGCCGTGAACTATCAGGCGGTGATCCTGACGGCGTGGGTGGGCGTGGCCCTGGCCTACATCACCTCAAGCGCGATCTCGCCGACGGACACGCCCGAGGCCGTGGAAACCCGGACCTTCATCCCGCGAGGCCTCGTCGCCTGGTTCGCCGGCGCGGCCGTCGGCCTGACGATGATGGCTAGCGGCGGGATAGTCGCCAGCTTCTCTTCGCCGGTGACGCTCGCGATCACCTTCGGCCTCTATCGCCTGCTGGGCCGGGCCGGGAGCCAGGCCCAGTTGGTCAGCGAACGCACCTGACAAGGAAAACCCCCGAGCGCGCGCGGGCTCGGGGGTTTTGGAAGAACGCTTAAAGGCGTCGCCAGCCTCAGGTCACCCGGCCAGGCGCGGGCGGTTGCTGCAGCTCCAGCACGATGCCGTCCGGGTCGAGGAACTTCACGGCCTTACCGTCCGAATAGTGCTGCCCCTCCTCCACCGCCACGGTGATCACGTCGCTAAGGAAGATGACGCCGCGCTCCTTCAACCTGGCGACCGCCCCCTCGATGTCGTCGACCTCGAAGCCGATACGGGCGATGCCGCGGCCGCGCGAGGAGGCGTCGGTCGGCTCGCCCAGCGGCTGCAGAACCTCGATCAGCTCGAAGATCTTGCCCTTAGGACCAACGCCGATGAGCGCGATGTTGAGCCTCATGTCGGTGTCGGGCATGCCGCACACCTTGCCGAGATAAGTTCCGCCCCAGGCGTCCGAACGGCTGACGAGCGCCAGACCGAGAACGTCGCGATAGAAGTCGATCGAGCGATCGATGTCGCTCACGAACAGGGTCGTGTGATGCAGGTCGGTGATCATGGCTCAGCTCTTCGACTCGTCGTCTTCGGAACGCACCCAGCTGGCGCGGAAGCGGCTCTGCCGGCCTCGGCCCGCGGGCGCGCGAGGCACCTCGGCGTCGGGCTCGTCGCCGCCCCAGCGAACGCCCTGCGGCGAGGCGCGATAGGCCTGGTAAGCGGCCGACGCCTCCTGTTCGGCCGCATAGGGATGCTCGTTCCAGGGGATGTGGGCGGCCGGTTCGTCCCAGGGAGTCTCGGCGATGTAGCGCTCGCAAAAACAGCGTCCTTGCGGGTACTCGCGCGTCGGCCATGGATAGCCCATGGGACCGTCGGTGTGGCACAGGATGAGGGCGCCGCTGCGCGAGACGAAAGGCGCGTGGTACCATTCCTGCGGGTGGGAGACGACGCTGCCGGCGCCCATCTGGCCTTCGTTGACCAGCAGGATGTCGCCGCTCAGAACGATAATCTCCTCCCAGCATTCGTGGTGAACGTGCTCTAGGTCCGCGATCGCCTGCGGCGAGATGTACTGGAAGCGCAGGAACCCGCCGGGTCCGCCGTCGAAGCCCTCGCCGCTCGGGCCCGGCACGGCGTCAGGCGCGCGCAGGGACTTGTGCATCACCCCGTGCGACCCCGGCACGCTGTTCACCCACTCGATCTTGTCGGTCTGGATCACGCGGTTGCGCGTCACCGGGTACGCGTAGGCCGGCATGTTCGGGTTCCAGAACGCCAGGACCAGGGCGCCGGAGACGGTGCTGATCTCCCCGCCGCCGCAGAGTTGCGGGGCGTGGATGTAACCGCTGACGCCGACCGACGACCCGTTCAGCGCCAGGTCGCCCCGCAGCACGAAGAACTCCAGCGAGGCCGCCTTGCCGTCCGTGCGGGTGCGAAAGCCCGACGGCAGTTCGCAGACATAGGTGCGCGAGCCGCTGTGGGCGTCCATGCTCATGAGCGAGCCGCGCATGCCTGCGATGAGGTCGGGCGCGTCGAGCGCTTCGCGCTCGAGCGACAGGAAGTTGTAGAAGGCCGGCTCGTCGCGGCGATAGTGCGCCGACCTGCTCATTGGCCGCCCTCGGCCCGGCGCACGCTATCGGCCAGCGCCACCGGATAGCCCGGGTTGGGGATGCAGATGCAGAGGTGGCGAAACGGCTTGTCGCCCAACACCTTCCACTTGATATGCGCCCCGCGCGGCAAGAGGTAGATGCAGCCGGGCTTGGCGACGACCGTGCCGGTGATCGTCATCATCGGCGCCAGGTGATAGGTGACCTCGCACTCGCCCGAAGTCACATAGTGCAGTTCGTCGTGGAACATCGCCCAGCTGATGTCGTGGCCCGGCAGGAACTCCTCGAAATTCACCTGGGTGGCGGGTTCGTCGATGCCGACATTGATCGCCTTGTTCATCACCCCGTCGAGCATGGGGAACGAGAACAGCGGCGCCTTTTCCAGGTCGCTTTCGTCGACCTGATACATGCGAAAGCGCGAGTAGGCGATGGCGCTCGAGGCCGTGTAGCCGAGCGTGTTTTCCGGCGCGTCGTCTTGTTTGGACATCTCAATGCTCCTCGGGAAACGGGAGCGTTGAGACTAGGTCGGCCGGGCTGGCGGGCGGCGCGGAAAGGGGCGGCTGATCACCTGCCGGAGACGAGCCGCGATCCACCCAGGTCGATGCCGAACTCCATCAGGTAGGCCGACGAAACGGTCACGGGGCCCAGCAGCGCCGCGGCGCCTCCGGCCAGGGTCAAGTCGGCGTTCGCCTCGCGGATGCGATGGATCACGTCTTCATTGTGCCACTCGAGGGTGACGTCGGGCTGATCGGCGAATTGGCGCACGCCGTAGACGCGCAGGAACTTGCGCAGCGGGGTCGTTTCAAGATCGACCTCCTCGCCCGGACGAACGACCATCTCGATCTCGCGGCGACCGCCGCGCGCCACCCAGCCGCCGACCGGCGCGCGTGACGGCCACACGAGGCGGGCGACGCCCGCGGGCACGCGGCCGATCTCGATATGGGCGTGCTCGCCGACCCAGCCGCTCAGGTGCGCGTGCCGCACGATCTGGCGCGAGTTGAAGTAGGCGGCGGCGAACCAGGTGCCTTCTCCAGCCGGCCCATCGCACGGGATGGCGATGTTGGCCTCCAGGAACGAGCGCTCACGGACCGTGCTGGTCTCGCTGTAGAGCGAGCACCACACGAGATAGATGAAGGCTCGGTCGGCGATGGCCGTCAGGGGCGCGGGCAGCAGCTTCGCCGCGCGGCCCGGTTCCAGCTCGCAGACCGCGGCGAGCGAGGTCTGGCCGCAGGCGCGTTTGATCAGAGGCTGGCTCACAGGCGTTCTCCGCCCTCAAGACCGTAGACGACGCCGAACGACCAGGCCTCGCCTCTTACCGCGCCCGACCAGCCCATGCCTTCGCCGAAGGTGGCGCTGCCCACGCCCGTCCAGAGGTCGGCGGTTCGTGGATCAAGGGCGGGTACGAACCACAGGCCGCGATCGATGGAGTCGCCGGGCGTCGTCACGTCGCCATAGCGGATCCTGTTGACCCAGCGCAGCAGACCGGCGGGCGTCCTGGCCTCCGGCCGTTCGAGGGTGATGTCGAGGTCGACGATGGGCCGGCCGCCGATGGTCCGGGCCGTCGCCGCGCAATGCCGGCCGGGCGCGCCGCCCTCGTAGTTTGGGCAGGCCGCGTGAAACCGGGTCATCTCGACGTCGGCGACGGCCACGCCCCGGTCGCTCTTGGCGCCCGAGAGCATGAGGTAGGGATAGTGGAACGCCGTCGCCGGCTCGCCCCTCGCCTCGCAGCCATAGCCGATCGCGACCTCTGTCCAGAGCGCCCTCTGAGGCTCAAGCGGCTCCTTGGCCCAGAGGTCGAGGTCGATGGAGTCGGCGAACAGCAGGACCGCCGGGCCCGTGCGCGGACAGGTCGGATCGACGATCAGCGCCTCGAGACCTTCCGGAGGCTCGAAAAGCAGCACAAGCAAGTCCTGGCCAATCTGCATCGTTATGCCTCGCTCGACAGGTGACGCCTAAGCCTGGCCCAGCCAGACCGATCGACCAACGGCGTCGCGATAGGCCTTGATGGTCAGCAGCACGATGATCCCGGCCACGACCGTCGCGACGGTGTTGACCGCCATCAGGCCCAGGCCGACGCCCTTCGGTCCGTGGAAGAAGGTGTCGGACAAGAAACCGACCGCGAAGGCGCCGCCGCCGAGTGAGACCAGGCCGGTGACGAGAGTAAAGAGGCCCGTGACCTGGCCCCGCAACTCATTGGGCGTGATCTCGTTGAGCCCCGCCAGCGCCGCGACGTAGGACCAGGTCCCGGGGATCGTGACCAGGATGAAGCCGAGATAGGCCAGCGGCGCCGTCGGCCCCACGCACATCAGCGCCCCGCAGGTCAGCACGACCACCGCCTGGAACGCGATCACCAGCAGGGGGCCGTCCCGGCGGCCACGCTTGCGCAGCCAATTCAGCACCCACCCGGCGCTCAGGCTGCTGAAGACACCGATCGGCAGAAAGCCGACCCCGAAGGCGACGCTGACTTCGCTGGCGCTCCAGCCATAGCGCCGGATGAAATGCGTCGGCAGCCAGGCGAGCTGGGCATAGACCGTGATCATGATCAGGGCCGCTCCGCTGATCACCGCCAGATACGAGAGACGGTTCTTCATGAGGGTCGCCTTCAGGGACACCGTAGCCCCGGTTGCGACCTCGCCCTTTTCCCGACGAACGGGCTCGCGCACCGTCGCCAGGGCCAGAATGGCCAGCAGCAGGCCGGGCACGCCCACGAGGACGAACACGATCTCCCAGTTCTTCATCCCCGCGAGGACCGTCCAGCCTAGTCCCTTCACGAACCCGGAAAGGTGCAGCGCCACGGCGCCCAGAAGATAGGCCAGGCCGATGCCGAGCGTGCTGCCCAGCATGAAGACGCTGAAGGCGCGCCCCCGGCGCTCGGGTGGGAAATAGTCGGCGATCAGCGACGCCGCGGAGGGCGAAACGCTGGCCTCGCCGATCCCCACGAACACGCGGGCGATGAAGAAGCTCATGAAATCGCGAGCGTAGGCGCACAGGATGGTGGCCACGCTCCACACGCAGATGCCCGCGGCCAGCAGCGTGCGCCGGCTGTAGCGGTCGACGAACCAGCCGAGCGGTATGGCGAACAGGCTGTAGGAGACGCCGAAGGCCGCGCCTTGCAGCAGGCCCATCTGGGTGTCCGTCAGACCGAGATCGGTCTGGATCGGGATGACCAGGATGCCGATGGCGATGCGGTCCAGGATCGCGAACGCGTAGGCGAACGCCAGGATGGCGACCACGTACCAGGCGCGGACGGGCGAGGGCCAGGGCGCCGCGCCGTGGGGGGCGCTCTCGGTGGTCATCACGCGTTCCCGCCGATGAGTTCCGGGTTCGGCAGGATCACGACCTTGCCGTCGCGCGCCGAGCCGCTCTCCATCTCGTGGCGCATGGCGTCCTTGAAATCATGGAGCGGATAGGTCGCCGCGATCTTGGCGACGAGCGCGCCGTCGGCGGACCAGTTGGCGAGGGCTGTCATCATCTTTTGCTTGTCGTCAGCCGACAGGTCCGCCTCGAAATACGGGGTGCAGAACCCTCGCAACGTCAGGTCTCGCATCAGGAAGAGATCGCCAGCCACCTGGCAAGGTTGACCCGACATCATGCCATAGACCGCGAGCACGCCGCCGATATCGAGGCTCTCGGCCATGCGGTTCGTCGCCGTTCCGGCCACCGCGTCGATCCCATAGCGAATCTTCGCGCCGCCGGTGGCGGCCGAGACGCGGTCCCGCAGGTCGTCGCCGTCGAGCAGCACCTGGTCGGCGCCCAGCGCCAGCAGGTCGGGAATGAGTTCTTCACGCCGGACGACATTGACGGTCTTCAGGCCCAATTGCTTGGCGATGCTGATGTTGAACCGGCCGCAACTGGAGTTCGCCGCGTTCTGAAGGACCCACTCGCCGGGCTTCAGGTCCATCACCCGCGTCATCATCACATAGCTGGTCGCGCCATTGATCGGCATCAGCGACATCTGCACGGGATCGCCGTGATTGACGGCCTTGGTCAGCTTCTCGGTCTTGACCTTGACGTACTGGCTGAAGGTGCCGCCGCGGCGGGGAAGAAAGACGCGATCCCCGATCTCGAAGCCGCCGTCGACGCCGATTTGGGCAATGCGCCCACAGGCTTCGATGCCGGCCATGGCCGGCGGCGGGGGCGCCCACTGGGGCAGGCGCCCTTCCATGTAGAAGAGGTCCGCCATGTGGATCGGCGAAGCCTCGATCTGCACGATCGCCTCGTCGGCCTGAGGGTCACCGAGATCGATCGTGTCGAGTTCCGCGACCTCGAGAGGGGCGCCGTTGCGCTTATAAACGACCGCCAAGGTTTTCATTGGGAAACTCGCGAACTCTAAGGAAGCACGGTTGGGTTCAGCCCCGGGGCGCCCGCCAGCGGGCGTCCCTGGGGCTAGAGGACTAGTAGTTGAACTTGATCCGAGCCATCACAATGCGTGGGTCGGCGGGATAGCCGGCCACGGACGGCGAGGTTGCGTTGGCGACTTGCAGGACGGCGGCATAGTACTTCTTGTTCGCCAGGTTCTTCCCCTCGACCGAAAAGGTCCAACGGCCATCCGGCGTCTGGTAGGCGAACGAACCATTGAGCAAGCCTTGCGCGCCGGTCTTTTCAAGGTCGACGGTGTTCGACACGTTATTCCAGTAGCCGGACATGTAGGTCCAGCCGCCGTTGAGACGGATCGTGCCCCGGATGTCCAGTTCAGGCGTGTAGGTGAAGCCGGCCGAGGCCTGGGTCGGGATCAGCGCCTTGATCTCCCGATCCTGGCAATTGACGATCTTGGTGAAGGCGTCACTGCAAGAGAACGGCGCGGTGTACTTGCCGTTCTGGTGCGAGAAGGACCCGTAGAGCTCAAGTTCGCCGTTGGGCCGATAGTTGGCCTCGAGCTCGATCCCCTGGACACGCGCGCCCGTCGCGTTCGACGTGAACGTGTTGACCGTTCCCGGGAAATAGACTGGCAGCTGCAGGCCATTGTATTCGGCCCGGAACAGCGCTCCGTTCAAGCGGAAGCGGTTGTCGGGCGTCTGGTACTTGAAGCCGGCTTCGTAGCTTTTGACCTTTTCCGGATCATAGGCGATCGGGCCGCCCTCGACGCTCGTGCCCGTATTGGTGTTCGGCGCGATGGCGTTGTAGCCGCCGCTCTTGAACCCCTTGGTGAAGGACACGTAGGTCATGAACGACGGCTGGATCTGCCATTCCAGACCGATCTTCGGCGTCCAGGCCTTCCAGTCCTGCTTCGCCGCTTGGCCGTAAGGCCGTTGCGTGTAGTAGGCCTGCGTGAACTTGGTCTGCTCGTAGGTGTAGCGAAGCCCGCCCGTCAGACCGACCGTGTCGGTGATCTTAAAGGTCCCCTGAGCATAGGCCGCCGCGGCGTCCGTCTTGCGATACAGGTTCTTGGGCGGCGAGGTTATGGGCTCGAAGTCGTTGGCGTTCTCGTTGAAGTAGTAGACCCCGACCACGCCCTTGAACCGCTCGGTGTCGTAGCTGGCGTTGAACTCCTGGCTCCACGTCTTGTCGTGAATATCGAAGTCGATCAGGATCGGGACCGTGTTCGTCACCATCACCAGCGGAATGATCAGCCGGTTATCCAGGCGGCGATAGCTGCTGATGGAGTTCAGGGTCCAGTCACCGGCTTCGTAGCTGGCCTGCACTCCGACGCCCCAGGACGTCAGGTTGCCGTAGTGCCTGCCAGTGATCTCGGTGGTGAAGGGATCGCGGTCGGGCTTGGCGAGCGGAAAGGTGACGCCGGGGTAGTTGGTGAGGTTAACGCCCGTCAGGGCGTGGGACTTGTCCTTCGTATAGTCAGCGGTCGCCGTGATGGTGAACCTGTCGGTGGGCGTGTAATGCAGCTTTCCGCGCGTCGAGATGAGGTTGCGGTTGTTCAGCTTGTCCCCGGTGATCGTATTCTCCACGAGCCCGTCGCGGCGGCGATAAAGGCCGCTGATCGAGGCGGTGAGATTTTGCGCCAACGGACCCGCGACGTAGGCGCGGGCGTCAAGGGTGTTGAAGCTGCCGTAGGCGATGTCGCCGGACGCCTCCAGCGCCGCGCCGGGCGTCTTGGTGATGATGTTGATTGCGCCGCCCGAGGCGTTGCGGCCGTAGAGGGTGCCCTGCGGCCCCCGCAGCACTTCCACCCGATCCACGTCGGAGAAGTCGAACAGCGCGCCATTGGTGCGCGGCATGTAGACGCCGTCCACATAGATCGCCACCGCCGGATCGGCCAGGATGCCGGAGTTGTCCTGACCAGCGCCGCGAATGTAGATCCGGGCGGCGTTGGACACGGCGGTCGGCGGCGAAATCAAGGTGTTGGGAATGCTGGTGCTGAGGTCGCGAACACTCGAGATCTGACGCCTCTCGAGGCCTTGGGCGGTCAGGGCGGTCACGGCCACGGGCGAGCGCTGAAGGTTCTCGGATGTACGCTGCGCGGTGACGATGATTTCTTCCAGGGCGCTATGATCATCTGACTGATCCTGAGCCCAGGCTCCAGACGCCGTAAGCAGCGCCCCCGCCGAAACCGACACGAAGATTGCCAAACCAGTACAAACCGAGTATTTACACCCATTGATCTTAGCCATGATCCTACAATCCCCTTATATCTGGCTTATATTGATGCGTTTTTATTGATCCGTAACTTAAAACACGAGATGTATATGGCGTACGCCAGCGCCAACTAATGATCTCATCACGCAGAATATGTGCGGGTTTTTGGATTGGAACCTGAGATGAGGTAAATGATCGTCTATCGGATACGCCCCGGATCCATAGACAGAAATCGCAAGAACCACGCCCGCGAGACGAAGCTCAATGAGTGTAAAAGCCCCAAAGAATCCACAACCTCTCCTTGCTTTAAGCTCGCCGGAGCACTCAAGGCATCTAGATTCCGGGTACGATTTTCCTTGCCTTAGCCTTTGGCGTCCGGGGCGGGGCGAACCGGGCTCGAGCCTTCGCTGACCGCGAACATGTCGGCGGCCTCGGCGGCCGTGACCGCCGCGAAGCCACTCGCGCCGGCTAGGCAGGTGAGCATCCGGCGCAGGGACGCGATCCGGAACGGCTGGCCGGCGACATAGGGCGTCAGGGTGAATCCGAGCATCCGACCGCCGAAACGCTCAGCGTCCTTCGAAAGATAGGCCTGCGCGGCCAGAACCTGGTCGACCCATTGGTCCTCGGTCTGACGTCGGTCGCTCAGAAGCGTGCGATCGTCCAGTTCGTTGGAGATCGGCAACGATAGGATCGCGCCCGACGGCGTCGTCATCGGCAACGGAACCTCGTCGGGCTCCCAATCCAGGCAGACCTCGAAGCCCGCGCCGGCAAGCAGTTCCAGCGTGGAGAACGACTGCTGGCGCGCCGGGCTCATCCATGTCCTGGGCGCAAGCCCCGCCCGGGCGAAGGCAGCCTTGGTCTCCTCGATCCAGGCCTTCTCGGTCTCGCGGTCCAGGCCGCCCCAGTGGATGTGGTCGGTGTCGACCCCGTAGGCGGCGATCTCGTGGCCGTCCTGCAGGATCGCCTCGATGAGCGGCCTCACCCTCGGCAGCAACACGGCGTTGATCGGAAAGGTCGCCTTGAGGCCGTGCGTCCTCAGGGCGTCGAGGATGCGGAAGACTCCGACGCGGTTGCCGTAGTCGCGGGTCGTGTAGTGGCGCAGGTCCGGATAGGGCGTGACCATCGCGCCCGGGTGTTTGAACGGCTTGCCCGATGGATTGAGCATATGGTGCTCGATCGGCACGACGATGACGCCCAGCACCGAAGATCCACCCGGCCAGGCGACCCTCGGCCGCGCGCTCGCCGGCCGCCAGTCGTACAGCGACTGGTCCATGCCGTAGGCGCGGTGCGGATAGTTCAGATAGTCGTCAGGCATCGGCATGGGTCAGCCCTCCGCTGGGCCGAAGCCGGTCCCGCCGGTCGCCAGGCCCCTGGCCTGGATGTCGGCGACCGTCTGGTCCCAATACTGCTCACGATAGGCTTGGGCGATCTCGGCGGCGGTCGCGAACCAGACGTCGGAGCCGTGGCCGGCGATGTGGCTCAGCGCCTCTTCGAACGCGCCAATACGGTGCGGCTGGCTGACCAGATAGGCATGCAGCGGAATGCACATCACCGTGCCGCTGCGCTCGCCCTCCTCCAGCAGTTGGTCGAAGTGCCGCTTTAGCACCTCGGCGTAGCGCCAGGGATCCATGGTGAGCGCGCCATAGGCGATGACGTCGTTGACCTCCAGCGAATAGGGCATCGAGATCAGGCGCCCGCCTTTGGTCTTCAGCGGCTGCGGCTGGTCATCCTGGAAGAGATCGCAGGTGTACCAGAAGTCGTATTCCGCCAGCAGGTCGAAGGTCCGCTCGGTATGGGTGAGCGCCGGCGCCAGATAGCCCCGGATCCGCTGCCCGGTAGCGTTCTGGATCGAGCGGATCGAGTCCTCGATGATGGCCCGCTCCTGAACCTCGTCCATGCCATAGGCGTAGCGGGTGTTGTAGATGCCGTGGGAGAAGAACTCCCAGTTGCGCGCAACACAGGCCTCGATGATTTCCGGATGATGGTCGATGAGCGCGGTCGACAGGGAGATCGAGCCGCGCAGGCCAAATCGGTCCATCAGATCCATCAGCCGCCAGTGTCCGACGCGGTTGCCCCAGTCGCGCTGGGAGTAGCCTACGACATCGGGCGATGGCTTGGGCCAGCCCGGTCGCGATGGATTCTTCGGCGGATCGAACTCGTAGAACTCGATGTTGGGTGCGATCCAGAACGCCAGCTTCTTGCCGCCTGGCCACACGATCTTGGGACGGTCCCGGTAAGGCCAGTAGTCGTAAAGGTTCGGATCGGCGCGCATGGAAATCAGCGCTCCGCGGCCGCGCGATAGAGTTCCAACTTGAGGCCGGGATCGTAGCGATCTCCGAGGGCGGCCATCTCATCGATGCCCAGACGCTCGTTCAGCCCCTTGAAGTCGAGCATGCTGCGCAGCATCGGTTGGGTGGAGCCGCTCTCGCGCAGACTCTTCAGGAAGACCTCGGCCTGATGCACCAGATTGCGCACCAGGGCGCCCGGCGAGATGACCAGCTTGAAGCCCATTTCGGAGAGTTGGTCCAGGGTGAAGGGCGGCGTGGCCCCCCCCTCCACCATGTTGGCGATCAGCGGCACGCCGGGCAGCGCCTTCACGATGGCCCTCATCTCCGCCTCGGTGCGCGGCGCCTCGACGAAAATGACGTCGGCTCCCGTCTCGCGGTAGCGCACCGCCCGTGCGATCGCCTCCTCGAAGCCGATCACGGAGATGGCGTCGGTCCGCGCGATCACCAGGGTCTCGGAGGACTCGCGCGCGTCGAGCACCGCAGCCAGCTTGCCGCACATCTCGTCCGCGGAGATCACCGTCTTACCGGCCAAATGGCCGCAACGTTTGGGGAAGGACTGGTCCTCGATCTGCATCGCCGAGGCCCCGGCGCGTTCCAGCAGTTTGATCGTGCGGCGGGCGCTGATCGAACCGCCGAAGCCGGTATCGGCGTCGACGATGATCGGCAGGGACACCCGTTCGCGAATCCGCGCCGTTACGTCGACCACGTGGTCGAGGCTGACGAGCCCGATGTCGGGCCTACCCAGTTGGGTGTAGGAGATCGCCGCGCCCGAAAGATAGACCGCCTCGAATCCGGCACGCTCGATCATCAGGGCCGAAAGCGGGTCGTAGGCCCCGGGGGCGAGCAGGGCTTCACTCCCGGCCAGCCTCTGCGACAGGGTTTTATTCATCGTCGGACTCCGGCGCCGCCAGACGGCGCTTTAGGTGCGGCAATAGCCCGCCGTCGCGGATCATCGCCATGATATGGCTGGGGAGAGGCTCGAGCTCGTAGGTCTTGCCTGTCGTTAGGTTATCGACGGCGCCTTCCTCCAGGCGGATCTCCAACTGATCGCCTGGCGAGATTTCCGCCGCCTGTTCGAACACCACCGCCGGGACGCCGAGATTGATGGCGTTGCGGAAGAAGATTCGCGCGAATGACGTCGCCAGCACCGCCGAGACGCCGAGCAGCTTGAGCGACACCGCCGCCTGCTCCCGCGAGGAGCCCATCCCGAAATTGGCGCCGGCGACCACCACGTCGCCCGGACGCACGGTGGCGGCGAAGGACGGGTCGAGCGCCTCCAGGCAATGGCGGGCGAGGTCCTCGGCGCTCGATTTCATGTAGGCGCCGGGCGCCAGGAGGTCGGTGTCGACGTTGTCGCCGAAAACGAAGGCGCGACCCATTACGCCGCTCCCTGTTCGAGAAGCGCGCGCGGATCGCTGATCGCGCCGGCGACCGCGGCGGCGGCCACCGAATAGGGCGAACCCAGGAAGACCTTCGCGCCCGACGAGCCCATGCGGCCCTGGAAGTTGCGATTGGTCGAGGAGATGCAGACCTCGCCCTGAGCTAGCACGCCGGCCCCGTATCCCGCGCAGGCGCCGCAGCCGGACGGCATCAGCGTGGCGCCCGCTTCCATCAGCACGGAGAGCGTACCGTCGGCGGCGGCCAGGGTGGTGGTCTTCGATGAGGCCGGCGCCACGAGCAGCCGCACGCCGGGCGCGATCCTGCGGCCCTTGAGCACGGCCGCGGCCATGCGCAGGTCTTCGATCTTCGCCCCCACGCAGGCCCCGATATAGGCCTGGTCGATCTTCTGGCCGGCCAGTTGGCCGACGTCGAAGGTGTTGGCCGGCGAATGCGGCGCGGCGATCTGCGGGGCGAGCGCCGAGGCGTCGAAGACGTGGGTCTCGGCAAACACGGCGCCGGGATCGGAGGCGAGCGCCAGGGCGGCGGCTTCGTCCTCCACCGGACGCCCGCGCTCGCGCAGATAGGCGAAGGTGACAGCGTCGGGCGCGACGACGCCCGTCTCGGCCCCGAGCTCGGCGGCCATGTTCGACAGCACCATCCGTTCCGGCATGCCCATGGCCTCGACGGCGCTCCCGGCGTATTCGATGGCGCGGAAGGCGTTGTCGAGGCCGAGCGCCTTGCAGAGGCTCAGCATGACGTCCTTGGCCGAGAGTCCGCGCGGCAAATGGCCGTTCAGGATCACGCGCACTGTCTCGGGGCATTGCAGCCAGGTCTCGCCGGTGGCCACGACGCCCGCCATGTCGGTCGCGCCATAACCGGCCGCATAGGCCCCGAAGGCGCCGGCCGTCGGCGTGTGACTGTCGCCGCCCGCGATAAACGCTCCGGGGCGGATTAGGCCATGATCGGGCAGCACAAGGTGGCTGATGCCGACCATGTCGAAGAAATTGCGCACGCCATAGTCGCGGACAAACTCACGGGTGACGCGCAGAATCTCTGCGGTCTCGGCGTCGACGGCGGGAACATAGTGGTCGGCGACGATGACCACCTTGTCGGGGTCCCAGAGCCCGACGCCCAGCTCTTCGAGCATCGGACGCCAGCGGCGCGGGCCGGAGGAGTCGTGAGCGAAGGCCAGGTCGACCTTGGCGGTCACCATCTGACCAGGCCTGACGCTGCTCAGGCCGGCGGCGCGCGCGATGATCTTCTCGACCATCGTCATCGCGGCCGGGCTCGCCGCATCCCCGATCGCACCAGACAATAGCCTCTCCCCGCTCCTTCGCATCACGAGGTCCATACTAGGCGGCGGCGCGGACCCGCATGGGGCGAAGCTATAGCCTTATCCGCTGTGCGACCAAGGCGGTCTCTGAACTGGCGATCCGGCCGGGCTAGGCGGAGTTGGAGCGTGAGCACAAACTGACAGCGGCCGATCCCAAAGTCCGGCCAGAGGAGCATCCATGTCCGCCGCCCTTGGGCAAAGCCAGAAGACGTTTCGCTGGGAAGATCCACTCGACCTCGCCGCGCGGCTCACCGACGAAGAACGGATGATCTGGGAGACAGCGCGGCAGTACGCCCGCGAAAAGCTCATGCCCCGAGTCGTCGACGCCTATGCCGACGAGCGCTTCGATCGCGAGATTCTCAGGGAGATGGGCGCGCTCGGTTTCCTCGGCCCGACCCTGCCCGAGGAGTACGGCGGCGCCGGCGTCAGCCACGTCGCCTACGGGCTCATCGCTCGCGAAATCGAGGCCGCTGACTCCGGCTATCGGTCGGCGATGAGCGTGCAATCCTCACTGGTCATGTATCCGATCCATGCGTTCGGCTCCGAGGCGCAGAAGCGGAAGTTCCTGCCGGCCATGGCGGCGGGCGAGGTGGTGGGGTGCTTCGGCTTGACCGAACCCGACGGCGGCTCCGATCCGGCCTCCATGCGCACGGTCGCCAAGAAGGTCGACGGCGGCTACGTGCTCAATGGCGCGAAGATGTGGATCACCAACAGCCCCATCTGCGACGTGGCCATCGTTTGGGCCAAGCTCGACGGCGTGATCCGCGGCTTCCTGGTCGAGCGGAGCGCCGAGGGCTTCAATACGCCGACGATCCGCAACAAGCTGTCCTTGCGCGCCTCCGTCACCGGAGAGATCGCGCTGGCCGACGTGTTCGTACCCGAGAACATGATCCTGCCGGGCGTGTCGGGCCTGCGGGGGCCGTTCTCCTGCCTCAACAAGGCGCGCTACGGCATCGCCTGGGGCGCGATGGGCGCGGCCGAGTTCTGCCTCCATGCCAGCCGCGACTATGTCGCGAGCCGCTCGCTGTTCGGGCGCTCGCTCGCGTCGCGTCAGCTCGTCCAGAAGAAGCTAGCCGACATACAGACCGAGATCGCGCTCGGCTTCGAGGGAGCCCTTGCGCTGGGCCGGCTGCTTGACGAGGGTGCCTGGGTTCCCGAGGCGATCTCGATGATGAAGCGCAACAACTGCGGCAAGGCGCTCGACATCGCCCGTGTCGCCCGCGACATGCACGGCGGCAACGGGATTTCCGGCGAGTATCATGTCATGCGGCACGCCGCGAACCTCGAGACGGTGAACACCTACGAGGGTGCCCACGACGTCCACGCCCTGATCCTGGGCCGCGCCATCACCGGCGAGAGCGCCTTCTAGGGGCGCAAGCAAGGAGTTGAACCAATGACGGATCTTGCCTTCGAACCGACCATGGTGTGCGAGCACAAAACCGCGCGCGAACTTTACGAAGCCGTGAAGGCCAACCCCGCCCGAGCGCGGTTCGGCTTCGGCCAAAAGCTGGCGATCATGAACATCGACTTCCAGCAGGCCTATACGCGGCCTGATCTGTTTCCAAAGAGCGCTTACGTCACCGACCCGAGACAGATCGAACACACCAACCGCATATCGGCCCTCGCGCGGTCGAAGGGCATGCCGGTGATCTGGAGCCACGTCGCCTATAAGCCCGACGCGGGCGACGCGGGCGTCTGGGGCACGCGAACCGATACGCCAGATTCTCTGCAGAACATCAAATACGAGAGCGAACGCCATCTGTTCGATCCGCGGGTGGAGATCGACGAAGCGCGCGACCTCGTGTTCACCAAGCGGATGCCGTCGGCCTTCTTTGAAACGCCGCTGGCCAGCTACCTCGTCTGGCACAGGGTCGACACCGTCGTGATCACCGGCGGCTCGACCTCGGGCTGTGTGCGGGCGACGGCGGTGGACTCGCTCTCCCACGGCTACCGCACCATCGTTCCCGAGCAGTGCGTCGCCGACAAGCACGAGAGCTACCACTTCGCCAACCTGACCGACCTTCAGCTCAAATACGCCGATGTGGTTGATGTCGATGAGGTCGAAGCCTGGCTTTCCGCGCGGTAGTCAGATCGCGCCCTTCGACGCTAGGCCGTCGAGCGCGTCTTCCGAAAACCCCAGGCGTTCGGAAAGGACGGCGCGAGTGTCGGCGCCGAGGGCGGGCGGCGCCAGGCGATACTCCAGCGGCGTCCGTGAAAGCCTGATCGGCGAGGCCACGGTGCGGATCGGCGCATCGAGGTCGTCGCGAGTCTGCTCGACCACTGCGTTGCGCGCGATCGCCTGAGGTTCGGCGAAGGCCTGGGCGACCGAATTAATCGGGCCGCAGGGCACGCCGGCGCGATCGAGCAGCTTCGCCCATTCCGTCGTCGTGCGCCTGCGCAGGTGCGGCCGCAGGACATCGACGAGCTCGGATCTGTTCCTGACGCGCAAGGCGTTGGTCTGGAACCTCCGATCGGTCGCCAGCCCGTCGTCGCACAAGGCCGCGAAGGCGCGAAACTGAGCATCGTTACCGATCGCCAGCACCAAGGCGCCGTCGGCGGTTTCGAACACCTGGTAGGGAACCAGATTGGGGTGCGCATTGCCCAGCCGCCCGGGCGATCGCCCTGAAACAAGATAGTTCGACGCTTGGTTGGCGAGCATGCTCAACTGGACATCGAACAGGGCCAGATCGATGTGCTGACCCTGCCCGGTTGCGCGCACGTGCAATAGGGCCGCCAGGATCGCGGTCGCCGCGTACATGCCGGTGAACAGGTCGACGACGGCGACGCCGGTCTTCATGGGCTCGTCGCCCGGCGCGCCGGCGGGTTGGCCCGTGATGGACATCAACCCCCCCATGGCCTGGATCATGGCGTCGTAGCCGGCCCGGCCCGCCTCGGGGCCCGTCTGGCCAAAGCCGGTGATCGAACAGTAGATCAGCCGGGGATTCAGTTTGGCGAGACTGGCGTAGTCGAGCCCATGACGGCCCAGATCGCCCACCTTGAAGTTTTCGACGAAGATGTCGGCCCGCGTCGCCAGCGCGCGGACGATGTCACGGCCTTCTTGGGTCGCCAGGTTCGCGGTGACCGACCTCTTGTTGCGGTTGGCCGCCGTGAAATAGGCCGCGTCGCCGCCCCCGCCGTCCTTGTCGTCGCCGTCAAGGAACGGCGGTCCCCATGCGCGGGTGTCATCTCCGGCTCCGGGCCGCTCGATCTTGATCACCTCGGCGCCGAGATCGGCGAGGGTCTGGGTCGCCCACGGCCCCGCGAGCACGCGCGTGAGATCCAGCACCATTACGCCCGCAAGAGGTCCCAAAAGCCCGCTCCCCGAATTCTGCTGAAGACATTAGAGTCAAGAGGCAAGCCGACGAGGGCGCTCGCGTGCATTACCCGAACGGCGGATAGCCAGGCTCGGACCGCATCATTTCACGACGCCGATAGGCCGAAGCCGGCGCGGGGGCGCGAGATTGCTCAGCGCCCGCCCCGCCGCTTGCGACATGGCGTTGAGCACGGCGGCCGGGCTCAACGCCATCGCATAGCCCAGATCTTCCAACACCGCGGCCGTCACACCGTCGTCCTGGTCGAACCCGAAATCGTAGATCATCGGGACGCGGCCGGCGAAGTGCGCCGCCACCCGCTGCACTGACACCCGATCCACCAGAATCATGTCTGCGCCGGCTTCGAGATAGGCTTCCAGCCGGTCAAACGCCGCAGCCAGGCCTTCGACGCCCGCAGCCTGGGTGCGGACGATAATCAAGGCGTCCACGCGGGTGTCGACAGCCGCCTTGAGCTTGCCGATCATGTCCGCCGGCCGAACGACGACCTCGCCGGCCCCCTCCTGCACGCTGCCGGGGCTGACGGCGTCCGAGATGTGGATCGCCGAGGCGCCCGCGCGCTCGAACAGCTTTACCGTCCGGATCACATTGAGCGCGTTGCCGTAGCCGGCCTGGACGTCGACGATCAAAGGCAGATCGACGACTTCACGGATGGACCGCGTGAGATCGACCACCTCTCCGAACGCGACCTGATCCTCGTCGGGACGACCGTACCGGGCCATGGCCACCGTACGGGGCGAGAGAGAAAGCGCGGCGGCCCCGGCTTCGGCGGCCACGCGGGCGCTGAAGGCATCCCAACAGCCAGGCACCGCCAGCAGATCGCCGCCCCCTCGCGCGCGCGCGGCCACCAGGGCTTCGAAGTTCGACACGTGAGCCTTTATGGCCATGCTCGTCAGTTCCCTCGCAAGTCCAACGGGAAATAGCTGTGTGAGCATAGGGAGAGCCTTCGAAACCGTCACGCGATGGCGTGTCAAAGCCTGCGGCGGGCGCCTGCGACTTAGTCGGCTTAGCCGCCAGTCGGTCTCTTGAGCGAGCAAAACCTCTTGCTCGATTGTGTTGAAGTTTTAATTTTATCGCCAGGCGGATAAATGTGCCTAAGCGGTACGCGAGCGTGGATTCCGGCACAAAGTTTCGAAGGTGTTCTGGGGAGAGTTCACCAAATGGAAAAAGGCGTTCCAATTCGGTCCGTTACGCGAAGCTTAGCCGTCCTGCGGGCGATCAACCGCGCCGGCTCCTTGTCGATGATGGATATCGCCGTTCAGTCGAAGGTGCCCTATCCGACCGCCTGCCGAATTGTGCAGACTTTGTTGCACGAGGGCATGATCGAACGGGAACCCGCCCGAAAGCACTATCGCCCCACGGCGCTCGTTCAGACGCTAGCCAGCGGCTACCAGGACTTCAGCCGGGTCACCTCGATCGCGCGCCCCCATATCGTTGCGCTTACCAAGAAACACCTTTGGCCGATGTTGATCGCCACCCGCGTCGGGCAATCCATGATGGTGCGCGACAGTACCCATGCCCTGACATCGCTGAGCTTCAACAACTATCATCCTGGAGACACCTTTCCTCTGCTTGAGTGCGCTTCCGGGCGCGCCTACATGGCGTTCGCCACCGATGAGGAGAGGGCTGGCATTCTGGAGAGCATCGACGAGGTCGGGCCTGGAATTGATCCGCATACCCTCTCGCTTTTCCAGTCGGGTATCCTGTTCGAAGAGATCCGCGAGGCGGGCTATGCGACGCGCGCCAGGAACCGCTTCACCTCCACGCCTGGCAAGACCTCCTCGGTCGCTGCGCCCATCTTCGAAGACGGCGTGGTCTGTGGCGCATTGACGCTGGTGTTCTTCTCTTCCGCGATCAAGATGGACGAGGCTGTCGGCCGTTACGCCGACGATCTGGTCGCCGCCGCCCGGATGATCAGCGCTGAACTGCGGGACGTTCAAGGCCGCGCGGCCGCCTGAAGCCATACGATAGGCCGCGCCGGCGCGGCCGTTCAGCTCACCCGCGCTCAGGATTGCGCCACCGATGACGCCAACGGTCATCGCCTGCGCGAGCCGCCAGTTCTGAACGGTGGCGAGCCGCGCGCGCGGCGCTCGTCCGACCCGACAGGATCGTTCAAGCGCGGGCTCGCACGAATGTCGAAACTCGCGGCCGTCCCCCGATCCGCCGCAGGAGCGCGACCGTGTCCGAGTACCTGACCATCACCGTCCCCGATGGCGACTTCCAGGCCCTGGTGGTGCGCCCCAGCACGGCGCCCGCGCCGGCTATCGTCCTCATTCAGGAGATCTTCGGCGTCAATGACGGCATCCGGCAGATCGCCGGCGAGCTGGCCGCCCAGGGCTATATCGTCGTCGCTCCCGACCTGTTCTGGCGCTTCGAACCCGGCCTGGCGATGTCGGAGGCCTCGCCCGAGAACTCGGAGAAGGCGTTCGGCTTCTACAATCGCTTCGACTTCGACAAGGGCGTCGAGGACGTGGTCGCCACCATCAAGGCCGCGCGGACGCTGGACGGCGCCAACGGCAAGGTCGGCGTGACCGGCTACTGCCTGGGCGGACTGATGACGTTCCGGGCCATGGCGGCCAGCGACGCGGATGTGGGCGTCGTCTACTACGGCGGCGGGACCGACAACTACGTGGCCGAGGGCGCGCGGATCAAGAAGCCGCTGCTGATGCACCTGGCCGGCGACGACGAATATATCGGCAAGGAGGCCCAGGCGAAGATCCACGACGCCCTGGACGGGCACCCGCGCATCCAGATCCACACCTATCCCGGTCGCAACCACGCCTTCGCGCGGCCCGGCGGCGACCACTATGACGACGCCGACGCCAAGCTCGCCAACGCCCGCTCGGCGGCCTTCTTCAAGGCCCACCTGTTCTAGCTAGGGCAACTGGCGGCGGACAGCTTCGCCGACGCGCTCGGCGTCGGGACCCAGCACGACGTGGACAACCTTGTCGCCAACCCGGATCACGCCGCGCGCGCCCAGGGCCTTCAGAGCCGGCTCGCTGACCGCGCCCTGGTCGGCGACGACCAGGCGCAGGCGGCTGGAGCAGGTCCCGACACTTTTCAGGTTCGCGGGCCCGCCCAGAGCGCTCAGCAGCTTCTCGGCCTTGCGGTCGTCGTCGATGCTGGGCGGCGCCAAGGGCGCGGGCTTGGCGGCGGCGACGGGCTTGGCGAGCGCGGCAGCCCCCCCGATACCTCGGCCTAGGGCGGCGCGGATCTCGCCGGCGACGCCGTCGGCGATCGGGCCCAGCACGACCTGCAGCGCCTTGTCGGACGGCCGCACCACACCGCGCGCGCCGAGCGCCTTCAGGGCCGGTTCGCTGACCGCGCCCTGGTCGACGACGATCAGGCGCAGGCGAGTGGTGCAGGCGTCGACGCTGGTCAGGTTGTCCGCGCCGCCCAAGGCCGCCACGAAGTCCGCGCCCCGGCCGCCGCCGGTGGTGACGGTCTCGACGGCGACGGCCTCCTCGTCCTCGCGCCCCGGAGTCTTGAGGTCGAAGCGGAGGATCGCGAAGCGGAAGACGCCATAATAGATCGCGCCATAGACCAGGCCGACCGGGATCAGCAGCAGCGGGTGCGTGGCCTTGTTGAAGTTCAGCACATAGTCGAACAGGCCCGCCGAGAAGCCGAAGCCCAGCTTCACGTCGAGAATGTTCATCAGGGCCATCGACAGGCCTGTCAGCACCGCGTGGATCGCGAACAGCGCCGGGGCCAGGAACATGAAGCTGAACTCGATCGGTTCGGTCACCCCGGTCAGGAACGAGGTCAGGGCCAGCGAGCCCAGCATGCCGGCGACGGCCTTGCGCCGCTCGGGCTTGGCGGTGTGCAGCATGGCCAGGCACGCGGCCGGCAGGCCGAACATCATCACCGGGAAGAAGCCGCTCATGAACGCGCCGGCGGTCTTGTCGCCGGCGGCGAAGCGGTTGAGGTCGCCAGTGACGCCATTGAAGTCGCCCAGGATGAACCAGACCACGTTGTTGAGGATATGGTGCAGGCCCGTGACGATCAGCAGGCGGTTGAACAGGCCGAAGACGAACAGGCCGACATTGCCCGACGCCGTGACCAGATGGCTCAGCCCGTCGACGCCGGCCTCCAGAGCGCCCCAGCACGAGCCGAAGATCAGGGCCAGGATCACGCCCGCCAGGCCGGCCACGATCGGCACGAACCGACGGCCGCCGAAAAAGGCCAGGTACTCCGGCAGCTTGATGTCACTGTAGCGGTTGTAGAGCCAGCCGCTGATCACGCCCGACAGGATGCCGACGGGGATCGACAGCTTGCCGATCTCCTTGGCCTTCCAGGCCGCCACCGTTAGGTCCTTGGCTTCGGCGACCACCTTGGCCGTGACCTCGGGCGGAACGACCAGCAGGGCGTCGACGCCCTTGGTGGCGATCACGTAGCAGACAACGCCGGCCAGGCCCGCCGCGCCGTGGTTCTCCCTGGCCAGGCCGACGGCGACGCCGATGGCGAAGATCAGGCCCAGGCTGCCGAAGATCGCGCCGCCGGCGGCGCTGAAGACGTTGGCGATGTTCAGCGAGACGCCGTGGGTCATGACGGCCAGGCCTGGCGCGCCCAGCAGGTCGGTCTGGCCGATGCGCAGCAGCAGCGCCGCCACCGGCAGCACCGCGATCGGCAGCATCAGGGCCCGGCCCAGGGGCTGAAGAATCTCGAGCGGAGACTTCATCGGGTTCAGGCTCCGAAGGATTTCACGAGGGCGCGGACCGCCTCGGACGAGGTCTGGTCCAGGGCCTGGGCCGCGAGGCTGCGGCAAGCTTCAAGAGAAAGGCCACGGACCCGGGCCTTCACCTCGGGCGCGATCGAGGCCGTGGTCGAAAGCTCGGTCACGCCCAGGCCCAGCAGGATCGGGGTGGCGGCGACGTCGGAGGCCAGCCCGCCGCAGACGCCGACCCAGCGATGATGCTTGGCCGCGCCCTTGCAGGTCTGGTCGATCATCCGCAGCACCGCCGGATGCAGGGCGTCGATGCGGGCGGCCAGCTCGGGATTGCCCCGGTCCATGGCCAGCACATACTGGGTCAGGTCGTTGGTGCCGATCGACAGGAAGTCGGCCTCGGCGGCGAGCAGGTCGGCGGTCACGGCCGCGGCCGGGGTCTCGATCATCACCCCCAGCTCGACCTTGTCGGTGACGCCCATCTCGCGCTTGGCCTCGTCCAGCATGGCGCGGACGGCGCGCAGCTCGTCCAGGCTGGCGATCATCGGGACCATGATCTTGCACTGACCGAGTGGCCGAACGCGCAAGATGGCCCGCAGCTGAGTCTTCAGCAGATGCGGCCGCCAAAGACTGACGCGGACGCCGCGCAGGCCCAGGGCGGGATTCTCCTCGGCCGGGATCGGCAGATAGGGCGCGGCCTTGTCGCCGCCGACATCCAGGGTGCGGATGATCAGCGGCTTGCCGTCCAGGGCCGAGGCGATGGCCTGGTACTGGCGGGCCTGCTCGTCCTCGTCGGGCGGGGTGTCGCGGTCGAGAAACAGGAACTCGGTGCGCAGCAGGCCGCAGCCTTCCGCGCCATTGGCCACGGCGGCCAGGGCGTCGTTCAGCGAGCCGGTATTCGCGAACACCTCGATGCGGACGCCGTCCCGGGTGACACAAGGGTCGTGGGCGGCGGCCCGGGCGGCGGCGCGGCGTTCCTGGCGCTGGGCCAAGGCGGTCTGGGCCGCTTCCAGGGCCGGCGCGTCGGGCGCGACCCGCAGGGTCCCGCTGTCGGCGTCGAGGATCAGCGTCGCGCCGTCCTTGACCTTGAGCAGCGCGCCGCCCAGGGCGACCATCGCCGGGATGCCCATGGCGGCGGCCAGGATGGCGACGTGCGAGGTCGGACCGCCGCGCGCGGTGGCGAAGCCGGCCACAGCGGCGGGATCGACGCCCATCAGCTGCGAGGGCAGCAGTTCGTCGGCCAGCAGGATCGAGCCGGGCGGCAGGACCGCGCCCTCGTCCTCTTCGCCGGCCCCTTCCAAAACAAGGAGGGCGCGCAGCACCTGGCGTTCCAGATCCACGAGGTCGTCGACGCGTTCGGCCAGGCGGCGGTCGCCCAGACCGCGCAGGGCCTCGACATAGCCGCCGACTGCCTTGCGCCAGGCAAAGCCGGCGCTCTTGCCCTCCCCGATCAGGCGGCGAGCCCCGGCGGAGAGTTCGGGATCATCCAGGAAGGCCAGGTGGGCACCGAGAATGGCCTTGCGGGCCTTGTCCCCCTTGGCGGCATTGGCTTCGATCCTGGCGCGGACGGTGTCGAGGGCGGCGGCCAGGCCGGCCTCTTCATGGGCGACGCCCTCGCCGGCTTCGCGCACGACGATGTCGGTCGAAGCCAACCGAACGGCCTTGCCGATGGCCAGTCCCGGCGCGGCCAGCACGCCCTTCAGCACGCCGTCACGCGGCAGTTCGGCGGGCGCCACAGGCGCCTCGATCACAACGGGCGCCGCGCTCTCGGCCGGAGCCGGTCCGCCCTCGCCCATGCCGCCGCCGATCAGCTCGGCCACCGCCTGGATCGCCGCCTCGGCGTCGTGGCCCGAAGCCACCACTTGGATGGTGTCGCCGTGGCGGATGGCCAGGGACATGACACCGACCGGGCTCTTGGCGCTGGCGCGGCGGTTGACCGCCACGAGGGCGACCTCGGCCTCGAACTTGCGGGCGGTCTCGGCGATGCGAGCGGCCGGACGGGCGTGGACGCCGTGGACAAGGGGAACAATGACCGCGCGCGCGACCTCGCCGTCGCTCACCAGGCCGGCGGCGGCGTTTCCGCCGATCGGCGCCAGCTCCATCAGGAAGTCGCCGACCGACACCTCGCGATCCTGGTCGCGGCGGACGATCTCGAAGGCGTCCGGATTGGTGATCACCACCGGGGTGATCAGGCTTCGGGCGCGCTGGGCCAGGAGGTCGATGTCGAAGCCCAGCAGCTTGTCGCCGGCCTTCACGCCCTGGCCTTCCTTGACGAAGACGCTGAAGCCTTCGCCGTTCAGGGCCACGGTCTCCAGGCCCACGTGCATCAGGATCTCGGCCCCGTTGGCGGCGCGCAGGGTCACGGCGTGGCGGGCGCGGTGGACGGTGGCGACCACCGCGTCGCAGGGCGCGTGCAGGGTCGAGCCGAACGGATCGATGGCCAGGCCGTCGCCCAGCATCCGCTCGGCGAACACCGCGTCGGGAGTCTCGTCGAGCGGCGCGATCCAGCCCTTGAGCGGCGCGGAGAGTACGAGGTTGGACACGGGGCGCTACTCTGTCTGGAACGCTTATTGGGACTTCAGGGTCACGCGCTCGATCACCCAGAAGGGATCGAGGGTCTTCGAGGTGAAGGTCAGGCACAAGTCCGTCTGGCCCGCGCGGGCCGGCAAGCGGGCGGTGACCGTCGACAGGCCCGGATTCCTGGCGGCGTCGCCCAGCGGGATGGCGGCGATGCGCTCGCCCGTACAGCCTAACCGCACCTCCAGCTCTCCGCCTGGCGTGGCGGGCGGGTGGAGCGGAATGTTGTCGCGGTCCTTGCCGACCTGGAAGTTGAACGGGATCTGGGTGATCCGCGCGGTCAGCACCGCGCCCTTGTCCAGCCTGGCGCCTTCCCAGATCCAGCAGGGGTTGAAGATGTCGACATACATCATCGGCCGCTTGTCGAAGGCGGCGGGCGCGTCGTCGATCAGCGTCAAGGGCACCTTCTCGGTGCAGGCCTTCAGCTGGCCACTGACGCGAGTGTCCAGCAGGGCCGGCGTGATGGTCCAGGACCGCGCGCGGCCCAGGGCCTGGCCTTCGACGAAGGTCTGGGCCTTCACCGTCGCGCCGCTGGTCAGCGCCAGGGCGCCCGCATAGACGCTGGAGGCCGCCGTCGGGGCCTTGCCGTCGGTGGTGTAGCGGATCTCGCCGACGCCCAAGCCGGTCGAGAGGGCCAACTGGGTCTTGCCGTCCACGCCTTCCGACGGCGAGCCTTGCGGCTCGAACGGCACGGTGTTGGCGGCGACGCCCAGGATCTTCAGACGCGCCATCTCGGCCGGCAACCGGCGGGCGAAGTCGTCCCAGTTCGCGTCCGCTTCAGACGACCAGCCGCGCTCGGCCAGGGCCACGGCGCGCGGGAAGGCCATCAGCTCCATGCGGGTGTCGGTCTGCATGTGCTCGGTCCAGACATTGGCCTGGACGCCCAGGATGTGCTCGCGCTCGTCCGGGGTCAGCTGGGCCGGGGCCGGATCGAAGGCGTAGACGTCCTTCAGGCTGGAGACGTGGCCGCGACCGGTCGGCTCTTCAGGCGACTGGCTCTGGCGGTTGTCGAGATAGAGCACCGGATGCGGCGACAGCACCGTGTCATGGCCCTGCTTGGCGGCGGCGATGGCGCCGTCGATGCCGCGCCACGACATGACCGTGGCGTTGGGGGCGAGACCCCCTTCCAGGATCTCGTCCCAGCCGATCAGGCGGCGGCCGCGCTTGTTCAGCGACTTGCCGACCCGCTGGATGAACCAGCTCTGCAGTTCATGTTCGTCCTTGAGCCCCAGTTCCTTGATCTTGGCCTGGACCTTCGGGCTGGCCTTCCACTGGTCCTTGACCGCCTCGTCGCCGCCAACGTGGATGAAGGTCGACGGGAAGATGTCCATCACCTCGTTCAGCACGCCGTCGAGAAAGGCGAAGGTCGCGTCGTCGGTGTTGTAGAGCCAGGGGAACACGCCCCAATCCCCCATCCGCGAGGCGTCCGGCGCGGCCGTGCCGAGCGAGGGGTAGGCGACGATCGGCGCCAGGGCGTGGCCCGGGGTCTCGATCTCCGGCACCACGGTGATGTTGCGGGCGGCGGCGTAGGCCACCAGCTCGCGGGCCTGATCCTGGGTGTAGAAGCCCCCGTACTTCGGATAGCCGCGCGCCGCGCCCGGATCGGTGCGCCAGGCGCCGATCTCCGTCAGCTTCGGATACTTCTTGATCTCCAGCCGCCAGCCCTGGTCGTCGACCAGGTGCCAGTGGAAGGTATTGAGCTTGTGGGCCGCCATGGCGTCGATGACCGCCTTCAGGGTGTCCAGCGACTGGACGTGGCGGGCGCTGTCGACCATCAGGCCGCGCCAGGCGAAGCGCGGGGCGTCCTCGATCGACGCGGCGGGCACGGCGACCGGCCCCTTGGCCGCGTCCGGCGTCGCCAGCTGCCACAGCGACATGGCGCCGTAGAACAGGCCCGCGCGCTTGGCGGCGGCGATGGTCACGGCGTTGGGCGAGATGTCCAGTTTGTAGGTCTCGCCCGCGGGTCCTTCGCGGGTCAGGACGATGGCGGCTTCACCGGCGGCGGGCGGCCCCTCGACCACGCCGGGCTTGAAGCCGCGAGAGCGCTGGATCAGGTCGGCGAGTTGGGTGGCGACACCCTTGGCCTCGACATCACCCTTGGCCACGTGGATGCGGGTGGCGGCGGAAAGCTTGAAGGCCCCTTCGGCGCGGACCGCCTTGGCAGGCGCGGGGGTCAGGGTCAGGCCGGCGGAGTCGGCCATGGCGCTCGTCGCGAGCGCGGCGGCCAGAACAACCGCCGAAACGGCGATGGTGCGCAGCGGAGTCTTGGTCACGCGGCCTCGCAGGGAAACAGGCGGCAAAAAGCGGGCGGGACAGCGAGACTGCCCCGCCCCAGCTCCATGCTTGCAGTCAGGAGGGGTTGGATCAATGCGCCGTGGCTGGCGGAGGCCCCGTGAGGAGCCTCCGCCGCCGAGCGTCCTAGAAGGCGACGTTCAGCGTGGCCTGCAGCTTGCGGCCGGTGCGGTAGACGCCGCGCGGCAGGGCCGTGGTGTTGGCGTAGGCGTAGTACTCGCTGTCCAGCAGGTTCTGGCCCGAGACCGACATGGTGATGTTCTGGTTGATCGCGTAGCCGACCGTCGCATCCAGAGTCTTGGACGCCTTGACGAACATGTCGTCGCCGCGGTCGACGCCCGTGAAGTACTTCGAGCGCCAGTTGAACGTCGCCCGGGCCGAGAACGGACCATGTTCGTAGAAGGGGCTGACGTTGATCTGGTTCTTCGAATTGTACGGCAGCGGCGCGCCGCCCTGGCCGGAGCCGTCGGCGTAGGTGTAGTTGGCCAGCAGGCCGAAGCCGTAGGCGAAGTTCTGCTGGTAGGCGACCGCCAGGCCCTTCACTTCGGCCGAGCCCGCGTTGAACGGACGGCTGATCTGATAGGTCGTGACCTTGCCTTGCGACTGGTTGAAGTACGATTCCGGCTGCGTGCGGGTCAGGATGTAGTTCGAGATGTCCTTGTAGAACACTTCGGCCGACAGGATCGCTTGCGGCTGGAAGTACCACTCGGCCGAGGCGTTGACGTTGCTCGACTTGTAGGGCTCCAGGCTCGGATTGCCGCCGCCGCCCGTCAGGATGCCGTCCGACAGCCAGAAGTAGTTGGTCATGTCGGCGTAGTTCGGGCGGGCGATCACCTGGGCGGCCGCGAAGCGGAACACCAGGTCCTCGCGGGCGTCGACGATGATGTTCACGCTGGGCAGGACGTTGTCGTAGCTCTTCTTCGTCGTCGCCCAGGTCCAGTCGGCGGCGGCGTTGCAGGCCGCGCCGGGCTTGCAGACATAGCCGGCGCTGTTGACCGAGGTCTTCACGTAGCGGACGCCAAAGTTGCCGCGGACGTTGTCGGCCTTGAAATTGGCCTGGGCGTACAGCGCGTCGATGTTCTCCTCGATGTTCCAGTTGCCGGCCGTGAACTCGGCGGCGGCGAAGATCGACGGCTTGGGCATCGAAGCGCCTGGAGCCAGCCACTTGCCGCTGTCGACGTACGACACCATCGACCGGCCATCGATGCGGAAGCGGTTCGCCATCTGCTCGCCAACGCCGTCGAAGCCCTTCAGGTAGTTGCTGGGCACGGTCGACGGGTCGAACAGCGAGGCCGGGGCGGCGACACCGGTGATGGCGATGCCCGAATACTGCTGACCGGTCAGGTGCTCACGACGCTTGTAGCCGACCTGGACGCGCTGGATGACGCCGTCGAAGTCCTTGCCCAGGTCGAGCTGGGCGTACTTCTCTTCGTCGCTGGTCGGCTTGCTGACCAGGTTGCCGCTCCAGCCCGGATCGGTCGCGAAGGCCGACGGATTGCCCATGACGTTGGTCGTGTAGGTCAGGCTGCCGGGGCTCTTGGGCGCGCCGGAGATGTCGACGGTGTAGTTGGCCCAGTTCAGGAACTCGAGGAAGACTTGGCGCTTGGTGCCGCCGTCGGCGGTGGACTTGCCGATCTCGCCCGACAGATCCCAGCCGTCGGCCTTGTACTGGCCCTTCAGGTGGTAGGTGTCGGACTTCAGCTCGGCTTCGCGGTACTGCACGTCCAGCACGCTCAGCGCGTTGTTGAACGAGGCCTTGGTGACGACGCCGTTATTGACGGTCAGGCCCGTCAGGGCGCCCAGGCTGTTCCAGGTGTTGCCCTGGAAGGCGTACATCGACTGGTTGGTGTTGTCGTAGTCGGCCTTGATCTTCATCCAGTTGAAGTCGAACGACAGAGCGTCGGTCGGCTTCCACTGCAGGGCCGTGGTGTAGGTGGTGCGGGTGCGGTCCTGCTCGAAGTACGAGGCGCCGAAGGCGTTCGGGCTGCGGGCCGTCAGGTTCGAGGTCAGGGTCGTGGCGCACGAGCCGGTGCAGCCCTTGGTCCGCGAGTCCACCGGGTTGTCCGGATTGCCGCCGGCCCACTGATTGGCGGCCATGGTGCCGTAGCTTTCGACGCCGTCGCGACGCAGCTGGTCCTTGGCGCGCTGGACCGAGAAGCTGGCTCCGAAGGTCTGGGCGTCGTTCTTCCAGCTCAGCAGCAGCGAGCCCTGGGCGTCGCCCTTCTTGGAGCGGTCGGTGTAGAGATAGCTCACCGCGCCGGCGACGAGGCCGGCCTTCAGGTCCAGCGGCTTGCGGGTGTTGACGATGACCGTGCCGCCGATGCTGCCTTCGTCGATGCGCGCCTCGGGCGACTTGAAGACCTCGACCTTGCCGACGATCTGCGGCGCCAGAAGGGCGTAGTTGAACGTGCGGCCCGGAGAATCCAGGATGAACCAGTCGGCGGACGCCACGGTCTGGCCGTTGAGCAGGGTGCGGTTCAGCGCCGGGTCGGTGCCCAGGATGCTGACCTTCTCGCCTTGACCGAAGGCGCGGTCGACGGTGACGCCGGGCACGATGGTCAGGGCTTCGGCGACGTTGGAGCTTGGAAACTTGCCCACGTCCTCGGCGGTGACGACGTCGACGATGGCGTTGGCGCGGCGCTTGGACTCGATGGACTGCAGCAGCGAGGCGCGGATGCCGGTGACGACCACCTCTTCCACGGCGGTGTTGTCTTGCGCCAGGGCAGGCGCCGCGGCCATGACGGACATGGCGCTCACCGATACGGCCAGCACGGATTTGCGGAAATTAGACATAACTCGGCTTCTCCCCATTTTTGCCGGGCCTACTGGACCGGAGCCGAACCCCAAGCCCAATATGATACCAATTTTCCGGGAGGTTCCGCAGAAAGTGGTACTTCTCAGGCCTCAGGAGAGAACTGTGACGGAAATTTTGCGGATGACAAGGCCAAAAAGAAACCAATTGCAGACCACGTTCTTATTGGTATGAAAATGGTCATATGCTATCGAGAACGGGTATCGGGGCGCCGTCGGTTTGCGCGACGACTGGCGAGGGAGGCTGTAAATGACGTTTGCTGAACGGATCGGGCGGCTCGACGCTAGGAACGATCACGCTCCGCTCTACAAGCAACTGCAGCGCGCCCTCCGCGAGGCCATCCAGACGAAGGTGCTGGCGCCTGACGACGCCCTGCCCGCCGAGCGTGATCTGGCCGACGAATTCAGCATCTCGCGCATCACCGTCCGCAAGGCGCTGGACGGTCTGGTCAGCGAGGGCCTGCTGACGCGCCGCCAGGGCGCGGGCACCTTCGTCGCCGCGCGCGTGGAAAAGAGCTTCTCCAAGCTCACCTCGTTCACCGAGGACATGATCTCGCGCGGGCGCGTGCCGCGCAGCGAATGGATCAGCCGCGCCGAGGGCCACGTCACGCCCGAGGAGTCGCTGACCCTGGGCCTGTCGCCCGGCACGCCGGTCTATCGTTTCGCCCGCATCCGCTTCGCCGACGGCGCGCCGATGGCCGTGGAGTACACCACCATCGCCGCCTTCGCCCTGCCCTCCACCGAGGTGGTCGGCGTCTCGCTGTACGAGGCGCTGGAGAGCACCGGCCACCGGCCCGTGCGGGCACTGCAGCGCCTGCGCGCGGTGCTGTTCCAGGCCGAGCAGGCCGACCTGCTGGGCGTGCCCGTCAAGGACGCCGGCCTGCTGATCGAGCGGCGCGGCTTCCTGCGCGACGGCCGGGCGGTGGAAGTCACGCAATCCTACTATCGCGGCGATGCGTACGATTTCGTCGCGGAACTGAATGCACTGTCGTGAGCGCCAGTCCCGAGTGTCTTGAGTCTGAGGAGCAGAGCTTGGAGGCGACCGTCTTGACCCGTCCTGAGACCCCCGCGCCCACACGGCCGGCACCCCAGAATCTCGCGCCAGAGTCCACGCGCATGTTCCTGGAAGCCGGCCAGGCCTCGGAAGTCGCCGCGATCCAGCTGGCCGCCAACGCCAGCAAGATCGAGGCCCTGGCCGAGCGTCTGCGCGCCAACCCGCCGCGCGTCGTCGTCACCTGCGCCCGGGGCAGCAGCGACCACGCCGCGACCTTCGCCCGCTACCTGATCGAGACCAAGGCCGGGGTGCTGACCTCGTCGGCCGGTCTGTCGGTCAGCTCGGTCTATGACGCCTCGCCCAACCTGGAAGGCGCGCTGGTTCTGGCCATTTCGCAGTCGGGCAAGAGCCCTGACCTGCTGGCGGCCGTGAAGGCGGCCAAGGCCGCCGGCGCCTATGCGGTGGCCCTGGTCAATGTCGTCGACTCGCCTCTGGCCGAACTGGCCGACGAGGTGATCCCGCTGCATGCCGGCCCCGAGCTCAGCGTCGCGGCCACCAAGTCCTATATCGCCGCCCTCGTGGCCATCACCCAGCTGATCGCCGCCTGGACCCAGGACGATGAGCTGACGCAGGCGCTGGCGACCCTGCCGGCCGCCCTGGCCGAGGCCTGGACCCTGGACTGGTCGCCAGCCGTCGAACGCCTGAAGCTGGCCCGGAATCTCTACGTCCTGGGCCGCGGCGTCGGTTTCGCGGTCGCCCTAGAGGCCGCCCTGAAGTTCAAGGAGACCTGCGGCCTGCACGCCGAGGCCTTCAGCGCCGCCGAGGTTCTGCACGGCCCAATGGCGCTGGTGAAGGCGGGCTTCCCGGCCCTGGTCTTCGCCCAGAACGACGAGAGTCGAGCGAGCGTCGACGAGATGGCCGAAGGCCTGCGCGAGCGCGGCGCCGACGTGCTGCTGGCGGCCCCCGGCGAGGATGGCGCGGACGTCCTGCCGACGCTGTCGAACCACCCGGTGCTCGAGCCGATCCTGATGATCCAGAGCTTCTACCGAATGGCCAATGCGCTTTCGGTCGCGCGCGGCTACGATCCCGACAGCCCGCCCCACCTCAACAAGGTCACTGAAACCGTCTGATGCTGGCTGCACTTGTAAATGGCCGCGTCCTGACGGAAGCCGGCGTCGTCGATGGCAAGGCCGTTCTGATCGAGAGCGGCATGATCGCGGGCGTCGTCGACACCGGCGCGGTTCCGGCCGGCGCTCAAGCCCACGACCTGTCCGGCGGCCTGCTGGTTCCTGGCTATATCGACACCCAGGTCAATGGCGGCGGCGGCGTGCTGTTCAACGACTCGCCTACGTCCGAAGCCATAGCCGCGATCGGCGCGGCCCACAGGGCCTATGGTACGACCGGCTTCCTGCCGACCCTGATCAGCGACGACCTCTCGGTGGTCGACCAGGCCATGCGGGCGACCGAGCAAGCCATCACGCAAGGCGTGCCCGGCGTGCTAGGCGTCCACATCGAGGGTCCGTTCCTCAGCCCCAAGCGCAAGGGCATCCACGACGAGGGCAAGTTCCGCGTCATCGACGAAGAAGCCCTGGCGCTGCTGACCTCGCTGAAGGTCGGCAAGACTCTGGTCACCCTGGCCCCAGAGCGCACCACGCCCGAAATGATCCAGCGCCTGGCCGACGCCGGCGTGCGCGTCGCCGCCGGCCACACCAATGCGCTCCACAAGACCATGCGCCAGGCCCTGGACCACGGCCTGACCGGCTTCACGCACCTGTTCAACGCCATGTCGCCGCTGACCAGCCGCGAGCCGGGCGCGGTGGGCGCGGCTCTGGAGAGCCAGACGGCGTGGGCCGGCATCATCGTCGACGGCCGCCACGTCGACCCGGTGACCCTGAAGATCGCCCTGCGCACCCGGCCTCTCGACCGCTTCATGCTGGTGACCGACGCCATGCCGACGGTGGGCATGACCGACAAGCGCTTCGTCCTGCAGGGCCGCGAGATCGTGGTGCGCGACGGCGTCTGCGTCGACGAGAACGGCACCCTGGCGGGCTCCGACCTCGACATGGCCGGCGCGGTGCGCAACGCCGTCGCGCTGCTGGGCGTCAGCCTGGAGGACGCCGTGATGATGGCCTCGGCCGCCCCCGCGGCGTTCCTGGGCCTGGGGACCCAGCGCGGCCGGATCGCCCAGGGCTTCGCGGCCGACTTCTGCCTGCTCGACGACGCGCTCAACGTCACGGCGACCTGGATCGACGGGGTCGCCGGGTAGCCTCTCTTGGCCGGCCATCCCGCAACGAAAAAGGCCGCCGGTCACCCGGCGGCCTTTCCCGTTCACGCCTCGCGGCGTGACTACATCTTGTAACGGACCCCGAACATGATGGTCCGGCCGAAGTGGTTGTATTCGTAGTTCCGGTCGGCCGCGAGGTCGGTGAAGCGGTCGCGGTACTCGTCCGTCAGGTTCACGCCTTCCAGCGAAACCTCGAAGTTGTCGTTGAGGCGATAGCGCATCGAGGCGTCGACATTGACCGAGCTGTTGTAGCCCTCGAACACATTGCCGGTGTCGCTGGCCGCGTCGATATAGCCACTGCGATAGGCGACCGAGGCGCGAGCGCTGAACTTGTCGGCCTCGTAGTAGAGCGTCGCGTTGAAGGCGCGCTTCGACAGGTCGAACAGGCTCGACGACTCATCACGCGCAACGAGTTGCGGGAAGGAAAGCTGTGCGTTCGTCGTCGGATTCCGAGGGTCGGCGACGGTGGCTGCGCCATTGACCCGATAGTTGACGTTGGAATCGACCAAGGTCACGTTGGCGATGCCGCCGAACTTCGACCAGAAGCCGGGCAGGAACGAGAAGGGTCCCTGGATCGCGAACTCTACGCCCTTCAGCGAAGCGCCCTTCCCGTCGATCGTCGTGCCAATCGTCCAGGGCCGCGCTTCGGGATTGGCGGCGGCGGGCGAGCTGGCCAGGATCAGCGACAGCGGCAAGCCGGTCGACGCGTAGGTGCCCTGGACGGACGTCGAGAGCGGGAAGCTCGCGATGTCCTTCTTGAACAGCGCGACCGAGAAGATCGACTCGCGGGCGAAATACCATTCCACCGCGGCGTCATAGGCCTTGGCGCGATAGGGCTTCAGCTGAGGATTGCCGGTGGTGATGCGGTAGTTGAAACCGTCCACCGACCCGCCGGGCGTCAGGGCGCCGAGGTTGGGACGCGTCATCACCTTGGCGGCCGAGGCGCGGACGATGACCTTGTCCATCGGATAGAGCACCAAGTTGGCCGCGGGCAGCCAGTCCTTATAGGTGCGATCGACGGTCAGGTTCTGGCCGCTGTTGAGGCCGGTCGAGGACTGCTCGGTCTTCACGTACCGCACGCCGGCGTTCAGCGCGTAGTCGAGGTCGCCGATCCGGCTCTTCACGTCCATCTGGACGAAGGCGCCGGTGTCCTTCTCGGTCACGGCGCGGGTATTGCCGGCCTGCTGGATCAGAGGGCGGTTGTAGAGATTGACCAGGGCCGTCGCCGCATCGAGGTTCGGAGCCGCCCAGCTGGTCGTCGTGCCGGCCGGCGCCTCCGCGCCGCTCAGGGTGAAGTTCGTGGTCAGCGCCGAGGTGACCGGCGCGCCGTAGGTCCCGGCCGCGCAGGTGAAGGCGGCGCAGTAGGTCGAGTCGCGCGCGCCCTCGCGCAGGTTCAGGTCGAACTGGCGGAACGACGCGCCGCCCTTTAGCGTGATCGAGTCGCTCATCGCCCAGTCGCCGTTCAGGCCGAAGGTCTTGAACTTATTGGTGTTGTTCGACGGACGGTCGCGGAATTCCGCGAACTGGAAATTCGTCGGATCGCTGATGCTGGCGCCGAACGCCAGCACCGGCTTCTTCATGTTGGTATAGTCATAGCTGTAGCCGGTGGCGTCCCGGTCGTCGAAGATGATCGTCGTCTCATACGGGATGTCGGCGTCCGACTTCGAGAAGCCGGCCAGACCCTGGATCTTGAACTTGTCCGAGAACTCGTGGGTCAGGTTCGCGCCGAGTTGGTAGAAGGTGGTGTCCAGCTTGCGCTCATAGTGCTCCAGGCGCACCCAGGCGTTGTCGAACGTGCCCTTGATCATGTTGTTGTTGCTGTCCAGCGTGTAGTCGCGGACGTTGATCGAGCGCTCGTTGGAGCGGAACAGGACCTCGGCCCACTTCTCGTTGCGGGTGGCCTTGTACTTCGAATACAGGCCGTCGACCGACAACTTGGTGCGGTCGGTCGGCGCATACTGGAAGCTGCCGGTCAGCCCCAGGCGCTCACGATCATGGGTGACCTGGCCGTAGCGCGGAATACGGGGGTGGAAGGCCAGCGCCGCTTCGTTACAGGCCGCGCTCGGAACGTAGGAGCCGCCGCTGTTTTGCGTGGTGAAGCAGTTGGTCGAACCCACGCGGTTGAAGCGGGCCTGGGCCCAGCGCACGGTGTTGTTGGTCGACTCAATCTGTTCCTGCTGGGAATAGGCGGCCGAGATCGACGCGCCCCACACGCCGCTCGGGTGACGATAGTTGACCAGGCCGGCCAGGCGCGGACCGAGATCCTTGCTCAGGCTGTTGTATTGACCCTGCGCGCTGAGCGCGAGCGTGAAGCCGTCCTTGCCGGCCAGCGGGTTGCCGGTGTTCAGGTCGACGACCGCGCCCAGGGAGCCTTCGTCGAGCGAAGCCTCGGCGGTCTTGTGGACGACCAGCGAGCTGAACAGCTCTGAAGCGAAGACGTTGAAGTCGAAGCCGCGCTCGCGGTTGGCGCTGGCGCCGTCCGAGGTGGTGGCGACCGCTTCCATGCCGTTGACCCGCACGCGGGTGAAGCGCGAGCCCAGGCCGCGCACGGTGATGGCGCGGCCTTCGCCGCCGTCGCGAACGATCGAGATGCCGGGAACGCGCTGCAGCGACTCGGCGAGGTTCTGATCGGGGAACTTTGCGATGTCCTCGGCGACGATGACGTCGACCGACGAGACCGAGTCGCGCTTGGCGTTGAGCGCCGCATCCAGCGATTTGCGGAAGCCGGTGACCACGATAGCCTCGACTTGATCATCGGCAGGGGCCGGAGCGGGCGCTTCCTGGGCCGACGCGGCGCCGGCGAAAACCATCGCCAGGGCCAGGGCGCTAGCGGACACGCCGTAGTGCAGGGCGCGCACGCGCCCCGTGGTATTCTTGGACATAGAACCTCCTCCCGATGAGACCATTTGGAGACGGCGTCGCCGCCGCCCTAGGCCTTCGTTTCAGCTCCGCGTCCTTCCCACGAAGCCGCACCCCGGCCTTAGATCTTGGTTTTTGCTACCGGTGTCATAGACAGACACTCGTTTCTGACACCGGTATCAGAGGACTAACAAAGCGATTGGCGGCCGACAAGGCCACAAAGCGGACACAACTCACGAGACCTAGCGCCGTTGCGTTTCCGACACATGGCGGCGGCGGGTCAGGCCGGGTCAGACCTCGTCGGGACGGTGGTGACTGACCTGATAGAGGCCTTCCAGCATCGCCGCGCGCTGATCCGCCGGCAGCTGGGCGCCCATGGCCCGCAGCAGCTTCAAGGCATTGAGGTGGACGTCGACCGCATCCCAGCGCCAGACCTCGGCTTCCGCCAGGCTGTCGGCCAGGGTGCACAGGGACACCGCCGCCTTGTCGACTCCGCTGTCGGAGACGAAATGACCAACGTCGATGATCCGTGAGCTGAGCAGGTAAAGCGCATCGAACGGCTCGCTCTCGCGGTCTTCGGCGGCCTTGCCGAAGCGACGCTCGATCTCGGCCAGCGTTTCGTCCAACGCGGCCAGCGAGGCCTCGCGCAGGCTCTCGACTCCCGCCTCGGCGGCGATGACGGCGTCCTGGGCCAGGATGCCGCCCCGCTCCTTGATCATGCTGGCGAGGCGGTTGGGGGGACGGAATTTACGGACGGTCATATCTGCACCTTCGCTGGGCGCATCAGGTTGGCGATTTCGTCATCCGACATGTTGGGCGTCTGCGCATCGCCCACCTCGGCCGGGAGGTCATCCTTCCGCCGTCCATCCGTCCCTGGCGGGGGTCCCTCGTGCTTGAAACGGCGATCAGGTCCTATGTAGCTGTCGCATTCGATGAACTGCCGCTCCTCGCGAGCGACCCAGACGATACGCTCCAGCAGCACCTTGGGCGTGATCGGCTTGGCCACGACGTAGTTCGACCCCGCGTCGCGCAGCTTGAAGATCTGCGAGGTGCGGGTGTGGCCGGTGACCAGGATGACCGGGACGTAGCGGTTGGTCTCGCCAGCGTCCTTGCGCAGCCATTCGATGAACTCGATGCCGTCGGTGACGGGCATCTGCACGTCGCTGATGATCAGGTCGAAGGTCTTGGTTCGGATCAAGGTCTGCGCGTCCGCGACACTCTCGGCCCGGAGCAGCTGTTTGACGCCAAAGCCCGAGACCACCTGCGACAATATGTCCAACGAGGGACCGTTGTCATCCAAGACCAGAACCGTGGCCTTTTCGAGATTGATCCGCGTCGAGGGAAGGAGCGGGTCGGCCATCGCGCGCCTAGAAGAAGTCGAGCTCGCCGGGGTCGGCGCGTTCGCCCTGCCGCTCCTCGGCGCGCAGCCTCACGACCATGTCGGACAGACCCAGCCCCCTCAGCAGCGGCTCGATCGAGACGTTCCATTCGCCGGAGGCGTGCTGGCCGATGCGCTCGAGCACCTCGGACAGGCCGTGCAGGCGCTGGCTCAGCTCGTCCAGCGACTGCAGACGCGTCAGATTCTCCAGCGTCGCCCCGCCCCTGGCGAGGTCGCCGGCCAGGTGTTCGCAGTCCCGGCACAGGGTCGCGGCCGAAGCCAGTTCCACCGCCAGACGACGCGACAGCTCTCCGACCGGCAGGTGCTCGGTCGGTGCGGTCGTCGGCGTCTGAAGCGGCAGCGCGGTCATCAGGCTCAGAACAGATCCACGTCGCCGCTGGCCACCGACGGCATCGGCGGCGGAACGGGACGGCGGACATCCTGCGGCGCGTTGTCGACGGCCACCAGACGCTGGCGCACCCGACCCGAGGTCGGCCAGAACTCGACGCGACGGGCCGAGACCCCGCCAGTGCTGGACGAGACGATCGGGATGCCTTCGTCGCGCAGGAAGCGTTCGGCGAAGGCGGCGTTGCTGGCGCCGACGTCCGAGAGGCCGTCGAACAGCTTGGCCCCGCCGAAGATCTTGGCTTCCATCCGCTCGCGGCGGGCGCCCTTCTTCAGCAGATCGTTGATCAGCACTTCCATGGCGTAGGCGCCGTAGCGGACAGCGTCGCCGCCGGTGCGGCCATCGCCCGAATCCGGCAGCAGGAAGTGGTTCATGCCACCGACACCGGCTTGCGGATCGCGGATGCATGCGGCGATGCACGAGCCCAGCACGGTGGTCATCACCACCTGCGGGTCGCCCGTCACATGGCTTTCGCCCTGGGTCACATGAACCTTGACCGCCCGTTCCGGGTCGTCGTGATGGGAGAATTGCGTCATGTCAGCTGCCCGAACACCTGTTCGATCTTCTCTTTCAAGCCTTGAACCGTAAACGGCTTGACGCAGTAGTTGTTGACGCCGAACTGCACGGCGCGCTGGACCAGTTCGCGGTCGGCGCGGCCCGTCAGCATGACGAAGGCGGTCTGGCGGATCGGCGGGTGCGAGCGCACCGCGCGCAACAGCGCCAGGCCATCCATCTTCGGCATGTTGAAGTCCGAGATGACGAGGTTGGCGGGCTTGGCCAGGAGGTTCTTGAGAGCCTCCTCGCCATCCGGCGCCTCACGGATGTCCTTGAAGCCGATCTGCTGCAACGCATTGCGGATCAGAGCCCGCATGGTGAGCTGGTCGTCGACCACGAGTACGGAGATGGTGCTAGCTTGCGGCATGGTTCATCGCCTCGCGGAGGCCAGATCGAGGATGGATTGGCCCATGTGGGACAGGGAGACCTGCTTCTCCACAGCGCCAATTTCGAAAGCGGAGCGCGGCATGCCGTAGACGACGCACGAAGCTTCGTCCTGGCCCAGCGTCTTGGCGCCGGCCTTGCGCATGGCCAGAAGGCCCTGGGCGCCGTCGCGGCCCATGCCGGTCAGGATAGCCCCGACCGCCTTGTCGCCGACGGCGTTGGCCACCGAGTTGAACAACACGTCCACCGACGGGCGGTGGCCGCTGACCGGGTCGCCCTGGACCAGGCGGCAACGCAGGCCGGCCGAGCGAACGACCGTGAGATGCGCCGCGCCGCCGGGAGCGACATAGACCTTGCCAGGCTCCAGCAGGGCGCCGTCGACAGCCTCCTGCACCTTGGCCCCGCTGGCGCGATCCAGGCGCGCGGCGAAGCTGGCGGTGAAGGTCGCCGGCATGTGCTGAGTGATGACCGTCGGCGGGCAGGTCTCGGGGAACAGCGTCAGGATCGACAGCAGGGCTTCCACCCCGCCGGTCGACGAACCGATCGCCACGATGTCGCCCGACGGCACGAAGTCCTTGCGCCGCACGGGCGCGGCCGCCGGGGCCGCGCCGGCGTTGGTGCGAACCGAGGCGCGGGCGGCGATCTTCACCTTGGTGACGATCTCGGCCAGGGCTTCCTGGGTGCCGGTGGCGTCGGCGGGCTTGCCCACGCAGTCCACCGCGCCCAGTTCCAGGGCCCGCAGCGTCATCTCGGCGCCGGCCTGGGTCAGGGTCGAGACCATGACCACCGGCATCGGCCGCAGGCGCATGATCTTCTCGAGGAACTCGATGCCGTTCATGTTCGGCATCTCGATGTCGAGCGTGACGACGTCGGGGTTCAGGGCCTTGATCATGCCCCGCGCCTCGAACGGGTCGCCGGCGCCGCCGACCACCTCGATCTCCGGGTCGCGGGAGAGGGCCGCCGTGATCAGGCTCCGCATGGTGGCGGAGTCGTCGACGACAAGAACGCGAATCTTCGGCATCAGCGGCCCACCTTCCTATAGGCGGTCAGGCCGCAGCTTTCGAACGCGGTGACATTGGAGCCCACACGCTCGGAATGGCCGACATAGAGACGGCCGCCAGGCGCGACGAGCGGCGCGAAGCGGCTCCAAACACGTTCTTGGGTAGGTTCATCGAAATAGATCACGACATTCCGGCAGAAGATGGCGTCAAATGGCCCCTTCATAGGCCATGACGGACCGTTGAGATTTAGTTCCCGGAACGCGACCAGGCTGCGGGCCGCGTCGCAAACGCGCCAGGCGCGCCGATCCGAGGCGTCGCGCTCGAAGAACTGGCTGCGCGCCGAGGCTGGAATCCCTTCCAGCAGCGATTCGTCGTAGACGGCCTCGCGGCCGATCGCCAGCACGTTGGTGTCGATGTCCGTGCCCAGGATCCGGATGTCCAGATCGGCCGCGTTCGGCCATACCGACAGCACCGTGAAGGCCATCGAATAGGGCTCCTGGCCCGACGAGCTGGCGGCCGACCACAGACGCAGCCGCCCCCCGGCGCGCACCTTGTCGACGACAGGTTCCAGCACGTTGGCGCGCAGGTCGTCGAAGTGATGCGGCTCGCGGAAGAAACGCGTGACGTTGGTCGTCAGCGCGCGGAGCATCTCCTGGCTCTCGTCTTGGCCCTTGTCGCTGGCGACGAAGGCGCAGTACTCGGTGAACGTCCGCAGACCCAGGGTCCGCAAGCGCTTGGCCAGGCGCGAATAGACCAGCGTCGCCTTGCTGTCGGGCAAGCTGATGCCGGCCAGATCGTACAGCAGCGCGGCGATGCGCTTGAAATCCTGATTGGTGAACGCGAACTCGCCATCGACGATGGCTTCGCGGCGCTCTGAGGTGGAAGCGAAATTCGTCATCAGGCGGCCAGGGCCTCCCGTTCGGGCAGGATGCGGTCCAAGGAGATCTCGCTGATCATGCGGCCCTCGATCGAGATGATGCCGCGGACGAAGTTGCGGACGGTGTCGCAGGCCATGTCCGGGGTCGGCTGGATCATGTCGTCGTTGATCGACAGGATGTCAGACACCGCGTCGACCAGCAGGCCGACGGTGCGGTCGCCCGCCTTGACCACGATGAAGACGCTGCGGACGGTCGGCTCGATCACCGGCATGCCCAGGCGGCAGGCCAGGTCCATGATCGGCAGCACCGCGCCGCGCAGATTGATCACGCCGCGCATGAAGCCGGGCGACTGCGGGAGCACCGTGGCCGGGCTCCAGCCGCGGATCTCGCGGACCGCCATGATGTCGACGCAGTACTCCTGGTCGCCCACGCGGAAGGAAATCAGTTCCCGGCGGTCAATGCCTATGGCGGTGGCATGGTCGGTCATGACTTACTCCGCCGCGATGAGGGTGGGTTCTGTGGGGCGAGGCGCGCCGCCTTCACGGCGGCGCATGGCGATCGTCGCGTCGACGTCCAGGATCAGGGCCACGCGGCCGTCGCCCAGGATGGTCGCGGCGGCGACGCCCTCGACCTGCTGGTAGTTCTGCTCCAGCGACTTGATGACGACCTGGCGCTGGCCATGGATGGCGTCGGCCACCAGGGCCGCGCGCGAGCCGTCCTCGCCCTCGACCAGCAGCACGACGCCGTCGGTCGGGTTGGGGCTATGGTCGCGGTAGCCGAGCGTCAGGCCGACGTCGATCAGCGGCACGAAGCTGTCGCGGACGGCCAGCACCGAGCCGACCGGGCCCAGCGGGCGAACTTCTTCCGGCTTCGGACGCAGGCTCTCGACGATGGCGGCCAGCGGCACGACCAGGGTCTCGCCGGCGACGTCGACCACCATGCCGTCCAGAACGGCCAGGGTCAGCGGCAGGCTCAGCGTGAAGGTCGACCCCTGGCCGGGGCGCGAGGTGATCGAGATGCGGCCGCCCAGAGCCTGGACCGAGCGCTTGACCACGTCCATGCCGACGCCGCGGCCCGACACGTCCGAAATCTTGTCGGCGGTCGAGAAGCCCGGGAGGAAGATCAGGTTGTCAATCTCTTCGTCGGTCAAGGTCACGTCGGGGGCGATCAGGCCCTTCTTGACGGCGATCGACAGCACCCGCTCGCGATTGATGCCCTTGCCGTCGTCCGAGACCTCGATGACGATCCGGCCGCTGCGGTGCAGCGCGGCCAGGCGCACGACGCCTTCGGCGTTCTTGCCGGCCGCCTTGCGCTCCTCGGGGCTTTCCAGCCCGTGGTCGATGGCGTTGCGCAGCATGTGGGTGATCGGGTCGGACAGACGCTCGATGACCGTCTTGTCGACCTCGGTGTTTTCGCCGTCCATGACCAGACGGGCCTGCTTGCCCGTCATGTTGGCGACTTCGCGGACCAGGCGCGGCATGCGCTGGAACACCGACTTCACCGGCTGGGCGCGGATGGCCATGACGCTGTCCTGGATCTCGCGGGTGAGCTGTTCCAGCTCATCCAGACCCATGGCTAGGTTGGAGGACGGAGCGATGCCATATTCGCCGACGCGTTGCGCCAGCATGGCCTGGTTGATGACCAGTTCGCCGACGAGATCGATCAGGCGGTCGATGCGCTCGGGATCGACGCGGATGACTGACTGGCCCGGACCCGGGACCTCGACCTGGGTGGCCTTCGGCGTCGGGGCGGCCGGCTTGGCGGCCTCGACCACCGGCGCGGGGGGCGGCGCGACGGGCGCGACCTCGGCGACGGGCGCCAAAGCCGCTTCGGGGGCTTGAATTTCGATGGCGGCCGGAGCGGCGGGCTCGACGGCCATTTCGGGGATGGTCTCGGCGACCGTCAGCAGCGAGGCCAGGGCGTCCTCGACCGCGGCTTCGCCACGGGTGATTTCCAGGTCGCAGTCACCGTCGACGAACTCGAAGACTTCGCGGATCGCGGTCTCGTCGTCCTCGGTTTCGAGGCGGACGCTCCAGGTCACGAAGGCGGCTTCCGGATCCAGATCTTCCAGCGCCGGCAGGGCGCGATCGTCCAGCGTCGCCTTGATCGGACCCAGGCGGTTGAGCTCGCGCAGCAGCAGCGCCGTCTCGTTGGCCTTGCGGTAGAGGTCCGACTTCGGACGGATCGACACCGTCCAGACGTTGGCGGGGATCAGATCGGCGTCGGCGGCCTGCGCCTCGACCGAGATGGTCTGGGGCACGAAGACGAAGCCAAGGTCGTCGTCATCCATGGCGTCTTCGGCGGCGACGACAGAAACAGTGGTGGGCGGGGCCGGAGCGGCCTCCTCGACCGGCGCCGGGGCGGCGGCGGCCGGCGCCGGAGCCGGAGCGGCGTTCGGGTCGGTCCAGGTTTCCAGCTCGGCGGCCATGGCGGCCGAGGCGGCCATGTCGACATCACCCAGGCCGCGCGCGGCGCTGACGTGGTCGGCCAGGATGTCGGAGGCGCGCAGCATGACGGCGGCCAGATCGACCGTGTTAGGCACCGAGCCGGCGCGCACGGCGTCCAGCAGGGTCTCGAACACGTGGGCGAAGCGCACCAACGGCTCGAGGCCGAAGGCGCCGGCGCCGCCCTTGATCGAGTGGACGGCGCGGAACACGGCGTTGACCGTTTCGCTGTCGCCGGCCCCTTCCTGCATGGCCAGGAGACCGCCCTCGAGGTCGGCGAGAAGCTCCTCGCATTCCTGGAAGAAGGTAACCTTGATGGCCTCTAGCTCGTCCATGTCCCGTACGTCCTAATTCGCGTCTAGCAACGGGTAGTCAAAATTCGGCACGCGGTACTTGAGCCTGACTCAGGCGGCCCCGGACCTAGGCGGCGACGCGGCGGATGGCGTCGACCAGCTTTTCCGGGTTGAACGGCTTGACGATCCAGCCCGTCGCGCCGGCTTCGCGAGCCCGCTGCTTCTTGGCCGGGTCGCTTTCCGTGGTCAGGACCAGGATCGGGATGGCGCGATAGTCGTCATCGACCCGCACCGCCTCGATGAAGCCGAAGCCGTCCAGCTTGGGCATGTTGATGTCCGTGATGATCACGTCGGGGCGATGGGCGGAGAGAACCTCCAGGCCATGTTCGCCGTCGACCGCTTCGACCACGTTGAAGCCGGCGCCAGCTAGAGCCATGCGCAGCATGTCCCGCATGGTGCGGGAGTCGTCGACCGTGAGAATCGTACGGGTCACGATTCAGCTCCTTGGAATTCCGCCGAGAGGAGCACCCTTTCGGCGCCGAAAAGACGGGTGGTTTCGACAAAGGCCTCGGAAGGCCCCTTGATGGAAAAGGCTTGACCGTCCTGGTCCCACGCCTTGCGGGCGGCCAGCAGAACCTGCAGGCACAGACCGCCGAGGCGACGGACCTGATCGGCTTCCACGATGATCGCCGCGCCGCGGCGTTCCAGGAAGGCGGCCTTCAGAGGGGCCGCGGCCTTCAGATCCAGGGTTTCAGGCAGCGCGATCGCGGCGGCCATTAGAATTCCTCCCAACCATCCGTAGTGGGGGCCTGGGCGACAGCCGCCGAACCATTGCTCCGGCCCGGACGGGCGAAGGTGTTCAGGCGGGCCTGCTGCTCGGCCACCGGGTTGCGCGCCGGAGCGTGCTGGGCCGCATCGGCCATGGCCGGGCGGGTGTAGTTCGAAGCGCCGTTCCCCACTTGGAAGCGGGCCATCAGGCGGACCAGTTCACCGGTCTCGCCTTTCAGCGAGTGCGTCGCGGCGGTCGATTGCTCGACCATGGCGGCGTTCTGCTGCGTGACCTGATCCATCTGGTTCACGGCCGTGTTGACTTCGTTCAGACCAGTCGCCTGCTCCGCGGCCGAAGCCGCGATTTCGGTGACCAGGGCGTCGATCTCGCCGACCTTCGCCACGATCCGTTGCAGCGCCTCGCCCGTCTGGCCGACCAGGCTGACGCCTTGGCTGACCTGCTGGGTCGAGCTGGAGATCAAGGCCTTGATCTCCTTGGCCGCTTCGGCCGAGCGCTGGGCCAGGGCCCGGACTTCCTGGGCGACGACCGCGAAGCCGCGGCCCGCTTCGCCCGCCCGCGCGGCTTCGACGCCGGCGTTCAGGGCCAGGAGGTTGGTCTGGAAGGCGATCTCGTCGATCACGCCGATAATCTGGCTGATCTGCTTGGACGAGTTTTCGATCTCGCCCATGGCCGACACTGCCTGATGCACGACTTGGCCGCTATGCGTCGCTTCGCCACGCGTCGTTGAGACCACGTCCGAAGCCTGGCGGGCGCCCGAGGCCGTGCGGCGCACGGTGGCGGTCAGCTCGTCCAGCGCGGCGGCGGTCTCTTCCAGGCTGGCGGCCTGTTGTTCGGTGCGGCGCGACAGGTCGTCCGAGGCGTGGGCGATCTCGTCGGCGCCGGTGCGCAGGCCGTCGGTCGAGGCGGCGATGACTTTCATCGTCTCCTGCAGCGAGCCCATGGCGCCGTTGAAGTCGTCCTTCAGCTTGCGGTAGTCGCCAGGGAAGTCGGCGGTCACGCGGAAGGTCAGGTCGCCCGAGGCCAGCTTCTCCAGGCCCTGGGCCAGGTTGCTGACGACGGTCGAGGCTTCCTGGGCGGCGGCCGCCGCGGCGGCTTCCTTGGCGCGGCGTTCGTCGGCCGTGAGGGCGGCGGACTTTTCCTGCTCGGCGCGCAATGTGTCGAGGTGCAGTTGGTTGTCGCGGAAGACCTTCAGCGCCGTGACGATGGCGCCCAGTTCGTCGCCGCGCGTCAGCTTCTCGAGGTCGATGCTGTTGTCGCCTTTCGACAGCTTGTCGGTGGCGCCGGCGATGTCGTTGATCGACTTGCGGGTCGTCATGACGGTGAACCACGCCAGACCGCCGACGGCGGCCAGGGTGATCAGCGACATCACGATCGTGATGCTCATCGCGGCGGTCGCCTCGGCCTGGCGCTTGGCGCTCTCGGCTTCGACGCGCTTGTTGGCGGCGCCGACGACCTGGTCGAGCGTGCCTGTCATCTTGGCGTACTGTTCTTCGAACGGGGCGATGAAGCCCACGGCCATGTTGAAGTCGACGCCGATCATGCCGCTGACCGTGTCGATGGCGCTGCGGCACTCATCGAGTTGCTTGATCAGTTCGGCGATCTTGGGTTGTTCGGCCGCCGGCAGCTTGGCCTTGAGGGCGGCCAGTTCCTTCTTGATCGAGTCGGTCTCGGTCAACACGGCGGCCATGCGAGCGTCGTTCTTGCCGACGTCGATGTTGCCAGCCTTGTGGGTCATGACGGTGTAGAGCTCACCGTTGACGTTTGAAATACGCTTGGAGATCTTCTGGATCTCCAAGTTTTCGCGCATGTCGCTTTCAACGACCTGTTTCAGAGCGGCCGACTGGCTCTTCTGAACAACAATGGCGCCACCCGCCATCAGGGCCAGCATCAGCAAAGCGAATGCCGGCGCGAAGCCGATCTTTATAATCAACGGTAAATCGACGAGACGAATCCGTTTCATCGCGAGGTTCCCTCCAACCGGCGCGCCGTGCCCACGGACCGCCAACATGAGAGGGGATAATCCCCATAGAGTCCTAACAGACTCTGACTTGGTTAAAGCCAATTCGACATAATAGTTCGAGGTGGTGTCGGACGGGTCGTTTCGTCGCAGGCTCCCACGCGCGGAATCTATAAAGACGGGAGCACCTAGCGGGCGTCGCGCGGCACCCCTCTGATGGTTACCTGACAGTAAACTTCCAATATTCTTCGCCGACTCAGATTCTCTTAACTTGAACCTGCGAAAAAGCCCCTGCGTCCGGTTGGCGCAGCGTCCACAGGACGGGACATATTTACTAGGAGCAGCGGGATGAAATATCCGATCGCTATTGCCGCGGGAATCGCTGGCAGCTTTTTCGTCGCTCAGGCCGCTTCGGCCGCCGGTGGCTTCGAAGACCAAATGGGCCGTTGCCTGCAGCAGTTCGCGAACACCCGCGACGCCGCTCAGGTGATGCTGGAATGCACCGCCGACGCCGGCAAGCTGTCGGACTGCAAGGTCGTCGACAACAGCGCCGCCGGCAAGGGTTTCGACAAGGCCGCCATGTGCATCGCCGAAAAGCTCCCCATGGGCGCCAAGACGGGCACCGTGAAGGTCCCGTTCCGCTTCCCGGGCGGCGCGTAAGCATCAATCCCTTCCGGGGAACACATAGCGCCCTCGCCGACACCGTCGGCGGGGGCGTTCTGCTGTTCGCAGGTCAAGATTCGCACCTGACCCGCTCCTTTACTCAAAACTCTTCCCATTTTTCTTTGAGCGCCGCGGCCGCATTGCCCCGCGCCGCTGGGGCGGAGACGGCCGGCTGGCGGCCGGGGCGGCTGAGAGGGCGGGCGACAGGCGGAGCGCGCGTCGGCGTGGGCGTCGCCGGCGCGGCGGCCTTCTGGCGCGCCGAGATCGAGAACGTCGCCACCTGCTTGACCAACTCCAGCGTCTGACCCTTGAGGGAATGGGTCGCGGCCGTCGTCTGCTCCACCATGGCGGCGTTCTGCTGAGTGACCTGGTCCATCTGATTGACGGCCGTGTTCACCTCGTTAAGCCCCTGAGCCTGCTCCTGGGCCGAGCTGGCGATCTCCACGATCAGGGCGTCGATTTCGGCCACCTTGTCGACGATGCCGCGAAGGGCCTCGCCCGTCTGGCCGACCAGACCCACGCCGCGATCGACCTGGGCGGTCGAGCTGGCGATCAAGGTCTTGATCTCCTTGGCCGCGTCGGCGGATCGCTGGGCCAAGGCGCGGACCTCCTGCGCCACGACGGCGAAGCCGCGACCGGCCTCGCCCGCGCGCGCCGCCTCGACTCCGGCGTTGAGCGCCAACAGGTTGGTCTGGAAGGCGATCTCGTCGATCACCCCGATGATGTTGCCGATCGAGCGCGAGCTGGTTTCGATCTCGCCCATGGCGGCCACGGCCTGGTCGACGACGATGCCGGACTTCTCGGCCTCGGCCTTGGCGCCGATCACCACGTCCTGCGCCTGCTTGGCGCCGGCCGCCGAGCGACGGACGGTCGAGGTGATCTCGTCCAGAGCCGCCGCCGTCTCTTCCAGGCTGGCGGCCTGTTGTTCGGTGCGCCGCGACAGGTCGTCAGCGGCTTCGCCGATCTCGTCGGCGCCCGAGCGGATTCCGTCGGTGGCGTCGGCCACGCGGCTCATCGCCCGCTCCAGGATGCCGACGGCGTTGTTGAAGTCGTCCTTCAGCTTCTGGAACTCCGGCGCTACCTCGGCCGACAGGCGGCCGACCAGGTCGCCCTGAGCCAGGCGGTCGAGCGCGTCGCCCAGCGCCTGGACCACCGCGTTCTGGCTGGCCTCGTTGGCCAGGCGCACCGCCTCCAGGCGCTGGCGCTCGGCCTCGATGGTCTCCAGATAGATCGAGATGGCGAAATCCATGTCCAGCATGACCGCCTTCATCAGCGCGCTCACCGCGTCGCCGGCCTTTGTCGGGTCGCCCTTGGCCATGAAGCCCTTGGGCCACTGGTCGTTGATCGTGGCGCGGATCAGATGCTCGCTGACCACCGCGTAACCGCCGATGTACCAGCGCGGCTCCAGGCCGATGCGGGCGTGGGTCTGGCCGATAGCGCGCACGGCCTTGACGTAGGTGTCATCGAACTCGGCCCGTGCGATCACGTCCCAGTGCGCCTGCTGGCGGCTCGAGGCGGACTGAATGTGGCCCTCGTCGCCGAAGAACTTGCGGGTCTCGGGCGTCGCGCGGACATTGGCGTAGAAGGCGTCCAGGGCGGGGCCGATATTGGCGCGGACGACGGGCTGAAGCGCGCGGAGGGAGGCCCGCGCCCTATCGTCCAGACCCATGAACGCCGCTCGTTCGCTGATCGCGTGATCTTGGCTCATGGTCGTCCCCGTTTCGTAATCCGGAGACAACCTCGTCCAGTATACTTAATGCCGGCTTAAATATTCTCCGTATGCGAAGCGGCAGGATGACGCACGACACTCAAAGGTCGTGAACACACCTTTGAGTAGCAGCGCCTTCAAAGACATTTGCGTGCACTGGAAAAAGCCGCCTCCCCGCGGCGTGGCGCCACGGCTCTACCAAAAATCAGGCGCGACATCCCGCCGCAGCCCTACCCGCCGCGCTTCAAGGTCTCGCGGGCGATGACCAACTGCTGGATCTGGCTGGTGCCCTCGTAGATGCGGAAGATCCGGACGTCGCGGTACAGCCGTTCGATTCCGTAGTCGGCGACATAGCCCGCGCCGCCGAACACCTGCACGGCCCGGTCGGCCACCCGGCCGACCATCTCCGAGGCGAAGAGTTTCGAGGCCGCCGCCTCCAGGGTGACGCCGACGCCGGTGTCGCGCTTGCGGGCCGTCTCGAGGACCAGGGCCCGGGCCGCCAGGGCTTCGGTCTTGCTGTCGGCGATCATCGCCTGGATCAGCTGGAAGCTGGCGATCGGCTGGCCGAACTGCTTGCGCTCGCTGGCATAGGCCACGCAGTCGGCGATCAGCCGCTCGGCCACGCCCACGCAGACGGCGGCGATGTGCAGGCGGCCGCGGTCCAGCACCTGCATGGCGACCTTGAAGCCCTCGCCTTCCTCGCCGAGCCGGTTCCAGGCCGGGACGCGGACGTTGTCGAAAGTGACGTCGTGAATGTGCGCGCCCTGCTGGCCCATCTTCTTCTCGGGCTTGCTGACCGAAAGGCCTGGCAAGTCGCGCGGAACCAGGAAGGCCGAAACCCCGCCCCCGCCCTTCACGTCGGGATTGGTGCGGGCCATCACCGTGAACAGCGAGGCCTTGCCGGCGTTGGTGATGTAGCGCTTGGCGCCGTTCAGGACGTAGCCGTCGCCGTCCAGCGTGGCGCGGGTCTGCACCGCGGCGCTGTCGGAGCCGGCTTCCGGCTCGGTCAAGGCGAAGGAGGTGATGATCTCGCCCGACGCGATGCCCGGCAGCCACTTGGCCTTCTGGTCGTCGGTTCCGAACATCACCAGGCCCTGGCTGCCGATGCCGACATTGGTGCCGAACACCGAGCGGAACGCCGGCGAGGCGCGGCCCAGCTCGACGGCCACCAGCGCCTCTTCCTCCATGTTGAGGCCTAGGCCGCCGAATTCTTCGGGGATCGACAGGCCGAAGAGACCCAGGCCCTTCATTTCCTCGACGACGTCGGCGGGCACCGCGTCGTCCTCGGCGACCTTGGCCTCGATCGGGCGCAGGCGCTCGGCCACGAAGCGAGCCACCGTCTCGATCAGCTGCTCGCGGGTTTCCAGATCGAGGGCCATGCGCTTCTCTCCCATGCGTCAAACGCTTGTTTTGACGCGGACTGTAGCGATGGCCCTCGAGATTGGAAATCCCTTACCGCGCGGCCTTTTCAGCCTGGGCCAGCACGCTCTTGCGCATGCCGTAGGCCAAGTAGACCACCGCCCCGATGATGTGGGCGAACAGGAAGTAGATCTGGGTCTTGGCCGGCAGGCTGTAGAACAGATAGAGGCACCCCAGGATGCCGGCCGGGGCCACGATCTGCCAGGCCGGGGTCGAGAACACGCGCGGGCGGTTCGGCTCGCGACGGCGCAGCACGATCACCGACAGGCCCACGGCGATGAACGCCGCCAGGGTGCCGGCATTGGCCAGCTCGGCGATGTCCTTCAGCGACAGGAAGCCCGACAGCACCGCCGACAGGGCGCCGGTCAGCAGGGTCATGACCACCGGCGTGCCGGTCTTGGCGTTGACCTTCGACAGGGCGCGCGGCAGCAGGCCGTCGCGGGCCATGACGAAGAAGATCCGGCTCTGGCCGTACATGAAGGCCAGGATCACGGTCGGCAGGGCCACGACGGCGGCCAGGGCCACCAGCTGGGCCATCTTGCCGTGCTGCAGGCTCTCCAGGATGAAGACCAGCGGCGCCTCGCTCTTGGAGAAGATCTCGGTGCGCGACGCGCCGATCGAGGCGGCGGCGACGATCATGTAGATGGCCGTGCACGCGGCCATCGAGCCGACGATGCCGATGGTCAGGTCGCGCTTGGGGTTCTTGGTCTCCTCGGCGGCGGTCGAGACCGCGTCGAAGCCGTAGAAGGCGAAGAAGATCAGGCTGGCGGCGGCCATGACGCCAATCTTGGCCGAGTCCGGCGCGGCCCCGGCGGGCACATGGGCCGAGAAGCCGTTGGGCATGAACGGGGTGAAGTGGCTGGCGTCGAAGGCCGGCAGGCACAGGACCACGAAGATGACCAGAGCGATGATCTTCACGAAGACCAGGACCATGTTGACCGTGGCGCTCTCGCGGGTGCCCAGGGCCAGCAGGCCCGCCACCGCCATCGAGATGATCACGGCCGGCAGGTTGACGACGCCGCCGGCGTGCGGTCCGGCCAGCAGGTAGTCGGGAAAGCCCGCCATCTTGAACAGGCCATGGGCGTGGGCCGACCAGCCGACGGCGACCGCCGCGCAGACCAGGGTGTATTCGAGGATCAGGCTCCAGCCGACGAACCAGGCGACCGGCTCGCCCATGGCCGCGTAGCTGTAGGTGTAGGCGCTGCCCGCCGCCGGCATCAGGGTCGACAGCTCGGCGTAGCACAGCGCGGCGCAGGCGCAGACCGCCCCGGCGATCAGGAACGACAGGATCACGCCCGGCCCGGCCAGGCCCGCGCCGACACCGGTCAGGGTGTAGATGCCGGTGCCGACGATGGCCCCGACGCCCAGAGCGACCAGGTGGTACCAGCTGAGGGTCTTCTTCAGCTGATGGCTGTCCGCGTGGCCCGCGGTGATGGTGTCGATCGCCTTGCGACGCGTCCAGATGCTCAAAATCAGGTCCCTCCGACTCTTGGCCGGGACCATGGAGCGGGTTTCGTGCTCCGCCAAGGCCTGATCTTTAGAAGAATATTCTCGTCAGGGCGTAGGCCAGGACGGCGACGGCGACGGTGACCGTCGCCAGCATGACCGCCAGCTTCGGCTCGACCTCCAGCAAGGCCTTGGGCCCCAGCTTGGCCGAAATGGCCCCGACGCCGGCCAGCAGCAGGAAGCCGGAGCAGGCCGCCATGGTCGTGACCAGGGCGGGCGGGATCAGGCCCAGGCCCCGGCAGGCGGCAAGAGCCGCGAAGCCTAAAACAAAAAGCGGCGGCGCCTTGAGACCGCCGACCACGCCGCCTTCCCGGGTGCGGGTCAGCATCAGGCCGATCAGGATGACCGCCGGGCCCAGCCAGACGATGCGGGCCAGCTTGGCCAGGGCGGCGGTGCTGGCCGTCTCGGGCGAAACCGAAGCCCCGGCGCCGGCCACCTGGGCGACGTCGTGGATCGAGAGGCCGAAGAACACGCCCGACTGGTGGGCGCTCAGGCCCAGGGCGTGGGCGATCGGCGGATAGGCCAGCATGGCCACGGTCGACAGCAGGTTGACGCCGACGATGACCAGCGCCGTCGTGCGCTGGTTGGCCGGACTGGCCGGCGCGGCCTGTGACGCCGCCAGAGCGGCCGAGGCCCCGCAGATCGAGCAGGCGGCGGCCGCGATCAGGGCCTCGGCGAACGGCAGGCCCAGCGCGGTCCCCGCCAGCGCCCCGACGCCCAGCCCGCCCAGCACCACCGCGCCGCTGGCGACGATGGCCGGACCGCCCAGGGCGGCGAACTCGCTCCAGCTGATCTGGGCGCCCATCATGGCCACGCCGAGCCGCAGGCCGGGCTTGGCGAAGACGTCGAGCCCCGCGCCCAGCTGGGCCTGCAGGCCCAGGGCGCCGAGCATCATGCCCAGCACCACCGCGACCAGCGGCGCCGGGGCGTGCAGGTTCGTGGCCAGCAGCTTGGCCAGGATCGCCAGCAGCAGGCCGGCGACCAGGCCGGGCCCCAGCTTGCCGGCGCTCAGGCGCAGGGCGGCGGTCGTCATCCGCGGACGGTCTCGCCGGAGATCTGGCCCGAGATCGGCGCTTGAGCCGCGAAATGCGCGTCGGCCTTGGCGCAGCGGCTGGACAGCCGCTCGTTCAGCCGGCGCACCGTCTGGCTGCCGGTGCGCTCGAAGGCGAACGGCAGCAGACCGTGGACGAGGCAGGCCAGGCCCGCGCCCAGCAGGGTGAAGCCGAAGCTCCAGGCCACACCCATGTGCTGGCCATAGCTTTCGCCGACCGACTTGGGATGACGCGTGAAGGACAGGTCCATGGGAGCCCCGTTGCTGTGCCGAGGCGACCTAGGATGGCGAGGATTCGAAGAAAGACATGGTTTGAAAGGTTACCCGTTCCACGATACGGAGAATTTCATTCTCCAAAACAGGGGATCGCGAGATGATTGATCTCGATCAAGTCGACCGACGCCTCCTGGCCATCCTGCAGGAGGACGCCACCGTCGCCATCGCCGAGCTGGCCGAGCGGGTCGGCCTGAGCCAGACCCCGTGCTGGAAGCGGATCAAGCGCCTGCAGGACGCCGGCGTCATCACCGCCCGCGTCGCCCTGCTGGACCGCGCGGCCCTGGACCTCGCCCTGACCGTCTTCGTGGCGGTCAAGACCGGCCGCCACGACGAGGCCTGGCTGACCCAGTTCGCGGCCGGCGCCAGTTCCCTGCCCGAGGTCGTCGAGTTCTACCGGATGAGCGGCGAGGTCGACTATCTGCTCAAGGTCGTGGTCAAGGACATCGCCGCCTATGACCGCTTCTACAAGCGCCTGATCGCCACCGCCCCGCTGACCGACGTCTCGTCCAGCTTCGCCATGGAGCAGATCAAGTTCACGACGGCGCTGCCGATCTGCCCGAGCTAGGCTCACGGCTTCGCCGCTTCACGCGGCGCGGCCGCTGAAGGCGTGTGGGGAGGCGACGGAGCGGCCGGGCGAACCCGGAGACCGTGAGGGTTTGTTTGCGTTTCGGCTCGCTTGACCGCTCCGCCAGGCTGTTCTTGCCCGTGAGGATGGGGGGCGTGAGCGTCTTTCAGCTCGGGACCCCACTAGCCCCCGGACGGGCGCGGACCAAGTCGATCGGCTACATCCGTCTCGACCCCGACGATCCACGATAGGCGGCTTGTACGATCACCACCCTGTCGCTCCGCTGTCGGCTTTGGCCCCGGACGGCTCCGTCACCCGTACGCGCTCCTAAAGAGTAAGCCGCACGACCTGACGACACCGCCGGGAACCGCCAGCGGCCCCGCTCAACCTACCCCCGCCGCCGTATTGGGCCGGATCCAAACGCCCTCCCCCGCGACGGGGACAGCTCTGAGTATCGGGGCGGATTCAACGCCGATGACGCAGGGGCGCGAAAAAGTGAGAAGTTGTTGATTTCGTGGGGTTCTATGTCGCCAACACCGGGGATACAGCGCCCTCAATCCCCGCGAGGGCGCATTTTGAAACCCTCTCTCTTTGAGAGAGGGAGGGGCCCACGCCCGCGGCGTGGGAGGGTGAGAGGTTACACCCTCTCCGGACAAGGCGCTGACGAAACGCGCGGCGGAACGGTCCAGGCTTCCCCGGCCACCAGTGAAACCTCTCACCCTCCCACCGCTACGCGGCGGGCCCCTCCCTCTCTCCATGAGAGAGGGTTTCCGGTGCGCGCCCTCTTCCCGTCCAAGACGCCTTCCGCCCCGGAAGAGCGCCCGCCTTACATCTCACGGCGAGACGATCGCAGGGCTGTCCAGGTCACTCAAGGCCGACGCTCCGCGTCGCCGCGCGCGGTCGCCAGAGGCGAGCCTTGACTGACCTGGACAGCCCTGCACGCTGCAGCCTCCAAGAGATTTAAGGCGGGCTCCCGGCGCGGGGCGTCGGGTCGCGACGTATTGGATAATTTCCTCAGCTAGCCGAGGCGAGCCGAGCAGAGATTGCAGGCAAAGATTGACTGCACCCACCTCTAACGCATCCTATATCGTAGGGGGTGCCATGGCTTTTCGGATCGTGACCAACAACGCAGTTGTCGCGGAGTTTATCCGCGACATCCAAGCGGCAGCCGACACTGACAAAGAGGCACTAGGGTTTCTGCCTGCTGCTGCATATAGAGAAGCGGTCCATAAGGGCGAAATAACTGTCGCTCTCCATGATGCTACACATGGCCCACAATATGCTGGACATATCTGGGTCAGTGGCACCTACCCGCACGCGCGTGTCGTCCAGCTTTTCGTTTCCAGAGAATTTAGAGGTCAGAAACTCTCCACTCGCCTACTGCGCTCCATTGTTCAGACTGCTGAAGCGCTTGGCTATTTGACCATCAAAGCTAACGTCGCGGCCGATCTAGACGCTAACAAGATCTATCAGCATCACGGTTTTGAGACTGTACGGACAAAGCCCGGCGGACGAGCACGCAGTCGCCAGATAAATATTAGAGTTAAAGACTTAGCAACACCCACGCTATTTAATTTTCATCCGGCCTCAAACACCTTCATTTCCGACACAGATACTACACCAGATTCCCAACCGCTATACCTTCTTGATTTGAATGTATTCTTTGATGCGACGCGCAAGCGGCGGGCGACGCCAGCTGCCCAGAGAATTCTCGCTGCGGCGTTCAACAGTGGGGTACGTCTTGCCGTCACGACGGAGTTCATCAAGGAACTACAGCGAACATCAATTGGTAAAGATGACCCAGTCCTAAGTTTTGCTAAGCAGCTACCGTCAGTTCTGGGACCATCAAAGGCGGAGATTGAAAGTCTCGCAGCGCGTTTATCAGAAATAGTTTTTCCGGAGAAAACCCGAGACGGCAAGCTTTCAAAAAATGATACGTCGGATCTCAATCATCTTTCTGAAGCAATATTGGTCGGCGCTGTCGGCTTCATAACCGGTGAGCGTGCGATTGTACGAGCACATGCATCACTTCTGGAACACTATAGACTTAGTGTATGGTCCACCGAAGACTTCGCTACCCTGGTGACACCCGCATTTTCAGATTTGCCGGGGACCAGCCATGCCGAACATGACCTCTCATTCAAAGAAGAAATGCTCTCGAACGAGACGAGGGCGTTTCTTATCGCTCATGGAGCGTCAGAAGAAGCGATTGGCGCCTTCAGCCGCCGAGATGCAGCCGACAAGCGCTTTCGCTACATAGCCGCTAGAGAATCAACCTCGCTCGTAGCGTTTGCAGCTTACAGATCGTCTGTCGGGCCGAACGATCAAGCAGGCCTCTTACTCGTCGCTGACCCGCGCCATTCCGCGACCCCAACTGCCGTTGATTTTCTAGTAGAGCACGCAGTGCGCGCGTCGGTTCAATCTCGACCTTCACGCATTGAACTGCCGCACATCAGTGGTCAGTCGGTGGTACGAAAAGGTGCCGTAGCAAATGGTTTTCTCGCCTCAGGATCGCGGGCTGATAGTCCCCTAAGAAAAATCTCAATTGGAACAGTGATCATACCCTCGCGATGGGCGGCCATGCGTGGTCGAGTTGAGAACAGTACTGGAATAACTCTTCCAATCGATTGTCCAAAATTCGAGAATGACGAACAAGAGATATCAATCGCGCTCGATGGTAGAGATGCGACTGTCTCGCTGGCTGCCCTTGAATCGATGTTGGCACCGGGCCTGCTTCTACTGCCAGATCGTCCAGTTGCCATTGTGCCAATTAGGCGCGTCTGGGCCGAGGATCTCGTTGGCGGAGCTCAATTGGCGTTACTGCCAAGGCCGGAAGCCGCGTTCAGATCTCGGCGTGTCTACTTTGCTTCGGTTGCCAATCAGCACAACCTCGTAAGAGGGCGGCCCATCATTCTCTATGAATCGGGAAAGAAGGGAGGAAGCGGAACGGCGATAGCTGTGGCGCGGGTATCAAAAGCCGAGGTGCTTTCGAAGGCTCACGCCCCAGAAGCTCTCCTTCGAGCAGCCGTCGTACGCGGCGCTCAACTAAATAAGCTTGTTAAGGGTGCGACCGTTCTTGCCGTATGGTTCGATAATATCATGCGCTTCGAGAATCCGGTGTCATTCAAACGCATGGAGGCCTTCGGCATGGACGACAAAACTAAGCTTGTTAAAAGCCACATGTTGAAGTTCGAAACTGCGGTGCAAATTCTTGATGCCGGAACCCCCAATGCGCGATGAAGATCCGATCATGCTCTCCGTTTCGCCGGGGTATGCGCGGTCAATCCTCGCTGGCGTCAAAGGCGTCGAGCTGCGTCGACGCGCCCCTCGGATTAGTCGCGGCACTAGGGCCTGGCTCTATTCGACGCTCCCGGTCGGCCAAGTGGTAGCAGTGCTTACCATCGATGAGGTTGTTGAAGCTCCGATCGCCGAACTGTGGTGTCGCTACGGTCCTCACGCCGCGATTAAGAAGGAAGACTTCGACGCCTATTTCGCAGGTCTCTCCCACGGGGCAGCACTCATCATTCGTGATGTTCAGGCACTCAAGGAGCCGGTCTCATTGAACGAAATGCGCGAGGGCGGGGCTTTTCAGCCGCCACAGTTTTATCGCCGCGTTCGCGCTGGCGCTCCCGAAGCGCGTCTATCGAAAAGCGAGCTGCATCCAGTAATGCGGCTAGCTGTCGGCTAGCCCCCCCCTACTCCGGCCACAAATCCTGCACATCGCCCTTGCGGTTCAGCATGTGCGTGGCCCGCTTGATCAGCATCAGCAGGCGCTCTTTCCGGCCGTCCTTGTCGTAGGTCAGGGTCGTGCGCGCCAGGCCCTCCAGCATGAAGCGCGCCAGGTCGCGGCTGGCCTGGAAGCGGGGGCCGGCGCCGGCGTGGAGGATCTTCAGGAAGTGGTCGCCGGCCTGGGCGCGGTCGAACTCGGCCTGGGCGGGGGCCAGCAGGGCGTGGATGGCCGGGTCGGTGCGGCCGGCGTCCTCCAGCTCGCCGAAGGCCAGGAACGGCACGCTGTGCAGCAGGTCCCAGTAGCTGTCGATCGCGTGCTCGGTGACGTCGGCCCCGGCGGGCAGGTTCTCGGCGGCGGCGCGGAATAGGGTCGAGCGCTCGGCCTGGATGTGGGCCACGGCGGCCTCGACCAGGGCCTCGCGGGTGGGGAAGTGATAGAGCATCGCCCCGCGCGTCAGGCCGGCGGCGTCGGCGATCACCGGGTTGGTGGCGGCGTGGTAGCCGATCTCGGCGATCAGGCGCATCGCCTGGTCCAGAATCCGCGCGCGGGTCTTCTGGGATTTCGGCGTGTCCTTGGCGAGGCGGGCGGCGTCCATGCCGGTGATCTAGTCGCCGCGATGCTGCACCGCAACAGGCTTGCCGCGCTCCGGCAACCCCAAGCGGCGAAAGGGATTGCTTATCGGTCCAGAATTTTGACAATCACGTCGAAACTGCGCATTTCGCGGGCAGACGGCGGACCGCCGCGAGGGCGCGGCGCCTTAACGCGCGGTAAATCCGCCGCGGCCCCATTTCATCAAAGCGACATGCAATCAGCTTAATCGCCTGCCGTTGGCCGCCATCTTCCGATCCGGGGACGGAGTGATCTCGCGGCGCCACACGGGGGTTCGACCATGAGCGCCGACGTCGCCGTTCGCCGCTACCGCTCCATCTTCATCAGCGACCTGCACCTGGGCACGCGCGGCTGCCAGGCCGAGCTGCTGCTGGACTTCATCCGCCACGTCGAGTGCGACAAGCTGTATCTGGTCGGCGACATCATCGACGGCTGGAAGCTGCGCAGCGGCTGGTACTGGCCCCAGGCCCACAACGACGTGGTCCAGAAGATCCTGCGGATGGCGCGAAAGGGGACGGAGGTGATCTACGTCCCCGGCAATCACGACGACCGGATCCGCGATTTCTGCGGCGTCCACTTCGGCGGGGTGATCGTGGCCCGCGACGTGATCCACGAGGCCGCCGACGGCAAACGCTATCTGGTTGTCCACGGCGACGAGTTCGACGGCATCGTCCAGCACGCCAAGTGGCTCGCCTTCCTCGGGGATTGGTCCTATAGAACCATCCTCATGCTGAACACTCTGGTGAATCGCCTGCGGCGTCGCCTGGGGTTCGGCTATTGGAGTCTGTCGGCGTTTCTGAAGGTCAAGGTGAAGAACGCGTTGCAGTTCATCGAGAACTTCGAGGCCGCCGTGGCCGACGAAGCGCGACGTCGGGGGGTGGACGGCGTGATCTGTGGTCACATCCACAAGGCCGAGATGCGCGACATCGACGGCGTCCGCTACATCAACGACGGCGACTGGGTCGAAAGCTGCACGGCCCTGGCCGAGCACGCCGACGGCCATCTCGAGATCCTGGAATGGGCCAAGCTGCGCTCGTGGTCGGTGATCGACCGCGCCCGTTCGATCGCGCCTCAAGCCGCTGAAGCCGCCGACGAGCCGTTGCCGGAGCCCGCCGCCGCCTGATGCGAATTCTGCTTGCGACCGACGCTTGGGAGCCTCAAGTCAACGGGGTGGTCCGGACCCTGACCCGGGTGGTCGAGGAACTGCGCGCCATGGGCCACGAGGTCGATGTCGTCAGCCCCGAACAGTTCCCGACCTTCCCGCTGCCGACCTATCCCGAGATCAAGCTGGCGATCGGCGCCTACGAGCCGGTGCAGGAGCGCTTCAAGCAGTTCGAGCCCGAGGCGATCCACATCGCCACCGAGGGTCCGATCGGCCTGGCCGCGCGCCGCATCTGCCTGGAGTGGAAGCTGCCGTTCACGACCAGCTATCACACCAAGTTCCCGGAATATGTCTCGGCCCGCCTGCCGCTGCCGCTGGCGGCCGGCTACACCTACATGCGCTGGTTCCACAAGCCGTCGGGCCGCCTGATGGTGGCCACCCCGACCATGCGCGACGAGCTGGCCAAGCACGGCTTCCGCAACCTGTCGCCCTGGTCGCGCGGGGTGGACACCGACATCTTCAAGCCGCGCGTCGAGGGCGATCCCGACCCGTTCGAGGGCCTGCCGCGCCCGATCTTCCTCAATGTCGGCCGGGTGGCCGTCGAGAAGAACATCGAGGCCTTCGCCAGCCTGGACCTGCCGGGCACCAAGGTCGTCATCGGCGACGGCCCGCAGCGCGAGGAGCTGGCCGAGAAATATCCCGAGGTGAAGTTCCTGGGCGCCAAGTTCGGCGACGAGCTAGCCCGCTATTTCGGCGGGGCGGACGTGTTCTGCTTCCCGTCCCTGACCGACACCTTCGGCCTGGTGATCCTGGAGGCCATGGCCGCCGGCGTGCCGGTGGCGGCCTTCTCGGCCCCGGGCCCGGTCGACATCATCCCCGGCTCCAACGCCGGCGTGCTGGCGCCCGGCCAGACCGACGGCCTCAAGGAAGCCTGCCTGGCCTGCCTGGACCTGGACCGCGCGGTGGTCCGCAAGTTCGCCGAGAAGTTCTCGTGGCGCTCGTGCGCCGAGGAGTTCTTCCGCAACCTGCAGCCTTATCCGGAGCCGGAGAAGACCCGCTTCTGGCGGCGGCTGCGGCGCCTGGCGCGGTTGCGCAAGAAGACGGCCGCCTAGAGCAGCCGTCCCTGCAGCCACAGGATGGCCGGATAGGTCGCCAGCCAGGTCCAGAAGAACCGGTTGAGGCCGAACAGGCAGGCATTGGCCAGGTGGAAGGTCGCCGCGATCGCCAGGCCGGCGATCAGGGCGGGCTTCCACAGCAGGGTCAGCGGGAAGGCCAGCTCGAAGCCCATCACCGCCCAGGACATGACCCGCAGCAACTGGGGCCGCTCGGCGAAGCGGCGCAGATTCTGGGAGACTGGATAGGCGGAAAACTGAAAAACGTCGCGCAGCGCCCGGCCCGAGCGCCAGTCGGGATTGACGATCTTGACCCCGCCCGAGATGAAATAGCTGAGCATCAGCTGCGCCCCGAGATAGCCGAACGACAGGTCCTTGAGGGCCGGCGTGGGCAGCAGGCGGGTCAGGACCAGGCACCACAGCGCCAGGAGGCCCATGCGGTCGCTGCCGCCGTTATAGGGGCCCTGGAAGCGCTCGAGGATGAGCAGCGACACCAACGCCAGCCCGACCAGCGGCCAGGGCGCGGCGATCCCGCCGGCCACGAAGACGCAGAGCAGGATCCGGATGGCGAACAGCGGCCGCTCGCCGGGCAGGCCGCGCAGGTGCTCAAGGCTCTGCTGGATCAGGGCCAGCGCCAGCAGGATCTCGGTCAGGCGGACGGCGGTCTCCAGGCTCATCGGACGTCGATGTCCTTGAGCAGCCGAGGCGCGGGCTGGACCATCACCTCCTCGGTCAGCGCCTCGCCCTCGCGGCTGACGAAGACCAGGCGAAAGCACAGCCACGGCCGCGCGGGATCCTGGGGCTCGACGGCCAGGTCGGCGGCGATGCGCTTGAACAGTTCGGCCTCGCTATGGGCCGGCGTGCGGTCCTCGGCCAGTCGCTCGGCGCAGCTCATCACGAACAGGGTCTGGTTCCAGCGCGGATTCCAGACCAGGCGCTTGACCATGGTCGCCAGCGACACGTGCTCGGGCCGGGGCCGGAACGCGCGCCAGACGCCGGTCGCATCACCGGGCGAGGCCAGCAGGGCGTATTCGACGCGCGGCGCCGGCGCGATCACGTCGAAGAAGTTCCACGACGGGATCAGGGCGGGGAGGAGGAGCTTGAGGGGATCAGGCAGGATCGGGATCGTCGGGCTCCTAGCCCGCGGGGCGCGGCTGTGCCGCGCGGATCTTCTGGAGCAGGTCCTTCAACTGTTCCTCCGACAGGGCGCCCCGGATCAGGTAGCCGTTTATCACCAGGCCCGGCGTGCCTTGCAGCGTCAGCAGGGCGGCCTCGCGTTCATTGCGCGCGAGGATGGCGTCGATATCGCGGCCGTGGGCCTTCAGGTCATTCGCGAGCCTGGCCCAGTCGACGCCGGCCTGCTTGGCGACGGTGTCGACCATGCCCTTGTCGCTCAGCCGCGTGGGCGAGAGCATGAAGGCGCGATGCACCGCGTCGTACCGGCCTTGATAGGTCGCCGCCAGCGCCACGCGCGCCGCGTGCTCGGACACGTCGCCGAAGATCGGCCATTCCTTGTGGACCACGGCCAGGCGCCGGTCCGCCTTCAGGGCGTTGGCCAGCACCGGCTCCATGCGCTTGCAGTAGCCGCAGTTGTAGTCGGCGTACATCACGATGATGACGTCCGGATCCGTCGCCCCGGCGCGCGGCGCGCCCGGCTCGCGCAGGAGGTCCTTGAACCCGTACTCGGCGGCGCCGGCCGGCGCGGAAAAGGCGAAAGCGACGAGAGCGGCGGCCAAGGCGATGGCGTGACGGAAAAGCATAGGTAACTCCGGGGAAACGGTCGGTCGGCCGACCTACCCCTCCAGCCCGTCCTTCTTGCGCTTGGTGTGCTTGAGGATGACCTTGTCGATCCGCGAGCCGTCCATGTCGACGATCTCCAGGTCGAAGGCGCCGAGTTCGAGATGTTCGCCCTCGACCGGCAGGCGGCCCAGGCGGTCGAGGATCAGGCCGGCCACGGTGTGGTAGCCGCCCTCGGCCTCGAAGTTCTCGCCCAGGTGATCGTTCAGCTCCTGGATGTCGAGACGGGCGTCGATCAGCCAGCTGCCGTCCTCGCGACGGATGAAGCGTTTCTCGTCGTCCTCGTGGTCCTCGGGGAAGTCGCCGGCGATCATTTCCAGCAGGTCCAGGGGCGTGATCGCGCCCTGCAGCGAGCCGAACTCGTCGACGACCAGGGCCATATGCAGGCTGGTCTGTTTGAAGACCGCCAGGGCCTTGAGCAGCGACATGGTCTCCGGGATGGCGATCGGCTGCTGGACGTGGGCCTTGAGGTCGAGGGGTTCGTTCGACAGGCAGGCGTCCAGCAGGTCCTTCTTCAGCACCACGCCGACCCCGCCGTCGAGATCGTCGTCGGTGGCCACCAGGATGCGCGAGTGGGCGCTGGCGCGAATCTCGGTCAGCACCTGCTCGGGGCTGTCGGCCAGCGACACCCAGAACAGGTCGCGGCGCGGGGTCATGGCCACGCGGACGGGGCGGTCGCCCAGGCGCAGCACCTCATTGATCATCGCCCGCTCCTCGGGCTCGATCAGGCCGGCGTCGGCGCCCTCGGCCAGGACGGCTTCCATCTCCTCGGTGGTGACGCCGTTGTTGCGCTCGTCGCGCACGCCCATCAGCTTCAGCACGGCGGCCGTGGACACGGTCAGCAGGGTCACGAACGGGCGCAGCACCATGGCCACGATGGCCAGGAACGGCGACATGCGGCGGGCGATCACGTCCGGGAACATCAGGGCCAGGCGCTTGGGCACCAGTTCGCCCAGGATCACCGACACATAGGTCAGGCCGATGACCACGACCGTGGTGGCCAAGCCTTCTGAATATTTGGCGATCGGCGGGAAGCCTTCCAGCCAGTGGTCCAGCGCGCTGGCGATGGTGGCCTGGCCGTAGGCGCCGGCGAAGATGCCGATCAGGGTGATGCCGACCTGGACCGCCGACAGGAACCGCGTGGGGTGCTCGGCCATCTCCAGGGCCAGCTTCGCGCCCCGATCCCCCCGCTCGGCGAAGCCTTGCAGACGCGCCTTGCGGGCCGAGACGACGGCCAGTTCGGACATGGAAAAGACCCCGTTCAACAGAACGAGGAGGAAGACGACGGCGAGCGCGACGAGGATCATGGCCCTGCAGGGTCAAGGACGCGGGCCCGGACGGCGACCGCGGCGCGGGCATGGGGAGGCCCGGCGCGGTCCACTATACAAAGAAAAACGCCGCGGCCCATAGAGCCGCGGCGTCTAGCTCGGTCTAAGTGACCAACTGCCCGCTTACGAAGCCGGACGGTTCATCGTGGTCTTGTTGGCCACGACGGCCTTCTGGGCATCGTGCTGGCCCGGAGGCAGCGGGATCAGACCACGGCCTTGCAGATAGCCGCCACGGCCCGTCGCGGCGTCCGAGGTGAACTCCTTCAGGAAGTCTTCCAGGCCCGGGGTGACGCCGATGTTGGCCTTCTTCACGTAGATGAAGAGGGTGCGCGACAGCGGGTACGAGCCGTCCGAGATGGTCTGAGCCGAGGGACGCACGCCGTTGACGCTGGCACCCTTGATCTTGTCCATGTTCTCTTCGAGGTACGACCAGCCGAAGACGCCCAGCGAGCCCGGGGTCTTGGTCAGGGTGCCGACGATGGCGTTGTCGTTCTCGCCGGCGTCGATCCAGCCGTCGTTACGCAGCGGGTCGACCTGGGCCTTGAACTTCTTCTCGTTGTCCGAGCGGATCGCGTCCAGGGTCGGATACTTGCGGGCGCCGGCCTCGATGGCCAGTTCGACGAAGGCGTCGCGGGTGCCCGAGGTCGGCGGCGGGCCGTACACCTGGATGCGGTTGCCCGGCAGGCCACCGGCCACGTCATCCCAGTTCTTGTTCGGGTTCGGGATGAACTGGCCGTTCTTATAGACGAGCTTCGAGAGACCCATGTAGAGGTTCTCGGTCTTGAAGTTGTAGTCGGCGCCATCCTTGTCGGTGGCGACGACGATGCCGTCGAAGCCGATCTTGATCGCGATGATGTCCTTGACGCCCTTGGCGGCGCAGGCGTCGAACTCGGCCTTCTTCATCGGACGCGAGGCGTTGGCGATGTCCGGGAAGCCTTCACCATTGCCCGAGCAGAACAGCTTGATGCCGCCGCCGGTGCCGAGGCTTTCGATCTTCGGAGCCTTCTTGCCCGACTTCTTGGCGTAGTTCTCGGCGGCGCGGGTGGCGAACGGGAACACGGTCGACGAACCGGCGGCCCACACATAGTCGCGGGCGGCGTGGGCGGGGGCGGCGGCCAGACCCGACAGGGCGACGGCGGCGGCCGCGCAGGACAGGAGCTTCTTCATGGTCAGTTCCTAAAGGAATGAAGCAAGGAGATCGGGCGGACCCGGGAGGATCCGCCCGCGAACAGGTCGGTCTTAGAAGTCCAGCTGAGCGCGCAGCTGGAACTGCTTCACGTCGTAGTCCTGGTTCAGGCCGATGTTGTCCGACTTGCCGTCGGTGTAGTTGGCCTGGAAGCGGACGTACGAGACCGGGTAGTAGTTCACGCCCAGGGTCCAGCCCGTGTACTTGCCGGCTTGCGACACGGCCGGCTTGACGTTCAGGGTGTCGTAGGCGTCGCCCAGGTCGGCGTAGTCGTAGCGCACGGCCAGTTCCAGGCCGCCCGTGCCGCCGGCCGTGACCGGGTTCAGGATCTTCGGACGCTTCACTTCACCGGCGGCGGCGTCGTAGTTGCGCATCTCACCGGTCGGCCAGAAGCTGACGAAGGCGTAGCCCACCTTCACCTTCGGATCCTTGCCGACCGCGGCGCCGCCCACGCGGGTGACGTCGATGTTCGAATACTCGCCCTGGACCGAGAACGGACCGTGGATGTACATGCCCTCGACGGCCAGGGTCTTGTCCCGGTTGCCGATGCCGCCCGTGGTGTAGAACGTGGCGCCGTTGCTGTAGGCGGTCGTCGTGCGGCCGGTGTAGGCGAAGGCGTTCTCGTCGCCGCGGTTGCGGTAGCGATACGACAGGGCGACGTGCAGCTTGTCGGTGTCGGTGTTGATCGGGGCGAAGTGACCGCGCGCCGTCAGGCCGAAGCGCTCCTTGCTGTCGGCGCCGGCGATCGCGACGTCGCTGGAATTGATGCTGTTGCCTTGGACGGCGAACGTGGCCGAATAGTTGAAGCCCTGGTACTTGGCGACCGCGCTGAGCAGGTAGCTGTCGACGCCGAAGTCACCGTAGGGACCACGGTCCATGAAGGTGGTGAAGCGGGTCGAGGTCAGGTTTTCGAGACCGGCGGCCTTGATGTTGCCGAACAGCAGCGAAACTTGTTCGCTCGGCTTGTACTCGATGACGACGTCGTCCCACGAGGCCGCGCCGCCGTTCACCCAGCCGCCTTCGGCCTTGTAGGCGAAGTAGTTGTTCAGCTTGCCTTCGACGCCCAGGAACACCTGACGACCGCGCCAGTTGCTGGTCTTGTAGTCGCCGCCGGGGCCATCACGGCTGACGTCCTGGTTGACGTAGTCGAGCAGGATGCGACCGCGAAACTTGAACATCGTGTCGTCGTTCGAGAATTGCGGAGCGCCGCTCCACTTGTAAGCCATATCCTGGGCTTGGGCCGCGACGCCCGGGCTCAGAGCAAGCGCGACGCCCAGCGCCGAACCGGCGACCAGCGAGGTCTTGATGCTCATTGTGATTTTCCCCTTGAAGTGCCCTTGCTCTCTCGCCCGATGAAGGACGGGATCAGGACAATCGCGGGCTTACCGGGGCCACATGACAGTTCCGCCGCCAATTTGTGACAGAGACGCAACAACTGTTGTTCAATTGTTAAACTGTGTCACCTCAGCAACATGGCGAAATCACGGGAACAAAGAGGAAGATCCGTCCACCAACGAAGCGGGCGCGGCCTGAAAAGCCGGATCCGGCCTGCTTCTTCGGGGCGTTCGGAAGGGCGGCTCGTCGCTGAGCCGCCCTTCGTGATGTCGGCCAGGGTCAGGGCGCCGTTGACGATGAAGCTGCTGTCGCTCTTCACGGCGACGTTCTGGACCAGGCGTTCCACTGGTTGGTGAACGGCGCGCCCGCCGATTTCTTGGCGGGTTCCTTGAAGCAGGACAGGCTCTACAGCAGCCGCGTACGGATCACTTGCGACAGCAGGTCGATGATCGACACCGCCACGACGATGACCAGCACGATGCAGCCGGTCTGGTCGAACTGGAAGGCGTTGATCGAGTCGAACAGGATCTGGCCGATGCCGCCCGCGCCGATGATGCCCAGCACGGTGGCCGCGCGGGCGCTCGATTCAAAGCGGTACAGGGCATAGCTGGTCCACAGCGGCGCCACCTGAGGGATCACGCCCCAGACGATCTCCTGCAGCTTCACCGCGCCCGTGGCGCGCACGCCCTCGACCGGGGCCTTGTCGATCGACTCGACGGCCTCGGCGAACAGCTTGGCCAGCACGCCGCCGGTGTTGAACATGATCGACATCACGCCGGCGAACGGCCCCAGGCCCACGGCGGTGATGAAGATCAGGGCCACGACCAGGTCGGGGATCGAGCGGATCAGGTCCAGCAGGCGACGAACCGGCTGCTGGATCCAGACCGGGGCGATGTTGCGCGCGCCCAGCAGGCCCAGCGGGATGGCCGCGACGATCGCCAGGGCCGTGCCCCACAGCGCCATCTGGATGGTCTGCCACATCTTGCCGATGAACAGGCCCCACTCCATCGACATGAAGAGCTTGGGATCGGTGAACGGCTTGAAGAACAGCTTGGCGAAGGCGCTGGTCCGCTCGGTGTCGGTGAACAGCTGCGGGAACTTGTCGATCTCGGCCGGCTTGAAGCTGACGATCAGCAGCAGGATCACCCCGCCCCATAGCAGGGTGTCGAAGGCCATGGCCGAGGCCGAGCGCTTGGGCGGCGCCGGGATGCCGCCTGCACTCGGATGGGGCGCGCTGATAGCGGCGTCGCTCATCGAGGACCTCAGTTGGCCGGCGTCGCGGCGAGGCCCGCCTTGCCCTCGGCCGCGACGCGTTCGGCCTTGACGCCCTCCAGCGTCTTCTGGGCCGCGGCGATCTTGGCCTGGTCGCCGGACTCGCGGGCCAGGCCCAGCTGCTCGGTGGCTTCCATTTCGCGCACCACCAGCAGGTGGGTGTCATCCGCCGGCTTGAACCCGCCGATCGACAGCTTCTTCAGATAGCCGCGCTGCTGCTGGGCGGCCGGCGTGTCGCCCTGGGCGTAGGTCAGGAAGAACTGGCGCAGCTTTTCCTTCACGACCGGATCGAGATCCTTGCGCCAGACGATCGGGTCTTCCGGCAGGGTCGGCGATTCCCAGATCACGCGGATCCGGTCGGTGACGCCCTCGCCGCGCGCCCTGGAGAGATTGATGGCGGTCGAGTTGTTGGTCGCCGCGTCCAGCTTGCCGTTGGCCACCGCGAACAGGTTGGCCTGGTGGTTGGCGCTGATCACGGTCTTGAAGCACTCCTCGGGCTTCTTGTTGGCCGGGATGAACACATAGGTCATCGGCGCCAGAGTGCCCGAGGTCGACTTCTTGTCGCCGATGCCGAAGTTCAGCGACTTGTCGCACTTCAGCAGGTCCTGGATCGTCTGGATCTTGCTGGCGGCCGGGACGATGATCACCGACTTGTAGCCGTCGGTGCCCGACGGATCGAACGTGCGGGCGAAGACCTCGCCGTTCGAGCGGCGCACGGCTTCCAGGCCCGACTGGTTCGAGAACCAGCCCACATCCGTCTGCTTGGCGCCCATGGCCACGATCAGCGACGAGTAGTTGGACGAGAAGAACGGCTTCACCTTGAGGCCGGTCTGCTTCTCCATGTCGGCCAGGATCGGCTTCCAGTAGCCTTCCATGTTCTGGGCGGACTCGGTCGACAGGATCGAGAAGGTGATCGTGTCCTTGGCGGCCGGAGTGTCGGACTTCTGGCCGCACGAGGCCAGGGCCAGGGCCGAGAAACCGGCGGCGATCACGAGAGCCGAGCGGCGGCTGATCATTGGGGAGCTCCTTCCCAGAATACGTCCTCGAATTCCGGGCCGTAGATATCGATGAGTTTTTCACGCTTCAGGCCGGAGGCCGGGCCGTCATAGACCTTCTGGCCGGCCTTCAGGGCCACGACCCGGTCGCAGTAGCGCAGGGCGTAGTCCACCTGGTGCAGGGTGACGACAACGGTCAGGCCGTCGCTTTGATTGAGATCACGCAGGATCTCCATGACCTTGCGCGCCGAGACGGGATCCAGCGAGGCGACCGGCTCGTCGGCGAGAATGATCTTGGCCTTCTGGACCAGCGCCCGGGCGATGGCGCCGCGCTGCTGCTGGCCGCCCGACAGGGTGTTGGCGCGCTGACCGGCGTAGTCGGCCACGCCGACGCGGGCGAGCGCGGCCATCGCCGCCTCGCGAGTCTCGCGCGGCCAGGCGCCGAACAGGCCCTGGAGGAACGGGATGCGCCCCAGCGAGCCCAGCGCCACGTTGCTGAACAGCGACAGGCGGCCGACCAGGTTGAACTGCTGGGCGATGAAGCCGATGCGGATGCGCGCCTTGCGCACCTCGCCCGACACGCGGCCCTTGGCCTGCACCGGACCGCCGAAAGCCTCGATCTGGCCGCCCTCTTCGCCTTCTCTAGGGGCATCGATGGTCTGCAGGCCGTCGATGGAGCGAAGGAGCGTGGATTTCCCCGAGCCCGAAGGCCCGATAAGCGCGATCATCTCGCCCCGAATGACGTCGAGGGAGACGGTGTCCAGCGCGCGGCGAGACCCGAAGGTCTTGGAGGCGGCGCGGATCGAGAGAACAGGGTCCGACGTCATGGTCGGGGCGAATCCTTAACGTGGTTTCGGTGCTTGGGAAATGCGTTCTCCGGTTTGGGGCAGGTAAGCAATGGATTTGTGACGGCCCGTGGATCAATCCGTCCCGAAACGGGGCCGCAAAAGGGACTTTACATCCCCGACCATTGCCCCTATTTCGCTCGCTCCGGCGGACCCGAAGTCCTCATAAGCGCTGCTAACGCCGGCCTGGGTTTAACTTCTGCAGGGGTCTACGTGAATTGCACACGTACCATACTCCCCTGGACCTGGTCCGTGAGCGGTCACCGGAACGTCCTGTCGCACTCGTGCGACCGAACGCGGTGTCGGTAGCGGCGCGCTGGTTCCAGTCCGAATTTAAAGGCGACGTCTTTTACGCGGTGAAGGCCAACCCTTCGCCGTGGGTGATCCGCGAGCTGGCTCAGTCCGGCGTGCGGTCGTTCGACGTCGCGTCGCTGAACGAGATCGAACTCGTGGCCAACGAGGCCCCGGGCTCGCGCATGGCCTTCATGCATCCGGTCAAGAGCCGGGTGGCCATCTCGGCCGCCTATTTCGACCACGGCGTGAAGACCTTCTCGTTCGACACCCACGAAGAGCTGGCCAAGATCCTGGACGCCACCGGCCAGGCCAAGGACCTCAACCTGATCGTCCGCATGGGCGTGCAGGCCGAGGGCGCGGCCTACAGCCTGTCGGGCAAGTTCGGCGTCGAGCCGCACAACGCCCCGGGCCTGCTGCTGGCCGCGCGCCGCGCGACCCAGGACCTGATGGGCCTCAGCTTCCACGTCGGCAGCCAGTGCATGCGGCCCACCGCCTATCAGGCGTCGATGGCCCAGGCCTCGCGCGCCCTGGTCCGCGCCGGCGTGCTGGCCGATGTCGTCGATGTCGGCGGCGGCTTCCCGTCGATCTATCCGGGCATGGTTCCGCCGGATCTCTCCGAGTACCTGGCGGCCATCGACCGCGGCTTCGCCGAGATGATGGTCCACGAGAGCACCAAGCTCTGGTGCGAGCCGGGCCGCGCCCTGGTGGCCGAAGCCTCGTCGCTGCTGGTCAAGGTCGAGCTGAAGAAGGGCGACGCGCTGTATCTGAACGATGGGTCGTATGGCTCGCTGTTCGACGCCGCGCACATGAAGTGGCCCTTCCCGGTCAAGCTGTACCGCAAGAACGGCGAAGTCGTGGAAGAGGGCCTCAAGCCCTTCCGCTTCTACGGCCCGACCTGCGACAGCGTCGACTACATGCCCGGCCCGTTCTACCTGCCGGAAAGCGTCGACGAGGGCGACTATATCGAGATCGGCATGCTGGGCGCCTATGGCGTGGCCATGTCGACCCGCTTCAACGGCTTCGGCGAGACCGAGACCGCGGAGGTTCAGGACGCGCCGATGGCCTCGATGTACGGCCTGGCCAAGCGCTCGATCCCGGCGGTCCGCCAGGAGAACGAAGAGCGCAAGATCGTCCGCTTCTCCCGCCCCAAGGGCGCGGCCGGCAAGCGCAAGCGCCGTCGCTAGGCGCGGACGCCGCAACGATCCGGAGGCCAGGGCTTGTCCCTGGCCTCTTTCGTTTCGGCCTGACTTTTCAGCCTGGGATTGCGGCTGGACTTTTCCACGCGCGTCCGACACACGAACCGCTCGAATCCGGCGGAGCAGGCATGACCACGATTTCGGAATCCGAGCACGCGACCGACGCCCCATCGGGCCGCCAGCCGCGTCCGGTCATCATCCTGGCCACCCTGCTGCTGACCGCTCTGCTGCTGGTGGGCTCGACCCTGGTCCGGGGCGCGGGCCCCAGCGACAGCGTGGTCTACAACACCGTCTGGGTTCACGAGTTCATCGAGGCCCTGCGCCGGGGCGACCTGCCGCCGCGCTGGCTGCCCGGCGCCTTCCAGGGCCTGGGCGCGCCGTCGTTCTACTACTACCCGCCGATGGCCTTCTACGTGGCCGCCGCGGTCGACTTCGTCACCCTGCACAAGCTGAACGCCCTGCAGGTGACGGCCTGGGCGAACTTCCTGCTGCTGCTGGCCTCGGGCGGCGGCATGTTCGCCTGGCTGCGCGGCCGCGCCGGCGACCGCTGGGCCCTGATCGGCGCGGTCGCCTACATGCTGGCGCCCTATCACACGATCGACTTCTACTTCCGGGGCGCCTTCGCCGAGGTCACCGCCTATGCCGTCCTGCCCTGGCTGCTGCTGGGGCTGGAGCGCGCCGCCTCGCACGGCCGGGGGATCGCGCTCCTGGCCCTGAGCTACGCGGCCCTGATCCTGTCGCACCTGCCTAGCGCCCTGCTGGTCACACTGATCATCATTCCGGCGGTCGTCGGCTGGCGGGTGTGGACCGCCGCGCCGGCCGACCGGATCGCCGTCGCCGCGCGCTGCCTGGCCGGCGGCGTGCTGGGCCTGGCCCTGGCGGCCGTCTATCTGGGCCCGGCCCTGCTGATGCAGAAGGACGCCCAGCTGGTCTGGCTGTGGGGCGGCGACACCGACGGCTGGAGCCTGCTGGCCTTCAGCCGCTGGCCGGCCGGCGGCTTCATGACCAAGATCGCCCTGTCCAGCTGGTGCGCCGGCGCGGCCGGCCTGGCCGCCCTGCTGGCGGCGATCGACGCCCCGCGGCGCCGCACGGCCGTTCCGGCGATGCTGTTCGGCGCGGTGGCGGTGCTGGCCACCGTCCTCCACGCCCTGCCCTGGGTGTGGAAGGTCCAGCCGCTGTCGCAGGTGCAGTTCGCCTATCGCATCATCGTGGTCAGCGAGGCCGCCGCCGTGGCCGCCGTCTGTCTGGCCGCCGTGTCCGGCCGCCCCCGTCGCCTGGCGGCGCTGATGGTGGTCCCGGCCGTGCTGGCGGGTTGGCTGCTGGTCCTGGCCTGGCCCGGCCTGCGCGCCGTCACCACCATTCCCGTCGACCCGGGGGGCGAGACCCTGATCGCCGCCGGCCGCGCGCCCAACGAGCACCTGCCCGCCGGCTACGCCGTCTATCCCGCCTTCGACGACCACGACCTGCTGAACGCCTTCCCCGCCGCGCCGCTGGTGGCGTTGGCGGACGGCGGCGGCAAGGTGCTGGCCGCCAGCGGCTTCCCGGACGGCAGCGTGGCCATGGACCTCGACCTGCCGGCCCCGACCACCGTGACGGTCAAGCGCTTCTACTTCCCCAGCTGGCGCGCCGAGCGCGTCGACGGCCGCCAGAAGACGCCGCTCCAGGCCCAGCCGATCGGCGCGACGCGTTTCGTGTCGTTCCAGGCCCAGGCCGGCCGCCACGTCTATCGCATCCGCCAGGTCGCGACGCCGATCGAGCGCGCCAGCAACGCCGTGACCCTGGCCGCGCTGCTGGTCGTCGCCGGCCTGCTGGCCGCGCCGGCCGTGACGCGTCGGCGACGTGAGCGGCAGGAAAAGACGGAAACCGCGATTGGGACTCGATAATCGTCGCAAACCTTCTATATAGCGCGCCCTTGCAACCAATCCCCTCGCCGGTCGCTCCGTCCCGGCGTGCTCGCGGGTCACGACGGGCGCTCACCTTCAGAGGACCCTCTGTCATGAACGCTCCCGTTCCCAACAACACCAAGGCCGAACTGCTGCAGAACGTCGTCGAGCACATCGACATCACGTCGTTCGACGCCCGTCCGATCATCGACTCCATGCGCAAGATGTCGTTCTCGAGCCGCGACACCGCGCGCGCCGCCGACATCTTCAACATGGCCCTGGAAGACAAGGGCTGCTCGCCCTGGCTGATCCTGGCCGGTTCGACCTCGGCCGGCGGCTGCATGCACGTCTACCGCGACATGGTGAAGAACGGCATGATCGACGCCGTGGTCGCCACCGGCGCCTCGATCGTCGACATGGACTTCTTCGAGGCCCTGGGCTTCAAGCACTATCAGGCCGCCGGCCCGGTCGACGACAACGTGCTGCGCGACAACTACATCGACCGCATCTACGACACCTATATCGACGAAGAAGAGCTGCAGAACTGCGATCACACGATCCTGGAGATCTGCAACCGCCTGGAGCCGCGCGCCTATTCCTCGCGCGAGTTCATCTGGGAAATGGGCAAGTGGCTGTCGGAAGGCAACGCCAAGAAGCAAGGCTCGCTGATCCAGACCGCCTATGAAGAAGGCGTGCCGATCTTCTGCCCGGCCTTCGTCGACAGCTCGGCGGGCTTTGGCCTGGTCAAGCACCAGAAGGAGCGCATCGCCGCCAAGCAGCCCTATCTGATGATCGACGCGGTCGCGGACTTCCGCGAACTGACCGACATCAAGATCGCGGCCGGCACCACGGGCCTGTTCATGGTCGGCGGCGGCGTGCCCAAGAACTTCGCCCAGGACACCGTCGTCTGCGCCGAGATCCTCGGCGTCGAGGCCGACATGCACAAGTACGCCGTCCAGATCACGGTCGCCGACGTCCGCGACGGCGCCTGCTCGTCGTCGACGCTGAAGGAAGCCGCTTCGTGGGGCAAGGTGAACACCACCTACGAACAGATGGTCTTCGCCGAAGCCACCACGGTGGTGCCGCTGATCGCCTCGGACGCCTATCACCGCGAAGCCTGGAAGGGCCGCGAAAAGCCGCGCTGGAACAAGCTGTTCGGCAAGTGAGCTTGAACGACTCTCACTGAAAATGCAGGGTCCCCGGAATTGCTCCGGGGGCCCTTTTTCATATGCGCGTTCTGGTCCTTGCCGCCGCCCTGCTCGTTACCGGCTGCGCCACGCTCGGCGGCGACACCGCCCCGGCGGGCCGCTACCTGGCCAAGGCCCAGTTCGACGCGCGCGACCACCTGGCCCCGCCGCCCGCCAAGGGCTCGCCGGCGGCGGCAAGAGACCGCCAGATCTTCCTGGCCACCCGCAAGCTGGAAGGCACGCCGCGCTGGTCGATCGCGAAGGCCGACAATGTCGAGGAACGGGTCCTGGAAGGCTATGCCTGCGCGCTGGGCTACACCCCGACCCGTGAGAGCAATCCCAAGCTGGCCGCCATGCTGCTGCGGGTGAGCCACGACGTCCGCAAGGCGGTGTCGGGACCCAAGCTCAAGTATCGGCGGCCCCGTCCCTACCTGTCCGAGAACGGTCCGATCTGCGTGAAGCGCGGCCTGGGCCTGGCGATCGCCCCCGACTATCCGTCCGGCCACGCGACCTGGGGCTGGACCGTCGGCCTGCTGCTGGCCGAGGCCGCGCCCGACCGCTCGCAGGCGATCCTGGCTCGCGCCAAGGCCTTCGGCGAAAGCCGCATCGTCTGCGGCGTCCACAACGCCAGTTCGGTCGAGGCCGGGCAGGCGAACGCCGAGACCCTGTTCGCCGCGCTCTGGAGCTCGGAGGCGTTCAAGGCCGACCTCGCGGGGGTGCGCGCGGAACTGGACGCCGCCCGCGCCAAGGGCTCGCCGCCCGAACCCGCGCGCTGCACGGCCGAGGCCAACCTGCTGAGCGCGCCGCTGTACTGAGGCGCGTCACGCCGTCACGGTTGCGCGCGCGCGCGCGGCCCTCTACCTGTTGGCCATGGCTCACGGCTCTCCTTGCGGACACGATCACCATAATCACGGCGTCGCCGGCGCGAGCCTCGCGGCCGAGCTTGAGGCGGCCGAGGCCCGTTGCGTGGCCGCCGAGCAGCGCCTGACCCCGCCCCGTCGCCGGGTGCTGGAGCTGCTGCTGGAAGCCGGCCAGCCGGTGAAGGCCTATGACCTGATCTCGACCTTCGGGGGCGACGGCCCGCCGGCCAAGCCGCCGACGGTCTATCGCGCCCTCGACTTCCTGGAAAAGCAGGGCTTCGCTCACCGGATCGAGAGCCTCAACGCCTATGTCGCCTGCCGCAAGGAGGCCGACGGCCACGCCGCCGCCTTCCTGATCTGCGACTGCTGCGGCGCGACCCGCGAGATCGAGCCCCAGGCCAGCGCCGAGATCATCGCCGCCGGGGTCACGGCCGGCTACGCCCTGACCGCCGTGACCATCGAGGCCCACGGCCTCTGCGCCGATTGCCGGACCTGACGAAACACCGCTAGGCTCGAACGGCTGTTCAACACCGTGCGAGAGACGCCATGACGACCGTTGAGACCCTCCCCGGCGTCGAGATCTGGCGGGGAGGCGTCAACACCTGGGACTGCGACGAGATGGGGCACATGAACGTGCGCCACTACGTGGTCCGCGCCCAGGAGGGCCTGATCGGCCTGGCCGCCGAGCTGGGCATGCCCCAGGCCTTCTCGCCCCACGCCAACGCCACGCTGCTGGTCAAGGAGCACCACATCCGCTTCCTGCGCGAAGCTCACGCCGGCGCGCCGCTGACCATGCTGGGCGGGGTGATCGAGATGGGCGAGACCGAGGCCAGGCTCCTCCAGCTTCTGATCCACCCGGCCTCGGGCGAACTGGCCGCGACCTTCCAGACCACCGTGGTCCACGCCACTCCGCGCGAAGGCCAGCCCTTCCCCTGGCCCAAGATCGCCCATCAGCGCGCCGAGGCGCTGAAGGTCGAGCTTCCCGAGAAGGCCCGCGCGCGCAGCATCGACCTGTCGCCGTTCGCCCCGACCGCCAGCCTGGAGCGCGCCGACGCCCTGGGCCTCACCCGGATCGGCCTGGGCGGCCTGCTACCATCCGATTGCGACGTGTACGGACGAATGCGCGCCGAGCAGTTCATCGGCCGGGTCTCCGACGGCATCGGCGCGTTCATCCACCCGTTCCGCGACGTCGTGGTCGACCATGCCGAGCCCAAGCCCACGCGCTATGGGGGCGCGGTCCTGGAATACCGGATCGCCTACCTGGCCTGGCCCCGGCCCGGCGACCGCGTCGAGATCCGCTCGGGCCTGATCGGCACGGACGCACGCACCATGCGCATGGCTCACTGGATGCTGGACCCGGCGACGGGACAGCCCTGGGGCACGTCCGAGGCGGTGGCGATCACCTTCGACCTGGACGCCCGCAAGGTGGTGCCGGTGACCGACGCGGCGCGGGTGGCGTTGAGCAAGCATGAGGTGGAGGGGTTGGCGCTGTAGGGTGGCCCGCCCTCGTCCTTCGACAAGCTCAGGATGAGGGCTAGTTCAGCGTCGCATTAGAAACCTCATCCTGAGCCTGCTGAAGGACGAGGTTTCGGCCCCTATCCCGTCGCCATGTCGAACAGCGCGTCCCGCACCACGTCCGGGCGCTCCATCGGCAGGAAGTGGCTGGTCCCCGCCACGACCTCGATCTTCACGTTCCGGCCCCGCCGCGCGAAGCCGTCGCCGGCCATGCAGGTCGAGTGCTTCTCGGCCTTGAGGATTCGCACCGGAACCTTGACCCGCCGCACCGCCCGCCACGGGTCATGGGCCTGGGCCGCGTAGTTCGAGGCTTCCCACGCCGGGGCGCAGGCCAGTTCGACCTTGCCGTCCTGGCGCTGGACGAAGCCACCGGCGACATAGTCGGCCAGCATGGTCTCCGGCCAGGTCTTGAAAGCCCCTCGGCCCTTGTAGCCGGCGAACACCTGCTCGCGGTCGTCGAACACGGCCCGGCGGCGCAGGGCCGACTGGACCAGGGGCATGTGCTTCCAGAGGCGGCCCGAGGTCCAGGGCGCCTTGGCGTAGAGGGTGGCCAGCCACGGCATGATCACCGGGTCCAGCAGGACCAGGCCCTTGACCCGGTTCGGACGCTCGGCGGCGGCCAGCAGGCTGACCGTGCCGCCCATCGAGTGGCCGGCCAGCACCACCGGCGGGCCGTCCAGGACATCGAGCAGCCCGGTCAGGTCGTCGCGCAGGTCGCGCCAGGAGCGGCGGCCCTCGGGATTGGCGGGCAGGGTGGTGTCGCCGTGACCGCGCTGGTCGATGGCCAGGATCCGCAGGCCCGCGCCCAGCGGCGACAGCAGCACGCGATAGGTCTGGGCGTTGAAGCCGTTGGCGTGGACGAACACCACGTCGATCGGCTTGTCCTGTGGACCGAACTCCAGGGCCGCGATCTCGCCGCCGGGTACGGCCACGGAGCGCTTGCGAGGTTCGCGAAAGACGGCCGCGTCCATCGGCGTGGCTCCCTTGGAGTTACGAGCGTTAAGGTAGGCTGGCGGAGACCCCGCGTCCATGGAGCCTTGCGATATGAATAAACTCGCCACCATCGGCTACGAAACCGACACGCAGGGCGGCATGATCGCGCGGCTGAAGGCGGCCGATGTCGAGCTGGTCGTCGACGTCCGCGCCGTGGCCAGCTCGCGCAAGGCGGGCTTCTCAAAGACCCTGCTGGGGAGCAGCCTCAAGGACCAGGGCGTCGACTACCTGCACTTGAGGCCGCTGGGCACGCCCAAGCCCGGCCGCGAGGCGGCTCGGGCCGGACGCACCGACGAGATGCGCGCCATCTTCAACGCCCACCTGGAGGAGCCGGAGGCCGTGCTGGCCCTGGCCCAGGCGACCGAACTGGCGAAGACGAAACGGATCGCCCTGCTCTGCTACGAGGACGATCCGAACTGCTGCCACCGGCGGATCGTGGCGGAGCGCATCCGCGAGCAGCTGAAGTGCGAGGTCATCGACCTCTGAACTTCAACGCCCCTTCCCTTGTCATCCCGGCCGCAGCGAAGCGGAGAGCCGGGACCCAGGGGGTGCGTGAACGCCGCGCCGGCCGCCCCTGGGTCCCGGACAGCCTCTACGAGGCTTCCGGGATGACAAGGTTTTGACGTTGTTTCGACCTTACGCCTGGGTCACCTGCCACTCGCCGCGCGCGTCCTTGCAGGCGCTGTAGCGCTGGCTGGACGCGCGCTGACCGCCGCCCGACACCGAGGCGTCGATCACGCGGCAGCTGGCGACCTGCTGGCCGTACGGACGCACCAGCGATGCGGCGGCATAGCCGACGCCGTAGCCGCCGCGGCCGACCAGCACCCAGCCGCCCGTCGGGACCACGCCCAGGGCGTCGAAGCTCTCGCCCGCCGCGATCTTGCCGACCACCTTGGCCTTGGTCGACGGACCCGCGCGCAGGTTGGCCGTGGAACTGGCGACATAGGCGCCGCCGGCGGCTTCAAAGCTGGGCAGGCTCTGGACGCCGGCCGAATAGCGCAGGTCGCGGCCGTCGATCGGCGGACCGTAGCTGGACGAGACCACCGCGATGCGGCCCGAATTGCCGGTGCGGCTGTTGGACCAGGTCTGGGCGACGCCGGTCTCCAGCGCCTTCTTGGTCGCCTGCTCGGCCAGGGCCGCGTCGGTCGACTGCATGCGGCAGCCGATATAGCCGCCCGCGGCCGCGCCGGCGGCGGCGCCGACCAGCGTGCCCAGGGTCTTGTTCTTGCCGCCGAGCTTGTTGCCCAGCAGGGCGCCGGCCGCCGCGCCGATCAGGGCGCCACCTTCCTGCTTGCCGCCCGAGCCTTCGCAGGCGAACAGGCCGCTGAGGCCGCGCGACTGGGCCAGAACCGGGACGGGGGCCGCCACCAGGCTGGACGCCGTGGCGGCGATGGCCAGGGCGGTGAACATTTTGCGGGTCGTCATGGCGAGATCCTCTTCCGTCAGGTCAGTGTTGTCGTCGTCTCCCGCCCGGTCGATAGTGTGATCAACGACACGAAACGTTTCTTCGGGAGAGAGCCGGGCATGAGTGGCCACGATCATGACGAGTATAGCTGTTTCAAGGTCGAGATCGAGGCCGGCGTCGCGCACATCCAATTGAAGCGCCCCGAAGCCATGAACACCATGACACGGCCCTTCTGGAACGAGCTTCCCGCGATTGTAAAAGATATTGATGACAACGCGCGCGCCCGCTGCATCGTCATCTCCTCGACCGGCAAGCACTTCAGCGCCGGCATGGACCTTTCGGTGTTCACGGACGACGAGGGCGTCACCGCCCGCCACGACGCCGACCGCTGGGTGGCCGCCGAGAGCTTCCGCCGTTTCGTGCATGTGCTGCAGGACAGCTTCAGCTGCCTGGACAGGGCCCGGATGCCGGTGATCATCGCCATCCAGGGCGGCTGCATCGGCGGGGCGGTCGATTTCGTCAGCGCCTGCGACATCCGCTACGCCAGCGCCGACGCCTTCTTCCAGATCCAGGAGATCAACATCGGCATGACCGCCGACGTCGGCACCTTCCCGCGCCTGTGCAAGCTGATCCCCGAGGGCTGGGTGCGCGAGCTGGCCTATACCGGCCGCCGCCTGCCGGCCCAGCGCGCCCGTGACATCGGCCTCGTCAACGAGGTGCTCGATACGCACGAGGAGGTCGTCGCCCACGCCCTGGCCACCGCTCGCGAGATCGCCGGCAAGTCGCCGCTCGCCGTGGCCGGCAGCAAGGTGATGATCAACTACGCCCGCGACCACTCGATCGCCGACAGCCTGGACTACATCGCCACCTGGCAGACCGGCATGTTCTCCGGTCCGCACATGGCCGAGGCCTTCACGGCCAAGGCCCAGAAGCGTGACGCGGTCTATCCGGACCTGCTGCCGCTGAAGAAGAAGATGTAGGACTACACCGTCATCCCGCGCTCTATGCGCGGGATGACGGAGCTTATCGAGCCCCTACCCCGCGTACGTAAACACCATCGGCGTATCCGCCGCCGGCAGGCAGCTACGGTCCACCGGCCTGGTCGGGTCCTGGAAGAAGCTCCGGATCATCTTGCGCGTACAGGGGCTGGCGCGGCTGACCCCGTGGGTGGCGTTGGTGACGATCACGACCTGCGAGCCCTCGTAGCCCTTGGCGGCGGCCTTGGTCAGTTCGGGCGGGCAGCCGGGGTCGATCTCGGCGGCCAGGAACAGGGTCGGGATGGCGGTCTTGACCGGCTCCTGCTCGGCCTTGGAGATCGGGCCGACGTCGATCGCCTTGCAGACATCATGGATGCGCTGCATCGACGCCACCATCAGGCGGGCGACCGGATCGTTCCGCGTGCCGTCAGCGACGGCGGCGCGGCTCTCGAACGGGATCTCCTCCTTGCACAGGTGGGTCATGAACTGGCCCTCGCTGTAGTAGTCGCGGCTCTCGACGAAGTCGGCGACCGGCGCGACGTCGCCCTGGATGATCTTCCAAAGGTCGCGCGGCAGCACGCCGGCGGTGAAGTAGCTGGCGTCCATCAGCCAGCCGCCCAGGTCGTCGGCGGCGTAGGTCTTGCCGTTGATCGTCTGGGGGCCGGCCAGCCAGCGCTCGGCCACCACGGCCAGCTTGGCCTTCAGGTCCGGATAGCGCCTGGCGCATTCGGCCACGACCGCGCACTTGGCCATGACGATGTCGATCGAGCTGGAGACCATGGCCGGACCGCCGACGGTCCAGTCGGCCTCGGGCGGCCAGGGCGAGTCCTGGACCACCGCGCGCACGCCTTGCGGCGCATGGGCCTGGATGGCGGCCTCGATGCGCGTGCCGTACGAGCCGCCAAACAGGTCGATCTGCTTGAAGCCCAAGAGCTCGCGGAGGTCCTGGACGTCCTTGGCCACCTCGACGGCGTTGTAGCGCGCGATGTTCACGCCCTTGGCCTGGAAGGCCTTCAGGCAGGCGACAATGCCTTGCGCGTCCTGGTCGGTCGGCGGGCCGGCGTCGGTCAGGTACGCGCCCGGGCAGTCGAGATTGGGGACGGACAGGCCGCCGCCGCGCTGGTCGATGAACACCCAGTCCTGGTCGAGCGCGACGAACTCGCGCGAGGCCTTGCTGCTCAGCAGGCGCGGCAGGCCCTTCAGGGCCGAGCCGCCCGGCCCGCCGTGCAGATAGATCACCGGCGGCAGGCCGGCCTTGGGCTCGCTGGCGTGGACGACGGCGAAGGCGACCTTGATGCGGCGGCTCCTGGGATCGCCGCGCGTCTCGTCGACGATCAGGTCGCCGCAGTCGACCTTCAGGCCGCTGGCCTTGTAGTCGCCGACGCAGGCGGTCTTCTCGACCTTGGGCGCGGCGGCGTGGGCGCTCGCGCCCAGCCAGGTCAAGGCCAGAGCGCCGGCGGCGGCGATCCAGGACAAACGCGACATGAAGGCTCCTGCGACTTTTCGTGCATCAACACCAAGGTTAATGCTCGCCGCAAGGCTTCAATGCGCGGCCGCCCGCTAGAACCTGTAGGAAACCGTCAGCACCGCCGAGGGCTGGGTCGGGTCGAAAACGATCGGGCTCTTCTTGGCGTCGCCGGTCAGCTTGGTGATCGAGCCGGTCGCGCCCAGACTGACCCGGTCGGTCAGGCGATAGCTGGCGGTCAGCGAAGCCGAGACGTCCTTGATCCCGCCGCCGGGGCGATAGGCCGGCAGGCCCGAGGCCGTCGCCTGGCTGGCGCTGACGCCGAAATAGCTGCGCGTATAGGCGCCGTCGGCCCAGGTGGTCGAAACGCTGGGGATCACGGTCAGCCGGTCGGACGGCCGCAGCGGCATGGCCAGGATCGCGTCGACCAGGGCGCCGTCGAGGCCGCCCGACAGCACCTTGGTCGCGCCCAGGCTGGCCATGACCCTGCCGGCCTTCACGTCGGCGGAGATCCGCGCTCCGGCGCCGCCCGACGCCCGGCCGATGCCGGCTGGCGCGTCGCGACGGCGGTAGCCTGGCACGAAGGTCACCCCGGCCCCGACATCCACCGCGTCGCCGTCGATCAGGTTGGCGCCGATCCCCCGGCGCGAACTGGCGAAGAAGCGGCCGTACTTCAGATCGATCAACGGGAACGGCAGAACGCGGTAGTCCTCGGCGCCCTGGTAGGCCGGCGCGTAGATCAACGCGCCGCCGACGATCGTCCGGTCGGGCGCGCGATCCTGGGCGCTGACCTCGGTGGCGAGGCCCGCGGCGGTGAGCACGCAGAGCAGAGCGATTGGCGTCAGAGCGTGGGTCATACTTGCCTCCATATTCAGAATACCATGTCCGATCATCGACACAGGTACGGCCGCAACGCGGAGGCAGATGTTTAGGCGCCGCGAAAGCCGGGCGGCAGCTCGGCGTCGGTCAGGTCCGCGCCGTCGAGGCGGGCGCGGCTGAAGTCGGCCTCAAGGAACCGGGCCCGAGGCGCGCTGACGCCCTTCAGATTGGCCCCGCGCAGCACGGCGCGGGTCAGGTCGGTGCGGATGACCCGGTCCTCGGCGATCTTCAGCGGGCCGAGCTTGGCGCCGGTGAGATCCGCGCGGGTCAGCTGGGCGTCGACCAGACGCGCGCCGCGCAGATCGGCTCCGCGCAGCTTGGCGCCCCGCAGGTCCGCGCCGGCCAGGTTCGCCCCCTGCAGGTGGGCGCCGTCCAGGTCCATGCCGAAGAACACCGCTCTGGGCGCGAACAGGCCGGACAGACGGCGATCCTTCAGGCGGCGCAGGGGACGGAAATCGACCTCGGCGGCCTTGGCCGCCTTGCCTTCGCGGCCGTCGGACTTGCAGAACAGCTCGTGGGATTCCAGCACCTCGTTGAGGGGCAGGTCGTCGACATAGATGATCGGCGGCGGGGCCCGCAGCACCTCGGTCATGTCGGCGTCGGTCAGGTCCGCGCCGCTGACGTCGACGCCCACCATGATGGCCCGGCGCAGCGAGACCTTGGACATCTCGGCATTGTGCAGATTGGCGCCCGACAGGTCCGCGCCGTCCATGACCGCATTGGTCAGCTTGGCGCCCTGCAGGGTGACGTTCGAGAGGTCGGCGTCGGTGAAATCGGCCTGGCGCGCGAAGGCGCCCGACATCTGCGCTCCATTGAGGTTGGCGCCCTGCAGCATGGCGTAGTCCAGCTCGCCCGGCCGCTTGGAATGCTCCAGGATCCGCAGGCCCTTCTCGTCGTCCTGCACGGCGGTGACGCCCTCGCGCAGATCGCAGCTGGACAGATTGGCCCCGCCCAGATTGGCCCCGCGCAGGCAGGCCCCGCGCATGTCGCAGCGGGAAAGATCGGCGTCGCGCAGGTCGGAGTCGCGCAGGTCGGTCCCATACAGCGTGGCGCGGGTCAGCTTGGCGCGGCGCAACGAAGCCCCGCCCAGCAACGCCCCGGTCAGGTCGGCCTCCGAGAGATCGACCCCGTCCAGCTCGTAGTTGTTCAGGTTGACGTACTGCAGCACCGCCCGGCGGCCCTTGGGCAGCCCCTTCATGTAGCGCGCATGGGCCTCCAGCACCTCGCGCACCGCGGAGGCGTGCAGGTTGCGGATCAGGCTCGGTCGTGACGACGCGACGGCGGGCATGGGGCGAAGAGCGCTCTCTGGCGGATACGCGGGGAACTGGGAACCGTCGCCCAAACTGCCAGATCAGCTTTAAGCCATCGTTTAGAGCGCGGTAAATTGTCGCGGCGCTGCGCGGACTCTACAGCCACTTCTTCCGGCGGAACCACAGCAGCGGCGCGGCGGCGGCAAAGATCATCATGCCGATGGCCATCGGATAGCCCTCCATCCACTTCAGCTCGGGCATGTGCTCGAAGTTCATGCCGTAGATCCCGGCCACCAGGGTCGGGGGCAGGAACATCACCGAGAACACCGAGAACACCTTGAAGATCGAGTTCTGTTCGATGTTGATCAGGCCCAGGGCCGCGTCGAGCAGGAAGGTGATGTTGCTGGCCACGTAGCTGGAGTGGTCGGTGATCGACTGGACGTCGCGCTGCAGCGATTTCAGGTGATCGCGCAGCTCCTTGGAGCCTTCGAACTGGTCGGCCAGGGCCGCGAAGCTGAGCAGGCGGGCCAGGCTGACCAGGCTGTCGCGCGCCTTGGAATTGACGTTCTGGGCCCGGCCCAAACGGTTGAGGATGCTCTCGAACGCCGCGCCGCGCGGGCGGCTGAAGATGGCCCGCGACTGCACCTCGACCTCGGCGGCGGTGCGCTCGAGGATGTCGGCGGTGCGGTCGACGATGGCGTCCAGCAGGCCCAGGAAGGTCTGCAGGCCGTTGGGGCACAGGCTGGGCTGGCGCTCGGCCTGGGCGGCGAACACCGAGAAGGCCTTGGGCTCGACATAGCGGATGGTGATCAGGCGCGCGCCGGCCAGCACGAAGGTGACGGGGGCGGCGGTCGGCAGGTCGCCGTCGGCGTTGACCAGCACCGTGGCGGTCATGAACGTGCCGCCGTCCTCCTGGTAGAGGCGCGAGGAGGCCTCGATCTCGGCCATCTCCTCGCGCGTGGGCAGCAAGAGGCCGATCGACTGCTCGACGGCGACTTCCTCGGCGCGGGTGGGGTCGACCAGCTCGATCCAGACGGCGTCGGCCGGCACCCGCCAGTCGGGCGACAGACCGCCGGACTCGAAGCCCGGAGCGCCGTGACGGAGGATTCTAAGCATGACGCCGCCTCTAATGCCGGTCGGGTGTGCCCCGGCCGGCGCTCTAGGTCAACGCGCTCCCGATCAGCGCGGGGCGTTCTGCTTGTTGCTCGTGTCGCTCGACGAACCACCGCCGGCGGCGGCCTCGATCAGGGCGGCGATACGATCGGTCGAATCGGCGGCCTGGCCAATGATGTCCAGCGGCGAAGAGCGAACCGAGTTGGCGACCTGGTTGGCGGCCTGCTTGGCGGCCGAGACCACGGCGTTCTGGGCCATGGCGATCTTGGCGGTGGCCATGGCGATCTTGGTCGCCTGGGCGTCCTGATAGATGAAGCCGTTGGTCGGATAGACGCTGGTGCCGAGGTCGCGGATCGGGTCGTACCAGACCTTGACCTGCGTCCAGTCGCCGTTGGGCGAGACGTCGACGACGGTGACGTCCTTTTCGATCTGGCCGCGATCGCCTTCGATGATCGACCAGTTGGCGTGGGTGACCTGGATGACCCGGTCGGTGAGCACCTGGCTGACGAAGGCCACGTGGCCGAGGTTCATGCGGGCGGTAGGCTTGAAGGAGAGAACCGAGCCGATCTTCGGGACCGAGCCCGTGTCGTACTTGCCGGCGGCTTGCGACCACCACGTGCGGGCGTCGCCGAAGATCTGGATACCCGACATCAGACGGGCGAACGGTACGCACTGCCAGTAGCCGTCAGCATTGGCCGCTACCGGCGCAAAGCTGATCATGGCGGCAGCGAGCAGGGAACCCAGAAGGGCCCTGGTCCGTTTCGTCATGCTGTGGGTACTCCCCCGCGTCACTGGGCTAAGGGATAACCCTGCCAGAGACTGGTGAAAAGAGTGTTTATGCCGCGCCCGCGAGCGCCAAGCGGCGCTGTTTGCGGTTCGCGGCCAGAGACTTCATCCACTCCCGGCACGGGCTCTCTATGAAATGGTAGGAGATCGCCGACAGCGGGATCAGCGCGCCGACAATCAAGATCCAGACCAGGGGCGGCATCTTGTCACCATCGATATTGAAAATCTTGGTCGCCGCATTGATCGCCAGGATCTTCCACGGGATGCAGATCATGTAGGTCGAGTAGCTGATCTCGCCAAGATAGACGAACACTGACTGTCCAGCAAACTCGTAACCGGTCTTTGCGACGGTCGCGAGCATGAAAATAAGCCCCCCCAGAAGCATCACGATCACCAGATCGGGTGCGGAAAACTGGATCGCCGCGAACGTGGCCATGCCCAATAAAGCGGCGCCATAGCCGCCGAGTCGGGCGGGGAATCGGTCCGAACGCCACAGCGCGTGCAGGGCGCAGCCGAAGGCGAAGCACGGCACGATGCGCAAAGCGCCCCATTCGATGGTGGCGTCGGTCAGCGGAAAGCCGGCCAGGGCCTGGAAGGCCGGATAGAGCCCGGCGATCACCGCCAGGGCGCCCAGCACGGCGACCACGGGCCGCTCGCGCAGCTTCCAGGCCGCGAAGGCGAAGGCCGGAAAGCTCAGATAGGCGAACCACTCGGCCGAGATCGACCACGAGGCGTGGTTCCAACCGGCCACCGGCGCGAAGCCCCAGGCATGGACCAGCAGCAGGTTCGCCGGCAGCGATTTCCAGGACAGGATGTTCGGATCGACGTTCAGGCCCGCCATGGTCCCGACGAACGCCATGACGCCGACGCCGACCAGGGTGGCCAGGTGCAGCGGATAGACCCGCGCCAGCCGGTTCCACAGGAAGTCGCCATAGCGGAACCGTCCCTCCCCGAAGCCGCGCAGATAGACGTGACACAGGATGAAGCCCGACAGGATGAAGAAAGCCTCGACCCCCAGATAGCCCTTCCGCGCGATCGCCGGCGTGAAAGCGACGTCCAGCTTGGGCCAATAGTGGAACAGCACCACCCAGAAGGCGGCGAAGAACCGCAGCGCGGTCAGGGGCTTTATATTCGCGGCGTCCTGCATCGACGACGTCCCTTAAGGACCTGCCCTTCCGCCCCCACGGGGTGGAAAGATCAGCGTTACCCGCCTATCTCGCTGTGTTACATGTATGCATACGCGAAACGACGGCCTGGCCGATAACCTTAGAGAGGACCGATGAACGAACTCCTTAACCTGGTCGCCGACCCGGCCGCCTGGGCCGCGCTGGTGACCCTGGTGGTCATGGAAGTGGTTCTGGGGATCGACAACCTCGTCTTCATTTCGATCCTATCGAACAAGCTGCCGCCCGAGCACCGCACGCGGGTCCGCCGCATCGGCATCTCGCTGGCGCTGATCATGCGCCTGGTCCTGCTGTCGACCATCGCCTTCATCGTCGGCCTGACCGCGCCGGTCTTCGACCTGGGGATCACCGGTCCCGTCGGCTCGCACGGCGAGCCCGGTTTCGAGACCGCTTTCTCATGGCGCGACCTGATCCTGATCGCCGGCGGCGTGTTCCTGATCTGGAAGGCGACCAAGGAGATCCACCACAGCGTCGATCCGGACAGGAGCGACGACGTGCTGGAGAAGGACAAAGTCACCGTCGTGATCTCCAACGTCGGCGCGGCGATCTTCCAGATCATCCTGTTGGACCTGGTGTTCTCGATCGACTCGATCCTGACCGCCGTCGGCATGACCGATCACCTGCCGATCATGATCACCGCCGTGATCATCGCCGTGGCCGCGATGCTGCTGGCCGCCGACCCGCTGGGCAACTTCATCAACGACAACCCGACCGTGGTCATGCTGGCCCTGGGCTTCCTGCTGATGATCGGCACCGTGCTGATCGCCGAAGGCTTCGGCGCCCACGTGCCGAAGGGCTACATCTATACGGCCATGGCCTTCTCGGCCGGGGTCGAGGGCCTGAACATGCTGTCGCGCAAGCGCGGGGCGAAGAAGGACCACTAGGCGGCGCCCGCCTCCTCTACTTCCCGCCTCGGGAGCGTGATAGGTCGGCCACCCCGGCTTATCACGCTCTCAGGGCCCGATGACCTCGCAGACCTTCGTCCCCCAGGCCTTCTCTGACGCCGAGCGCCGCCTGACCCTGACGGCGCTGATGATCGTGTTCCTGCTGAGCGCGCTGGACCAGACCATCGTCTCCACGGCCATGCCGCGGATCATCTCCGAGCTGAACGGCCTCAATCTCTATTCGTGGGTGACGACGGCCTATCTGCTGACCTCGACGGTGATGGTGCCGATCTGGGGCAAGCTGGGCGACATCTTCGGCCGCAAGCCCGTGCTGATCACCGGTATCTCGATCTTCCTGGCCGGCTCGTGGCTGTCGGGCCTGGCGGGCGAGTTCGGGACCATCCTGGGCATGCCGGGCATGGTGCAGCTGATCGTGTTCCGCGCCCTGCAGGGCATCGGCGGCGGCGCGCTGTTCACCACCGCCTTCGCCATCATCGCCGACCTCTATCCGCCGCGCGAACGGGGCAAGTTCGCTGGCGTCTTCGGCTCGGTGTTCGGTCTGGCCAGCGTGCTGGGGCCGATCATCGGCGGCTATTTCACCGACCATGGCACGGTGCAGATCGGGACCCATACGGTCGCCGGCTGGCGCTGGGTGTTCTACGTCAACCTGCCGCTGTCCCTGCTGTCGCTGTTCATGGTCATCGTGAAGATGCCGCCGCTGGAGCATCGCCGGGCCGGCAAGATCGACTTCCTGGGCGCGGCCCTGCTGATCGCCGCCTTCGTGCCGCTGCTGCTGGCGCTCAGCCTGGGCGGCCACAGCTTCGCCTGGCGCTCGCCGCGGAGCCTCTCCCTCTTCGCCCTGGCCGCCGTGTCGCTGGCCGCCTTCGTGATCGCCGAGACCAAGGTCTCCAACCCGATCCTGCCGATGCACCTGTTCCAGAACAAGGTGTTCACCACGGCCAACCTGGCCGGCTTCCTGATCTCCATGGCCTTCATGGGCGTGGTGATGTTCCTGCCGCTGTTCCTGCAGCTGGGCCGGGGCGTGCCGGCCACGGTCAGCGGCATGACCATGCTGCCGCTGATGGCCGGCCTGATCGTCAGCAGCACCATCGCGGGCCAACTGGTCTCCAGGACCGGCCAGTACAAGCCCTACATGCTAGGCGGCGCGGTCATCCTGCTGGTCGCGGTGTTCCTGCTGCACGACCTGTCGAGGATCCACAGCCTGCCGCTGCTGTGCGGACTGCTGGCCTGCGTCGGCTTGGGCCTGGGTCCCGGCCAGAGTCTGTTCAATATCGCCACCCAGAACGCCGTCGACCCGCGCGACATCGGCGTGGCCACCAGCTCCAACCAGTTCTTCCGCCAGATCGGCTCGACCGTCGGCGCGGCCCTGGCCGGGACCATGCTGACCGCGCGCCTGGCCGGCCTGCCCGGCGGGGGCCTCGACCTCGGCAAGCTGGAAGGCATGGCGGTGAAGGCCGCCGCCAGCGGTCAGGCGGCCCACGCCGATCCGGTGCTGCAAGGCGCGCTGATCAACGCCGTCAGCGGGGTGATGGTCGCGGCGCTGTTCGTGGTCCTGGCGGGCCTGGTGACGATCCTGTTCATCCCCGCCCTGCCCCTGCGCTCGCACCAGCCGGCGTCGGGCGCGCCGACACTGGATAAAGCCGAGCCGACGAACAGCTAGAGAAAGCCGCCTACAGGAACGAGTAAGGATCGATATCGATCACCACGCGCACCGAGTTCGGGACCTTGGCCCGCGCGCGCCAGGCGGCCATGAACCCCTGCAGGTCGACATTGCGCTCGGCCCTGACCAGGAACCGCTTGCGGCGGCGACCGCGCACCAGGGCCAGCGGCGCGTCGGCGGGGCCGAACACCTCGACCCCCTCGGCGTTGGGGATCACCGCGGCCAGGGCCTCGACATAGGCGTCCAGGGCCGCGGCGTCCGGGCCCGAGGCGATCACCGCCGCCAGGCGGCCGTAGGGCGGCAGGCCGGCGTCCTGACGCATCGCCATCTCGGCCTCGACGAAGGCGTCGCGGTCCTGGGCCTTCAGGGCCTGCATCACCGCGTGCTCGGGCGAGTAGGTCTGCAGCAGCGCCCGCCCCGGCTTCTCGTGACGCCCGGCCCGACCCGCCGCCTGGGCCAGCAGCTGGAAGGTCCGCTCCCCGGCCCGCAGGTCGCCGCCCCGTAGGGAGAGGTCCGCGTCGACCACGCCCACCAGGGTCAGGTTCGGGAAGTTGTGACCCTTGGCCGCCGCCTGGGTGGCCACCAGAATGTCGATCTCGCCCGCCGCCATGGTCGCCACCAGGGTCTTGGCCGCCTCGGCGTCCATCACCGTGTCGGACGAGAACACCGCGATCCGCGCGTCGGGGAAGATGTGCCGCGCCTCCTCCTCGACCCGCTCGACGCCGGGACCGATCGACACCAGCGAGTCCTTGGCCCCGCAGTGCGGGCAGGCCTCGGGCTTCTTCATCGAGAAGCCGGTCAGGTGGCAGACCAGCCGCCCGGTGTAGCGGTGCTCGACCAGCCAGCTGTCGGTGTCGGGCGACTTCATCTTCTCGCCGCAGGCCTTGCACAGGACGAGCGGCGCATAGCCCCGCCGGTTCAGGAACAGCATGGCCTGCTCGCCGCGCTGCAGCGTCACGGCCATGGCCTTGATCAGCGGCGGCGACAGCCAGCGCCCGGGCTCCGGCGGCGTCTGGCGCATGTCGATCAGGTCGATATCGGGCAGTTGGGCCGCCCCGTGGCGCGCCGACAGCCGCAGCCAGCGGTAACGGCCGGCCTGGGCGTTGAACAGGCTTTCCAGCGACGGCGTCGCCGAGGCCAGCAGCACGCTGGCGCCCTCGATCTTGGCGCGGGCCACGGCCAGGTCGCGGGCCTGGTAGATGAAGCCCTCTTCCTGCTTGAACGAGCTGTCGTGCTCCTCGTCGACCACGATCAGGCGCAGCTTGCGGAACGGCAGGAACAGGGCCGAGCGGGCCCCGACCACGATGCGGGCGTTACCGCTGGCCACCGCCTCCCAGACCTGTCGGCGGCGCGGCGGCGACACGCCGGAGTGCCACTCGGCCGGCAGGGCGCCGAAGCGCTGCTCGAAGCGAGCCAGCACGGCCTGGGTCAGGGCGATCTCGGGCAGCAGCACCAGGATCTGGGCCTCGGGATCCTCCAGCGCCGCCGCGACGGCCTCCAGATAGACCTCGGTCTTGCCCGAACCGGTGACCCCGTCCAGCAGCGCCGCCTGGAAGCCGCCGGCGTCCAGCATCTCTTTCATCACCGCGACGCAGGCGGCCTGGCCGGGGTTCAACGTTCGCGGCGGCAGGGAGAGGTCCGGCTGCGGCAGGCCGCGCTCGGGTTCCACATAGTCGACCGCGAGCACGCCCTCGTCGACGAGGCCCTTCACGACGCCCGCCGAGACGCCGGCGGCCGAGGCCAGCGCCGTACCGGAGAGCTTCACGCCCTCGGCGGCGGCCAGCACCTTCAGGCGCGCCGGCGTCATGCGGGCGGGCTGGGCGCCGGACAGGACCAGCACCTTGTCGGGCTTGGGCGGCGGATGGCGCAGGCCGCGCAGGGCCATGGCCAGCGGCCAGCCGGGCAGGTCGACCGAATAGCGCGCCGCCCACTCGACGAAGGCCAGCACGCCCGGCGGCAGCGGCGGATCGTCGACCCGCCCCTGAATCAGCTTCAGCGGCCGATTGCCGCCCGTCCCGTCGCGCAGGGCGACCACCACGCCGCGAATCACGCGCGGGCCCAAGGGCACGGCCACATGGTCGCCGATGCTCAGATCGAGTCCGTCCGGCTCGGCGTAGTCGAAGGCCTCCGGCAACGGCATCGGCAGCAGAACGGAAGCGATACGGGACATGGCGTGATGCTTCTGCCGTGAAACCGTCCCCAGGTCGAGAGCGGCCGTCGAGTCGTCATCAAGCGGACATTAACCGTCTTGCCCGCTTCATCTGGACGGAGTGCTTTTTACCGGTGGGGACGACGATGAGCGACGCGACGAACGCCAGCAGGAAAACGGTCGACGCCGAGAGCGTCCGCGACTTCCTGCGCGTCCAGCCGGAATTCCTGCGCCACGACGAAGACCTGCTGGGCGAGCTGGGCCTGCGGGTCGACGCCGCCAATGTCGTCGACTTCGGTCCGCGCGCCCTGGCCCGGGCCGCCGCCGCCCACAGGCGCGAGGCCACCGTCCGCCAGGCGATCGAGGCCAACGCCCGCGCCAACTATTCGGCCCAGGCCCAGACCCACGCCGCGGTCATCGACCTGCTGGACGCCCGCAACCACTCCGATCTCGCCCGCCGCGTCGACGAGATGACCCAGCTGCGCTTCGGCCTGGCCGCCGGCGTCATCGCCCTGGAAGGCCCGCATCGCGTGCCGGCCGGCTGGCATGTCCTGGCCGAGGGTCAGGTCGACATGATCCTGGGCGAGGCGCCGATCGCCCGCATGGGCTTCTTCGCCCCGGCCCTGCCGCTGTTCGGCGACAAGGCCGAGACCATCCGCAGCATGGCCCTGGTCCGCATGGCGATCTGGGAGCCCCGCCGCGAGGCCCTGGTCGCGTTCGGCTCGACCGACCCGGAAGGCTTCACCCCCGACATGGGCACGGAGCTGGTCAACTTCCTGGCCCGCGTGGTCGAGCGCACCGCCGAACGCTGGCCCGTGTTGTGACCTCGGGCGTCGGGAGCGCTCGCCAGGCCTACGCCGCCTGGCTGGACTACCTGACGCTGGAGCGCCGGGCCTCGCCGCGCACGGTGCGCGCCTATGGCGACAACGTCCTGGCCTATCTGAACTTCCTGGAGCGCCATCGGGGTGAGGCGGTCAGCCTGTCGGCCATGGGCGAGATCTCGGCCGCCGACCTGCGCGGTTATCTGGCCTTCCGCCGCCAAGGTGAAGACGCTCTGGCTCCGCGTTCGATTTCGCAGGCCCTGTCGTCGATCCGCGCCTTTCATCGCTATCTGGACCAGCGCCACGGCGTGGCCAACGCCGCCGTCGAGCTGGTGCGCGGCCCGCGCCTGAAGATCGGCCTGCCCCGGCCCGTCTCCGAGGACCAGGCCCGCGACCTTATCACGCAGGCCGCCGACGACACCGAGCGCGATCCCTGGGAGACCGTCCGTGACGAGGCGGTTCTGACCCTGCTGTGGGGCTGCGGCCTGCGGATCAGCGAGGCGCTTTCGCTGACTTTCGCACAGGCTCCGCTGGGGCAGGCCATCCGCATCACCGGCAAGGGCGGCAAGACCCGGATCGTGCCGGTGCTGGACGCCGTCCGCACCGCCGTCGACGTCTATCTGGACGAGCTGCCGTTCGTGCTGACCGCCGACGAGCCGCTGTTCCGGGCCAAGCGCGGCGGGCCGCTGTCGCCGCGCCACGTCCAGGCCCTGGTCCAGACCCTGCGCGGACGTCTTGGCCTCTCCGACAGAGTGACGCCGCACGCCTTCCGCCACGCCTTCGCCACCCACCTGCTGGGCGCGGGCGCGGACCTGCGGGCCATCCAGGACCTGCTGGGCCACGCCTCGCTGTCGACGACGCAGCGCTACACCCAGGTCGACGCCGCCGGCCTGCTGGCCGCCTACGCGGCCGCCCATCCGAAGGCCTGAGCGTCCGCGACAAGTGCGGCGGAACGTCGCGAAAAGCGATCCGGGTTTAGCATTAACCGCGATTTTACGGGACTGACGGCCTTCTAGACGTGAAACCGCGCGCTCCCCCGGGCGAGAGCCGTACCGCCATGAGGCTCCGATGAAGTTCGACGATCTGAAGATCTCCACCAAGGTGGCCCTGCCCGCCGTCATCCTGACCCTGATCGCCCTGGTGATCGTGGGCCTTGGCGCCATCCAGGCCCGCAAGATCGAGGCCAACACCAAGATCCTGGTGGAACAGCGCGCGCCCGCCGAACTGAGCATCGCGCGGTTCAGCCGTCGCGTCGCGACGATGGGCTACTCGGCCTATCGCACGATCGCCTATGAAGGCGGCTCGATCGAGGGCAAGACCGCCAGCGCGGATCTGGACGCGGCCTACAAGGAAGCCACCGCGTTGCTGGCTGGCGTGAAGCAAGCCGAGCCCGACACGGCCAAGGCCGTTGACGGCTACAAGGCGCGCCTCGACAAGATCTACGCCAGCGCCCGCAGCGGCGCGGACCTCGGACAGCAGGACATGGACGACGCGGCCAAGATGGTGATGGTCGAGATCGACCCGCAGATCACCAAGCTGACCGCGGACGTCAACGCCTACACCAACGCCCACACCGCCGAGACCAAGAAGATGGTCGAGAAGGCTTCCAAGGAAGCCGCCGCCGGCACCGTGTTCTCGATCCTGTTCGGCCTGATCGCCGCCGGCGCCGCTCTTGCGCTGGCGCTGTGGATCGGCGCCAAGAAGATCGCCGCCCCGTTGGCCGCCACCGCCAAGACCATGGAAGTGCTGGCCCAGGGCAGCGTCGACGTCGACGTCAAGGGCGCCGAGCGCAAGGACGAGGTCGGCGCCATGGCCCGCTCTGTCCAGGTGTTCAAGGACAACGCCGTGGCCCTGCGCACCGCCGAGGCCGCCCAGCACCGCGCCAACGCGGAGACGGAAGCCGAGCGCCGCCGCAACCTGGAGATCGCCGAGGCCGCCGCCAAGGAGCAGGCCTTCGTCATGGAAGCCATCGCTGGCGGCCTGGCCCGCCTGTCGGACGGCGACCTGACCTACCGCCTCGATCAGCAGTTCCCCGAGGCCTACAAGCGGCTGCAGAACGACTTCAACGGCGCCATCGCCCAGCTGGAAGAGGCCATGGGCACCATCGTCCACGCCGCCAACGGCATCGGCGCGGGCTCGGACGAGATCGCCTCGGCCGCCGACGACCTGTCGCGCCGCAGCGAGCAGCAGGCCGCCAGCCTGGAAGAAACCGCCGCCGCCCTCGACGAGATCACCGCCACGGTGAAGCGCTCGTCGGCCGGCGCCCAGGAAGCCTCCAAGGTGGTCGGCTCGACCCGTTCGGACGCCGAGCGCTCCAGCATCGTGGTCCGCAACGCCGTCGAGGCCATGAACCAGATCGAGAAGTCCTCGCAATCGATCAGCCAGATCATCGGGGTGATCGACGAGATCGCCTTCCAGACCAACCTCCTGGCCCTGAACGCCGGCGTCGAAGCCGCCCGCGCGGGTGAAGCCGGCCGCGGCTTCGCGGTCGTCGCCCAGGAAGTTCGCGCCCTGGCCCAGCGCTCGGCCGACGCCGCCAAGGAGATCAAGACCCTGATCTCGACCTCATCGCAGCAGGTCAACCAAGGCGTCTCTATGGTCGGCCAGACCGGCGAGGCCCTGCAGGCCATCGTCGGCAAGGTCGGCGAGATCGACGCCCTGGTCAGCGAGATCGCGGCCTCGGGCCAGGAACAGGCCACCGGCCTCAACCAGGTCAACGCCGCCGTCAACCAGATGGACCAGACCGTCCAGCAGAACGCCGCCATGGTCGAGCAGTCGACCGCCGCCTCGCACGCCCTGAAGGGCGAGGCCGGCAATCTGATGCAGATGATCAGCCGCTTCCGCGTCAATGGCGCGGTGGCGAACACCGCCAGCAGCTCGGCTCGCCCGACGCACCGCCCGGCCGCCCCGGCGCCGCGCGCGGCGGCTCCGGCCCCGAGCCGAGGCCCGGCCCTGGCCAGCACGGCCAGCCGTCCCGGAGTCAACCCGGTCGCCTCCGTCCAGGCCAAGCTGGCCAAGGCCGTCGGCGCCAGCGAGGACTGGGAAGAGTTCTGATCCCGCGCCCGCGCGGCACACCAGGTTCAGTAAGCGTAAGCGCCCGCCCCTCGGGCGTTCCTCCCCTCGAAAACGCGTACAGCCCCGCCGGTCCGCCGGCGGGGTTTTTTCTTGAGGGCGCCCTCGAATCTAACGCGCGGGCGTCCGCTGGGCGATCAGGACGGGCACGGGGCAGCCGTCGACCAAGCGAACCACGGCGCGCTCGGCATGGGCCTTGGGCATCTTCGACAGCGGCTGGACCTCCGGGGTGTCGGGATGGCCGGCGTTGGTCAGTCCGTCGCGATCACAGCTCGTCATCTGTGGGTTGCGCACGAAGTCCGGCCGGGACCGTCGCGGCGGCTTCATCTTGGATGACGGCGATGCGAAGCGTCTGGCGCCCGCCTCATCGGCGGCCTTCGGGCCAGCGGCTTGGGGAGCCGCATCCTCAACTGATCCACGCGCGGGTCCGTATCGGACGGCTTTGGCCGAAATAGATAATCCGTATGGCCGGCCACAGGGGCGGCCTCCGGTATAACCACGGCAGTGGCCACAGCTGGCGCGGCCTGCAGCAGGACGGCGAGGGTCATCACGGACAAAAGCATGGCGGGGCTCCGTTGCCGAAACCCCGCCACTCTACGTCCGATTGACGGACGCGGTCATCAACTATCGTAAAGGGCTGTTACGCCTGCCTGGTCAGGCCTGCATCGTCCAGCCTTCGACGCCCATGGCGGCCTGGCGGATCGCCTCCGAACGGGTCGGGTGCGGGTGGCAGGTGCGGGCGATGTCTTCCGAGGCGCCGCCGAACTCCATGGTCACGCAGACCTCGGCGATCATGTCGCCGACATTGGGGCCGACGGCGTGGGCGCCCAGGATGCGGTCGGTCTTGGCGTCGGCCAGGATCTTCACGAAGCCGTCGGTCTCGTGGTTGATCTTGGCGCGGCTGTTGGCCAGGAACGGGAACTTGCCGACCTTGTAGGCGATCCCGGCGGCCTTCAGGTCTTCCTCGGTCTTGCCGACCGTGGCGACTTCGGGGCTCGTATAGATGACGCCCGGGATGATGTCGTAGTTGACGTGGCCGGCCTTGCCCGCGATCAGCTCGATGCAGGCCACGCCCTCGTCCTCGGCCTTGTGGGCCAGCATCGGACCCGAGGTCACGTCGCCGACCACCCAGATGCCGGCGACGCCGGTCTTGAAGTGGTCGTTGGCGATCATGCCGCGCTTGTCCGGCGTGATGCCGACCGTTTCCAGGCCCAGGCCTTGGGTGAACGGACGGCGGCCGATGGCGACCAGCACATAGTCGGCCTCGATCGTCGCGGCCGCGCCGCCGGCGACCGGCTCGTGGGTCAGCTTGACGCCCTTGGCCGAGGCGACGGCGCCCGTGACCTTGGCGCCCAGCGAGAACTTGAAGCCTTGCTTGGTCAGGATCTTCTGGAAGGCGTTGGCCACTTCGGTGTCCGTGCCCGGCAGGATGCGGTCCAGGTACTCGACGACGGTGACTTCGGCGCCCAGGCGCTTCCACACCGAGCCCAACTCCAGGCCGATGACGCCGGCGCCGACGACGATCAGCGACTTGGGCACTTCCGGCAACGACAGGGCGCCAGTCGAGTCGACGATACGCTTGTTATCGATCGTCACGCCCGGCAGCGGGGTCGGCTCCGAGCCGGTGGCGATGACGATGTTCTTGGTCTCGAGCACGGTTTCCGAGCCGTCCTCGGCCTTCACGACCACCTTGCCAGCGCCGTCGATGCGGCCCCAGCCCTTCACGTAGTCGACCTTGTTCTTCTTCATCAGGAACTCGACGCCCTTGGTCAGGGCTTCGACGCTCTCGGCCTTCTGGGCCATCATCTGCGGCAGGTTCAGCTTCGGCTTGACCTCGATGCCCAGCTTGGCGAACTCGGGACCGGTCGCGGCGGCGTACATTTCCGAGGCGTGCAGCAGCGCCTTCGAGGGCATGCAGCCGACGTTCAGGCAGGTGCCGCCCAGCTTGCCGCGCGACTCGACGATCGCGGTCTTCAAGCCGAGCTGACCCGCGCGGATCGCGGCGTTGTAGCCGCCGGGACCGCCACCGATGATGACGACGTCGTATTGAGCCATGGGTCTATCGCCTCGAGGACGCGCCGGAGAACGGCGCCGGACAAATATGGGGCCTCGCCGGCCAATTGTCAGACCTCTGGAGGCGCGTGTTCCTTAGAGGCATGCGGCCCAAAACGGAACCCGCTTTCGACGCCCGCGGCCTTGAAAACCAAGGAGAATGGCCGACTTGTCCAAACCCGGCGCGACGACCCGCCGCGGGGACCGCCACAAGCTTGACATCAGCTCGCCTGGAGAGCGCCACGGCTCGGTGGCGTCATACCAGCATGACCCTTCGCGCCCGTCTCATCGCCGCCCTCGCCACCGTCACGCTCAGCGCCGCGGCGCCCCTCGCCGCCTCGGCGTCTGGCTTGGACCAGATCCCGGTCGCCAGCGGCAAGGCCGGCGACACGCTGGCGGTGTTCTATTCGGGCGACGGCGGCTGGGCGGCCCTGGATCAGGGCGTGACCCAATATCTGGCCGACAACGGCGTGCCGACGCTGGGCGTCAATTCGCTGAGCTATTTCACCACCAAGCGCTCGCCCGCCGGCGCCGCCGCCGACCTGGCCCAGGCCCTGCGATCGTACGAGCGCCTGTGGGGCCGCTCGAAGGTGACGCTGATCGGCTATTCGTTCGGGGCCGACGCCCTGCCGGCGATCATCCCGCAACTGCCCGCCGACGTCCGCGGCCACATCGGCCATCTGGTGCTGATCGGCGCGGGCCCGCACGGCGACCTGCAGTTCCACCCCGCCAGTTGGCTCAACATCGCCACGCCGGACTCGTTTCCGGTCAGCCCGGCCATCGCCGCGCTGAACGGCCTGAAGATCACCTGCGTCTACGGCGACCAGGAAAAGGCCGATATCTGCGCCAGCCTGCCCGACGCCGAGGTCACCAAGGTCCGCCTGCGCGGCGACCACCACTTCAACCGCGACTACGCCACGCTCGGCGCGGCGGTGCTGAAGGCCAGCCGCTAGAGCGGCGCGGGCAGTCCATACTTCGCCGCAAGCCACCGCGTGATCGGGCGGGCGTCGCTGAGGAAACTCAGGCCGTTGGCCGACTGGATCTCGCCGTGCGGGCCGGCGTCGGGCGAGGCCTCGCCAAGGATCAGGGTGGGGGCGTTCTGGTGCTCTTCGCCCAGGCGCTCGACCAGGGCCGGGCGCGGGCGAGGGTAGTCGACGCGGACAATGTCGAGGACGTCGCGCAGTCGCGGATAGGCGGCCAGGTAACCTTCCATCATCGCGCAGTCTGGGCAGAAGCGTTGCTGGCCCTCTTTGTCGAAGCCCATCGGCAGCAGATAGAGGGTGTCCTTGGCCATGACGGTCTCCCGGAAAGCAAAACGGCCCCGACGCATAGCGCGCGGGGCCTCTTTGAGTAGCGCGCACCAGGCGGCGAAACCGCACACACTTTCGCCTGGCGCGCTTGAAGCGAAGAAGCCCGCCGGTAAGGGCGGGCTTCTCAAAGTCTCTTAGAGGTCCAGCAGCAGGCGCTGCGGGTCTTCCAGGGCTTCCTTGACCTTGACCAGGAAGGTCACGGCGCCGGCGCCGTCGACGACCCGGTGGTCGTAGGACAGGGCCAGGTACATCATCGGACGGACCTCGATCTTGCCGCCCACGACCATGGCGCGTTCCTTGATCGCGTGCATGCCGAGGATGCCCGACTGCGGCGCGTTCAAGATCGGCGTCGACATCAGCGAACCGTAGATGCCGCCGTTGGTGATCGTGAAGGTGCCGCCCTGCATGTCCTCGATGGACAGCTGGCCGTCGCGGGCCTTCTTGCCCAGGACGCCGATGGCCTTTTCGATCTCGGCCAGGTTCAGCGCGTCGGCGTCACGGACGACCGGAACCACCAGACCCTTGTCGGTGCCGACGGCGACGCCGATGTCGTAGTGGTTCTTGTAGACGATGTCCGTGCCGTCGATCTCGGCGTTGACGTCCGGGATCGCCTTCAGCGCGGCCACCACGGCCTTGGTGAAGAAGGACATGAAGCCCAGCTTCACGCCGTGGCGCTTTTCGAAGATGTCCTTGTATTGGGCGCGCAGGGCCATCACCGCGCTCATGTCGACCTCGTTGAAGGTCGTCAGCATGGCGGCGGTGTTCTGGGCTTCCTTCAGGCGACGGGCGATCGTCTGACGCAGGCGCGTCATCTTCACGCGTTCTTCGCGCTCGTGCAGGGCGCGTGGCGCGGCCGGAGCGGCGGCCGGGGCCGGAGCCGCGGCGCGGGCTTCCAGAGCGGCCAGGGCGTCGCCCTTGGTCACGCGACCGTCCTTGCCGGTGCCCGCGACCTTCGACAGGTCAAGGCCCGCCTCGGCGGCGATCCGGGCCGGCGCCGGGCTGACCGGGGCGGCGGTCGGGGCGGCGGCGACCGGAGCGGGCGCCGGAGCCGGGGTCGGCGCGGGGGCCGGAGCCGGAGCGGCGGCCTTCGGAGCCGGGGCGGCGGCCGGAGCGGCCGACGCGGTCGCGCCTTCGGTCACCACGCCCAGGACCGTGCCCGGAACGACCGTCGCGCCTTCTTCGGCGCCGATGGCCGACAGCACGCCGTCGGCGGGCGAGGCCACTTCGAGGCTGACCTTGTCGGTTTCCAGCTCGACGAGGATCTCGTCCTTCTTCACGGCCTCCCCGGCCTTCTTGGTCCAGCGGGCGACCGTCGCTTCCGTGACGGATTCGCCGAGGGCGGGGGTCATGATGTCGGCCATGGGGCTTTCCAGGTCTCTCTTGTTTGGTCCGGCGAAATTAAAGACGAAGTCCGACGCTTAAGCGAAGGCCTCGTTGAGGAACGTCTCGAGTTCTTTCAGGTGGCGGCTCATCAGGCCCGCGGCGGTGGACGCCGAGGCCGGGCGACCCACATAGCGGGCGCGCTTGGCCTTGATGTCCAGCTTGTCGAGCGTCAGCTCCAGCCACGGATCGACGAAGGTCCAGCCGCCCATGTTCTTGGGCTCTTCCTGGCACCAGACCAGGTCGGCGTTCTTGAAGCGGCTCAGCACGTTCATCAGCGACCGCATCGGCCACGGATAGAACTGCTCCAGACGCAGCAGATAGACGTCGTCGCGGCCGGTCTTGGCGCGATGGTCCACGAGGTCGAAATAGACCTTGCCCGAGCAGATGACGACACGCTTGATCTGGTCGTCGCTCTTCAGCGTGACGCCGCCGACGTCGCAGCCGGCTTCCGCGCCGTCCACCATCACGCGGTGGAAGGCCGAACCTTCGGCGAAGTCGTCCAGGTTCGAGACGGCGCGCTTGTGGCGCAGCAGGCTCTTGGGGGCCATCACGATCAGCGGCTTGCGGAACTCGCGGTTCATCTGGCGACGCAGGGCGTGGAAGTAGTTGGCCGGCGTCGTGCAGTTGACGACCTGCATGTTGTCTTCCGCGCACGACTGCAGGAAGCGCTCCAGGCGGGCCGAGCTGTGCTCGGGGCCTTGGCCTTCATAGCCGTGCGGCAGCAGCATGACGAGGCCGCTCATCCGCAGCCACTTGCGTTCGCCCGAGCTGATGAACTGGTCGATGACGACCTGGGCGCCGTTCACGAAGTCGCCGAACTGGCCTTCCCACAGGGTCAGGGTGTTCGGGTCGGCCAGCGAGAAGCCGTATTCGAAGCCCAGCACCGCCTCTTCCGACAGGGCCGAGTCGATCACTTCATAGTGGGCCTGGCCGGCGCGGATGTTGTTCAGCGGCGTGTAGTGCTCCTCGGTCGTCTGGTCGATGACGTCCGAGTGGCGCTGGGTGAAGGTGCCGCGCACCGAGTCCTGGCCCGACAGGCGGACCGGGAAGCCCTCGTCGAGCAGGGTGGCGAAGGCCAGGTGCTCGGCGGTGCCCCAATCGATGCCCTCGCCCTTCTCGATCGCTTCACGGCGATTGTCGATGGCGCGCTTGACGGTCTTGTGGGCGTTGATGCGATCCGGGATCGTGGTGATCTGGCGGCCGATTTCCAGCAGGCGGGTCTTGGGGAAGGCGGTCTTGCCGCGACGCTCTTCGTCGCCCGGCAGCGCCAGGCCCTTCCACTTGCCGTCCAGCCAGTCGGCCTTGTTGGCCTTGTAGGTCTTGCCGGCGTCGAACTCGGCGTCGAGGAACTTCTCGAACTCGCTGACCCAGGCGTCCGACTCGGCTTGGCTGATCACGCCTTCGCCGATCAGGCGGTTGGCGTAGAGCTCGCGGGTCGGCGGGTGGCCCTTGATCTTGGCGTACATGATCGGCGACGTCATGGTCGGATCGTCGCCTTCGTTGTGACCGAAGCGACGGTAGCAGACCATGTCGATGACCACGTCCTTGCCGAACTTCTGGCGGTACTCGGTCGAGACCTTGGCGGCGAAGACGACGGCTTCCGGATCATCGCCGTTCACGTGGAAGATCGGGGCTTCGACCATCAGCGCCATGTCGCTGGGATAAGGCGAGCTGCGCGAGTAGCGCGGGCTGGTCGTGAAGCCGATCTGGTTGTTGACGATGAAGTGGATGGTGCCGCCCGTGCGGTAGCCCTTCAGGCCCGACAGGGTGAAGCACTCGGCCACCACGCCCTGGCCGGCGAAGGCCGCGTCGCCGTGCAGCAGCAGCGGCAACACGTGGCCACGACCGGCGTCCGGCTGTTCGCGCAGGGTGAAGGCCTGCTTGGCGCGGGCCTTGCCGATCACGACCGGGTTGACGATTTCCAGGTGCGACGGGTTGGCGGTCAGCGACAGGTGGACCTTGTTGTCGTCGAACTCACGGTCCGACGAGGCGCCCATGTGATACTTCACGTCGCCCGAGCCCTCGACGTCCGAGGGGACCGACGAGCCGCCTTGGAACTCGTGGAAGATGACGTGGTAGGGCTTGCCCATCACGGCGGCCAGCACGTTCAGGCGACCGCGGTGCGGCATGCCCAGGACGATGTCCTTCACGCCCAGGGCGCCGCCGCGCTTGATGATCTGCTCCATGGCCGGGACCATGGATTCGCCGCCGTCCAGGCCGAAGCGCTTGGTGCCGGGGAAGCGCTTGTGCAGGAACTTCTCGAAACCCTCGGTCTCGATCAGCTTCTTCAGGATGGCGACCTTGCCCTCCTTGGAGAACACGATCTCCTTGTCGCGGCCCTCGATGCGCTCCTGCAGCCAGGCCTTCTCGTGCGGATCCGAGATGTGCATGTACTGCACGCCGACATTGCCGCAGTAGGTGCGGCGCAGGATCTCGAGCATCTCGCGGATGGTCGAGGTTTCCATGCCCATGACGAAGTCGAGGAAGATCGGCCGGTCGTAGTCGGCGTCCGAGAAGCCGTAGGTGGCCGGATCCAGTTCCGGGGCGGGCTTCGGCGGCTCCAGGCCCAGCGGGTCGAGATTGGCGGCCAGGTGACCGCGCATCCGGTAGGCCCGGATCATCATGATGGCGCGTAGGCTGTCCAGCGTGGCGGCGCGGACGGCCTCGGCGGAGGCGCCGGGGGCCTTGCCCTCGACGGCCTTGGCGATCTTGGCTTCGACGGCGGGGGCGACGCTGGCCCACTGGCCGTCCAGGGCCGACAGCCAGTCGGGACGGACGGACGGCACCTTCTTGGGCGTCCAGGTCGGGTCCTGCGCGGCGCGCTTAACCTGGTCGGCCTGCTCGGCGAGGCTGGCGAAGAAGGCGTTCCACGAAGGTTCGACCGATCCAGGGTTCTCCGCCCACTGGGCGTAGAGATCCTCCACGAACGCCGCGTTGGCGCCGTAGAGGAAGCTGGTCTCGGTCAAGACCTGGTTGATGATGCCTGCGTCGTCCGCCATCGTTCTTCGCCTTAGATCCGGATGCTCTACGGGAGCGCTACCGCATAGCCCGTAAATATAGTCTCTCAATCGCCCGGGCGCCCGTCGAACGGCGGGGCCCAGGTGATTTTTTCGGATCGTCGACTGGCGGTCGCAAAAAACCTGGGCCCCGCGCGAGGCGGGGTTTCGGTGTCTAGTTAGCCCTTCAGGACTTCCAGCAGGGTCTCGCCCAGCTTGGCCGGCGAAGGCGAGACGCGGATGCCCGCTTCTTCCATCGCCGCGATCTTGTCCTCGGCGCCGCCCTTGCCGCCCGAAACGATGGCGCCGGCGTGACCCATGTGACGGCCGGGAGGGGCCGTGCGACCGGCGATGAAGCCGACCATGGGCTTGCTGCGGCCGCGCTTGGCTTCGTCCTTCAGGAACTGGGCCGCTTCTTCCTCGGCCGCGCCGCCGATTTCACCGATCATGACGATCGACTTGGTGGCTTCGTCGGCCAGGAACAGTTCCAGCACGTCGATGAACTCGGTGCCCTTGACCGGGTCGCCGCCGATGCCGACGGCCGTGGTCTGGCCCAGGCCCGCATTGGTGGTCTGGAACACGGCTTCATAGGTCAGGGTGCCCGAACGCGACACGACGCCGACCGAGCCCGCCGAGAAGATGCCGCCCGGCATGATGCCGATCTTGCACTGGTTCGGCGTCAGGACGCCCGGGCAGTTCGGGCCGATCAGGCGCGAACGCGAGCCTTGCAGCGCCTTCTTGACCTTGACCATGTCCAGCACCGGGATGCCTTCGGTGATGCAGATGATCAGCGGGATCTCGGCTTCGATGGCTTCCAGGATCGAGTCGGCCGCGAAGGGCGGCGGGACGTAGATCACCGAGGCGTCGGCGCCGGTGGCTTCCTTGGCTTCGCCGACCGTGTCGAACACCGGCAGGCCGATGTGGGTCTGGCCGCCCTTGCCCGGCGTGACGCCGCCGACCATCTTGGTGCCGTAGGCGATGGCCTGTTCGGAGTGGAACGTGCCCTGGGCGCCGGTGATGCCCTGGCAGATGACCTTGGTTTCAGAACCGATGAGGATCGACATTTAGCGAGCACCCTTCACGGCCGCGACGATCTTTTCGGCGCCGTCAGACAGGTCGTTGGCGGCGATGACGTTCAGGCCGCTTTCCGAGATGATTTTCTTACCGAGTTCGACGTTGGTGCCTTCCAGGCGGACAACGAGCGGAACCTGCAGGCCGACTTCCTTCACGGCGGCGATGACGCCTTCCGCGATGATGTCGCAGCGCATGATGCCGCCGAAGATGTTGACCAGGATGCCCTTCACGGCCGGATCGGCGGTGATGATCTTGAAGGCCGCGGTGACCTTCTCCTTGCTGGCGCCGCCGCCGACATCCAGGAAGTTGGCCGGCTCGGCGCCGTACAGCTTGATGATGTCCATGGTGGCCATGGCCAGGCCCGCGCCGTTGACCATGCAGCCGATTTCGCCGTCCAGGGCGATATAGGCCAGGTCGTACTTGCTGGCTTCGATTTCCTTGGGGTCTTCTTCGCTCTCGTCGCGCAGCGCTTTGATGTCCGGGTGACGGAACAGGCTGTTGCCGTCGAACGACAGCTTGGCGTCCAGGACGCGCAGGTGATCATCCGCCGTCACGATCAGCGGGTTGATCTCCAGCATGGCCATGTCCTTGGCCATGAACGCCGTATAGAGCTGGGTCAGCAGCGAAGCCGCTTCCTTGGCCAGACCGCCGGTCAGGCCCAGGGCCTTGGCCAGGGCGCGCTGGTGGGTCGGCCACACGCCCGTCGCCGGGTCGATGGTGAAGGTGTGGATCTTCTCGGGGGTCGAGTGAGCGACGTCCTCGATGTCCATGCCGCCTTCGGTCGAGGCGACCACCGAGACCTTGCTCGAGGCGCGGTCGACGAGAAGCGACAGGTAGAATTCCTTGGCGATCGCCGCGCCTTCTTCGATGTAGAGGCGGTTGACCTGCTTGCCCTTGGGGCCGGTCTGGTGGGTCACCAGCACGCGGCCGAGCATTTCCTGGGCGTTCGTGCGGACCTCTTCGACCGACTTGACGACGCGGACGCCGCCCTTGGCGTCGGGGCCCAGGCCCTCGAACTTGCCCTTGCCGCGGCCACCGGCGTGGATCTGGCTCTTCACGACGAAGACCGGCGTGCCGAGCTTTTCGGCGGCGGCGGCGGCTTCATCCGGAGTGAAGGCGGCGAAGCCGCGCGGCACGGGAGCGCCGAACTCGGCGAGTACGGCTTTGGCTTGATGTTCGTGGATGTTCATGAGGGCCCGGTCTCGACGACGGCTTTCTGAAATGTGGCCGGGTTATAGGAGCGCTATTTCGCAGGCGCAACCGCACGAAGACGATAAGGTGAGGGCTTGCGTGCTTATCTTGTCCGACGAGACACCCGCGCCGGGCATCTGGGCGCTCAGGGCACGGGAAGCCCTTGACCCCGCGTAGCTGTTACCGGTCACAAAATCTCGCGCCGGAACAGTTGTCCCCCGGTGTCATGGATCGCGTCAGCCGTTGGCGCCCAGATCAAGGCGAGATCATCGCGGGATCACCGCTGGCGGCCGGGGTCCTTGAAGAAGATCAGGATCAGCGACAGCACCGCGACCGCGTCACGATCCTTCGAGCCCTTGGGCGGCAGGTAGGCGGTCGGCTGCATGGCGGCCAGGTCCACCCCGCCGATGTCGACCCCGTCGCGACTGAACACGTAGCCGATCGTCGCCCCGCCGCCGATCGGCAGGCCGCCGACCTGTTCCGTGCGCGCCCGGATGTTCAGGCCGCCGAAGCGCAGCTCGGCGGCGCGCTGCGGCTGCTGGAGGTTCTTGAGAAGGCCGCCGCCCTTGGCGCTGGCCAGGGCGAAGGTCGCGTCGGCCCCCGCGCCGGGGCCCGAGAGCGTGCAGAAGAACTGCAGCTTGTCGCGGTCGAAGGTGATCCAGCCCAGGCCCAGCCGGCTCTGGCCGCCGCCGCAGGCCACCTCGACCGGGCCCAGGCCCGGGCCGTTGACCGTCATCTCGACGCTGGCCTTGCCGCCCTCGAAGACGCCGGTCACCGAGCTCTTGCTGCTCTTGACCGTGGCGTCGCCGTCGTACTCGCCCAGCTGGAAGCCGGGCCGGAACAGGCTGGGCCCCTTCTTGCCCGACAACTTGACCTTCTCGGTCCCGGCCGGCGGCGCGGCCTGGGCCGGGGCGGTCGCCGCGAGCGCGACAGCGAGTGAAAGGGCGATAGCGAAAGACTTCATGGCAAGTTCCCCCCGAGCGCCGGCTAGGCGACCCGGCGCAGCTTGCCACAGATCGGCGTTATCTCAACCTCTGGGCGCGGCGGGAATCGGCGCGGGAGGCTTCGCGCCCGGCCGGGCCACGGCGTACATCTCCCAGGCGATCTGCTTCATCAGGGCCTGGCGGTCGTCGCCGACCTGGTAGAGGTCGCCGTGCGTCTTGTCCTTCAGGTAGCGGAAGTCGGTCTTGGCCCCGAGCCCCTTCATCACCGCTTCCAGCCTGCGGGCTGAACCGTCCAGATAGAAGGTGTCGGCCGTGCCGACGATTAGGCGGACCTTGCCGTCCAGGTCGGGCTTCAGCGCCGGCCAGTTCGCCTTCAGCCGCGCGGCGATGTCGTAGTGCTGGCTCCAGTAGGCGACGACGGCGGGATCGACCGCGCCGGTCGCCCGGTCGAACATCGGCAGCGGCCGGCCAGCCGGACCGCGCGGCGAGAACACCCAGTCGAACGAGCCGAACTGGCCGCCGTACTCGCCTAGAACCTCTTCCAGCGCGACCATGTCCTTCAGCGTCGCCAGCACCTTGTCGTGGTCGCGGGCGATGGGACGCAAGGAGCCGTCCGGCTTGTAGTAGACGTTGGCGTTGGGGGCGTAGAGGTCCACGCCCGTGAAGTCGTGGAAATCGCTGGGGTCCGGCGAGGTCGACCAGGTTCCGCCGAACACCTTCGGATAGCGGGTCTGCAGCCACAGGGTCGCCCAGCCGCCCGAGGAGTGGCCGTTGAGGAAACGACTCGTAGGCTTGGCGTCCATGCGCCAGTGCTTTTCCAGGTCCGGGATCAGCTCCTCGGTCAGGGCCTTGCCCCAGGGACCGTTGTTGAGGCTGTCGGCGAACTCGTGGGTGCCGGTGGCGCTGCTCTCGTCCAGATAGACCCAGATCATCGGCGGGGCCTCGCCCTTGGCCATCAGGTCGTACATGCGGGTCGCCTGGCTGACCAGGTGCTCGTTCGAGCCGCCAAAGCCGTGGGTGTAGTAGGCCGTCGGATAGCGATCCTTGCCGGTCTCGTAGCCGGGCGGGGTCAGGATCCAGCCCTTCATGGTGATCGGCCGGCCGAAGAAGCCGCTGAGCGCCGGGCTGACGAAGTTCACCGGCGCGATGTGCGGCTTGGCCGCGGCGAGGCGCGCCGCGGCGTCCTTGGGCGCACTGGCCGGCAGGTTGAAGGGATCGTAGGCCGGCTCGACCTTGTCCAGGACGAGCCTGGTCCCGGCGGCCAGCGGCAGGGTCACGGTGGTGACCGGACTGACCAGGTCGCCGCCGCCCCGGCCGCCGTAGTTGTAGCTGTGGTTCTGGTCGAGCACGGCCTGGACCGCGTACTCGCCCGGCGGCAGCTTGGAGAACACTTGCGGGGCGGCGACGCCGTCCAGGTCGATCTCGACCGTGGCGCCGGCCCCGACCGTGCCGACCTCGCGCGCGGCGACCTGGCCCTGGCCTTCGAACGGATTGGCCTCGACGCTCTCGATCACGCCGTCCCTGGCGCCGGCCTTGGCCGTGGCCAGGGGCTGGGCGAAGACCAGCAGGCGGCCCGAGACCGGTCCCTGGATCTGGGCTCCCACCTGGACCTGCAGGATCGGATGGCCGTCGGCCGCCCAGGCCTGAGCGCCACTCACCGCCAGCAGCATCGCCGCCGTTACGATCCCACCCCTGATCATCGCCCGCATGGTCGCTCCCCCCAAAACTTGGCCCCAAAAAACTGGGCGAGAGATTGGCCATGCCGGCGCAAGGCTGGCAAGCCTAGCCGTTCGCGCCCACGGACGCCGACCCGCGCCGCTCCAGCTTGCCCCAGCCGACCCGGCCGCCGCGAATGGCCATGACCACCGACTTGACCACGACATAGTACATCAGCTGGCGATAGCCGAACCGCTGCACCGGCAGGAAGGGCAGGTCGGCCCAGGGCGCGCGCTTCTCCAGGGCCATGCCCAGGGCGCCGGCCGAAAGGTCGACGGCGATGAAGATCGCCCAGTAGGTCAGGCCCAGCAGCATGTCGTCCGGGCGCCATTCCACGGGGTGGGCGACCGCGCCATAGAGACCGCTGATCAGACTCCAGATGACGGCGAAGTCGACCAGCGGCGCGGCCACGGCCAGGATGATCTGGAACAGCCAGATCTGCGGCAGGGCCACGAAGCCCAGCACCGGAGTCTTGGTGCTGAACATCGCCTTGCGGTGCTTCCACACGCACTGCAGCGTGCCGAACGACCAGCGGAAGCGCTGCTTCAGCAGGCCGCCGACGGTGTCCGGGGCCTCGGTATAGGCGCGGGCCTCGGGATCGAAGGCGACCTTCCAGCCGGCGCGCTGGCAGGCGATGGTCAGGTCCTGGTCCTCGGCCAGGGTGTCGGACGGATAGCCGCCCAGCGCGTCGAGCACGCTCTTGCGCCACGCCCCGACGGCGCCGGGCACCACGGTGACCGCGCCCAGGGCCGACAGCGCCCGGCGCTCCAGATTCTGGGCGGTGACATATTCCAGCGCCTGCCAGCGGGTGACGATATTGACCCGGTTGCCGACGATGGCGTTGCCGGCCACCGCGCCGATGTCCGGATCCTGGAACCAGCGGGCCAGGCGGCCGATGGTCTCGGGCGGGAACAGGGTGTCGGCGTCCAGGGCGACGACATATTCGCCCTTGGCCACGGCCAGGCCGCGATTGACCGCCCGCGCCTTGCCGCCGTTCTCGAACGACAGCAGCGTCACGCGCGGATCATCGGCGAAATGGTCGCGCACCTCCTGAGCCGTGCGGTCCTTGGAGCCGTCGTCGAGAACCAGCACTTCGAGGTTCTTCCAGTCGCTCTCCAGGATCCGCGCCACCGAGGCGGCGATCACCTTCTCCTCGTTGAAGCAGGGGATCAGCACCGAGACCAGCGGACCGTTCTGGCTATCGAGATCGGCCGGCTCCTCGTGGGTCCAGAAGCGGTGGACCAGGGCGAGACTGGCCAGGAACACCAGCCGCGCGACGCCCAGGAAGATCGCCGTGATGAACAGCCAGGTCATCGTGGCCTGGGCCCAGCGGAAGAAGTCGAAGCCCAGGCGGTCCAGGAACAGATCGGCCGCCGTGCGCGAGGTTGGCGGCATCACCTGTTGCGCGTTCATGCCGGCCAGTTCGCCGATGGTGACCAGGCGGTAGCCGCGGGCCCGGATCTGGTCGATCAGCCCCGGCAGGGCCGCCACGGTGCGGCTGCGGTCGCCGCCGGCGTCGTGCAGCAGCACCACCTGGCCCGGACGATCGCCCGGGTTGTCGAGGCGCTCCAGCGTGCGGTCGATGATCGTCTGCGGGCTGGGCTTCTGCCAGTCGTCCGGGTCGATGCGCAGGCCCACGGTCATGTAGCCCAGGGTCTGGGCGATCACGAGCGGGGCCACTTCGTGCGGGGTCGAGGGCTCGGCGTCGCCGAAGAACGGCGGGCGGAAGAGACGCATCGAGCGGCCGGTCAGCACCTCGAACAGGCGCTGGGTGGCGTTCAGCTCGACCTGCACCTGCGGCAGCGGCGTCTCGGCGATGTTGGGGTGGGTCCAGCTGTGGCCGCCGACATTGTGTCCCTCGGCCACCTCGCGCTCCACCAGGTCGGGACGGCGCTGCATGTTCTGGCCGATCACGAAGAAGGTCGCGGGCGCGTTCTTCTGCTTGAGGATGTCCAGGATCTTCGGCGTCCAGCGGCCATCGGGGCCGTCGTCGAAGGTCAGGGCCACCAGACCTTTCTTCTGGCCATAGCGCTCGATCACATAGCTGCTGGGAATGACGTCGTAGCTCTCGCCCGAAACCAGGCCGGTGTCGGGATCGAACTCCAGGCTGCGCTTGCCGGGCGTGGGCAACTGGGCCACGCGCAGCACCTCGCCGCCGCCGTCGAAGTCGACGCCCTGGCCGTTGGCCAGGGTGGTGAGGCCGCTGGCCGAGGCCTTGCCGTAGGGTTTGCCCAGTAGCGACCAGACGCCCGGATCCTCCATGCCCATCCGCCACAGGCCGTAGCCGCGCGGCTTCCAGGCGTCGGACACCTTGATCTGGTTGAACAGGGTGACGGCGTCCAGGAACCAGACGACGTGCTCGTCGCCGTTGTCGTCGGTGTACTGATAGGTGGGGTTCAGGGCGTTATCGTCCATGCGGATCGTCGCCCCGGCGTCCTGGGCGTTGCGCATGGCCTCGTGGAACGTGGTCGGCGCGCCGGACGACCGCGAGCCGTCCTTGTTCAGCGTCCAGTCATAGCCGTAGGCGCCCAGGGCCAGCACCACGCGGTTTGGGTCGAGACGGGCGAAGCGCTTTTCCAGCTCGGTCTCGTACCAGTCCTGGCCGGCGTTGGGGCCGGGATCGCCGAGCGCGTAGTGCTCGTCATAGGCCATCAGCACCAGGGTGTCGGAGGCCTGCTCCAGACGCTTCAGAGGCCAGCCTTCCCCGTCGAACGGGGCGGTGACCCAGACCTCGCGGCCGGTCGCCGCCAGGGCGGCGCGGGCCTCGTTCAGGAACAGCGGATAGGCGTTGAGGCCCTTGGCGGAGAGCGCCTCGAAGTCGAAGACGTAACCGCCGTAGCCATGCTGGTCGGCCAGGACCTTCAGATTGTTGATCAGCTTGGCGCGGGCGGCCGGGTCGGTCAGCAGCGCATCGGCCAGCGGACCGTCGAAGGCGGCGTTGGCCGAGTTGTGGACCAGCGGCAGGACGGCCGGTTTATTCGGCGCATTGGCGATCCGCGCCACGCCCTCGGCGTCGTCGACCAGGCTGATGTCGCCCTTGGCGCCGTTGATCGCCACCCACTGCGGCGAGACCACGTCCAGCTTGTCGATGTTGCGACGCAGGGACTCGCGGCTGTCCTCGTCCCAGGCGACGTAGAAGCCGACCGACAGCGGATGGGCGGCGTCGCTGGGCCCGGCCTCGCCTTTCACGGCGGGAGGCCGGGGCACGCGGCGCCACGACTTCACGACCTTGGTCTTGCGCGGGGTTTCCTGGTGCAGCGACGTCAGGACGTGCGGGTCCTTCAGCGGCGCCTTGGGCAGCCGCGGGGCGAAGGCCAGGGTGGCGACGAAGCCGGCCACGATCGCGGCGACCAGCGAGATGACGACGCCGAGCACCAGCTTGGCCCGGCGCTCCCGCTTGCCGGAGGGGTCGTGAAAGATGTGGCGGTCTTCGGGAGTCATGCTGGCGCTCTGGTTTCGCGCCCTTTGATACCCGAAATTGACCGAACCGTGGCGCTATACCGTGATGCGGCTAGCGACCGCGCCCTACTCCACCCAATCCCGGTCCAGGCGGCGCGAGGCCAGGAAGAACAGCAGGGCCGCCAGCAGGTAGAAGCCCATGCCGGTATAGATCGCCCAGCGCAGGGATTCCGCCCCGAAGGTCGGCTTCAGGAAGTCGGCCATGGCGCCGAAATAATAGACCCCGACGGCGATGCCCAGCAGGTTGTTGATCAGCAGGAACAGGGCCGAAGCCGTCGTCCGCATGGGCGCGGGCGCCAGGTGCTGCACGGCCGCCGTGACGGGACCCAGCCAGGCCAGGTTCAGGCCCGTGGGGACCAGGAAGATCACGAAGGCCAGGGCCAGGGACGCGGTCCCGCCCAAACCGCCGACCAGCGATCCGCTGTTCATGGCCAGCAGGAAGCAGGGGACCGAGATCAGGAAGGCCACGGCCGGGGTCAGCGGGTAGCCGGCCTTGGACTTGGCGCCCAGGCGGTCGGCCATCACGCCGCCCATCCAGATGCCGACCACGCCGCCCAGGAAGGCGATGCCCGAATAGTACCAGGCGGTCTGGGACAGGGTCAGGCCCAGGCTGCGCATGAAGAACGACGGCAGCCAGGCGGCGACGCCATAGCCGCAGACCGACGACGCCGCCGCGCCCAGGGCCAGCAGCCAGAAGCTGGGCTTGGCCGCCAGCAGACGGGCCACCTCGCCCAGCGGCGCGGCCGGAGCCGGCGCGACCGGCGGCGCGTTCGGCGCGCGATCGGCGCCGCCGCGCGGCGGGTCGCGGACGACGAGGCGGAAGATCGGGGCCAGCACCACCCCCATCGCGCCGACGACGATGAAGGCCGTGCGCCAGCCGTAGTGCACGGCCAGCAGACCGCCGACCAGGGTTCCGGCCGCCGTGCCCAGCGGGATGCCGAACGCGTAGGCCGCCAGGGCCCGGGCGCGCTGGTGCTTGGGGAAATAGTCCGAGATCAGCGAATAGGCCGGAGCCACGCCGCCCGCCTCGCCGATGCCCACGCCCATACGGGCCAGGAAGAGATGCGAGAAACTGCCGACCACGCCGCACAGGGCAGTGAAGCCGCTCCACAGGGTCAGGGCGGCCGTCATGATCCAGACGCGGCTGAAGCGGTCCGCCAGCCAGGCGATCGGGATGGCCAGGGTCGTGTAGAGCAGGGCGAAGGCCAGGCCGCCCATCAGGCCGAACTGGGCGTCGGTCAGGCCGAACTCGTCCTTGATCGGCTTGGCCAGGATGCCGAGGATCTGCCGGTCCAGGAAGTTGAAGGTGTAGGCCAGGATCAGCATCGCCAGGACCACGTAGCGATAGCCCGAGCCCTGCTGCGTCTTCGCTTCCGTCTGCTGCTGCTCGCTCATCGCCGCCCCTACGCCACTGCCTGTGTCTACATAAAGAAAGGGCGGGACTTGTTGCAGCAAGTCCCGCCCGAGCTAAGTCGCCTAGATAATTAGAACGCCACCTCGATCGAGCCGGCGACGGTGCGCGGCGGGCCGTAGAAGCCGATCACCGAGTTGTTGTAGGTCGGCGCCCCGAAGTTGTAGCCGCCGGTGCGGTACTTCTCGTTGGTCAGGTTCTTGCCGGTCAGGGCCAGCTTGTACTTGCCGCCCGGAGCGGTCCAGATCGCCGTCAGGTCCACCAGGGTGAAGGCCTTCTGGTCGAGGGCCGGCAGCGGCTGTTCGAACTGCTGGTACTTGTCGCGGTAGCTGACCATCGGGGTGATGGCGATGTCGCCGCCGGCCAGGTCCGCGCGCCAGGTCAGGCTGACATTGCCCGTCCATTGCGGCGTGTTCTGGAAGCCGTAGAGGTCGGCGACGTTGATCACCTGGCCGGTGGCCAGGACCGTCGACGGGTTCAACGGGTTCGGCGCGCCGGCCGGCACGAAGCGGCTGAAGGTGTCGTACTTGGCGTGGATGTAGCCGAGCGCGACATTGCCGGTCAGGTGCTGGTTGAACTTGGCGCTGGCTTCGAACTCGGCGCCGTACAGGGTCGAGGCGCCGGCGTTGTCGACCGAGCTGGCGATGCCCGAGGGCACCACGACCTGGGTCGTGACCTGCTGGTTGGTATATTTCGACAGGAAGATCGCCGACGAGAACGAGACGCGGCGATCCAGGGCGTAGCCCTTCAGGCCGGCTTCGTAGGTCTTCACGACTTCGGGCAGGTAGCCCTGGGTCGTCTGCGGGGTGATGAACGCGTCGCCGCGCATGTCCCAGCCGCCCGACTTGTAGCCCTTCGAGAACGAAGCGTAGGTGTTCAGGTCGTCGCTGAGCTCGTACGAGACCGAGATGCGGGGCGTGAACTGCTCGAACGTGCGGGCGGCGTCATAGTTGGTGCGCACCTGCAGGATCGGACGGTTCGTGCCGCCCTGGTACGGCGACGGCGTGGCGCCGAGATAGAAGAAGCGGAACACGTTGGCGCGCTTGTGGTCGCGGGTGGCGCGGGCGCCCAGCGAAACCTTCAGGCGGTCGGTCAGGTTGGCGCTGAAGTCGAAGAACGCCGCGAAGCTCTGGGTGTTGACCTTGCCGCCGTCGGCGATCGAGACGCCCAGGTTGCCGGCGATGGTGTCGAACTCGCCCGAAGCCTGGCTGTTCATGTAGTACAGGCCAAAGACGCCCTGAACGTTCTCGTCCGCATAGACGGCCTGCAGTTCCTGCGAGAACGAACGGTCGTCATAGGTGGCCGGCACGTCCAGGGTCGGCAGCGGGGTGCCGTCGAAGTCGATCAGGGTCTGGGTATGACCCTTGCGGTTGGCGGTGATCGACTTGAACGTCAGGTTCTGGGTGGCGTCCCACTGGCCGGTCAGCGACAGGCCTTCGGTCTTGACGCGGTTCTTGTCGCCCAGGCCGGCTTGCGTGTCGTAGATGCCGAGGATCGGATAGGCGCCGACGGTCGGCAGGGTCTCGCGGTGACCATGACGCGGGTTCGACTTGTCCACGACCTTGTCATAGGCCAGGCGGAAGAACAGGTCCTCGGTCGGCTTGTACTCGGCGCTCAGGCGGTAGGCCTGGACGTCCTTGTCGTATTGGTCGGCGCCCGTGGTCAGGTTCTTGCCATAGCCGTCGCGCTTGTAGAGGGCGTAGGCGCCGCCGACCGACAGGCCGCCGCCGACCGGCGTCTGGCCGGAGACCATCAAGTCGGTCTGGTTGTAGCTGCCATAGGTCGCGCGGACCTTGGCGCCGGCCTCGTCGCCCAGGCGCCTGGTCACGTACTTGATGGCGCCGCCGATGGTGTTGCGGCCGTACAGCGTGCCCTGCGGGCCGCGCAGCACTTCGATGCGCTCGATGTCGAAGATGTCCAGAACCGCGCCCTGCGGGCGATAGATGTAGACGTCGTCGACATAGAGGCCGACGCCGGGCTCATAGCCCCACAGCGGATCCTGCTGGCCGACGCCGCGGATGTAGCTGATCAGGGTCGAGTTCGAGCCACGGGCGGTTTGCACCGTGATGTTCGGGGTCGTCTGCGAGAGCACGGTGATGTCCGTGCCGCCCGAGCGTTCCAGCTTCTCGGCCGAGAAGGCCGACACGGCCACCGGCACGTCCTTGAGGTTTTCCTCGCGACGACGGGCGGTGACGACCACCTCGTCGACCGAGACGTTGCCGCTTGCCGCCGGAGCCTCTTGCGCCGACGCGACGCCCGCGATCGTGCTCCACGCCGCGCCAGCCAACAGCGCGGCCTTCCACATCGAAGTCATGGGGTTCCCTCCCTTGCGTTCCGCCCGTCCGAGCCGGATCCGTCTTATGCGGACGCGTGCTCGGGGTTCGCCATTTCATCGAACAGCGAATTGCAGGCACCATCACCCGAACCGGCGCCGGACGCCAGTACTTTTTCATCAGGTGATGAAAAAAGGATCGGGGACGGATGATGCCTCCCCGCACGTGGGGGAGGATCTTGCTAGAGGGCCTTGGCGATCACCGCCTCGAAGCCGGCCGCGCAGTACGAGAACAGGCGCCGGCGAACCGCTTCCAGGTCGCTGGAACGGCACTCGCCTTCCGACAGCGAGTCGATGCGTCCCGTCTCGGACAGCGACAGCATCATCGAGCCGGTCAGGAACTGGTAGCACCAGTAAAGGTCGCGATAGGCCGCCTCCGGCCGGACGATCTTCAGCGTCTCGACCAACTGGTGAACGACCGGATCGAAGAAGCGGGTCATGGTCTCGCCGCCCCAGGCCGGGGTGTTGTTCACCTGGGCGACCAGGACGAAGTAGCTCTTCCAGCCGGCCCCGCCCTCTCGCGAGATGCGCAGCAGCGGATCGATGAACGCCTCGATCACCCCCTCGACCGTCATGGACCCCGCGTCGTGCGCCGCCACATAGGCGTTCATCGACGCCTCGCGGGCCTGGTTCAGGATCTCGGCGCGGCGCAGGAACACCGCGTCGAACAGCTCGCGCTTGGCGCCGAAATAATAGTGGATCAGCGCCGTGTCGACGCCGGCCTCGGCCGCCACCTGGCGCGTCGTCACCCCGTGGAAGCCGTGACGGGCGAACAGCCCCTCGGCGGCGTCGAGGATGGTTTCCTTGAGATCCAGTCCCTTGGCCTTGGACGGACGGCCCCGCCCGCTGGCGCGGGTCTTGGTTGCGGTCATGAAAGTCGAGGTCCGCCGTGGTTGCGCTCCGTCCTCGGATAGGCGCATCCCGGCGGACCTGGCAAGGGACCCTTGTTATCCAAGCTTGCTCTCTAGGCCTGGGCGAACACCCCGTGGAAGGTCACCGGCAAGGCCACGGGCGCCCGCCAGAGGGTCAGCCCAGGAACACGGTCCAGAGCAGGCGGCCGGGGATGAAGGCGAAGAGGCCGGCCAGCAGCAGGCCGCCGGTGAACATGCCGGTCATGGCCCGGCGGTGGGCGGCGACCCTGCCGCGCTTGACGGCGTAGACGGCGCCCGGCAGGCCGACGATGGTCCAGCCCGACAGCAGGTGGATGAAGCTGAAGGCGCCGTGGTTGAGCTCGCGGATGAACAGCGAACTGACCGCCGTGGTCCCCATGGCCAGCACCCAGGTCCAGCCCAGCAGCTTGTGCAGGCCCGTGCCCTTCACCCGCATCATCAGCGCGACGCCGATGACCAGGGCGGTCAGGGCCGAGAGCAGGTGCAGCCTGATGACGGCGGGCGCTGCCGCGATCCGCGACAGGTCGGGCGCGTGGGGATGAAACGGAATGCGCGCGGCATAGCCCGCGAGGTCGGTGAACATGCCAGTAGCCGCGACGCCGACCACGCCAACCGCCAGCACGACGCCCACGGCGGCGTTTCTCAGGGTGTCGTTGCGAAGCGCCGCCAGAGCGATTGACTTGCCGTTCTCATCCATCTTCCTTCACTCCCGGTTCGGTCCGGCGGGTTCGTCTCGCCGTCGAAAGCCTTGTTGGAGTGGGCGTTCTCTTGTCTCAATCGCCGTTGCGCCAATCGCCGCCGTCCCTTCGTGAGCGGCTGGAGGACGCCGTTCACGCTTCGCGAATGGCGCTGACTTCACGCGAGGCGGTGCGCGGCTATCTGGTGTCGGGCGGGGCCGGCGTGTTCCTGGCGCTGATCGGCGCCCTGGGCTCGGGCCAGGCGCCGCTGCTCACGCGACTGGTCTACTGGGTCGGACTGTGCGTCGCCGGCGCGGTCGTGGGCACGGGCGTCACCCAGGTGATCGGCCGCGACGGCCGCGCAGACGGCGCCCCCTGGCTTTACGGAGCCCTGACCGTCATCGCCATCACCCTGCCGTTCACGGCCTTTGTGTGGTTCGTCAGCGAGAGCGTGTTCCAGCGCGGGATCCGGATGGAGACCCTGCCCCGCTACCTGGTCCCGGTGTTCATCGTCACCGCGGCGATGACGGCCCTGAACTTCCTGGTCCAGCGCGACCCCGCCCAGACCCACGCGGCGCCGACGGGCGCCCCGGCCCCGCGCTTCCTGGACCGCCTGCCGGCCAAGCTGCGCGGCGCCGAGCTGTTCGCCGTCGAAGCCGAGGACCATTATCTGCGCCTGCACACCTCGCGCGGCCAGGACCTGATCCTGATGCGCCTGTCCGACGCCGTGGCCGAACTGGAGGGCATCGAGGGGGCCCAGACCCACCGCTCGTGGTGGGTGGCCAAGGCGGCGGTCGAGGTCGCCCGGCGCGGCGACGGCCGGGCGACCCTGCGACTGAAGGGCGACGTCGAGGCGCCCGTCAGCCGCGCCTACGCCAAGGCCCTGCGCGAAGCCGGCTGGTTCTGATCAGCCCGCCTTCGCCTAGCCGAAGTGGATGTCGACGCCGCCCGCACCAGTCCCGACGGTCAGGCCGGTGACGCCCACCAGACGGATCAGGCCGTCGCCGGTGTTGACCCCGACCGTGGCGTCCTGGTGGTAGATGTAGGTGTCGCCGTTCCACTCGAAGACACCCGTGCCGTTGGCCGACACCTGGCTGGAAGCGTTGATCAGCGCCTGTTCCAGGGTGGTGGCGGAGCCGGCGCTGATGCCGGTGGTCACCGCCGGGATCACCGTCCCCAGATCGACGTGGTCCACGCCCTTCTCGAAGTCGGTGAGGGTGGCGAAGGTCGTCACCTTGTTGTTCGCGACGCTAAGGTTCGAGAAGCGCGGCGCGGAGACGCCGTTCTCGTACAGCTTGAAGACGTCCGAGCCCGCGCCCAGGGTGAAGGTCGATACGGACGCCCCAAGCAGGTCGGCGGCCACGCTGTCATTGTAGGCCGACAGCACGACGGTATTCGGGACGCCGCCCGAGCCGCCGATCCCAAGGACGTCGATCCCCGCCGAGCTGGAGGCGTCCAGGTTGTGGGTCGTGAGGTTGTAGCCGCCCTCGCTGCCGATGAAGTTGGCGGTCAGGTGGCCGGTCCCGACAACGACGACCTTGCCGTTGGAGTAAGGCCCGTCGACGGTCTGGGAGTTGATGAGGGCCAGCGTGCTGTCGCTCTGGACGTGCACGACCAGCGCCCCGTCATTGCCGGTGACCACCAGCTGGGTCGGCGTGGCGTTGCTGCTGGTGACGTTGTTCAGATAGGCGTTCACGACAGGGGCCCCGACCTGCGCCGAGGACATGCCGGTGATCACCAGGTCGACGTGGTAGTTGACCTTCAGCGTGCCGCCGGTGACCCCGTCCATCTTCAGCGCCACGTTCTGGGCGAGGTTGTCGATCCGCGTCGAGATCGACGACTTCAGGGTGACGTCCTGCAGGCCTGTGTAGTTCGTGGCCACCAGCGGCATGACCGTGGTCGCGCCCAGGGTCGGCGAGGTGAATGACAGCTTGAAGTTCTCGAGCACCAGGTGCTCGACATTGGTGATCTGGGTCTTGTCGAACAGGTCGGTGTCGGCGCCCATCACCAGGGTGTCGTCGCCCGCCCCGCCGTCAATGATCGCGCCGTTGATCATCTTGCCGACGGTGATCAGGTCGTTGCCGGCGCCGCCGCTGATCTTGCCGTTCGGCGCGCCGCCCAGAACGTCGACCGCGGCGTTCAGCTGACCGACGCTGATCGTGTCGTTGCCGTCGCCGCCGTCGATATAGCCGCCGACCGCGCCCGAGAAGGTGACGGTGTCGTGGCCGCCGCTGACGAGGATCGCGCCGCTGTTGGTCGTTCCCGTGACCGTGTCGTTGTTGGTCGTCGAGCGCAGGGCCGCATTGGTCGCGTCGGGCGAGACGCTCTGGGTGTCGGTCACCGCGATGGTCGCGCCGGCCGCGTAGGTCGGCTGCTCGCCATAGGTCCCCACCAGGCTGGTGTTGAAGCTCGCCTGGCCATCATTGGCGAGGTCGGCCAGGAAGGCGTCGTTGGCCTTGGCGTAGACGCCGATATGCTCGTTGGCGGCCACGGCCAGCAGGAAGCCGACCAGGGCGCCCTTGGTCCCCAGGCCGTTCGCGCCGTCGCCGCCGTAGTAGGCGAAGTACTCCGCGCGGGTGAAGGTCCCGCCCAGGCCGTTGGGCACCTGGGCGGTCAGGATGGTGTCGATCAGCCCCGCCGCCGGGGCGAAGCCGAAGATCTCGCCATAGGCCTTGGTCGCCGCGGCGGCCAGGTCCAGCGCGCCATAGGCGGCGGTGAAGGCGTCCTTGCCCGCGCCGTTCTTCCCCAGATTGACCGCGAAGTTGATGAAGCGGTTCTCGGCCGAGAACGACTGGTAGTAGGCCGAGTTGAGGTTGTTGGGGTTCCCGCCGTTCGGCGAGATCAGATAGTCCAGGCCAAGCGCCGTCGGCGTCGCCCCGGTGAAGAAGTTGTACGAGAGATTGGCCACCGTGGTGGACGCGGTCACCAGCTTGCCGATCTCGGTGCGCGCGTCGGCCAGGCTCAGGGTCGAGGCGTCGACGCGCCCGGCCAGGGTCTGCAGAGTGGTCAGGTCCGCCGCGGGGATGTTGGCGAACGGGAGACGCGAGACGTCGCTGTAAGCGGATTTCAGAACTTGAAGCGTAGCCATGACTCAACCTCCGGCACTTGTCGCCAGGATTGGTATTGAGTTTGCTGTACACATGCAAGCGGAGCCGTGAAAAATAGTTCGCCCCGGTCGCGCGATGGCCGGGGCGAACTTTCGGTGTCAGGCTTTCCAGCCGCCGCCCAGGGCCTTGTAGATGGCCACGACGTCGGTGTTGACGCCGGTCTCCGCGACGCTGAGGCTGTCCTCGGCGGCCAGCAGGGTGCGCTCGGCGTCCAGCAGCACCAGGAAGTCGATGCCGCCCTCCTTGTACTGGATCCGGGCCAGCTCGGCCGCGCGGCGCGAGGCGGCGGCCTGGCTGGTCAGGCTGACCAGTTGGGCCTGCTGCTGGCGGTAGGAGACGAGGGCGTTCTCCAGGTCCTCCAGCGCCCGCAGCACGGTCTGGTCGTAATTGGCCAGGGCCGCGTCGTCGCGGGCCCGCGCCGCCCGCAGGCGGGCATGGGCGCTGCCCAGGTCCAGGGCCGGCCAGCTGACGCTGGGGGCCACCGACCAGGCCTTGCTGGCCCCGGCGCCGAAGCCGGCCGAGGTTCCCGACAGGAAGCCGACGAAGCCGGTCACCGAGACGCGCGGGAAGAGGTCGGCCGTGGCCACCCCAACCTGGGCGGTCTGCGACGCCAGGCGACGCTCGGCCGCCTGCACGTCCGGACGGCGGCGCAGCAGATCGCCGGCGTCGCCGATCGGCAGGGCGGTAATCAACGGACGGGTGTCGACATCGCGCGGGACCAGCAGGGCGTCCAGCGCGCCGGGGCGCTGACCCGTCAGGACCGCCAGGCGGTAGTTGGCGCGCTTCTCGGCCGTGATCAGGCCCGGGATCGCCGCTTCGGTGGCGTTCAGGCGCGCTTGCGCCGAGGCCACGTCGATCGGGCTGCCGGCCCCGGCGTCGAACCGCACCTTGGTCAGGCGCAGGGTCTCGCGCTGGGTCTCGAGGTTGCGGTTGGCGACCTTCAGCCGGGCCTGGGCGCCGCGCAGTTCGAGATAGTTCCGAGCCACCTCGGCCGCGACCGTGACCTGGGCGTCGCGCAAGTCGGCCTGGGCCGCGCCGGCTTCCGCCCCCGCAGCCTCGACGCCGCGACGGACGCGCCCGAAGAGGTCGATCTCCCAGCCGGCGTCGAAGCCGGCCTGGTAGGTCTGGCTCTCGACGCGCTGGCCGTTCGAGCCGGGCTGCTGCTGGTTGCTCTTCACATAGGTCCCGTCGGCGGTGACGTGCGGCAGCAGGTCAAGCTTCTGTTCGGTGAACAGGGCCCGGGCCTCGGCCACGCGGGCCACGGCGATCTTCAGGTCCAGATTGGCCGAGAAGGCCTGGCCGACCAGCTGGTCCAACACCGGATCGCCGAACGCCTTCCACCATTCGGCTTCCGGATTGGCGACGGTGAAGACGGCCGGGTCGGCGTTCTGGAAGGCGGCCGGCGGGGTCGCCGGCGCCTTGTAGTTCGGCCCCACCGCGCAAGCGGCGGCCGTCAGGGAAATGCCGGCGATCAGCGCGGCGCGCAGGGTGTTAGCGAAGACGGACATCAGTGAGCCTCCACGGCCGGAGCCGTCGGATTCACCGCCTTGCTCGCGGCCCGGCGGGCCGTGTTGCGGCGGATGACGTAGTAGAAGATCGGCGTCAGGATCAGGCCGAAGAGCGTGACGCCGAGCATGCCGGAGAACACCGCCACGCCCATCGCCTTGCGCATCTCCGAACCGGCGCCGTGCGAGACGACCAGCGGCCACACGCCCATGATGAAGGCGATCGAGGTCATCAGGATCGGCCGCAGCCGCAGGCGACAGGCTTCCAGCACCGCTTGCAGCGGCGTGTCGCCATGTTCCTCGCGCTCCTTGGCGAACTCGACGATCAGGATGGCGTTCTTACAGGCCAGCCCCACCAGCACGATCAGCCCGATCTGGGTGAAGATGTTGTTGTCGCCGTGGGTCAGCAGGACGCCGGCCAGGGCGGACAGCAGGGTCATCGGCACGATCAGGATGACGACCAGCGGCAGGCTCCAGCTTTCGTACTGGGCGACCAGCACCAGGAAGGCCAAGAGCACGCACAGCGGGAAGATGTAGACCGCCGAATTGCCGGCCAGGATCTGCTGGTAGGTCAGCTCGGTCCACTCGTAGCCCATGCCGTTGGGCAGTTCCTTCTTGGCCAGGTCTTCCAGCGCCTTCTGGGCCTGGCCCGAGGAGTAGCCGGGGGCCGGGCCGCCATTGATCTCGGCCGTGAGCACGCCGTTGTAGTGGCTCTCGCGATCGGGACCCGTGGCTTCCTTGAAGCTGACGAAGCTGCCCAGCGGGATCATCTGACCCGACCCGTTGCGGGTCTGCAGGCGCAGCATCTGCTCGGGCTGCAGGCGGAAGCTCTGGTCGGCCTGGACGTTGACCTCGTAGGTGCGGCCAAAGCGGTTGAAGTCGTTGACGTACAGCGAGCCCAGATAGACCTGCATGGTCTCGAACAGGTCGGTCAGCGACACGCCCGAGGCGCGGGCCTTTTCGCGGTCGATATTGGCTTCGATCTTCGGCACGCTGACCTGATAGGTCGAGAACACCCCGACCAGGGCCGGATCCTTGCGGGCCTTGTCGATCAGGTTCTGGGTCTGCTTGTTCAGCTCGTCAGGACCCAGGCCCGCCTTGTCGACGATCTGCATGCGGAAGCCGCCGATCGTGCCAAGACCTTGCACCGAAGGCGGCGGGAAGACCGCGATCTGGGCGTCGGGGATGGCGCCGAACTTGGCGTTCAGCTCGCCGACGATGGCGTTGGCCGACATCGACTTGTCCTTGCGGTCCTTGAAGTCGGCCAGCGGGAAGAACACCGCGCCGGAGTTGGGGCTGTTGATGAAGCCGTTTGCCGACAGGCCGGGGAAGGCCACCGAGTGCTTGATGCCCGGCACCTTCATGGCGATGTCGCCCATCTGGCGGATGACGGCCTCGGTGCGGTCCAGCGACGCGGCGTCGGGCAGTTGCACCACGGCGACGACATAGGCCTTGTCCTGCTGCGGCACGAAGCCGCCCGGGGTCTTGGCGAAGGCGCCGAACGTCAGCAGCAGCAGCACGCCGTAGATGATCAGGCCGGCGGTCGACTTGCCCAGGCTCTTGGCCACGCCGTTGACGTAGCCGTTCGAAGCCCTGGCGAAGAAGCGGTTGAACGGGTTGAACAACCAGCCCAGCGCCGCGTCGATCATCTTCTGGAAGCGGTCCTTCGGCGCGTCGTGGCTCTTGAGGAGCACGGCGGCCAGGGCCGGCGACAGGGTCAGGGAATTGAAGGCCGAGATCACCGTCGAGATGGCGATGGTCAGGGCGAACTGACGGTAGAACTGGCCCGACAGGCCAGTGATGAAGGCGGTCGGGATGAACACCGCGCACAGCACCAGGGCCGTGGAGATGATCGGTCCGGTGACCTCGCTCATGGCCTTGCGGGTGGCCGCGGCCGGCTCGAGGCCGTTGGAGATGTTCCGCTCGACGTTCTCGACCACGACGATGGCGTCGTCGACGACGATGCCGATGGCCAGGACCAGACCGAACAGGGTCAGGGCGTTGAGGCCGAAGCCCAGCATCAGCAGCACCGCGAAGGTACCGACCAGCGAGACGGGCACGGCGATCAGCGGAATGACCGAGGCGCGCCAGCCCTGCAGGAACAGCACCACCACCAGGACCACCAGGATGATGGCCTCGATCAGGGTGTGGACCACCGAGTCGATGCTTTCCTGCACGAAGGCGGTCGTGTCGTAGATGATCTCGTAGTCGACGCCTTCGGGGAACTCCTTCTTCAGCTCCTTCATCGTCTTCTTGATGTCGGCGGCCATCTGCAGGGCGTTCGAACCCGGACGCTGGAAGATCGGCATGGCGACGGCCGACTTGTTGTCGAGCAACGAGCGAAGGGCGTAGTTGTTGGCGCCCAGCTCCACGCGGGCCACCTCGCCCAGGCGGGTGATCTCGCCGTTCTCACCCGAGCGGATGATCACGTCGCGGAACTGCTCCTCGTCGGTCAGGCGGCCGGGGGCGTTGATCGACAGCTGGAAGTCGGCGCCCGTGTTGGTGGGCGGCGCGCCCAGCTGGCCGGCGGCGACCTGGACGTTCTGCTCACGCAGCGCCTTGACCACGTCGCCGGCCGTCATGTTCAGCGAGGCCAGCTTTTCCGGATCCAGCCACACGCGCATCGAGTACGCGCCCGCGCCGAAGATCTGCACGTCGCCCACGCCGTCGACGCGCTTGAGGCGGTCGCGAACGTTCAGCTGCGCGTAGTTGCTCAGATAGAGCATGTCGTAGCGGTTGTTCGGCGAGATCATGTGCACGACCAGGGTCAGGTCGGGCGAGGCCTTGTCGGTGGTCACGCCGATGCGCTGCACCTCCTGGGGCAGCTTCGGCAGGGCCTGGGCGACGCGGTTCTGAACCTGCACCTGGGCCTTGTCGAGATCGGTCCCGAGGGCGAAGGTGACGGTCAGGATCATCGCGCCGTCCGAGGCCGACTGCGACGACTGGTAGATCATGCCCTCGACGCCGTTGATCGCCTGCTCCAGCGGAGCGGCGACGGTCTGGCCGATGACGGAGGGGTTGGCGCCCGGATAGGCGGCGCGCACGACCACGGTCGGCGGCACCACTTCGGGATATTCGCTGATCGGCAGCTGGGGCAGGGCCACCAGGCCGGCGATGAAGATGATGATGGAGAGCACGGCCGCGAAACGCGGTCGGCTCACGAAGAATTTCGAGAAGTTCATGGCGGTCGATCCGGGGAGGAGCCGATGGGGTAAGCGTCGGGCATGCAGGGCCCCTCCCCGCCATCCGGCGAGCGACAGGAACCGAGAAAACCCTGGAAAAAGACGCCCGACTCGTCACGCGAGCCGGGCGTTACGCTTCAGGTTCGAACCTAGTTCTGGCCGGCGGAGCGACTGACCGCGAGTTGGCGGCCGCCGACTTCCAGCTGCGAGAGGTCGGCCAGGTCGGTCTTGACCTTGACCGGCGCGACGGTGTCGCCCGGCTTGACCTTCTGCAGGCCGCCGACGACCACCCGGTCGCCGGGCTTCAGACCCGAGCGGATGATGCGCAGGTTACCGGCCAGCGGACCGACCTCGACCGGGCGGTACTCGGCCTTGTTGTTTCCGTTCACCACCACGACGAAGCGCTTGCCCAGGTCGGTCGCGATGGCGCGATCGGGGGCGAGGGCGACGACCTGGCTCTCGGCGCTGACCAGGCGGATCCGGGCGAACAGCCCCGGCGTGAAGCGGCCGTCGGCATTGGCGAAGATCGCCCGGCCGTTGATGGTGCCGCTCTTGGCGTCCAGGGCGTTGTCGATGAACGACAGCTTGCCCTCGTGCGGATAACCGTCCTCGGTGATCAGGCCCATATAGACTGGGCTGCCCTTGCCGCGTTCGGCCGAGGCGTACTTCAGGAAGGTCTGCTCGTCGGCGTTGAACTCGGCGTAGATCGGGGTGTCGGACACCACGGTCGTCATCAGCGAGGACTGGGTGACCAGGTTGCCGCGGGTGATGATGGTCTTGGAGATCCGGCCGTCGATCGGCGAGGTCACCTTGGTCCATTCCAGGTTCAGGCGGGCGGTCTGGTAGGCCGCCTGGGCCGCCGAGACATTGGCCTGGGCCGCGCGCTCTTCCGAGGCGAGGCGGTCGAATTCGCTCTGGGCCAGGGCGTTCTGATCGATCAGGCGACGGCCGCGTTCGCGGTTGATGCTGGCCAGGTCCAGCTGGGCCTTGGCGCGCGACACCTCGGCGGCGGCGCGGTCGGCTTCGGCCTTGTAGGGGCGCGGGTCGATCTGGAAGAGCACCTGGCCCTTACGGACGCGAGCGCCCTCGGCGAACTGCGCGCCGTCGACATAGCCGCTGACGCGCGGACGGATCTCGACGGTGTCGATCGGCTCGAGGCGGCCGGTGAAGTCGTCCCACTGGCGGAGCGACTTGAAGGCGACGTCGGCGACGGTGACCTGAACGGGGGGCGGGGCGGCGGCCTCCTGCTTGGCCTGAGCCGAGCAAGCGGCCAGCACGGCCACGGCGGCCAGGCCGGCGAAAGACGTGATGACGGGTTGAATACGCATGGGGGAGGACCCTGTCGGGAGGTGAAGCGGGGAGGCGGAAGGGGAGGTTCTTGTTGTCATTCCCAGACTCTCGTCACTCGAAGACGGGCCGCCGGGCGGAGCGTCGGGTGCTCGAGGACCAGGTGTCGCCCAGGGCGCGCACCGTTGGCCCATGGGGGGATTGTCCGATCCATCGCCGGTTGGGACCGGCCTGAGATTTAAATAGACCCAGCAAACCCTTAGCCGGCTTGGCCTGGGGCGCGTCGACGTAAACGTTTGTTTGCGAGGGCATTGGCGCGCGCTCCTTTTTTGGGGTTTAAGGGAGGAAATGTCGCAGGGGCTGTTACTTGACCCGGGCGACCGGAAGGACGATTTAGGATGCGACGAGACCGTTCGGTATCATCGACAAGCCGAGAGATACTGACCGGTAACTCGCACGTCAAGGAGAGCACTGCCAAAATGGCGACGAGAAATTCTGGGGACGTTGTCGGGGGCGACACGGAAACCGCTGTGGGGGCAACCCCAAGCGTGGCCGTATCCAAGCGCCCCGCGCGGGACCGGATCTTCGAGACCGCCCGCGAGCTGTTCTATCAGCACGGCATCCGCGCGGTCGGCGTCGAGACCATCGCGTCCGAGGCCGATGCGACCAAGATGACGCTCTATCGCAACTTCCCGTCCAAGGACGAGCTGGTCGCTGAGGTCCTGCGCGAGCAGGAGCGCGACTACTGGGCCTGGTGGGAAGAGGTGACGTCGTGCTGCTGCACCGACCCGCGCGCCCAACTGGAAGCGATCTTCGACGCCTTCGAGACCAAGGCCTGCAACGCCGACATCCATGGCTGCCCGCTGTCGAACGCCGCCATCGAGCTGCACGAGGAAAACCACCCGGCCCAGGTGGTTTCGGTCAACTACAAGAAAGAGCTGTACCGCCGGATCAACGCCCTGACCCGGGCCGCGGGAGCCAAGGACGACGACCTCGCGGACTCTCTGATGCTGCTGATGGAAGGCGCCTCGGGGGCTCGCGTGACGCTCGGCGCCGGCGGTCCGGTTAAGGCCGTGGCGCGCTCGGCCAAGGCGCTGATCAAGTTCCACCTCGACGGCCGCTGAGCGCAAGGCGCGTCCGATTTCGGTCGCCTGGAGCGCGGCGGCGAAGCCGCGCGCCGTCTATGACCGGGTGCGCAGCAGGATCTTCGAGCGTGCTTCCAGCCCCAGCAGGGTGAACAGCACCAGGAAGGCAAAGGCCAGCAGCATCAGCGACAGCTGGTGCGCCCTCCCCCACTCCATGCCCTCGACCAGGCGATAGATCTCGGTCGAGAGCACGCTGGTCTCGCCCGGGATATTGCCGCCCAGCATCATCACCACCCCGAACTCACCGACCGTGTGGGCGAAGACCAGGATGGCGGCGGCGACATAGCCCGGGATCGACAGCGGCAAGGCCACCCGCCAGAAGCGCTGCCAAGACGAGGCGCCGAGGGTGGCGGCGGCCTCCAGCGGCTCGTCGCCGATCGCCAGGAACGCGTTGCGCAGCGGCTGCACCGCGAACGGCAGCGAATAGATCAGCGAGCCGATCACCAGCCCTTCGAAGGTGAAGGCCAGGGTGCGGACCCCGAACGGCTGGAACAGCGCCATCAACGGGCTTTTCGGCCCCAGGGCGATCAGCAGATAGAAACCCAGCACGGTCGGCGGCAGCACGATCGGCAGGGCGACCAGCGCCGTTACGGGCGCGCGCAGGGCCGAGCGGCCGCGCGCCAGCCACCAGGACAGCGGCGTGGCCAGGGCCAGCAGCAGGATCGTGGTGATCCCCGCCAGCTTGCCCGTCAGCCACAGGACCTCCGTCATCCCTAGCGGACCTCGTAGCCGTAGCGCTTGATGATCGCCCTGGCCTCGCCGCTCTTCAGGAACGTCAGGAAGGCCTTGGCCGCCTCGCTGTCCGCGCCGGTCTTCAGCAGCACGGCCTGCTGGTCGATCGGCGTGTGGTCGGCGGTCGGCACGACCCAGCGCGAACCGCCCGGCTCGTTGATCACCTGCGACAGGGCCACGAAGCCCAGCTCGGCCGCGCCCGTCTGGACGTATTGGAAGGCCTGGGTGATCGACGCGCCCTGCACGATCTTCGGCTTCAGCGCGTCATAGAGTTTCAGCTTGGTCAGGGTCTCCACCGCCGCCTGACCGTAGGGCGCGGTCTTGGGATCGGCGATCGACAGCTTCTCGAACTTGCTGGTCTTGAGCACCGCGCCCCCCTTTGTATTTGGGCCGTCCACCAGGCCCGGGGTCTTGCTGAACAGCACCAGGCGGCCGGTGGCGTAGGTGAAGCGCGATCCCGGAACCGCAAGGCCCTCGGTCTCGGCCTTTTGCGGGCGCTCGGCGTCGGCCGACAGGAACACCTCGTAAGGCGCGCCGTTGGCGATCTGGGTGTAGAACTGGCCCGACGCGCCGAAGCTCAGGCTCGCGTCATGGCCGGTTCTGGCCTTGAACTTCGCGGCGATCTCCTTGGCGGCCTCGGTGAAGTTGGCCGCCACGGCCACCTTGGTCTCGCCGGCGAAAGCGGTCCCGCCCAGGACCACGGACAGAAGCGCGGCGATCAGCATCGGACGGCGGGCGATCATCTGGTAATCCTAGCCTCTCAACGGTGTTTTCGGGCTGCGGTTATGTAGCTCCTGTACATAACGGTGAAACAGTGGCCCGCGAAGACGATTTCAGCGCCTCCCTGATCTTGAGGCGCGGCGGCCTGGCCCGCGTGGGGCTGGACCGCATCGCCCTGCTGGAAGCCGTCGCCGGCCTGGGTTCGATCAGCGCCGCCGCCAGGCAGGTCGGGCTCTCCTACAAGGGCGCCTGGGACGGGATCCAGGCGCTGAACAACCTCTTCGACGCCCCCCTGGTCAGCGCCGCGCCCGGCGGCAAGAGCGGCGGGACGGCCGAGGTCACGCCGCGTGGGCAAGCGGTGATCCGCGCCTTCCGCGCCGCCGAGCGCGAGGTGAGCGCGGCCTTCGCGCGGCTGGAGGCGGATCTGTCCGGCGACGCCGAACTGCTGTGGAGCCTGGGTCTGCGCACCAGCGCCCGCAACGCCTTGCGCGGCGAGGTGATGGCGGTCAAGGGCGACGGCGTCACGGCGACCGTGACCCTGGCGCTGGGCGAAGGCCTCGTCCTGCGCGCCTCGATCACCCAACGCAGCGTCGAGGACCTGGGCCTCGCACCCGGCCAGGCGGTGATCGCCCTGATCAAGTCCAGCTTCGTGCGGATCGGAGCCGATCCTCTGGGAGGCGACGGCGACAACCGCCTGCCCGGCGAGATCGTCGACCGCGAGGCCGGCGACGCCTCGGCCGAGGTGACGATCGCCCTGGCGGCCGGGAAGAGCCTGACGGCCACCTTGAAGCCGGAGGATGCGGCCTGGGGATTGGCGGTCGGCGCCAAGGTCGAGGCGCGGATCGCGGCGGCGGATGTGATCCTGGCGATCGACTGAGGGGCCGAAACCTCGCGGGCCCGCTAGCCCTTCAGCGCGTCGTTCGCCCCGTCGACGAACTTGCGCAGCAGCCGCGCCAGGTCCTTGAGCTCCTGGTCGCTCCACGCCGCCATCATCGGCCCGACCAGCCGCTGGCGCGCCGCGTCCAGCCTGTCGACCACTTCCGCGCCCTTCTCCGTGACCACCGCCTCGCGCACGCGCTTGTCGGTCGCGCCGGGGCGGCGCTCGACCAGGCCCAGGCTCTCCAGCTTGGCGACCTGGCGGCTGACCACCGAGTGGTCGCGGCCGGCGAGGTCCGCCAGCTCGACCACGCCGATCGGCCCTTTCCGACCAATGCGCCCGAGCAAGGGGAAAAGCGCCCGGTCCAGCGACACGCCGGCCTCGCGCAACAGCAGATCATCGGCCTGAGGCCGGTTCAGAAAGCCGGCGAGGTCCATCATCGCCAGGTGAATGTCGCGAAGCTCGGGATTCATAACGTGCATTTTGCACGTTTTTAATTGACGCCGTCCAGCCTCGGATTTATGTGCTTTTTGCACGCAAAATATGTGCATAACGCACACGACAGGAGATGCGATGACCCTCGCCCAATCCACTCCCGAAGACACGGACGTCCTGATCGCCGGCGCGGGTCCGGCCGGCCTGACCCTGGCCATCGACCTGGCCCGCCGGGGCGTCGCCTTCCGCCTGATCGACAAGGCCGAGCGCCCGTTCCAGGGCTCCCGCGGCAAGGGTATCCAACCCCGCAGCCTGGAGGTGTTCGAGGATCTCGGCGTCCTGGCGCCCATGCTGGCCACGGGCGGCCCCTATCCGCCGGTGCGGAACTACGCTCCGGACGGCGGCTTCGAGGAAACCGTCATCGTCGAAGGCGCGAGCCCCTCCCCGGCCGAGCCCCACGCCACGCCGCTGATGCTGCCGCAGTTCCTGACCGAGACCATCCTGCGCCAGCGCCTCGCCCAACTGGGTCACTCGCCGGAATACGCCGCCGAACTGGCCGGAATCGACCAGGACGCCGAGGGCGTCACCGCGACCCTGGCGGATGGCCGAACGATCCGCGCCCGCTGGCTGGTCGGCGCCGACGGCGGCCGCAGCTTCGTGCGCCACGCGCTGGCCATCGACTTCCCAGGCAAGACCCTGCCGGGCCTGGCCATGGTCGCCGACACCCGGCTGACGGGCCTGTCGCGCGAAGCCTGGCACGTGTTTGGCGACCGCCACACGGGCCAGGTCTCGTTCTGTCCGCTGGCGGGGACCGACCTCTTCCAGATCCAGGGCCACGCGCCGGCCACCGGCGAGGCGGGTCTGACGGTCGAGGGCCTGAACACCTTGATCCGCGAACGGACGGGCCGCGACGACATCGTGGTCCACGACATGTTCTGGGCCTCGGTCTATGGCCTCAACGCCCGCCTAGCCGATCGCTACCGCGTCGGGCGCGTGCTGCTGGCCGGCGACGCGGCCCACATCCATCCCCCGACTGGCGGCCAGGGCCTGAACACCAGCATCCAGGACGCCTATAACCTGGGCTGGAAGCTGGCCGCCGTGCTGGACGGCGCGCCGGAAGGTTTGATTGACAGCTACGAGGCCGAGCGCCGCCCGATCGCCGCCGACGTGCTGGGCCTCTCCACCGATCTCCTGGCCAAGGCCCTGACGCGCCAGGGCATGAGGCGTGGCCGTGAGGCCCGTCAGCTTGACCTCGGCTACGAAGGCTCGACGCTGTCGCTGGACCTGGGCGTCGAGGCGAAGGTCGCGCCGGGCGATCGCGCACCGGACGCGCCCTGCCAGGGTCGGCGCGTGTTCGAGGTGCTTGCGGGGCCGCACTGGACGCTCCTGGGCAAGAGCGCGATCGCGCCGCGCCCCGGCCTCGTCGTCGCGGACCTGACGGACACCGATGGCTGGTTCGCCGACGCCTACGGCCTGCCGCCCGGCGGTTTCGTGCTCGTGCGCCCCGATGGCTACATCGCCACGATCGGCCAGGCGGGGGACGAGGCGGCGGTCGAGGCCTATCTCCCCCAGGTCGGCGTCTAGCCCAAGCAATCGGCCAGGCCGTCGCGGCGCACCGCGCCCGAGGCCTTGCCGATCTTCTGGGTCCGCTTGGCCACGTACTTGCCCGGCTTGATCACCCGCCACTTCAGCGGGCTGGGCAGGATGGCCGCCAGCCGCGAGGCCTGGGCCTGGGTCAGCTTGTCGGCGTCGACGCCGAAATAGCGCTGCGAGGCGGCCTGGGCGCCATAGATGCCCGAGCCGAACTCGATGGAGTTCAGATAGACCTCCATGATCCGCTCCTTGCCCCACAGCAGCTCGATCAGCACCGTGAACCAGGCCTCCAGCCCCTTGCGGACGTAGGAGCGCCCCGGCCACAGGAAGACGTTCTTGGCCGTCTGCTGGCTGATGGTCGAGCCGCCCCGGATCTTCTTGCCGGCCTCGTTATTGGCATAGGCCTTCTGCAGAGCGTTGAAGTCGAAGCCGTGGTGCTCGCAGAACCGGGCGTCCTCGGCGGCGATCAGGGCGCGCGGCAGCGCCGGCGCGACCTTGTCGATCGGCCTCCAGCGGTGATCCAGTCCCCGCCCCTCGACGGCGCGGATGACCATCAGCGGCGTCACCGGCGGCGGGATGAAGCGATAGAGAATCACCGTCACCACCGGCCCGGCCACCAGCACGATGAACAGAGCCAGCGCGATATTCCGCAACAGCCGCCGCACGAACGTCCCCCAAGAAGCGTAACCGAGAAGTCTACTTGTCTTGACCTTGCGGACGGATGCTAACCAGACGCATCGCCGCTGTCGCGCGGCATAAATGCACACGGGTTAAGGGAGCCTTCGATGGACGTGATCGACGCCGTCAACCGCCGCATGTCGGTGCGCGCCTTCAAGCCCGATCCGGTCGACGGGGCCCTGGTCCGCGAACTGCTGGAAGCCGCCGCCCGCGCGCCGTCCGGCGGCAACCTTCAGCCCTGGCGCGTCCAGGCCGTGGCCGGCGCGCCGCTGGAGAAGCTGAAGGCGACCATGCTGGCCCGCGTGGCCGCGCCCGATCCGACCGAGTACGACGTCTATCCGGCCAATCTGTGGGAGCCGCTGCGGACGCGCCGCTTCCAGGTCGGCGAGGACATGTACGGCGCGCTGGGCATCCCGCGCGAGGACAAGATCCAGCGCCTGCAATGGTTCTCGACCAACGGCCAGGGCTTCGGCGCGCCCGTGCAGCTGTTCTTCTCGATCGACCGCCGCTGTGGCCCGCCGCAGTGGAGCGACGTCGGCATGCTGATGCAGACCTTCATGCTGCTGGCGGTCGAACGGGGCCTGGACACCTGCCCGCAGGAGTTCTGGTCGCACTACAACAGGATCGTCGACGACCATGTCGGCCTGCCGGAAGGCCATATGCTGTTCTCCGGCATGGCCCTGGGCTATCGCGACGAAGCCGCGCCGGTGAACAACTTCCGCTCGCGGCGCGCGCCGTTCGAGGAGTGGGCGGAGTTGAAGGGGTTTTGAAGTAGGCGCCGCGCTGTCCTCGCCCTTCGACAAGCTCAGGGTGAGGAGGTTGGATGCACCAGCGCCAGAAACACCTCACCCTGAGCTTGTCGAAGGGCGAGGACGTCGGCGGTGAGCCTACCCCGCGAACTGGCGCGGGCCGCTCAGGTCCGGGATCTCCAGCACGCCGGCCTCGCCGCTCTCGTCGCCCCAGGCGAAGAACCGGCCGTCGGCGCTGGTCGACAAGGCGCTGATCGAAGCGCCCTTCTCGGCCTTCAGGGTCTCGATGCGGCCGTTGCGCATGTGGGCGGCCCAGATCTTGCCGTTGTCCTGGGCGGCCAGGCAGACCGGCTGGGCGTCGATCCCCGCCACCCGGACGACCATCGAATCGCGGGAGAAGCCGATCTCGGCGGCTTCCTTGCCCATGGGGCCGTTGGCGCCGGCGAACGGCCAGATGACCGCGCCCGAGGCGCCGGCCGTGGCCAGCAGGTTACCCTTGTCGAAGAAGGCCACGCTCTTGATCTTGGACGGGTAGCCGCCCATCCGCATGTCCTTGCCGTCCGACAGCCGCCAGCCGTGCAGCTGGTTCTCCTGCATCGACGAGATCAGGAACTTGCCGTCCGGGCTGAAGGCCACGGCGATATGGCTGCCGGCCCACTTCAACACGGTCGGCTTCTGGTCGGCGATGCGGGCGTACCACAGCTGGGCCCCGCCGTAGGTGGCGCTGGCCAGGCGGCGGCCCTTGGGCTCGAAGGCCAGGCCCGACACCGTCTTCTCGTGTGTGAAAGTCCGGGCGAAGGCCGGGTCGGCGGCGTCGCGGACGTGGACCTCCTTGCCGGCCGTGAAGGCGATCAGGCCCGAGGCGGCGCTGGTCGCCACATGCTCGATCCACCGGTTCTTCACCTCGGCGATCAAGGTGGCGACCACCTCGCCCCCCTCGATTCGGCTCCAGACCACCTTGCCGTCGTCGCCGCCGGTGACGACGCCGACGCCGCTGGGATGGACGGCCGCGGCCAGGACGGCCCCGCCCATCGCGCCGCCATGGGCCTCGACCGTGACGAATCCCTCCTCGGTCTGGAGGCGGACAGTGCCGTCGCCCAGGGCGAACATGGCGCGGCCCGAGCGGTCGAACAGGGCTTCGGTGACGAAGGCGTCAAAAGAAAAGATCATGCGCGCGAGATAAGACACACGAGCCTCGACGACCAGACTCTTTCAGAAAGCCCGCCGTTGCGGCGCATTTCGCGCCTCGGGCGAAGCGGCGCCCGCGAAGCTGCACGTTCGAACGGCGTTCGGTCAAAAAGAGTCGAAAAGGGGGTTGCTATTGCGATGCGTCGTCGGGCTTTACTTCCGCGCCCGTCTACGCCAGACGTGGCGAGGTAACGACATTTCAGGCGCGCCCGTGTCGGCGCGGCCTTCTGGGAGACAGTCAGGCTATGGCGGCTAAACTTGCTGGCGGCGGCGGTGGCCGTTATTCGCTGGGCCAGAATTCCGAAATCAACGTCACGCCCTTCGTGGACATCCTTCTGGTTCTGCTGATCATCTTCATGGTCGCCGTGCCGATGGCCGTGACCTCCATCAAGATCGACCTGCCTCCGGCGGTTCCGCCGCCCCCGAACGCTCCGAAGCCGAAGGAACCCGTCTTCATCTCGATCCAGAAGTCGGGCGCGATCTTCATCGCCGAGAAGCAAACCAGCCTCGACGGCCTGGAAGCCGATCTGAACGCCAAGTTCGCCGCGACCGGCCAAACCGGCCCGAAGGACGAGCAGCGCGTCATGATCCGCGCCGACGCCGACGTGCTGTACGCCGACTTCATGGGCGTGCTGAACCAACTCCAGACCTCGGGCTGGTTCAAGGTCGGCCTGATCAACGAAGACCTTCACTAGGCTCTTCGGCGACAGCCAAGAACACGAAAGCCCCGGAGCGCGCGCTCCGGGGCTTTTTGTTTGCTCCAAGCTCTACCTTGGCGCGATCCTTGCTTGTCCTTTCGCCGTCCCTTAACGGCGGAGCCCAGACGGATGACGACGATCGGCGGCGGCGCGCTCACTCAGCAGCTGTATCAGAAGCTTTTCGACAAGCTGGACACCGATACCGACCAGACCTTGAGCTTCGACGAGCTCAAGGCGGCGGACTCGGGCCGATCCGGCGATGCGTTCGCCACGATGATGCGGGGCCTGGACGCCGACCAGGACGGCAAGATCGGCCGGGCGGAAATGGCTGCCGCCCCTTCGGCGGGCGCCCTGGCGTCCAGTTCCGGCTCCGAGGCGGTCGCCAGTCTCTTCGCCCGCGCCGATATCGATGGCGACGGCAAGCTGTCCGACGATGAGATGGAGGCCGAGAAGGCCCTGCGCCGGGCCGACACCCTGGACAACGGCTTCCTGTCCGGCCCGGTGTTCCTGGCGCGCGACGCCGACGGCGATGGTTTGCGCTCGCGGGACGAGATGGTCGCGGCGATGCCGCAGAGGCTGCCGGCGAGCGCGCTGCGGGTCGATGTCGAGCCCGCGCAATGGAGCCAGATCCGCTCCGGCCCCGATGGCGAGACCGTGGCGGCGCCCCCGGCCCGCACGGACGAGGACAGGCAGAAGCTCCTTGATCAGTTCGCCGCCGACCAGGCCGAGCGCGAGTCGGGCCCGGCCGGGACGATCAAGTATCTGACGCGCGAGATCGGCGGCCTGCGCGACAAGGCGGCGGCGGACTTCGCCGCCTCGCCGATGACGCAGACCCTGTCGAGCCGGCTCTTGGCCCAGATCCTGGGCGGCCTGGCCGCCTAGGAAGTCTAGGCCGCCGTCGCCTCGAAGCCCTTGCGCAGCTCGGCCTCGTCCAGGTCGCGGCCAATGAACACCATGCGGCTGTAGCGCTTGTCCTTGTCGGTCCACTCGCGCTGGAAGTCGCCTTCCAGGATCATGTGGACGGCCTGGAACACGAGACGCTTGTTCTCACCCTTCACGTCGATGATGCCCTTGGCGCGCAGGATGTCCGGGCCGCGCTTGGCCAGCAGGTCGTTGAGCCAGGCGGTGATCTTCTGGCCGTCGACGGGCTTGTCCAGGGTCAGGGAGATCCCCTTGACGCCATCGTCGTGGATGGCGCTGGCGTGGCCGTGGTCATGGCCGTGGTGGTGACCATGACCGCAGTGTTCGTCATGGACGTGCCCATGGTCGTGCCCGTGGTCATGATGGTGGTGATCATGGCCGCAGTGCTCGTCGTGGACGTGGCCGGCCTCGCCGTGGGCCGGGTTCAGGAACGACGGCTCCAGCTCGGTGATCCGCTCCAGGTCGAAGCTGTGCTTGCCCAGGATGGCGTCCAGCGGGACGTTCGAGCGCTGGGCGCGGTGGATCGGGGCCAGCGGGTTGATGCGGCGGATACGGGCCTCGACGTGGCGCAGATCGTCCTCCGACACCAGGTCGGTCTTGTTCAGCACGATCTGGTCGGCGAAGGCGATCTGCTCGACGGCTTCCTTGCTATCGCCCAGGCGCAGCATGATGTGCTTGGCGTCGACCACGGCGGTGACCGAATCGAGGGCCGTGCGCGCCTTGACGTCGTCGTCGACGAAGAAGGTCTGGGCCACCGGCCCCGGATCGGCCAGGCCCGTCGTCTCGACGATGATGGCGTCGAAGCCGCCCTTCCTCTTCATCAGGCCCTGGAGGACGCGGATCAGGTCGCCGCGCACCGTGCAGCAGACGCAGCCGTTGTTCATCTCGAACACTTCCTCGTCGGCCCCGACCACCAGGTCGTTGTCGATGCCGACCTCGCCGAACTCGTTGACGATCACGGCGTAGCGCTTGCCGTGCTCCTCGGTGAGGATGCGGTTGAGCAGGGTGGTCTTGCCGGCGCCGAGATAGCCGGTCAGCACGGTGACGGGGATCTTGCCGGGAGCGGGAGCGGTCTGGGTCATGGCCGCTATTTAGGAGGCCGGGACGCGGAGCGAAAGCCGCTTACGTCTTGAAGAACGCAACGGCGAGGCCGACCAGGACCAGGGCCACGCCCAGGATGGTCTCCTCGTAGCGCTCGACCCATTGCAGGCCCAGGCGCTTGAAGCCGGCCAGGGACAGGCTGGTGAAGATCAGCATGCCGGCCGAGGTGGCGGCCAGCAGCACCGCGCTCAGCACCAGGAAGGCCTGCCAGCCGTGCTGCATCCCGGCCAGGTAGTAGGGCAGGAACGCCTCGCAGGGCGAGAGGGTCAGCAGGGTGACCAGGGCGATGATCGCGGCGCGGTCGGAGGCGTAGACGCGTCTGCCCGCTTCCGGCAGCGCGTGGTTGTGGCGCCCGCGCGCTATATAGAAGAGGCCCACGGCGACCATCAGGCCGCCGACGACCCAATGGAAAAAGCCGCCCAGCTTGGGCTCCAGCGCCAGGCCGGCGACCACCAGGCCCAGGCCGAGGGCGATCGTCAGGCCCACGTGGCCGAGGCCCGCCAGCAGGGTCACGCCCAGGGTTCGGCTCGTGGACCATTTCTGGGCGCGGCCGACCAGCACGAACGGCAGCCAGTGCGTCGGCAGAGCCGCATGCAGGAAGGCCACGGCGAAACCGGTCACGGCGATGGAGGTGAAAAAGGTCGAGTTCACGTCACGGCATATAGCGCGTTATAAAGTAACGTCCCAGGGGGCGTGTCCTTCTAATCGCACTTAAGCGCCGTGTCGTCGGATTCCGGCCCAACGGCGTTGACTCCCGCCCTTCTGGCTGTATAAGTCGCGCCCTCTTCGCCCGCCGGGTTTCCGAGCGGGCGTTCCCTATTTTGCGAACGCACGTTTTTAAGGCGCTAACCTATGTACGCGGTGATCAAAACCGGCGGCAAGCAGTACCGGGTTCAAGCCGGCGACCTGCTGGTTGTCGAAAAGCTCGAAGGTGAACCCGGCGCTGCCGTGGCCTTCGGTGAAGTCCTGATGCTTGGCGAAGGCGAGGCCGTGACGGTCGGCGCCCCTACCGTGGACGGCGCTGTCGTCTCCGGCACCCTGCTCGAAACCCGCAAGGGCGAGAAGGTGAAGATCTTCAAGAAGATCCGTCGCCAGGGCTATCGCCGCACCCGCGGTCACCGCCAGTTCGAATCCGTCGTGCGCGTCACGTCGGTCGTCGGCGCTGGCCTGGAAGCCAAGTGGGAAGGCGCTATCGACCTGACCCCGAAGGTCATCCTGAACGCCCGCGCCCGCGGCCTCGGCGACGCCGCCGTCCCGGCGACGATCCCGACCGGCTCGACCGAAGCGGCTCCGGCCGCTCCGAAGAAGGCCGCCAAGGCTCCGAAGGCTGTTGACGTCGCCGCCGAGCCGGCCGCCGAAGCCGCCCCGAAAAAGAAGGCCGCCCCTAAGAAGGCCGCCGCCACCACGGAGGAAGGCGAAGCCTAAGGGCGACGCCTTCTAAAGGTAGGAGAGCAAGATGGCTCACAAGAAATCAGGCGGCTCGTCCAGCAACGGTCGCGACTCAGAGTCGAAGCGCCTTGGCGTGAAGAAGTTCGGCGGCGAGAAGGTTCTCGCCGGCAACATCCTCGTGCGTCAACGCGGCACGAAGTTCTATCCGGGCACGAATGTCGGCATCGGCAAGGACCACACCCTCTTTGCCCTCGTGCAAGGCGCCGTGGGCTTCGTGACCAAGAAGCATAACCGTACGTACGTGACGGTGACCCCGGCCGCTCAACCGGCCGAGTAAGCACGAACCAGAGTTTCTTCGGATCGTGCTTCTCAAACAGAAGACGATCCGGACAGACGATCTCTAGCGGGGAGTCCGGAACGCCGGGCTCCCCGCTTTTGTTTTGTCTCGCCGCCATGAAATCGAAAGCTTCGCCATGGCGGCGTCACGGTCCCGGATCAAAGAGGGCCGGAAACTCTGGGAGGCGCCGATGTGCGTCATCGAAGAAAGACCCGTCATCGAGACCCAGCGGCTGACGCTGCGCGCGCCGGCCAAGGCCGACGTCGAGCGCGTGGCGGCCTTCTGCGTCGATCACGACGTCGCGCGCATGACCACCCGCATGCCCGCGCCCTATACCCGCGGCCACGCCGAGGATTTCGTGGCCCGCTGCGGAACCCAAGATCGGTCTCGCGACAACACCTTCGCCATCGAACTGGCCGACGAGGGCCTGATCGGCGTCATCGGCCTGTTCACCACGCCGGAGGATCGGGTCGAGCTGGGCTACTGGATCGGCCGCCCCTACTGGGGTCGAGGCTACGCCACCGAGGCCACGCGCGGCGCGCTGGACTGGGCCCGCTCGGCCTGGAGGAAGCGCTATGTCGTGGCCGGCCACTTCGCCGATAATGACGCGTCGGGCCGCGTGCTGGTCAAGGCCGGCTTCCTGTACACCGGCGTCGTCGAGCACAAGCCCTCGATCGCGCGCGGCGAGCCGGCGGCGACGCGGATGATGGTGTGGCTGGCCTAGGAATCCAGAGAATCTGCTCCCCCTCTGGGGGAGGAGAAATCTTTAGGCGCCTTAAGCCGCCCGGTGCGTGTGGATCACCTTCTGCGGGCCTTCGCGGAAGCGCTTCTCGGCCGTGATGATCCGCTCGCACAGCGCGTCCAGGTCCGACAGCAGCGAATAGGTCGCGTAGATGGGGATCTCCATCAGCGCCACCTGCGCGCGCGGCATGAACTCGGTGTACTTCTTCCACGAGATATGGGCGTCCCGCGCGCTCGTCGCGCGCTGGCCCAGCGGATTCCACAGGTCCAGGTCCATCAGCTCATCGCGGCACTGCTTCATGACCGGCAGGGCGATGTAGAGGAACAGGAAGGTCGGGGTGGCGGCGCGGCCGAACTGCGGCTGCACCTGCAGGTGCCAGATCCGATAGGCCTCGAAGAAGCCGGCCTTACGGACCGGATCCGGCGGCAACCAGGTGGCCTGCTCGTTGATCAGTTCGTTGGCGGTGCTGGACCGCTTGACCAGTTCGTCGGCGGACGCACCGGCCGGCATGGCCTTGGACAGGGCCGAAACCGGAATGGCCAGCTTGCGGGCGACGTCGGTGAAGGCCACGTGCCTGCCGGCCATCGGCGTGAACTGGCCGAACGACGGCGCGCCGGGCATGCTCGCGCGCTTGGTGGCGGCGGTCTTGTGCATCAGCAGCTGTTCTTCACGCTGCTGTTCCGCCCGCAGGCGGTCGAATTCGATCTCGTGGGCGGCCTGTTCCTCGGCCGTCATCCACTTGGCGCGGCCGGGACCATAGGTGCGCTCGTAGCGATTCAGCAGGACCAGACTGTGGTCGCCGGACGGCCTTAGGCCCACCTCGGCCAGGAACGTCTTGAACTCGCGCCACTGCGGCGCGACGCCGGTGCCCCGGGCGATCAAGATGTTGCGGTGAACCGACGCCTCGGCGCTATACTTACGGTGAAGGTCCTGCGTCGACAAATCGCGCAGATCCCTCGCCAGTATCGCCTTGCTGTCTTCTGCCGTAGCCAAAGGTCAGCCTCCAGTTCCGTCGCATGAAGCGCCGGTTACGCTGCCAAGACACTTTGTCGCATTTTGTGTTTTAACATTTCGTCACGATGACGAATAGCGGTCACGCTTTTCGACGCGGACAAGCGTCACAGTTCGAAGAGCCGATGTGGTGGGCCGGCGTGAGAGCCTTAGGCCCCTTTGGGCTCGACGCGCGGGACGCCTTGGGACTAAAGAGCGCCATGAAATTCTTGGACCAATGCAAGATCTACATCCGCTCGGGTAACGGCGGCGGCGGATCGGTGTCGTTCCGCCGCGAGAAGTACATCGAGTACGGCGGCCCGGACGGCGGCGACGGCGGTCGCGGCGGCGACGTGTGGATCGAGGCCGTCGAAGGCCTCAACACCCTGATCGACTATCGCTACCAGCAGCACTTCAAGGCCGGCACGGGCGTGCACGGCATGGGTCGCGCGCGTCACGGCGCCGCCGGCGACGACGTGCTGCTGAAGGTTCCCGTCGGCACGGAGATCCTCGAAGAGGACAAGGAGACCCTGATCGCCGACCTGGACCACGCGGGCGCGCGCCTGCTGCTGGCCAAAGGCGGCAACGGCGGCTGGGGCAATCTGCACTTCAAGGGCCCGGTCAACCAGGCGCCGAAATACGCCAACCCCGGCCAGGAGGGCGAGGAGCGCTGGATCTGGCTGCGGTTGAAGCTGATCGCCGACGTCGGCCTGGTCGGCCTGCCCAACGCCGGCAAGTCGACCTTCCTGGCCGCCGCCAGCGCCGCCAAGCCGAAGATCGCCGACTATCCCTTCACCACCCTGACCCCGAACCTCGGCGTCGTGGACCTGTCGAGCAGCGAACGCTTCGTGTTGGCCGACATCCCTGGCCTGATCGAGGGCGCGTCGGAAGGCGCGGGCCTGGGCACCCGCTTCCTGGGCCACGTCGAGCGCTCGGCCGTGCTGATCCACCTGATCGACGCCACCCAGGACGACATCGCCGGCGCCTGGACCACGATCCGCGGCGAGCTGGAAGCCTATGGCGACGAGCTGGCCGACAAGTCCGAGATCCTGGCCCTGAACAAGATCGACGCCCTCGACGAGGAGACCCTCGCCGAGAAGATCGCCGAGCTGGAAGCGGTCGCGGGCGTCAAGCCGCGCCTGGTGTCGGGCGTCTCGGGCCAGGGCGTCACCGAGCTGCTGCGCGCGGCCTATCGCCAGGTCCGCATCCGTCGCGGCGATCTCGAGGAAGAGATCAACGAGGACGAAGACCACATCGAGGAGACCCCCGGGGGCTGGACGCCGTGAGCCAGGCCGCCAGGGCGTTTTCCAACGCCCGCCGCATCGTGTTCAAGGTCGGCTCCGCCCTGCTGGTCGACGCCGAGACGGGCCGAGCCGACAGCGCCTGGCTGGAGGCGTTCTGCGCCGACGCGGCCGCCCTGCGCGACGCCGGCAGGCAGGTGCTGGTGGTCTCGTCGGGCGCTGTCGCCCTGGGCCGCCGTCGCCTGGGCCTGACCAGCCGAAAGACCACCCTGCCCGAGAAGCAGGCCGCCGCCGCCGCCGGCCAGTCCCTGCTGATGCGCGCCTGGGAGGAAGCCTTCGAGCCGCATGGCATCGGCGTCGCCCAGATCCTGCTGACCCGCGACGACACCGAGATGCGCCGCCGCTGGCTGAACGCTCGCGCCACCACCGAGACCCTGATGGGCCTGGGCGTGGTGCCGGTGGTCAACGAGAACGATACGGTCGTCACCGAAGAGATCCGCTACGGCGACAACGACCGCCTGGCCGCCCGCGTAGCCCAGATGGCCGGCGCCGACCTGCTGGTGCTGCTGTCGGACATCGACGGCCTCTACACCGCCGACCCGCGCAAGAATCCCGCCGCCGCGCACATCCCGCTGGTCAGCGAGATCACGCCAGAGATCGCTGGCATGGCCGAGGGCGCGAACGCCGCGGCGGGGGTCGGCACCGGCGGCATGGCCACCAAGATCGCCGCCGCCCGCATCGCCCGAGCCGCCGGCTGCGCCACGCTCATTACCCTGGGCTCGCGCCCGCGTCCGCTGGCCGCCATCGCCGACGGTGAGAAGGCCACGCTGATCGAGGCCAACGCCTCGCCGGCCGCCGCCTACAAGGCCTGGATCGCCGGTTCGCTGGCCCCTCAGGGCTGGGTGACGGTCGACGCCGGCGCGGCTGCCGCCCTCGCCTCGGGCAAGAGCCTGCTTTCGGCCGGGGTCCGCGCCATCGAAGGCCCGTTCGAGAAGGGCGACGCCGTCCGCGTCCGCGACGAGACCGGCCGCGAGGTCGCCCGCGGCCTGGTCCGCTATGACAGCGCCGACGCCCACCGCATCGCCGGCCTGCGCTCCGACGCCATCGAGGCCGAACTCGGATTTACCGAAGGCCCGATGATCCACGCCGACGACCTGGCCGTAGCCAACTAGACCGCACGCACGAGTATCCTCATGGCCTACCGATCCCTCCGCGAATTCATCGATGTCCTGGAGGCCAAGGGCGAACTGGTGCGCGTCACCGAGCCGGTCTCCAGCGTGCTGGAGATGACCGAGATCCAGACGCGCCTCTTGGCCACGGGCGGCCCGGCGGTGCTGTTCGAGCACGTGCTGCTGCCCGACGGCTCGCGCTCGTCGATGCCCGCTCTCGCCAACCTGTTCGGCACGGTCAAGCGCGTGGCCATGGGCGTGACCCTCGGCGGCGAGCCGCGCGAGACGGCCGGCGAGTTGCGCGAGGTCGGCGAACTGCTCGCCTTCCTGCGCCAGCCCGCGCCGCCGAAGGGGCTGAAGGACGCCCTGGACATGCTGCCCCTGGCCAAGACCGTGATGGCCATGCGGCCGGGCACGGTGAAGAAGGCCCCGGTGCAGGAGGTCGTCCTGACCGGCGACCAGATCGACCTGACCCGGCTGCCGGTCCAGACCTGCTGGCCCGGCGAGCCGGCGCCGCTGATCACCTGGCCGCTGGTCGTCACCAAGGGTCCGGGCAAGGATCGCGAGGACGACTTCAACCTCGGCATCTATCGCATGCAGGTGCTGGGCAAGGACCGCTGCATCATGCGCTGGCTGGCCCATCGCGGCGGGGCCCAGCATTACGCCCGCCACAAGAAGGCGGGAAACAAGGACCCCCTGCCCGCCTGCGCCGTGCTGGGCGCGGATCCCGGCACCATCCTGGCCGCCGTGACGCCGGTGCCCGACACCCTGTCGGAGTACCAGTTCGCCGGCCTGCTGCGCGGCGCCAAGGTCGACCTCGTCCCGGCCAAGACCGTGCCGCTGATGGTCCCGGCCCACGCCGAGATCGTCATCGAGGGCCATGTCCTGCTCGACGACTACGAGGACGAGGGCCCCTACGGCGACCACACCGGCTACTACAACAGCGTCGAGAAGTTCCCGGTCTTCCAGGTCAGCGCGATCACCATGCGCAAGGACCCGATCTATCTCACCACCTTCACCGGCCGGCCGCCGGACGAGCCCTCGGTGCTGGGCGAGGCGCTGAACGAGGTGTTCATCCCGCTGATCCGCCAGCAGTTTCCCGAGATCGTCGACTTCTGGCTGCCGCCCGAGGGCTGCAGCTATCGCATCGCCGTGGTGTCGATGAAGAAGGCCTATCCCGGCCACGCCAAGCGCGTGATGCTGGGCGTGTGGAGCTATCTGCGCCAGTTCATGTACACCAAGTGGGTGATCGTCGTGGACCACGACATCAACGCGCGCGACTGGAAGGACGTGATGTGGGCGATCAGCACCAAGATGGACCCCGCGCGGGACATCACGGTGATCGAGCACACCCCGATCGACTATCTGGACTTCGCGTCCCCTGAGAGCGGCCTCGGCTCCAAGATCGGCCTCGACGCCACCGACAAGTGGCCGCCGGAGACCAAGCGCGAATGGGGCCAGGAGATCCGCATGGACCAGGCCGTGGTCGACGCCGTCAGCGAGAAGTGGGCGCGGCTGGGCCTGCCCGGCGACGGGACGCCGATCTGGAAAAAATAGGCCTGGCGTGTTATTACTTCGTTCTAACGGAGAAGATCATGTCCTCGGCTATCCGCAAGATCGGTAACTCGGCGGGCGTCATCCTGCCCAAGCCGGTGCTGGAGACGCTCGGCGCCAAGCTGGGCGACCGCATCGAGTTCGTGGCGGAGGACGGTCGTGTCTTCCTGTCGCCCGTGACCGCGGATCCTCGAGCCGGCTGGGAAGAGGACTCAAAGCGTCTGGGCGCCCTGGGCTTGACCGAAGAAGATCGTGAATGGCTGGAGGCGCCGCTCACTAGCGAAGCGGACAAGGACTGGGAATGGTGAAGCGCGGCGAGGTCTGGCTGACCCGCCTCGATCCCACCGAGGGCAGTGAGATCCGCAAGACCCGTCCATGCGTGATCGTCTCGCCAGACCGCTTGAGCCACCACGACATCTTCATCGTCGCGCCGATGAGTTCGGGCGACGCGAAGGCTCGTTTCCGCATCGAGGTCGTCTTCCAGGAAAGGGCCGGGCGGATTTTGCCCGATCAGATCAGATCGGTGGCGCGAAGCCGCCTCATCAAGCGGCTGGGCCGGCTGGACGGCTCCACGCTGGACCAGGTCCTTGGCGTCTTGCGCTTGATGTTCGAACCGGACTGACTAAGCCCTTGCCGTCGACTGGCTGTCGGACAAGGACGATAGCCATGCGGAATCCTGCTTCTCACGGCGATCGCCGCCCTGTCATCGAGTCCCGTCATGTCTCAAACGCCGCCCGCCAAAGCCCCTTGGGATCAACCCTTCCTGCCGCCGGCCCCGCATTGGCAGGGCGCCAGCCAGGCGCTGATCCGCGACAAGGCCGATCCTTGGGTGACGGCGTTCGAGGCCGACGCCGAGCATGACTTCTCGCCCAACTACGCCGACACCCGCGCCTGGTTCGATCGCCTGGACAAGGCCAGCCAGCTGATCCGGGTCGAGGATTTCGGCGTCTCGCCGCAGGGCCGCGCGATCTTCGCGGTGATCGCCAGCAAGGACGGCGAGACGCTGGATCCGAAGAAGCCGCTGCTGCTGGTCCAGTGCGGCATCCACCCCGGCGAGATCGACGGCAAGGACGCCGGCATGATGCTGCTGCGGGACATGGCGTTCCACGGCAAGGACGCGCTTCTGGACAAGGTCAATCTGGTCCTGATCCCGATCCTGTCGGTCGACGGCCATGAGCGGGCCAGCGCCTATTCGCGCCCCAACCAGCGCGGGCCGCGCATCCAGGGCTGGCGCAACACCGCGACCAACCAGAACCTCAACCGCGACTTCATGAAGCTGGACCAGCCGGAGATGCAGGCGCTGAAGCGTCTGCAGGCCAAGTATCGGGCCGATCTCTATGTCGACGTCCACGTGACCGACGGCCTGGACTACCAGTACGACGTCACCTACGGCTTCAACGGCGAGAACGGCGTCTGGAACCGCTCGCCGGCCATCGCCCAGTGGCTGGACGACGTGCTCAAGCCGGTCATGAACGCTAGCCTGGAGGCCGAGGGCCACATCCCGGGCGAGCTGGTGTTCGGCGTCGACGACCAGGATCCCAAGGCCGGCTTCAACGACGGGGGCCTGGGTGAGCGCTTCTCCAACGGCTGGGGCGCGGCGGCCCACGTCCCGACCATCCTGATCGAGAACCACAGCCTCAAGCCCCACGCCCAGCGCGTACTGGGAACCTATGTCTTCATCGAAACGGCCCTGAAGCTGCTCGCGGAGAAGGGCTCCGATCTGCGCGCCGCCATCGCCGCCGACAGCGCCCTGCGGCCAGCCGAGATCCAGGCCAACTTCGTCTCCGACGACAAGCCCAGCTACACGCGTCACTTCAAGGGCATCAAGTACGAGACCTATGACAGCCCCGCCTCGGGCCGGAAGGAAATCCGCTGGCTGGGCGAAGCCGATCCCGAGATCTGGCAAACGCCCTTCTACGGCTCGCACTCGACGCTGAGCCTGAAGCGTCCGGTCGCCTACTACGTGCCTAGCTACCGCGCCGACCTCATCGAGCGGCTGAGGCTGCACGGCGTGACGCTGGAGACGCTGCCGACCGACAAGGTCGTGAACGTCGAGATGATCCGCCTGGTCGATCCCAAGCTGGCCGACCGCGCCAACGAGGGTCACGTCCAGATCAGCGTCGACAAGATCACCACCCAGACCCGCGACTGGACGTTCCCCAAGGGCTCGGTCCGCGTCCCCACCGACCAGCCGCTGGGCGATCTGGTCGTGCTGCTGCTGGAACCGCGGTCCAGCGAGAGCTTCTTCGCCTGGGGCATGGTCCCGGAGGTGCTGAGCCGGGTCGAGTACATCGAGTCCTACGCCATCGCGCCGCTGGCCGAGAAGATGCTGGCCGCCGATCCCGCGCTGAAGGCCGAGTTCGAGGCCAAGCTGGCCGCCGAGCCAAAGTTCGCCGCCGATCCGGACGCGCGCCTGGCCTGGTTCTACGAGCGCACGCCCTTCTATGATGACCACTACCTGCTGTACCCGATCGCCCGCGAAGTCGCGCGATAGGCGGGTCGACTTGCCGACCATGGGCGGAAGGCCTCATATGGCGCCTTCGCCGAGCCTGTCCGCGCGAAGGCGCGGATAAACAGGCTCGGTTTATGTCAAAGAGCGTCATAACCGCCGAAACCGGGACCACTTTCGGCGATGACGCTCTGGCGGCGGATTCGTCACTAGGGCTTGAATACCGATGGATACGATTGCTTCGGGCCACGCCGCCGCGTTGTGGGCCGGCCTGCACCTTTTCCTGCTGCTGATCCTGTCGCTGCTGGTCGTGCGCCTGCGCCAGAAGCACAAGGTGGCCCTGGGCGACGAGGGCATCCCGGAGCTGGCCCGCGCCATCCGCGCCTTCGGCAACGCCACTGAATACGTGCCGACCGGCGTCGCGGCCCTGGCCGTGCTGGCCGTGGCCGGCGCCTCGCCGCTGGCCATCCATGTGGTCGGCTTCATCCTGTTCGCCGGCCGCACGATCCACGCCTTCGGCCTGTCCACCAACGGCGGCGCCTCGATCGGGCGCTCTGTCGGCATGGTGGCGACCTGGCTGGCCTACATCTTCGCGGGCGTGGCCCTGCTGCTGTCGGCGATCGGGTAGCGGACCGAACCCGCCTCCCCCGTTGCACCGGGGAGGCGATAAAGTCCATAAGACCGCATGGACGATAATCTGCTGCATGACGTGGTCGCCGCCGCGCGCAAGGCCGGGGCGGACGCCGCCGAAGCCGTCTTCGCCGAGCGCCAGTCGCTCTCCGTCTCGGTCCGCCTGGGCGAGCTGGAAGAGGTCGAGCGCGAAGAGGCCCGCGACCTTGGCCTGCGCGTCTTCATCGGTAGCCGCAGCGCCACCGTCTCCGGCTCCGACATCTCGGCCGAGGCGCGCGCCAAGCTGATCGAGCGCGCCGTCGCCATGGCCCGCCTGGCCCCGGAAGATCCCTATGCCAGCCTGGCGCAGCACGATCGCCTGGCCAAGGGTCCGTTCCCCGAGCTGGACCTGATCGACCCCTACGAGCCCACCGCCGAGACCCTGGAGACCCAGGCCCGTATCGCCGAGGCGCACGCCCGCGAGGTCAAGGGCGTGACCAATTCCGACGGCGGCTCGGCCACATGGTCGTCGTCGAAATGGGCGCTGGTGACCACCGCCGGCTTCCACGGGACCCATGCGGCCACCGGACACTCCATCTCGGCCTCGGCCATCGCCGGCGAGGGCGCGGGCATGGAACGCGGCGGCGAGGGCCGCTCGGCCCGTCACTTCGGCGACCTGCCGGCCGCCGGCGACATCGGCATGGAGGCGGGCCGCCAGGCCGTGGCGCGCCTCAACCCGCGCAAGATCGCCTCGACGGTCGCGCCGGTGATCTTCGAAAACCGGCTGGCGATGAGCCTGATCGGCCCGCTGCTGGGCGCGATCTCCGGCCCCTCGGTCGCGCGGGGCGCCTCGTTCCTGAAGGACAAGCTGGGCCAGCGGATCTTCGCCCGGGGCGTCAACCTGCTGGAAGACCCGCACCGCGCGCGCGGCCTGGGCTCGGCCCCGTTCGACGACGAGGGCGTGGCCACGCAGGCCCGCGCCCTGATCGACGACGGCGTGCTGACCACCTGGCTGCTCAACACCAGCTCGGCCAAGCAGCTGGGCCTCGTCACCACCGGCCACGCCTCGCGCGGCCTCGCGGGTCCCTCCAGCGTCTCGACCCACAATCTGACGCTCCAGCCGGGCGCGCGGGATCTGGAGGGCCTGATGAAGGACGCCGGAACCGGCCTGCTGGTGACCTCGATGTTCGGGCCCTCGCTGAACGGCAATACCGGCGATTGGTCGGTGGGCTGCTCGGGCGTCTGGTTCGAGAACGGCGAGAGCACCGGCCCAGTCACCGAGATCACCGTGGCCGGCAACTTGATCGACATCTACGCCCGCCTCGTACCTGGCTCGGATCTGCAGTTCCGCGGCGCCAGCAACAGTCCGTCGATCCTGGTCGACGCGCTGGCGATCGCGGGCAAATGAACGACCTGGACCTGATCCTCCGAGCCGCCAGGGAGGCCGGCGAGCTGGCGCTCTCAGCGCGCGAGGGCGGTCTGAAGATCTGGTCCAAGGAGGGCGGCTCGCCGGTCACCGACGCGGACCTCGCCGTCGACACCCTGCTGAAGACCGGGCTCGGCGCCGAACGCCCGGGCTACGGCTGGCTGTCGGAGGAGACGGTCGACGATCCGGCCCGCCTGACCACCACCCGCCAGTTCGTCGTCGACCCGATCGACGGCACCGCCGCTTTCATGAAAGGCAAGCCGTGGTTCGCGGTGTCGATCGCCGTGGTCGAGAATGGCCAGCCCGTGGCCGGCGTCGTCCACGCCCCGGCCCTGAATGAAACCTACGCCGCCACGGTCGACGGTCCGGCGACCCTGAACGGCGTGATCATCGAACCCAGCGTCACCCAGCGCCTGGAAGGCTCGGCCATGCTCGGCGACGCCAAGATGTTCGCCCACCCGGCCTGGCGCGAGCCCTGGCCGGACATGCGCATCGAGAGCCGCAATTCGATCGCCTACCGCATGTGCCTGGTCGCCGCCGGGACCTTCGACGCGGCCATCGCCCTGTCGCCCAAGAGCGAATGGGACGTCGCCGCCGCCGACCTGATCTGCCGCCGCGCCGGCGCGTGGCTCAGCGACCACAAGGGCCGGGATTTCGCCTATAATCGCCCCGTTCCGCTAGTTCCGAGCCTGGTTTGCGCCAATCGGACGCTTGCGCCATTGATCCTGTCGCGCGTCGGGCATATCGAGCTGCCATAAAACCAATTCCTCGCAGGAACTTGCTCCAGATGCCCGATAAGCAGCTTCTTCATATCGTCATTGGTGGCGAACTCTCGGACGTGGCTGGTGTCGAATTCCGCGACCTGTCCAAGGTCGAGTTCGTCGGCGCCTATCCCAGCTACGAAGACGCCCACAAGGCCTGGAAAGCCAAGGCCCAGGCGACCGTGGACAACGCCCACGCCCGCTATTTCATCATCCACGCCCACAAGCTGCTGGATCCGAGCGAGGGCTAAGGCCTCGCGTCTCCACCCCCCCCTCTGGGGGAGGTGGCCCGCAGGGCCGGAGGGGGCAGCGCGGCAGAGGCCGGTTAAGCCCCCTCAGTCGCTCCGCGACAGCTCCCCCAGAGGGGGAGCATCTACTCCCGCCGCAAGATCCTGTCCGTCAGCACCTTCCCCAGCATCCCGGCCCGGAAGGTCTTCTTCATCGCGACGGGATCGTAGTCGTCGCTCTCGACCCACGCGCTGAACGACAGCCCCTTGGGTTCGCCCCGCTCGAGATACTGCTCGAACACATAGTCCAGCACGCCGGTGTTGCCGTGCTTGATGTGCAGGTAGCGTGGCCCCAGCTGCTTCATCGCCTCGCGGATCGGCAGGCCCAGGCGATAGTGGGCGTAGAACACGCTCATGATCCCCGCCCGGTCCGCGCCCGACTTGCAGTGCATCAGGGCCGGATATTCGATCGTCTCGAACAGTTCCTTGGCCCCGCGCACCCGCTCGCGGATGGGAACCTCGCGCGAGGTGATGGTGAAGTCGACGAAGTTCAGGCCCAGGCGCTCGCAGGCGTCCTTCTCCAGGGCGTAGAAGCTGCCGTCGAAGCCGCCGCGCAGGTTGACGATCGTCTTGATGCCCTGCTTCTTCCACCAGGCCAGCTGGAACGGCCACGGCTGGTTGGCGCGGACCAGCTCGGGGCTGATCCAGTGGGCGTTCGAAAAGCCCAGCCGCAGATAGGCGTGATCGTTCCACAGATAGTGGAGATAGGTCTTGAACCGGCCCCAGGGCGTGGCGAGGTCGAACTTGGCCAAGGCGGCGCGATCCTTCGGAAATTCCGAGCCTAGGTAAGGGTATCGGCCCCGAAAGGCAAAAGCCGCCCTCATGGCGTCGCTTTTCGTGGGCAGTGCGTCCGCCACGTCCTTGACAGCTCCGCCCACAAATCCGACCCCTCCGCCATGACCTCACCGGATGCTCAGCCCTCGAACCGCGCCCTGATGGGCCGGATGTGGCGCGAGTTCCTGAAACCCCGCTGGAAGGGCCTGGCGGTTTCGGCCGTCAGCGCCGCGATCGTGGCGGCCCTGTCGGTCAAGCTGGCCAAGATCATCGAGCCGGCCATCGACCAGCTGATCACCCATCCGCGCGCCGGCGCGATCTGGACCATTCCGCTGACCATCGCCGGCCTGGCCCTGGCGCGCGGCGTGTTCCAGGTCATCCAGGCCAATGTCATCAACCGCATCGGCAACGGCGTGGTCGGCGACATGCAGGTGCGCCTGTTCGGCCGCCTGGTGCGCTCGGACCTGCAGCGCCTGCGCGGCGCCCACTCCGGCTCGTACGTGGCCTCGGTGCTGTACGACGCCGGCCTGATCCGCGAGGCGGCGACCACCGGCGTGGTCAACTATGTCCGCGAAGCCCTGACCGTGATCGGCGCGCTGCTGGCGATGTTCAGCCTCGAGCCGATCCTGGCCGCCGGCGTGCTGGTCGTCGCGCCGCTGGCCAGCCTGATCATCCGGAGCTTCTCGAAGCGCACCACCAAGGCCGCCAAGGGCGCCATGGGCGAGACCTCCAACCTCTCGACCGCGATCATGGAGAGCCTGGACGGGGTCAAGATCGTCAAGATGGAGAACCGCGAGGCCTATGAGGAGGCGCGGGTCGCCGCCGTGGTCGCGCGTCGCCAGCGCCACCTGATGAAGGGCAGCAACGCCCGCGCCATGGCCGCCCCGGCCACCGAGACCTTCACCACCTTCATCGTGGCCGTGGTCTTCGCCTATGCCGGCTGGCGCGCGACGACCGGCGCATTGACCCTCGGCCCTTTCGCCCTGGCGCCGCTGACGGCCGGCGTCTTCTTCGCCTTCATGACCAGCCTCTTGATGGCCGCCCAGTCGCTGCGCCAGGTGGCCAACCTGCAGACCGTGTTCGCCGAGGGCCTGACCGCCGGCCGCCGCCTGTTCGCCGCCCTCGACGTCGCCCCGGCCATCGTCGACCCCGCCGACGCCCGGGCCCTGCCGGCCGGCGACAGCGCCATCGCCTTCGACCACGTCAGCTTCGCCTATGGCGAGGACGCCCCGGCCCTGTCGGACGTCTCGATCACCGCGCGGAAGGGCGAGACCGTGGCCCTGGTCGGCCCCTCGGGCGGCGGCAAGAGCTCGATCCTCAACCTGATCCCGCGCTTCTACGACGTGACGGCGGGCGCGGTGACCATCGACGGCCACGACGTCCGGTCGGTGACCCTGGCCTCCTTGCGCGACCGCATCGCCCTGGTCACCCAGGAGCCGTTCCTGTTCGATGACAGCATCCGCGCCAACATCGCCTATGCCCGTCCCGGCGCCAGCCAGCTGGAGATCGAGGCCGCCGCGCGCCAGGCCGCCGCTCACGACTTCATCCTGGAGCTGCCCGAGGGCTACGACACCGTCGTCGGCGAGGCCGGGGCGCGGCTGTCGGGCGGTCAGCGCCAGCGCATCGCCATCGCCCGCGCCTTCCTCAAGGACGCCCCGATCCTGCTGCTGGACGAGGCCACCAGCGCGCTCGACACCGAGAGCGAGGCCCAGGTCCAGGCGGCGCTGGAGCGGCTGATGGCCGGCCGCACCACGATCCTGATCGCCCACCGCCTGTCGACCGTGAAGAACGCCGACCGCCTCTACGTCATCGAGAAGGGGCGTGTCGTCGAGACCGGGACCCACGCCGAGCTGGTCCGCGCCGGCGGTCTCTACGCGCGCCTCGCCAAGGCTCAGGACCTCGACCACGCTTCGGAGGCCCCCGCCTTGGAGAAGGACGCTTGAGACCTCTGCGTTCGCCGTTCGTGATCTGGCTCCTGTCCTCGCTGTTCGCCGGCTATTCCAAGCTGGTCTACGCCACCTTGCGGATGACCGAGGAGGGCCGCGAGCAGGCCGAGGCGGTCTGGGCGCAAGGCCGCGAGACCGGCGTCGGCGCGATCCTGTGCTTCTGGCACTCGCGCATCCCGATGTCGCCGCTCAGCTGGCCGCAGGCGCCCGCCCAGCGCCAGGACATGCGCGCCCTGATCTCGCGCTCCAACGACGGCGAGTTCATCGCCCGCACGGTCGAGAAACTGGGCTTCCCGGCCATTCGTGGCTCGTCGGCCAAGAAGACCGACTTGGCCAAGAACAAGAACGGCGAGCAGGCCTTCCGCGACATGGTCCAGTGGGTCCGGGGCGGCGGCGGGATCGCCATCACCCCCGACGGCCCGCGCGGCCCGGCCGAGCACATGGAGAAGGGCACGCCCTCCCTGGCCCGCATCACCGGCGCGCCGGTGATCTTCGTGGGTCTGGCCGCGAAGCCCTGCCTCCGCCTGGGCTCGTGGGACCAGACCGTGATTCCCCTGCCCTTCGCCAAGGCCGCCATGGTCTGGGACGGCCCGACCAGCGCCGGGCGCGCCGACGATGTCGACCAGTTGGTCGAAAGCTGGGCCGCGCGCCTGTCGGCCGTCACCCGCCGCGCCGAACATTTGGTGCAAGATTGATCCGGCTCGTCCTTGGTGGGATGTAGGACCCATGCCGCACGATCACTCCGGACACACCCACGACCACGGTCATGATCATGATCACCACGATCATGCGCACGCTCACGGCCATGGGCACGACCATGGGCATCATGGGCACAGCCACGCGCCGAAGGATTTCGGCCGCGCCTTCGCGATCGGCACGGCGCTGAATCTGGGCTTCGTGCTGGTCGAGGCCGGCGCCGGCCTGATCACCCATTCGCTGGCTCTGCTGGCCGACGCCGGCCACAACCTGTCGGACGTGCTGGGCCTGCTGCTGGCCTGGGGCGCGGCGGTGCTGGCCAAGCGCGCGCCCAGCGCCCGCCGCACCTACGGCCTGCGCAAGGGCACCATCCTGGCCTCGCTGGGCAACGCCGCCCTGCTGCTGCTGGCTGTCGGCGCGATCGCCTGGGAGGCCATCCGCCGCTTCGCCACGCCCGAGCCGATCCAGACCGGCCCGGTGATGATCGTCGCCGCCATCGGCATCGTCATCAACACCGCCACGGCCCTGATGTTCATGAAGGGGAGCAAGGAAGACCTGAACGTCCGGGGGGCCTTCCTGCATATGGCCGCCGACGCGGGCGTCTCGGCCGGGGTGGTGGTCGCGGCCTTCGCCATGGGCCTGACCGGCTGGCTGTGGCTGGACCCCGTGGTCAGCCTGGCCATCGTCGCGGTAATCGTGCTGGGCACCTGGGGCCTGCTGCGCGACTCGCTGGACATGGCCCTGGACGCCGCGCCGCGCGGGATCGACACCGGCAAGGTCCGCGCCTGGCTGGCCTCGCGCCCCGGCGTCAGCGAGGTTCACGACCTACACATCTGGGCGATGAGCACGACCGAGACGGCTCTCACGGCTCATGTTGTCCGTCCGCTGGACGGCGACCACGACCAGTTCCTGCACGATGCGTGCGCGGAACTCGCCAGCCAGTTCAAGATCGGCCACGTGACCATCCAGGTCGAGTCCAGCGCCGGCGCCCACGCCTGCGCCCTGGCGCCCGCCGATGTCGTTTAGGGGCGTGGTGTGATCCGGCCGTCCGCCCTGGCGCTCTACCGAGCCGCCACGGGCCTTCTCGAACCGCTCGCGCCCTCGCTGCTGGCCAGTCGGGCGCGCAAGGGCAAGGAAGATCCGGCGCGGATCACCGAGCGCCTTGCCAAGGCCCCGACCCCGCGTCCCGACGGCCCGCTGGTCTGGCTGCACGGCGCCAGCGTCGGCGAGAGCCTGTCGATCCTGCCGCTCGTCGAACGCCTGCGCGCCGAGCGTCCGGACGTCGCGGTGCTGGTCACCTCGGGCACCACCACCTCGGCGGCCCTGCTGGCCAGGCGCCTGCCGCCCGGCGCGATCCATCAGTACGTCCCGATCGACGCCCCCAGCGCGGCGCGGCGGTTCATCGCCCGCTGGAAGCCCAGCCTCGCGATCTTCGTCGAGAGCGAGCTGTGGCCGAACCTGCTGCTGGAGGCCAAGGCCGCCGGGACGCGCCTCGCTTTGGTCTCGGCCAAGCTGTCCGACCGCAGCTTCGCCAGCTGGCAAAGGCGTCCCGACGCGGCCCGCCTGTTGCTGTCGAACTTCGACCTGATCCTGGCCCAGGACGCGCGCGCCCACGAACGCTTCGAGACCCTGGGCGGCAAGGTGACCGGCGAGGCCGACCTGAAATTCGGCGCCGCGCCGCTGCCGGCGGATGAGGCCACCCTGGTCGCCGAACGCGCGCGCTTCCCGCGTCCGCCCCTGCTGATCGCCAGCACCCATCCGGGCGAGGATGAGATCGCGCTGGACGCCATCGCCGCTTTGCCCGACAGGCCGCCCGTCGTCCTGGCCCCACGCCATGTCGAGCGTGGTCAGGCGATCGTCGCGTTGGCCAAGGCCCGGGGCCTCACCGCCAGCCTGCGCGGTCATCCCAGCGGCACCGCCGACATCCTCGTCGCCGACACCCTGGGCGAGATGGGCCTGTGGTTCCGCCTGGCCGGAACCTCGGTCATCGCCGGCAGCCTGGTCCCCGACATCGGCGGCCACAACCCGCTGGAGGCCGCGCGGCTGGGCTGCCCGGCCATCAGCGGCCCGTTTGTCGACAACTGGACCTCGGCCTTCGCGGGCCTGGACGCGGCCCGCGGCGTGGTCATGACCTCGCCGGAAGGCCTGGGCGACGCGATCGCCGCCGATCTCGCCGATCCTATCGCCGCCCAGGCCCGCGCCGCCCGCGCCCGCGCCTTCGTCGACGCCCGCGACGCCGAGGCCCGCGCCGGCCTTTCCCGCATCCTCGAGCTGGTCCCCAAGATAGCCTCATGAAACTCGGCACGCCCCGCTGGTGGTATGTGAAGAGCGGCGGCCCCGCCCCGCTGACCCGCGCCCTGCTGACCCCGCTGTCGTGGCTCTGGGCCGACGCCACGCGGCGCAGGATAGCCCGCACGACGCCCGCCATCGTCGGCGCGCCGGTGATCTGCGTCGGCAATGTCACCATGGGCGGGGCGGGCAAGACGCCGATCGTCCGCGAGCTGCTGCTGATCCTGACCCGCCGGGGCGTCGCGGCCCACGGCCTGTCGCGCGGCTATGGCGGCAAGTCCAAGGGCCCGACCCGCGTCGATACGGCGCGCCACACCGCCAAGGACGTCGGCGACGAGCCGCTGATGCTGGCCCAGGACTTTCCGATGTGGGTGTCGGTCGACCGCGTCGCCGGCGCCAAGGCGGCGGTGCGCTGCGGGGCCCAGGCCATCGTCATGGACGACGGCCACCAGAACCCGACCGTCAAGAAGGCCCTGTCCCTGGTCGTCGTCGACGGCGAGACGCGCGGCGGCGAGTGGCCGTTCGGCGACGGCCGCGTCTTCCCCGCCGGGCCCATGCGCGAGCCGCTGAAGGTGGGCCTGTCGCGCGCCGACGCGGTGATCGTGCTGCTGCCGCTCGATGTCGCCCAGCCCGACTTCGACCTGCTGGTCCAGTTCGGCGACATGCCGGTGCTGGTCGCCCGCCTGGAGGCCGCCGCCCCCGTGCCCAAGGGCCCGCAGGTCGGCTTCGCCGGCATCGGCAAGCCCTGGAAGGTCGAGAAGGCCCTGACCGCCGCCGGCTGCCAGTTGGTCGACTTCGCGCCGTTCCCCGACCACGGCGAGTACGACGAGGCGACGCTGAAGATGCTGGAGAGCCGCGCTCAGGCCTATGGCGCGGGCCTGGTGACCACCGAGAAGGACTGGGTCCGCCTGCCGGCCAAGTGGCGCGAGAAGGTCACGCCGTGGCCGGTCCGCGCCCGCTTCGACGACGAGGCGGCGTTAGAGGACCTGCTGGCGAAGGCGGGGCTCTAGCCTACTTGTAGACCACCCCGCCCTTGATCACCGACGTCACGTCCCGCAGCACCGTCACGTCGCTCAGGGGGTCGCCCTTCACCGCGATCAGGTCCGCCGCCTTGCCGGGGGCCAGACTGCCGATTTCGCTGCTCAGCGAGAAGTGGTCGGCCGCGTTGACCGTCGCCGTCTGGATGGCTTCCAGCGGGGTCAGGCCCGCCTTGACCAGCAGGGCGAACTCGCCGGCGTTGTCGCCGTGGGCGCTGACGCCGGTGTCGGTGCCGAACGCGATCTTGACCCCGCCATCGTGGGCGCGGCGGGCCATGGCCAGCATCTTCGGACCGGCCTCCAGGGCCTTGGCCGTCTGGTTGGGCGTGAGGAAGTTGTTCGGGCTCGAGGCGATCCGGTAGACGAAGTCGCCAGCCATCAGGGTGGGGATCAGATAGGCGCCGTTCTTCTTGAACAGGGCGATGCTGTCATTGTCGAGATAGGTGCCGTGCTCGATCGAGTCGCCGCCGGCCCGCAGGAAGCTGTTGATCCCGTCGAGGCCATGGGCGTGGGCGGTGACCTTGCGGCCCATGCGGTGGGCGGCGTCGACGATGGCCTTCAGCTCGTCGTCGGAGAACTGCTGGGAAAGGCCCGCGGCGGTGTTGGACAGGACGCCGCCGGTGGCGGTGATCTTGATGATGTCGGCGCCCAGCCAGACCTGCTCGCGCGTGGCGCGACGGCAGTCGTCGGCGCCCGAGCACACCGAGGTCGGCCGCAGCACGTGCATGACCTCCTCGCTATAGCCGTTGACGTCGGCGTGGCCGCCGTGGATCGACACGGCCGAGCCGGCGGCGATGATCCGGGGACCGGCCACGTCGCCGCGCTTGATGCCGTCGCGCAGGGCGAAGATCGCCTTGTTGTCGGCCCCGAGGTCCGCGACCGTGGTGAAGCCGGCCATCAGGGTCTTGCGGGCGAAGCCGGCCCCGACCATGGCCTCGTCGGCCGGGCCGCGCGTCACCGCGTTGAGGCGCGAATTGGGGCTCTGCTCGTGGGTCAGGTGGACGTGGCTGTCGATCAGACCCGGCAGGACGAAGCTGTCCTTCAGGTCGACGACCTTGCCGCCGGGCTCGGCGACATAGCCGTCGACGATCTTGGTGACCTTGCCGTTCTCCAGCACCAGGGTCTTGGCCGTCTCGACCTTGCCGGTGGCCGGATCAGCCAGCAGCTTGCCGGCCTGGACGAACACGGTCTCGGCATACGCGACGCCGGAGAGCACCCCGGCCAGAGCCAGGGCGCAGACGCCCGTCAGCAGTTTCTTCATCGGTCGCTAGGCCCCCGCCTTCTGCGCGAACGACCAGGCCCCCTTGGCCAGGATCGGCACGCGCGCCTCCATCAGCTGCGCATGGGCGCTGGCGGCGGTGCCGTCACGGACGCGGCCGACGATGCCCTGGCAGATGCCGGCCAGTCTGAAGAGGTTGTAGCTGAAATACCAGTCCAGCTCGGGCAGGCCGTCGCGGCCGGTGGCCTTGCAGTAGCGCTCGACCGCCTCGGGAATGGTCGGGATGCCGTAGGCCGTCAGGTCCTCGACGCCGGAAAGGCCGCCGCGCTGGTCGGACGGCATCACCCAGTTCATCAGGAAATAGCTGAAATCGGCCAGGGGGTTGCCCAGGGTCGACAGCTCCCAGTCCAGCACGGCGATGACGCGCGGCTCGGTGGGATGCAGGATCATGTTGTCGAGGCGGTAGTCGCCGTGGACGATCGAGGTCTTGTCGTCGATCGGGCAGCTCTTGGGCAGCCAGTCGATCAGCTGATCCATCTCGTCGATCTTGGTCGTCTCGCTGGCCCGGTACTGCTTGGTCCAGCGGTCGATCTGGCGGGCGAAATAGTTGCCGGGCTTGCCGTAGTCGGCCAGACCCACGGCCTCGTAGTCGACATTGTGCAGGGCCGCCAGGGTGTCGATCTGCGCCTCGTAGATCGCCCGCCGCTCGGCGGGTTGGTAGTCCGGCAGGGTCCCGTCCCACAGGATCCTGCCCTCGACGTTCTCCATCACGTAGAAGATCGTGCCGATGACGTCCTCGTCCATGCACAGGGCATAGGCCTTGGCGACCGGGAAGTTGGCCTTGTTCAGGCCCGAGATCACCTTGTACTCGCGGTCGACGGCATGGGCGCTGGGCAGCAGCTTGCCCGGCGGCTTGCGGCGCAGGACGTATTTCTTGCCCGGCGTGACCAGCTGGTAGGTCGGGTTCGACTGGCCGCCCTTGAACTGGCGGACCTCCAGAGGACCGGCATAGCCCTCGACATTGGCCTCCAGCCAGGCCGCCAGCTTGGCCTCGTCGATCGCGTGGCGCGGGTCGACCGGCTTGGTGCCCGAGTTCAGGTCCTGGGCGGACTGTTCGGCGGCTTCGGCCATGGCGGTTCTCCCCAACGCTTGTTTGAACGGGGAGTTTAGAGCGCCATGCCGTCGACGCAACCCACCACTAGTGTGTCTTCAGCGCTCGCCAGCCGATGTCGCTGCGATAGAAGCCGCCTTCCAGCGAGATCGTCCCCAACGCCGCATAGGCCACGTCGCGGGCCTCGCTCAGGGTCGCGCCCAGGGCGCAGACGTTCAGCACCCGACCGCCCGAAGCGCGCAGGTTCCCCTCGGCGTCGCGGGTCGTGCCGGCGTGGAAGACCACGGCCTCGCCGCCGAAGTCCCCCTCGGCGCCCTGGATCAGGCCGCCGGTCTTGGGGGCGTCGGGATAACCCTCGGCGGCCAGCACCACGCAGATCGCCGCCTCGTCACGCCATTTTGGCGGCTCGGCGCTAGCCAGCTCGCCCTTGGCCGCGGCCAGCAGGATCGGGACGATGTCGCTGTCCAGGCGCAGCATCAGGGTCTGGCACTCCGGATCGCCGAAGCGGGCGTTGTATTCCACGAGCTTCGGCCCCGTGGGCGTCAGCATCAGACCGGCATAGAGCACGCCGACGTAAGGGTTGCCCTCGGCGGCCATGCCCTCGACGGTCGGGACGATCAGCTCGCGCCAGGCCTGGTCGATCAGGGCGTCGGTCAGGACGGGCGGCGGGGAATAGGTGCCCATGCCGCCGGTGTTGGGGCCCTCGTCGCCGTCATAGGCGCGCTTGTGGTCCTGGGCCGCGCCGAAGAAGACCGAAGTCTCGCCATCGCAGATCGCGAACAGCGAGGCCTCCTCGCCGTGCATGAATTCCTCGATCACCACCCGCGCGCCGGCCGAGCCGAAGCGGCCGCCCAGCATGTCGAGCACGGCGGCGTCGGCCTGATCCCTCGTCGCGGCGATGACAACGCCCTTGCCGGCCGCCAGGCCGTCGGCCTTGATCACGAACGGCGCTTCCAGAGTGTCGAGGAAGGCGCCGGCCGAGGCCGCGTCCTCGAACACGCCATAGGCCGCCGTCGGCAGGCCATGGCGTTGGCAGAAGTCCTTGGTGAAGGCCTTGGAGGTCTCCAGCTGGGCCGCGCGCTGGCTGGCGCCGAAGCAGGGGATGCCGACCCCGGCGAGCTTGTCGGCCAGGCCAACCTCCAGCGCCGATTCCGGGCCGACCACCACGAGGTCCGCGCCGATCTCGCGAGCCAGGGCGACGAGGGCGTCGGCGTCGGTCGCCTTGACGTTCCGAAGTTCAGCGACGGCTTCGACGCCGGGGTTGCCTGGGGCGGCGACGAGGCGGCCGCACAGCGGCGACTGGGCGATCTTCCAGGCCAGGGCGTGCTCGCGCCCGCCGGACCCGACGAGGAGGATGGTCAGCTTTTCCATGAGCGCGGGGTGTGGCGCGCGCGGCCCGGCGGGTCAAGGCCGAACGGCGCGCGCCTCGCGCTCAGGCATAGTCGCGGAAATCGGCGTCGGCCTCGTCCGGTCCGCCCTGGGTCAGATCCAGGGCGAAGCCGGCGACGCGGGCCTGCTGGGTCGCGACCGCGCGGGCCGGGGCCTTGCGGGCCGGCGCGGCCGGACGCTTGACGGCGGCGCGGACCGGCGTCCGGCGTCCGCGCTCTTCGTCGCCCGTGCGGAAGTAGGCGATCGAGGCCTGCAGTTCATCGGCCTGAGCGGCGAGCTCTTCCGAGGTGGCCGACATCTCTTCCGAGGCGCTGGCGTTCTGCTGGGTGACCTTGTCCAGTTGCTGAATGGCCTCGTTGATCTGCGAGGAGCCGATGTCCTGCTCGCGGCAGGCGGCGCTGATCTCGGCGACCAGTTCGGCCGTCTTGCGGATGTTCGGCACCAGGCTGGTCAGCATCTCGCCGGCCGACTGGGCGGCCTTGACGGTGTCGGACGACACGGCGCTGATCTCGGAGGCCGCCGTCTGGCTGCGTTCGGCCAGCTTGCGCACTTCCGAAGCCACGACCGCGAAGCCACGGCCGTGTTCGCCGGCGCGGGCGGCTTCCACCGCCGCGTTCAAGGCCAGCAGGTCGGTCTGGCGGGCGATCTCCTGCACGATGGTGATCTTCTCGGCGATCGTCTGCATCGCGTCGACGGCCTTGCTGACGGCGGCGCCCGAAGTCTCCGCGTCGATCGCCGACTGGCGGGCGATCTTCTCGGTCTGGGTGGCGTTGTCGGCGTTCTGCTTGATGTTGGCCGACATCTCTTCCATCGAGGCCGAGGCCTGTTCGGCGGCGGAAGCCTGCTCGGTGGCGCCCTGGCTCATCTGCTCAGAGGTCGCCGAAAGCTCCTGGCTGCCGGCCGAGACGTTCTCCGAGGCCGTGATCGCGTCGCCGACCACCCCGCGCAGGCGCTCGATCATCCGTTCCAGCGCCAGGCCCATGACGTCCTTGTCCGACAGCGGCTTGACCTGGACGGTGAGATCGCCGTCGGCGACCTTGTCGGCGATGCCCGCGCTTTGGCGCAGATTGACGACCATGCCGCGCAGGGAATGACCTAGCACATCCCGATCCGACAGCGGCCTGACATCGGCCGACAGGTCGCCCGACGCCACCTGGTCGGCCAGCGCGGCCGTGGCGCGCAGATTCGAGGTCATCTGGTTGATGGTTTCGACGAGGTCCCTGATCTCGTCATTGGTCTTGACCGTCACGTTCTGGTCGAGGTCGCCGAGGGCGACCGCCTTGGCCAGGCTATCGATCTTCCCAAAGCCGTGCGCGATGGTGCGGGCGATCCACACGGCGGCGATCACGCCCAGCAGGATCGATGCGAGAACCACCGCGATCAAGGTGTTGCGCGATGTCGCGTAGGCGGTGTCGGCAGCGACTTGCGCCGCGGCAAGACGCGCCTCCTGCGTCTTGACCAACTCATCAACGGTCTGGGTGATGCTATTGGTGATCTTGCGCTGGGTAGTGTGCATCTGCTCGATGGCGAGGTCGCGATGTCCAGCCAGGATCTCGCCACGCAGGGACTCGTCGCTCTCGGCGAACTGCGCCCAGTCACGCGCCAGCGTCTCCCACTTGGGCTTGCCCTCGGCGCTGGCGTGGCCAAGCCCCGCCTCCAGAAGAGTCCGGACGGCTTCCCTGTGGGCGTCGGCCTTGGCGTTCTGGCCGCGCAGTTCCTCGGCGTCGCTCGCGAGGGCCATGTTCTTCTGGGCGCGGACGAGTTGCAATAGCGCGATACTCACTGACTGGCTCCGCCGCAGCTGCTCGACCGGCCCTTCGACCATCGCCTTCTGGCCCGCGTTCAACACCCCCAGTTCGCTCACGCCGAACAGCGTCGCGCCCGCCATCATCAGAATGAGCGCCCCGATGGTCAGGGCAAGTTTGAGCTTGATCGTCATACGCATGGAAGACTCCGGCCAGCTTCGGGCCTTGGCTGAGGAAATGGAAAAGCGGCGGAAGGAATCTCTATTCTTCTTCGTAGCGACATGAAGACAATCCCCATGATATTCATGTCCAATTTTTAGGCGCAAAAAATTCAACAACTCGGCCACTAAATTCCGAACATGTTCTTCGATAATTTTCTATGCCTAGGCAGTCTTACTCACGGCCTATCGACGACAAACTTTCGCATCGTCCCGGATAGACCCAAAGCACGCGATAATTACTTCTCGAAGTTCAGTCGCGCGCGGTTAACGGGCCATGAATCCAACAACCCAGGGGCAGCGACATTCTGCCTCACCACCTTCAAGTGAAGTCGCGGCTTCGTTGCGAAAACACGCCAGGCTGCCCGCCGCGGCGCCGCGTCGGGCGCGGCCCAGCCAAAACAAAAAACCGCGCGCCAGGATATGGCGCGCGGTCTCTTGGTCTCTCGATCTCAGGCGACGGCCGCCAATGGACCGTCAGGCGGCGTCCAGGTCCAGGGAGTAACCCGCCGAACGGACCGTGCGGATCGGGTCGCCGTCCGACGTGCCGTTCAGCGCCTTGCGAAGGCGGCCGATATGGACGTCGACCGTGCGGGCCTCGACATAGACATCCGAGCCCCAGACGGCGTCCAGCAGCTGTTCGCGGCTGAACACCCGGCCCGGGTGCTGCATCAGATAGTCCAGCAGGCGGAACTCGGTCGGGCCGAGATGGATCTCCTTGCCGCTTCGCTTCACGCGGTGGGCGACCCGGTCGATGACGATGTCGCCGACCGTGATGCGGTCATCGGCCAGACCCGGACGGATCCGGCGCAGCACCGCGCGGACACGGGCGGTCAGCTCGACCATCGAGAACGGCTTGACCACGTAGTCGTCAGCGCCGGTGTCGAGGCCGCGGATGCGGTCGCTCTCCTCGCCGCGCGCCGTCAGCATGATGATCGGCACGTTGCGGGTCTCCGACCGGCCCCGCAGGCGGCGGCAGACCTCGATGCCCGAGACCTTGGGCAGCATCCAGTCGAGGATGACCAGGTCCGGGGCCCGCTCGTTGGCCATGATCAGGGCTTCCTCGCCATCTCCGGCCACGCCGACGCGATAGCCTTCCTTGTCGAGGTTGTAGTGCAGGAGCGTGGCCAGGGCGTCTTCGTCCTCGACCACCAGAACATACGGAGTCACTTCAGGCCGCCTCTAGGGTTATTGCGACAGCACATCCAGCTTCGGGCGCTGCGAGATCAGCTCGTCGCCCGTCAGCTCGAAGTGGATGATTTCGGCGATGTTGGTGGCGTGGTCACCGATGCGCTCGAGGTTCTTGGCCACGAACAGCAGGTGGGCGCAGGCGTTGATCGTGCGCGGGTCGCCCATCATGTAGGTGAGCAGTTCACGGAAGATCGAGTTGTAGTGCTCGTCGACTTCCTCGTCGCGGCTCCACACGCCGATGGCGCGCTGCAGGTCCGAGCTCGTATAGGCGTCCAGAACGTCCTTCAGGCGGCTCTGCACCAGGCGGCCCATGCGCTCGATCGAGCGGGTCAGGGCGGTCATCGGGTCGGCCTCGGTCAGGATCAGCGCGCGCTTGCCGATGTTCTTGGCCATGTCGCCGCAGCGCTCGAGGCTCATCGAGATCTTCAGGGCCGCGACGGCGTGGCGCAGGTCCACGGCCATCGGCTGGCGCAGGGCGATCAGCTTGAAGGCCTTGCGCTCGATCTCGGCCTGGAGGATGTCCAGGCGCTCGTCGCCAGCGACCACGGCCTGGGCCAGAGGCCCGTCGCGACGGGCGATGGCGGCGATGCAGTCGGCCACCTGGGCCTCGACCAGGCCGCCCATGCGGGTGACCTCGGCCGTGAGGTGGGCCAGCTCTTCGCCGTACGACTTGACGGTATGTTCAGTCATCTGTGTCGCTCCCGCGCGCCTGGTTAGCCGAAGCGGCCGGTGATGTAGTCCTGGGTGCGGCTGTCGCGAGGATTGGTGAACATCTCCTCGGTCGGACCGCTCTCCACCAGCTTGCCGAGGTGGAAGAAGGCCGTGCGTTGCGAGACGCGGGCGGCCTGGGCCATCGAGTGGGTGACGATGACGATGCAGAACTGGCTGCGCAGCTCGTCGATCAGCTCCTCGATCTTGGCGGTGGCGATCGGATCGAGCGCCGAGCAGGGCTCGTCCATCAGGATCACCTCGGGCGACACGGCGATGGCGCGGGCGATCACCAGGCGCTGCTGCTGGCCGCCCGACAAACCCGTGCCCGGCTGGTGCAGACGGTCGGCGACCTCGTTCCACAGGCCGGCCTTCTTCAGGCTGCTCTCGACGATCGCCTCCAGCTCGGCCTTGCCGGTGGCCAGGCCATGGATCTTCGGGCCGTAGGCGACGTTCTCGAAGATCGTCTTCGGGAACGGGTTCGGCTTCTGGAACACCATGCCGACGCGCGAGCGCAGGACCACGGGGTCGACGCTCTTGGCGTTGACGTCCGAACCGTCGATCTCGATCACGCCTTCGACGCGGGCCGAGGGGATGGTGTCGTTCATGCGGTTGATGCAGCGCAGGAAGGTCGACTTGCCGCAGCCCGACGGGCCGATGAAGGCGGTGACCGACTTGGCCGGAATGTCGATGTTGACGTCGAACAGCGCCTGCTTCTCGCCGTAGAAGACCTTGACGTCGCGCGCCTTGATCTTGGCCTCGCCGACCGAGGCGGCGGCCTGGGCGTGCGGGACGGTGGTGTGGATCACCGGCGTGTGGGCGTTGTCGTCGGGGCTTTGGACGGTCATGGCGTGTCCGCGGAGAAGGGGCGAAGCGTTGGGGTTCAGGATCAGGGTCATGTGAAACCTACCAGCGGCGTTCGAAGCGGCGGCGCAGGATGACGGCCGCGGCGTTCATGACGATCATGAAGACGAGCAGGACGATGATGGCGGCGGCCGTGCGTTCATGGAAGGCCCGCTCGGAAGCGTTCTCCCAGATGAACACCTGGACCGGCAGCACGGTGGCCGCGCCGGTGAAGCCTTCCGGCACGCCGGGCACGAACGAGACCATGCCGATCATCAGCAGCGGGGCCGTCTCGCCCAGGGCGTGAGCCAGCGACAGGATGGCGCCGGTCATCACGCCGGGCATGGCCAGCGGCAGCACGTGGTGGAAGACCGTCTGGGTCTTCGACGCGCCGACGCCGAGGGCGGCTTCGCGGATCGAGGGCGGCACGGCCTTCAGCGCCGAGCGGGTGGCGATGATCACGGTGGGCAGAGCCATCAGGGCCAGCACGAGACCGCCGACCAAGGGCGAACTGCGCGGCACGTGCAGCCAGTTGATGAACAGCGCCAGGCCCAGCAGGCCGTAGACGATCGACGGCACGGCCGCGAGGTTGTTGATGTTGACCTCGATGATGTCCGTCCAGCGGTTCTTCGGGGCGAACTCTTCCAGATAGGTGGCCGCCATCACGCCGACCGGCACGGCGATCAGAGCGGTGATGATCAGCATCATGGCCGAGCCGACCACCGCGCCCAGCACGCCGGCCTGCTCGGGCTCGGTCGAGTCGGAATGGGTGAAGAAGGCGAAGTTGAAGCCCGACTTCACCGAGCCGTCCTTCTCGAGCTTGTCCAGCCAGTCCAGCTGCTGGTTGTCGAGCTTACGGTCGCCCTCGGCGGTCGAGCGCTTGATCTCGCCCTTGAAATAGAGGTCGGCGTCGGCCTTCAACGGGCCGGTGACGGTGACCGTCTTGCCGATCAGCGACTGGTCGGCCTTCAGCTTGTTCAGCAGCTGGAAGCCGAAGTCGCGCGACAGCAGATCCTGGACCTTGCTCGACGTGGTGCCCAGGTCGTCGTCCTGCACGCCCAGCTTCTTCATCATCGCCTCGGCGACGATGTAGTCGTAGTTGACGCCCGAGAGGTCCGAGCGGTCGATACGATCCGGGTTCAGGTAGACCGGCACGCTGAGCGTATGGGTCTCGAAGGTCGTGTAGCCCTGGGCCACGATGCGGCCGACCAGCACCACCAAGAAGATCAGCGCGACGATGATCGCGGCCAGACCCTGGGCCTTGAAGGTGCGTTCGGCGGCGTGGCGCTTCTTCAGCCGGGCTTGCATGGCTGTCGAGGCGGCGGAGCGCGGGGCGGCCGCGCCGAGGGTCGCGTCAGTCATATTGTTCCCGGTACTTCTGGACGATGCGCAGGGCGACGATGTTCAGGCAGAGCGTCACCACGAACAGGGTGAGGCCCAGGCCGAAGGCCGACAGCGTCTTGGGGCTGTCGAATTCCTGGTCGCCGGTCAGCAGGGTGACGATCTGGACGGTGACCGTGGTCACGGTGTCGAGCGGGTTGACCGTCATCTTGGCCTGCAGGCCGGCGGCCATGGTCACGATCATGGTCTCGCCGACGGCGCGGGACACGGCCAGCAGCATGGCGGCCATGATGCCCGGCAGGGCGGCCGGCAGGACGACCTTCTTGACCGTCTCCGACTTGGTGGCGCCCATCGCGTAGCTGCCGTCGCGCAGCGACTGCGGCACGGCGTTGATGATGTCGTCCGACAGCGAGGAGACGAACGGGATCAGCATGATCCCCATCACCACCCCGGCCACCAGGGCCATCTGGTTCTGGACTTCCATCAGGTAGGTGGCGAGCGGGCCGGGCGGCAGGGCCGCGCCGATGGCGTTGAAGCCGGCGCGGAACAGCGGGCCCACCGTCAGGGCGGCGAAGAAGCCGTAGACCACGGTCGGGACGCCCGCCAGTATCTCCAGCAGCGGCTTGACCACGCCGCGCACGGTGCGGCTGGCGTATTCCGAGAGGTAGATCGCCGAATAGAGGCCGACCGGAGCCGCCACCAGCATGGCGATGAACATGATCAGGAAGGTGCCGGCGAACAGCGGCACGGCCCCGAAGGCGCCCGCCGAGGCGACCTGGTCGGCGCGCATGGCGATCTGTGGGCTCCACTCGGTGCCGAACAGGAACGACAGCGGATTGACGCTTTGGAAGAAGCGCCAGCTTTCCCAGACCAGCGAGAGGACGATGCCCAGGGTGGTCAGGACGGCCGCGACCGAGCAGCCGATCAGCAGGATGCTGGTCCAGCCCTCGACCCGGTTGCGGGCCCGGAAATCGGGGTTGATGCGCGGGAAGGCCAGCAGGAAACCCGCCAGGGCCAGCACGCCGGCGCCAGCCAGCATGCCGACGTTCAGGAGCGTCCCGATGCGCTTGGCTTCGGCGACCTTGGCGTCCAGCGCCACCTTCAGCTCGCCTTCGTAGGCGACTTCCGACGGGGCCTGCTTGGCGGCGATCGCGTGGGCGTCGCTGAAGAAGACGTTCTGACGGTCCGGATCCAGGGCCGAGACGGCGGCCGGGCGCGTGGTCTTCAGCATCGCGTCCTCGACGCGGCCGCCGAAGGCGGTCCCCAGCAGCAGCAGCAACGCGGCGGGAACGCCGGCCCACAGGGCCGCGTAGGTCCCGTAGTAGTCCGGCAGGGAGTGGAGGACGCGGGCGCGGCCTCCCGCGGCGGCCACGGCGCGACGACGTCCGGCGGCGAAAGCCAGGCCGGAAAACAGCGTCAGGACGATGAGCGAGAGCCAGGTCAGCATGCGTGAGGCTAATCTTGCGCGAAGTGTGTCGAAGGCCCCGCACGATCGCGCGCCTTCCCCCGCCCCGATCTATGCCGGGCAGGCGCTGAGCTTATGCGACGGATATGTGACAGTTTGACGACAGCGCCCGGTTCGCCGCGCGCGTTTCTTCGGCCGGAGGATCGACGAGCAGCCCCGCGCGACCTGTCGCGGCGGTTGGCCAGCCGGGGCGAAGGCCTCAGGTTCCCCTTTATAAACCGGTCACCTGGCGGATCCGAAGACTGCGGCGCCCGGCTGGGGGTCAGGCCTCGGTGGTCACGGGCGGAGGCGGCGCGATCTCGGCCCCGGCCTTGGCCATCGGCAGGTAGACCCCGAACGTGGCGCCCTCGCCCTGGACGCTCTCGACCGTCAGCCCGCCGCGATGGCGGTTCATGATGTGCTTGACGATCGCCAGGCCCAGACCGGTGCCCGAGCGGTCGCCGCTCTTCTGGCCCTCGACCCTGTAGAAGCGCTCGGTCAGGCGCGGCAGGTGCTCGCGCGCCAGGCCGGGCCCCCGGTCGGTGACGCGCAGCACGGCGTAGCGCTCGGTCGTGTCGTGGTCCGGGGTCAGCAGCGACATCCGCGCGGCGGCCGGGTCACGGGCGGCGGCGGCGGCCTCGGCGGACAGGCCGGGGAAGATCTCGACCCGCACCGTCCCGCCCTTGGGCGTGTATTTGATGGCGTTGTCGATCAGGTTCTGGATCACCTGGATGATCTGGTCGCGATCGCCGTCGACCACCGCGCCGCCGCGCGGCGGCAGGACGGGATCGAAGGCGACCTGCTTGTCGCGGGCCTGCGGAGCCAGGGCGTCGATCACGTCGACCGCCGCCATGGCCAGGTCCACCCGGCCCAGTGGGGCGATGTGCTCGTTCAGCTCGATCCGCGACAGGCTCATCAGGTCGTCGATCAGGCGCGACATGCGCTCGGCCTGGGCCAGCATGATCCCCAGGAACTTGTCGCGGGCGCCCGGATCGTCCTTGGCGTGGCCCCGCAGGGTCTCGATGAAGCCCGACAGCGAGGCCAGCGGCGTGCGCAGTTCGTGGCTGGCGTTGGCCAGGAAATCGGCGCGGGTGCGTTCGCTGCGGCGGGCGTCGGTCTCGTCGCGCAGGGCCAGCAGGGCCAGGCGCGAGCGGCCGTTGGTCTCGCGCAACGGCCGGGTGTGGGCCAGCCAGGCCCGACCTTGCGTTCCGCCGGTCTCGAACTCGGCCACGCCCTCGACGCCGCCGAACAGCGCCTCATCCACGGCCTCCAGCACGCGCGGATTGCGCACGGCGGTGATCAGCAGCCCGCCCTGGTGCTGGATCTTGAACAACTCGCGCGCGGCGGCGTTGGCGAACAGGAAGCGGCGACCGGTCAGGTCGTCGGCCTCCTCGGCGGCGATGACCATCAGGGGGTCGGGCAGCCGGTCGAGAATGGCCACGAACGGCGGCGTCTCCTCGACGGCGGCGGCCGGCGCCAGCGCCGCGCCCATGATCGGGCGGGCCCGTCCGCGACTCGAGCGCCGCGACAGGAAGACGCCGGCCGCTCCGGCGACCGCGGCCGCCAGCAGGGCCGGGGCCGGTTGGGCCAGTCCCGTGACGGCCAGGCCCAGAATGGCGCCGGGCCCGATCATCAAGGGCCAGAACGCGCTCGTCGCGGCGCTGTCTTGTCCGTCCGGGGGCGTCTGCGCCAGCGGCATGGGAAGGCTCTTCGATTCAAGCGAGAGGCGATTCGTCGATCCAGATATGGCGCCCCGCCATGCCATGCGATAGACGGTTGGCGCCTTAGTACGTGTCGCGAGCGGGACTCACCGCAATTTCGCCGCATCATGACATGAATTAGTGGCGCCGGTTTCCATGGGGTGTCGTTCGTAATGCAGCGCAAGGTCCTGGTCGCGACGGTCGCGGCCGCTCCTCTCTTGGCCATGGGTTTCGCCGCGTTGGCTGAAACCACGGTCACCACCGCGCGGACGACGCCGATCGCCACCAGCACGGCTGCGGGCGCGACGACCGCCGACGACATCAAGATCACCGCCGACGGCTCGATCAAGCCGACCACCGCGGGCGCGATCGTCACCCTGGACAGCAACAACAAGGTGACCAACGCCGGCACCCTGCAGACCAAGGGCGTCAACGACAGCGTCGGCGTGCTGGTCATCGGCGGCAGGACGGGCTCGCTGACCAACTCGCTGGCGATCACGCTGGACGAGGACTACACGCCGACCGACAGCGATTCGGATGGCGACCTCGACGGCCCCTTCGCCCAGGGCAACAACCGCTTCGGCATCCGGCTGACCAACGCCGGAACCTTCACCGGCGACATCATCAACGACGCCGCCGGCACGATCACGATCAAGGGTAACAACTCGGCCGGCATCCTGCTGGAAGGCCCGGTGCTGGGTAACGTCACCCACCTGGGCGCGATCAGCGTCATCGGCGACAACAGCTACGGCGCGCGGATCGCCGCGCCGGTCACCGGCAAGGTGACCCTGGGGGGCTCGACCACCGTCCAGGGCGCGAACGCGGTGGCCCAGGCCATCGACGCCAACATCAACGGGGCCCTGGTCCTGCAGGGCAGCGCCAGCGCGACCGGCTATCGCTACACTTCGCGCCCGACGACGACCGACGCCCTGGGCAAGCTGGACGCCGATGACCTGCTGCAGGGCGGTCCGGCCGTCCGCATCGCCGGCGACGTGACCGGCGGCGTGCTGCTGCAAGGCTCCAACTACTCTTCCAAGGTCGGCACGGACGGCAACACCGTCACGACGACGACCACCTCCAGCAACACCGGCTCGTCCAGCATCAGCGCCTTCGGCGCGGCGCCGGCCCTGCAGATCGGCTCGGCCACGCAGAACGTCACCCTGGGCGCGGTCGGCGCCGGCGACCTGGCCTACGGCCTGGTGGCCAAGGGGGCGATCGCCGCGGCGGGCGTCTATGACAAGGTCACCGCCACCGGCGTCTCGATCGGCGCGGGCGGCGGCAAGACCACCACCCTCGCCAACGGTCTGCGCAACGACGGCACCGTCACGGCCACGACCTACGAAGCCGACGCCACCGGCCTGATCCTGAACTCCGGCGCCAGCGTCGGGGAAATCCTGAACCGCGGCTCGATCACGGCCACCGCGGGCTCGTTCGCCAGCTCGGGCGTGACGGCCACGGCGCGAGCCGTGGTGCTGGGCGCGGGCTCGAACACCACCGCCATCAACAACCGCGGCGCCCTGGTCGCCACGCGGACCGGCGAGACCGGCGACGCGGTCGCCATCCTCGACCAGGCCGGCGCGCTGAAGACCATCACCAACACCGGCTCGATCCGCGCCACCCTGACGGCGCCGGCCTACAAGGCCAACGGCACGGCCGCGACCGTGACGACCAGCGGCCAGGCGATCGCCCTGGACCTGCGCGCCAACAATTCGGGCGTGACCTTCACCCAGAAGGGCCCGACCGACTACGCCTCGACCTCGACCTTCCCCAGCACCGACACCGTCACCAGCGCCGACGCCACCAGCACCACCTCGGCGCCGGTGACCGTCGGCGACGTGCTGTTCGGCGGCGGCAATGACACCCTGAACCTGTGGAGCGGCACCCTGGTGGGCGCCATGTCGTTCGGGACCGGCCAGGATCGCCTGTCGATCGACGGCGGCGGCGTGGCCCTGGGCAAGCTGACCGACAGCGACGGCAGGCTCGACATCGCCGTCGCCAACGGCAGCCTGGGCATCGTCAACACCGACACCATCAACGTCAGCAGCCTGACGGTCGGCGCCAAGGGCAAGATCCTGTTCTCGGCCGATCCGGCCGCCGGCCAGAACACCAAGCTGGTGGTCTCGGGCGCGACCAACATCGCCTCCGGCGCCGAGCTGGGCATCCGCCTGGCCAATCTGGTCAAGCAGCCCACCACCTTCACGGTGATCCAGGGCAGCAACGTCAATGTCGGCTCGATCGGCAACGGCCTGCTGGCCCAAGCGCCGTTCATGTACGTGGCTACCAGCCGCGCCGACACCAACAACGTCTATATCGACGTCCGCCAGAAGACGGCCGCCGAGATCGGCCTGAACCGGTCCGAGACCTCGGCCTATGACGCCGTCTACCAGGCGCTGGGCAAGGATTCGGCCCTGGCCGGGACGTTCCTGAACCAGACGACGCGAGACGCCTATCGCGACCTCTACGACCAGATGCTGCCCGACCAGGGCGAGGGCCTGTTCGCGGCTCTGCAGTCGGTCAACCAGCAGGTCTCGCAGGCCACCATGTTCCGCCCCGATCCGGGCGACCGCTATGGTCCGGACAGCATCTGGGTCCAGGAAATCACCTCGCTGACCCGTCGCGACACCGGCCAGACCCTGGGTTCGGACACCCAGGCGTTCGGCTTCGTCGCCGGCTATGAGGCCATGGGCGACGCCGGCGGCGCGCTGGGCCTGACCCTGGCCTATACCAGCCTCGAGGAACACGACACCGTCGCCAAGGTCGGCGAGCAGACCACCGCCTCGTTCGTCCAGACCGGCGCCTACTGGCGTCGTTCGGTCGGCGGCTGGCGGATGAACGCCGGCGGCGGCCTGGGCTACGGCTTCTTCAAGGGCGACCGCCGCTTCATCTCGCCGGACGGCAACGCCGATGGGGTCGCCGACCTGATCCTGAAGAACACCGCCGACTGGAAGGGCCTGACGGCCAACGCCTTCGCGGGCGTGGCCTACGAGCAGAAGTTCGGCCGCTTCTTCGCCCGTCCGGAAGGCCGCTTGGACTATGTCTGGCTGCGCGAAGGCAAGCGCGCCGAAAGCGGCGGCGGCGATGGCTTCGACCTGACCGTCGCCAAGCGCACCTCCAGCAACCTTTCGGGCGAGCTGGGCGTGGTGGTCGGCGCCGACTTCGGCAAGAATGTCTGGTGGCGCCCGGAAGTGCGGGTCGGCTATCGCCAGACCCTGGCCGGTTCGGTCGGCGACACGGTCGCGGCCTTCAAGGGCGGCAACCCCTTCACCCTGGCCGCGCTGAACGACAAGGACGGCGCGGTGACCGCCGGCTTCGCCCTGCGGGCCGGCACGGCGATGTCCTACGTGGGCATCGAAGGCGGCGTCGAAGCCACCAAGAAGCAGAAGCGCTACAACCTGCGCCTCGCTGGCCGGGCGATGTTCTAGGGTCCAGCGGCCCCTCAACCTTCTCCGCAAAAAATGTCACAGGCCGTCGCGGGAAACCGCGACGGCCTTTTCCGTGAACGGAACATTTACGGGTTTAAATGTCTGATAAGGCTGAAGATTCGCAGCGTATTTCGCGACACTTTGCCGCGCCTACAGAAAAACTCACGGCCGGTTTTCCTAAATCTCGATTCCGCAACTAGGGATAATCGTCTTCCCTAGCTCGGCAGGTCGGCCCGCCCAGCGGCGCCGAAAGGGGACAGACACGATGACCAAGACCTGTATCGCATTTCGCGTGGCGTTGATCGCCGGCGCGTCTCTGCTGGCCACCGCCGGCGCCGCATCCGCCCAGGACACCGCGCCGCGCTCGCCCGCCGAAGCCGAGGCTCGCATCGCCGCGCTCGAAGCCCAGCTGGCCACGCTGGCCCAGCAGGTCGCCGACCTGAAGGCCGCCACCGCCGCCAGCCTCAAGGACGTTCGCGCCGCCCAGAGCGCCACCACCGTCAGCATCGCCGCCGGCAAGCCGACCATCGCCTCCGGGGATGGCGCCTTCAGCGCCACGATCCACGCGGTGATGCAGCTCGACGCCGCCCAGTACTATCAGGACAAGGGCCTGCCCGCCGTGCTGGGCAACGCCCGCGACCTGAACAGCGGCACGAACTTCCGCCGCGCCCGCATCGGCGTCGACGGCAAGTTCTACAAGAACTTCGAATACAACGCCCTGCTGGACTTCGGCGGCGCCGGCACGGATGGCCAGGGCACGCTGCAGGAGTTGTGGGTCCAGTACAACTACGCCCCGTTCAAGGTTCGCGTCGGCGCCTTCGCCCCGAACGTCGGCCTGGAGGACGCGGCCTCGACCAACGGCTCGCTGTTCGCCGAACGCCCGTCGGGCTCGGAGCTGGCGCGCGGCCTGGCCGGCGCCGACAAGCGCATCGCCTTGCAGGGCCAGGCCCTGGGTGATCGCTGGCTGCTGTCGGGCGCGATCACCGGCGCCAAGGCCGGCGACGGCCAGACCTTCGACGAGCAGCTGGGCTATCTGGGCCGCGTCGCCTTCGTGCCGTTCAAGGGCCTCGACTGGCTGGTCCATGTCGGCGCCAACGCCAGCAAGGTGGTCACTCCGGCCCAGACCGCCGTCGGCGGCGCCTATCCCGTCGCCGTCAGCGACCGTCCGGAGCTGCGCGTCGACGGGACACAGCTGATCACCACCGGCGCGATCGACTCGACCGGCGCCCGCCACTACGGCTTCGAGGCCGCAGCCCAGAAGAAGAACGTCCTGATCCAGGGCGAATATTTCGACATCGCCATCGACCGCCGCAACCCGGCGGCCGGCGTCACCGATCCGAAGCTCAAGGCCTGGTACGTCGAAGGCTCGTGGGTGCTGACCGGCGAGGCCCGCAGGTACAACGCCAACACCTTCGCGTTCGACGCCTCGGCCATCGCGCACCCGTTCGACCTGAAGAAGCGCCAGTGGGGCGCCTGGGAACTGGCGGCGCGCTATTCAGTCGCCGACCTGAACTATCACGAGCAGGCCGTTCTGGCCGCCGACCGGGTCCGCGGCGGCGAGCAGAAGATCACCACCGTCGGGATCAACTGGTTCCCCAACCCGGTGACCAAGTTCTCGTTGGGCTATTACGATGTCTCGATCGATCGCCTGGACCCAGCCGGCGGCGCGGTTCCGCTGAGCCAGGACTACCAGGTGGTCAACTTGCGCAGCCAATACGCGTTCTAAAGTCGTCGGCGCGGCGTTGTGGGCGCCGCGCCGGCTCCACAGATCCTTGGAAGACCTCCAGAAAGGACCGTCTCGATGAGCGACTTCACCCAGGTTCCGACCCGCCGAGATCTTCTGGCCGGCGCCGGCGCGGGCGCGGCGGTCCTTGCCGTGGGCGGTTCGGCTTTCGCCCAGGCCAAGCCCGTCACCCTGCTGAACGTCAGCTACGATCCGACGCGCGAGCTCTACAAGGACATCAACGCCGCCTACGCCAAGTACTGGAAAGAGAGAGTCGGCCAGACCCTGGCGATCAACCAGAGCCACGGCGGTTCGGGCAAGCAGGCCCGCTCGGTGATCGACGGCCTGCAGGCCGACGTCGTCACCCTGGCCCTGGCCTATGACATCGACGAGATCGCCGCCAGGGCCAGGCTGCTGCCCGCTAACTGGCAGTCGCGCCTGCCGCAGAACTCCACGCCCTACACCTCGACCATCGTGTTCCTGGTCCGCAAGGGCAATCCCTGGAAGATCAAGGACTGGGGCGACCTGGTGAAGCCGGGCATCGACGTGATCACCCCCAACCCGAAGACCTCGGGCGGCGCGCGCTGGAACTACCTGGCCGCCTGGGCCTGGGCCCTCAAGCAGCCGGGCGGCAATCCCGCCAAGGCCGAGGCCTTCGTGAAGACCCTGTTCGAGCATGTGCCCGTGCTGGACACCGGCGCCCGCGGCGCCACCACCAGCTTCACCCAGCGCGGCCTGGGCGACGTGCTGCTGGCCTGGGAAAACGAGGCCTACCTCGCCCAGGACGAGCTGCCGGGCAAGTTCGACATCGTCTATCCCAGCCTGTCGATCCTGGCCGAACCCCCGGTCGCCCTGATCGACAAGAACGTCGATCGCCACAAGACCCGCACCGTCGCCGAAGGCTATCTGAACTTCCTCTATAGCCCGCTGGCCCAGGAGCTGATCGCCAAGAACTACTACCGTCCGCGCAACGCCGACGTGGCGGCCAAGTACGCGGCCCGCTTCAAGAAGATCCCGCTGGTCACGATCGATGACACCTTCGGCGGCTGGAAGAAGGCCCAGGCCACCCACTTCAACGACGGCGGCGTGTTCGACCGCATCTATCAGCCGAAATAACACCTTCCAACGGCCTGCCCGCTCCGGGAAGCGCGGGTCGGCCTTCGGATCGGCGGAGATCCAGCCATGGGATCTCCGCCGTCTACCTTTCCCGTCTAGGTCTATGTTGGGAACTCGACACGATCAGGTACGTTGAGCGTCCACGGGGTGGCGGGAGCTTAGCCTTACGCATGAACGACATTTCGGAACCGGCGCGCGACACCGATCAGGCCGCGGCCCGTCGTCCCGAGGACTTCGAAGCGATCATCGAGGCGCGCACCCGCGAGCTGACCGAGGCGCTGGAGCAGAAGACCGCCCTGCTCCACGAGGTGGACCACCGGGTCAAGAACAACCTGCAACTGATCTCCAGCCTGCTGCTGCTGCAGAACCGCCGGGTGACCGACCCCGCGCTGAAGGCCTCGCTGCGCGGCATGCTGGGCCGGGTCAACGCCATCGCCACCGTCCACCGCCGCCTGTTCCAGAGCGAGGACGTCGAGCGCTTCGACGTCTCGGCCTTCATCCGCGACATGGTCGCCGACCTCATGGGCTCGGCCAGCCGCGACGACATCCGCATCGAGCTGGATCTGGAGCGTGTCGAGATCCCCGCCGCCAAGGCCGCGCCGTTCGCCCTGGTGGTCAACGAACTGCTGACCAACGCTCTGCGACACGGTTTCCCCGAAGGACGTGGCGGCCGGATCTTCGTCGGCGTTCGCCGCCAGGAGGGCGAATTTCGGATCGAAATCGCCGACGACGGCGTTGGGTTCGGTAAGGACACCACGCCACCCGGCTTCGGCCTCACCATTGTTCAGCTGCTGTGTCAGCAGCTGAAAGCCAAGAGTGAGACCACCGATGCGGAACCTGGCGCCCGCGTAGTCGTTCTGCTGCCCGTGAATGGGGCGCGCTAAAAGGACAGGTTTCAGTATGACCGGGCGTGCGCTCGATGTGTTGATCGTGGAGGACGAGATGCTCCTCGCGATCGAGCTCGAACATCTTGTCGAGGAGGTGGGCTGCCACTCGCTCGGCTGCGCCATGAGCTCCGACGAAGCCGTCGATCTCGCCGAGAAGCTGCACCCCGACCTCGCGCTCGTGGACGTCCACCTCAGCGACGGCCCGACCGGCGTCGAGGTGGCCCGCAAGATCTCGAGCGACTGCGGCGGCGTGGCCCTGTTCATGACCGCCAACGTCAAGCGCCTGCCCGACGACTACGCCGGAGCCTGCGGCGTGATCGGCAAGCCCTATTCCGAGCACGGCGTCCGGACCGCCCTGTCGTACCTGACCTACTGCCTGCAGGAAGGCCATGCCCCCGGGCCCGTCCCGGTAGGCCTGACTCTGGCCCCGGCCTACGCCCAGCTTTGGGGTCTCGGCGACCTGCCCCGGATCGCCTGATGGCGGCGCCCCCGGTCGCCGCGGTCGTCGGCACGGCCGCCGCCCTGCTGTCGATCACCAGCTTCGCCCCGCAGATCGTCAAGATCTGGAAGGAAAAGGACGCCTCGTCCGTTTCGCTGCGCACCTACATCGTCACGGTGACGGGCTTCGCGTGCTGGATCGTCTACGGGAGCCTGGTCAAGGCCTGGCCGGTGATCGCCTCCAACGCCGCCTGCCTGCTGATGTCCGGCGCGGTGCTGGTCATGAAGTGGCGGTTCGACCACAAGGCCTGAGGCCCCCCTTTTTGATGACAGGGGGGGCGGGGTCCGCTATCGAGGCGCGCCTATTTCCGCATCCCAACTTGCTTGAGGGACAGTCGCCTTGACCGAAGCCGCCGAGGAAGCCGGCTGGGCCACCGCCAAGACCCTGGCCGAGGCCCTGCCCTACATCCAAATCTACGACCGCGAGACGGTGGTGATCAAATACGGCGGCCACGCCATGGGCCAGGAAGACGTGGCCAAGGTCTTCGCCGCCGACGCGGTGCTGCTGAAGCTGCTGGGCGTCCATCCGGTGGTGGTGCACGGCGGCGGTCCGCAGATCAGCCGCATGCTGGACAAAGCCGGCGTCAAGTCGACCTTCGTGGACGGCCTGCGCGTCACCGACGAGGCCACCATGGAAGTGGCCGAGATGGTCCTGTCGGGCGCGATCAACAAGGAGATCGCCAACTGGATCACCCTGGCCGGCGCCGAGGCCGACGTGCGCGGCGTGGGCCTGTCGGGCAAGGACGCCCGGATGATCACCGCCGAGAAGGTGACCCGCACCAAGCGCGATCCCGACAGCAACATCGAGCAGGTCGTCGACCTGGGCTTCGTGGGCGAGCCGACCAAGATCGATCCGCACATCATCCAGGCGCTGCTGACCTCGGAAACCGACTACATCCCGGTGATCGCCCCGATCGGCGTCTCGACCGAGGGCCAGACCTACAACATCAACGCCGACACCGTCGCCGGCGCCCTGGCGGGCGCGCTGAAGGCCAAGCGGATGCTGATGCTGACCGACATCGCCGGCGTGCTGGACGGTGAGGGCAACCTCATCCGTCAGATGACGATCAACGAGGCGCGCGGCCTGATCGAGAGCGGCGTGGCCAGCGGCGGCATGATCCCCAAGCTGGAAAACGCCATCCACGCCGTGGAATCGGGCGTCGAGGCCGTCGTCATCCTGGACGGCCGCCGCCCGCACGCCATGCTGGTCGAGCTGTTCAGCGAACACGGCGCGGGCACGCTCATCTCGCGATGAGCGCCGACCTTGCCCACGTCGACACCTGGCTGTTCGACCTCGACAACACCCTGTACCCGCTGGAAAGCGAGTTCATGGGCCTGATCGAGGTCAAGATGACCGACTTCGTGGAGCGCATGACAGGCCTTCCGCGCGAGGAGGCCCGGGCGCTGCAAAAGCGGTACTTCACCGAGCACGGCACCACGCTGTCCGGGCTGATGATCAATCACGGCATCGAGCCCAAGGCGTTCCTGGACGAGGTGCACGACGTCTCGATGGATCGGCTGGTCCCGGACCCAGCCCTGCGCCAGGCGATCGCCCGGTTGCCGGGGCGGCGACTGATCTTCACCAACGGCTCGCTGGGCCACGCCGAGCGCGTGCTGGGTCATTTGAACCTGCACGACCTGTTCGACGACCTGTTCGCGATCGAGACGGCCGACTACCTGCCCAAGCCCGCCCTGGCGACCTTCGACAAGATCACCAAGCTGCACGCCGTGCGCCCGCCCCAGGCGGCCTTCTTCGAGGACAGCGAGAAGAACCTGGTCCCGGCCGCCCGGATGGGCATGACCACCATCCTGGTCGGGCCGCACGCCAAGGACTCGACCTCGGAACACGTCCATTTCCGCACCCATGACCTCGCCGCGTTCCTGAACGCGGCCCGCCTGCAAGGAAGCCCGCAATGACCGCCGTGAGCCCCCCTTCCATTTCTTTGGCCGACCTCCAGACCGAGATCGAAGCCGCCTGGGAAGTCCGCGCCGAGGTCTCGGCCGACACCGCCGGCCCGGTCCGCACCGCCGTCGAGGAAGCCCTGCTGCTGCTCGACAGCGGCAAGGTTCGCGTCTCGGAGAAGGTCGACGGCGCGTGGGTGACCCACCAGTGGCTGAAGAAGGCCGTGCTGCTGTCGTTCCGCCTGAACCCCAACACCGTCATGCGGGCCGGCACGCTGGGCGGCGCGGTCGGTCCGTGGTGGGACAAGGTGGCCAACAAGTTCGACGGCTGGGACGCCCCGCAGTTCGAGGCCGGCGGCTTCCGCGCGGTTCCGGGCGCCATCGTCCGTCGCGGCGCCCACATCGGCAAGAACGTCATCCTGATGCCGTCGTTCGTGAACATCGGCGGCTATGTCGACGAAGGCACGATGGTCGACACGTGGGTCACGGTCGGCTCGTGCGCCCAGATCGGCAAGAACGTCCACCTGTCGGGCGGCGTCGGCATTGGCGGCGTGCTGGAGCCCCTGCAGGCCAACCCGACCATCATCGAGGACAACTGCTTCATCGGCGCCCGCTCGGAAGTCGTCGAGGGCGTGGTCGTCGGCGAAGGCTCGGTCCTGTCGATGGGCGTGTTCATCAGCGCCTCGACCAAGATCGTCGACCGCAAGACCGGCCAGATCCACATCGGCAAGGTCCCGCCCTACAGCGTCGTGGTCCCCGGCAACCTGCCCGACCCGAACGGCGGCCCGGGCCTCTACTGCGCCGTGATCGTCAAGACGGTCGACGCCCAGACGCGCTCGAAGACCAGCATCAACGACCTGCTGCGGGATTGAGTTTATCGGAGACGTCCTCGCCCTTCGACAAGCTCGGGGTGAGGACGACTTCCAGCGCCGGGTGTCAGTAGAAGCCTCACCCTGAGCCTGTCGAAGGGCGAGGTTTCGGCATCCTATCGCGTCGCCTCGTTGAGCTGCTTCTTGCTCTCGGCGGCGCCCTTCTTGGCGTCGTGCTTGAGCTCCGCGCCGGCTTCCTTGGCCTTATCGCCGGCCTTTTCGCCGAGCTCCTGGGCCTTGTCGGTGGCGTCGCCGGCGGCTTCCTTCAGCTCCGCGCCGGTTTCCTTGGCGCTTTCCTTGATCGCCGTACCGGCTTCCTTGACGTCCGGGTCGTTGGCGATGTTGTGAGCGGCGTCCTTGATGTCGGAAGCGGCGGCTTTCGCGCCTTCCTTCACCTCGGTGGCGTGTTCCTGCGAACAGGCCGCGAGGGTCAGGGCCGCGCCGGCGGCGGCGATCAGCATCAGCTTGGAACGCATGGTCGGGCTCCCAATGGAGGTTCAGTAAGTCGGCTGCATAACGAAGCCCCAAGGCCAAGGTTCCGTCTCGGCCCCCTTGCTCTGGGCTTTGCGTGAAGCCGCTTAGACCGCTAAACCCCCGCCATGCGCATCGCCTTCCTCGGCACCCCGGACTTCGCCGTCACGTGCCTCGCCGAACTCGTCGCCTCGGGCCACGAGATCGCCTGTGTCTATTCCCAGCCCCCGGCCCCGCGCGGGCGCGGCCATGAGCTGAAGCCCTCGCCGGTCCACGCCTTCGCCGAGGGCCTGGGCCTGCCGGTCCGCACGCCGGTCTCGATGAAGACGGCCGAGGAGATCGAGGCCTTCCAGGCCCTGGCGCTGGACGCCGCCGTCGTGGTCGCCTTCGGCCAGATCCTGGTCAAGGCCGTGCTCGACGCGCCGACATACGGCTGCTTCAACCTGCACGCCAGCCTGTTGCCGCGCTGGCGCGGCGCTGCCCCCATCCAGCGGGCGATCATGGCCGGCGATCAGGTCACCGGCGTCCAGGTCATGCGGATGAGCGAGGGCCTCGACGAAGGTCCGATCCTGATGTCCGAGCAGGTGCGGATCGACAAGCTCGAGACCGCCGGCTCGCTGCACGACAAGCTGGCCGCCGTCGGCGCCCGCCTGCTGCCGGTGGCCCTGGCCGCCGTCGAGCGCGGCGGCGCGATCGAGACCCCGCAGGCCCAGGAGGGCGTCACCTACGCCAAGAAGATCAAGGCGGCCGAGGCCCGCATCGACTGGACCCGCCCCGCCGCCGAGGTCGACGCCCATATCCGCGGCCTCTCGCCGTTCCCCGGCGCCTGGTTCGAGGCGCCGTCGGACAAGGGAGCCGTCCGCGTCAAGGCCCTGCTGTCACGCCAGGAAGACCAGGACGGCGCTCCGGGCGTGGCCCTGGACGACGGCCTGCTCATCGCCTGTGGTGAAGGCGCCGTCCGCCTGCTCAAGGCCCAGCGCGAAGGCAAGGGCGTCCAGGACGCCGAGACGTTCACGCGCGGCTTCCCGATCCCCGCCGGAACCGTGCTGGCCTGATGCCCCGCTACCGCCTCCTCGTCGAGTATGACGGCCGGCCCTACAACGGCTTCCAGGCCCAGGCCGTGCTGCCGTCGGTGCAGGGCGCGATCGAGACGGCGGTGAAGGCCTTCAGCGGCCAGGACGTGCGCATCGCCGCCGCCGGCCGCACCGACACCGGGGTCCACGCCACCGGCCAGGTGGTGCATGTCGACCTCGAGAAGGACTGGCCGGCCCAGACCGTGTTCAACGCCCTCAACGCCCACCTGACCCACGAGGCGGTGTCGATCCTCTCGGCCGAACGCGCCGAAGAGGGCTGGCACGCCCGCTTCTCGGCCAATGAGCGTCGCTACCTCTACCGGATCCTCAACCGCCGCGCCCCGCCGGCGCTCGACAAGGGCAAGGTCTGGCACGTGAAGAAGGACCTGGACGCCGACGCCATGCACGCGGCCGCCCAGCATCTGGTCGGCCTGCACGACTTCACGACCTTCCGCGACATGCACTGCCAGGCCAAGAGCCCGGTGAAGACGCTCGACGTCGCCCGCGTGCGCCTGGCCGGCGAGGAGATCCATCTGGACTTCGAGGCCCGCAGCTTCCTGCACCGGCAGGTGCGGTCGATGACCGGGACCCTGGTCGAGGTCGGCGCCGGGCGCTGGACGCCGGACGACGTCAAGGCGGCGCTGGAGGCCAGGGATCGCCGCGAATGCGGACCCGTGGCCCCGGCCGATGGGCTGTATCTGGTGGGTGTGGGCTACGGCGCCTAAGCGGCCTTCGCGCCCAGCGCCCGCATCCTGGCCAGCCATCGCGCCCGGCCGGCCGGTCCGATCGACTCGACCCCGCCGATGATCGAGCTGCGGATGGGGCGCACGCCGGCCAGCATCAGGATGCCTTTCTCGATCGCCTTCACGCCATGGGCGCCGAAGACAAGGCGAAACACCGGGCCGGGCATGCCCATGGTGACGACCAGACGCGCCGAGCGGCCCTTGAGCTTGGAGATCCAGCCCCGCTCGCCGATGGCGAAGCCGAAGCCGCCGCGAAACACCTGCTCCAGGAGGGCCTTCAGCTTGGCCGGAACGCCGCCCAGCCACAGGGGAAACAGCAGCACGATATGCTCGGCCCGCTCGATGTCCTGTTGCAGGGCGCGAATTTCGGCCGGCGGCGGTCCCTGTTCGAACTCCGACTGGCCGAGCAGGTAGGGGACATCCATCGACCCCAGGTCGACGCGTTTCACGGTGTGGCCGGCCTTCACCGCAGCGTCGGCATAGGCGCTCGCCAAGGCGCCGCCGAAACGGTCGGGGCTGGGGTCAGGGTGCCCGACCAGGATGAGAATACGCCGGCTCATGACGATCAGGGTGGCCCAGGCGCGAACCGGCGCCCTTGAGCCGCGTCAAAGTCTCTACAGCACCGAGCAGTTGGTGATCTGGCTGAACGCTTCCAACGCCGCCGTGCCGACGACCGACGTGCCGAACCGATCCAGCTCCGGCGACCATACCGCCACCGTCGCCTTGCCCGGGATCACCGCGACGATGCCGCCGCCCACGCCGCTCTTGGCCGGCAGGCCGACGCGGTAGGCGAAGTTGCCGACGCTGTCATAGATGCCGCAGGTCAGCAGCAGCGAATTGAGCCGCCGGGTCAGGCGCTCGGGGAACACCGTCTCCTGGGCCACCGGCGAGAAGCCGCCCGCCGCCAGGGGCAGGAAGGCCCGGGCCAGCTGGCGACAACTCATGGTCAGGGCGCACTGGCGGCAATAGGCGGCCACCACGCCCTCGGGCTCGTGGGTCAGGGTGCCCTTGCCGCGCATCAGGCTGGCGATAGCCCGGTTCTGCCAGGCATGGGCCAGCTCCGAGGCCGCCACCGCCCCGTCGATCTCCAGCCGCTCGTCGCACAGGAAGCCGGCGAAGTCCCGGACCAGCGCGGCCGGATCGCGCGTGACGTCCAACAGCACATCGGTGATCGCCAGGGCGCCCGCATTGATGAACGGGTTGCGCGGCGCCCCGCCCTCGGCCTCCAGCAGGGAGAGGTGGTTGAACGGCGTGCCCGAAGGCTCCTTGCCCACGCGGGTCCAGGTCTCGTCGCCCAGGCGGTTGAGCGCCAGCCCCAACGCGAAGACCTTGGTGATGCTCTGGACCGAAAAGCCCTCGTCGGCGTCGCCGATCACGTGCTCGCCGCCGTCGACGGTGCGCACGGCCATGCCGAACTTCGTCCCCGGCACGTTGGCGAGCTCGGGAATATAGTCGGCGGCGCGGCCCTTGCCGAAGTGCGGCTTCACCAGCACCGCCACCTCGGCCAGCACGTCGGGGATCGAGAGCGCCTTCATGTCGACGCGCCGGCTCTTAAGCGAAGGCCGCGAAGTAGCGGTTGATCAGCGCCTCGTAGGCGCCCGCCAGCTGGCGGATCTCCTCGACCGGGACCCGCTCGTCGACCTGGTGCATGGTCGAGCCCACGAGGCCGAACTCGACCACCGGGCACAGGGCGCGGATGAAGCGGGCGTCGCTGGTGCCGCCGGTGGTCGACAGCTCCGGTACGCGGCCGGTGGCGTCGCCGACGGCGGCCACGATCACGTCGGTGAAGGCGCCCGGCGCGGTCAGGAAGGCCTCGCCGCTAATCTTGCACAGCGCTTCCACGCGGCCCGAGAAGCCTTCCGCCGCCTCGCGGCACTCGGCCTCGATCCAGGCGGCCAGATCCTTGCCCTGGTGGGCCGGGTTGAAGCGGATGTTCACCCGCGCCTTGGCCGAGGCGGGGATGACGTTGGTGGCCGTGTTGCCGACATCGACCGTGGTCACTTCCAGGTTCGAGGGCTGGAAGCCCGTATAGCCCTCGTCCAGCACCCGGCTCTGCAGGCGCGACAGGATGTCGACCATCACCGGGATCGGATTGGCGGCGCGATGCGGATAGGCCACGTGGCCCTGCACGCCGTCCACGGCGATCCAGGCGTTGATGCTGCCGCGCCGGCCAATCTTGACCATGTCGCCCAGCAGGTTGGCGCTGGTCGGCTCGCCGACGATGCAGTGGTCGATCATCTCGCCCTCGGCGGCCAGGGCCTCGACCACCTTGACGGTGCCGTCCTCGGCCACGCCCTCCTCGTCGCCGGTGATCAGGAAGCTGATCGAGCCCGCGTGCTCGGGGACCTTGGCCACGGCGGCGACGAAGGCGGCGATGGCTGACTTCATGTCGACCGCGCCACGGCCGTACAGCACCCCGTCCTTGATCTCGGCTTCGAAGGGACCGGCGGTCCAGGCCGCGTCGTCGCCGACCGGCACCACGTCGGTGTGGCCGGCGAAGCAGAGGTTCGGCCGCGCCGTTCCGCGCCGGGCGTAGAGGTTCTCGATCTCGCCGAACGTCATCCGCCGGCAGGTGAAGCCCAGCGCCTCCAGCTGACGCTGCAACGTGTCCATGGCGCCCGCGTCGGCCGGGGTGACCGAAGGGCGGCGGATCAGGGCTTGAGCAAGCTCTACGGCGTCGATGCTGACGGAAACGGGCGCGGGGCTGGTCATGGTGCGGGGTTTAGGCTTCCCTCCGGCGGGACGCAAACCCGACAAACTTCTTCCAAGGTCCCCGATGCCCAAGATCGATATCGCCTCGGCCCCGACCCGCGTCGGCACGGCCTACCCCACGCCCTTCAACGCGCCCTGCCTGTCGCGCCACCGCACCAAGCTGGGCGACGCGGTCGGGCTCGACCAGTTCGGCGTCAACCTCCTGCGCCTGCCGCCCGGCGCCTGGTCCAGCCAGCGCCACTGGCACACGGCCGAGGACGAGTTCACCTGGGTGGTCGAAGGCGAGGTCGTGCTGGTCGACAACGACGGCGAGACGGTGCTGCGGGCCGGCGACTGCGCGGGCTTCAAGGCCGGGGTGGCGAACGGCCACCACTTCCAGAACCGCTCGGACAGGGACGTGCTGCTGCTGGAGATCGGCTCGCGACGGCCGGATACGGATGGCTGCGACTATCCCGATATCGACCTGGTTCTGCGGGAGGGGGAGGATGTCTACCGTCACCGCGACGGGACGCCGTATGAGACGGATCAGGGGCGGAAACGGTAGCCTCTTGAAACCTTCACCGCGCCGACGGTGTATTCATCGGCAAGTTGTCGTCGCCGGGAATGTTCATGACACGATCACACTGGGCCGCCTGCCTGGGCATGGCCTTGGCGCTGGCGAGCGGTCCCGTCCTGGCCCAGGACATCTTTATCGGCACGGTCGGCTTCGAGAAGGCGCAGGTCGTTCTGACCCGCTGCGATCTGGGGGGTAACCGCTACATCCTGCGCGACCGGCCCGGAGAGCGTGAGAAGCCGGTCGCCGATCTGCGCGAGCGCCTGAAGACACTGAAGGCCCCCGTCTATGTCGAGGTGCTGGGACAGTATGTCGAGCAGGGCGAGGACAACGCCCTCGACGTGATCGCCCTGGAAAACCTCCAGGCCGGCAAGTCCTGCCATCTGGCGGATGTGTTCAACCGCCCCTAGAGCCGGTCTCGTTAGATGGGACCATCTAACGCCAAAGGCTCTAGGCCGCCCGGCGCGCCTTCTTCACCTTGGTAATGGCGCGGTCGCGGCGCAGGCGCGAGAGGTGGTCGATGAACAGCACGCCTTCCAGGTGGTCCATCTCGTGCTGGATGCAGACGGCGAACAGGCCCTCGGCCTCCTCGACGACGGTCTCGCCCTGGTAGTTCATGTAGCGGATGGTGACCTTGGCCGGACGCTCGACCTCGTCGAAATATTCCGGCACCGACAGGCAGCCTTCCTCGTAGCCGAGGGTGTCTTCCGAGGTCGACAGGATCTCGGGATTGACGAAGTAGCGCGGAGCCGGCTCCTCGCCCTCGCGGGCCAGGTCCATGGTGATGACGCGCACGGGCTCGCCCACCTGCACGGCGGCCAGGCCGATGCCCGGGGCGTCGTACATGGTCTCCAGCATGTCATCCATCAGGGCGCGCAGCTCGTCGGTGACGGTCTCCACCGGGGCGGAAATCTTCTTCAGCGTCGCCAGATCGGCGGCGTTATCGACGGTGAGGATGCGACGGATAGCCATGGTCCCCCTCAGGTAGTGGGGTCATTTCCGAGCGTCAAGGTGGGAGATTGTCCCACGGCGCCCTGAGCGGCCAACTTGGTCAGGGGCCGAACGCTCTGCTCCACCAGCGCCGGTTCGGCGATATCCTTGCCCTCGTGGTCGACCGACAGCTCCTCGAAGCGGCGGGCCTGGGTCAGGACCTGGCTCTCCAGCGAGCCGACGAACTGGTTGTACTTGCCGACCGCGCTTTCCAGCGCCTTGCCCACGGCCCCGGCGTGGGCGCCCATGACCGAGACGCGCTTGTACAGCTCGCGGCCGACCTCGACGATGCGGGCGGCGTTCTTGGCCTGGTCCTCGGCGCGCCAGCCGTAGGCCACGGCCTTGCATAGAGCGAACAGGGTGGTCGGGGTGACCAGCACCACCCGGCGGTCCATGGCCTCGGTCATCAGCTCGGGCAGGCGGTCGAGCGCGGCGGCCAGGAAGCCATCGCCGGGTACGAACATGGCCACGAAGTCGGGCGAGCCTTCACCGGCGAACTGGTCCCAATAGGCCTTCGCCGACAGCCCCTGCATGTGGGCGCGGACGCTGGCGGCGTGGCGGGCCAGGGCGCTTTCACGCAGATGCTCCTCGGTCGCCTCCTGGGCCTCGAGGAAGGCGTTCAGCGAGCACTTGGCGTCGATGACGAACACCCCGCCGCCCGGCATCTTGACCTTCACGTCGGGCCGGCGTCGGCCTTCGTCGCTGTCGACGCTGAACTGCTCCTCGAAGTCGAAGCGGTTGGTGAGGCCCGCGGCCTCGAGAACGTTGCGGAGAGTCTGCTCGCCCCAACGGCCCTGGACCCCGGCGCCGCGGCGCAGGGCGGCCGACAGCTTGCGCGCCTCGAACTGGGTGGCGGTCGAGGCCTCCAGCAGCGCGGCGATCTGAGCTTTCAGGCCGCCGGTCTCTTCCGCCCGCGCCTTCTCGACGGCGGTGACCTGGGCCTCGAACTTGGCCAGGGTCTCGGCCACCGGCTTCAGCTGGGCCTCGAGGCGCTGCTGGCTCAGCAGTTCCCGGCTCTTGAAATTCTCCTCGGTGCGCTTGATCAGCGCCTCGGCCACCGAGTTGGCGGTCATGGTCGCCTGCTTGTCGGCCTGGGCGCGGATCAGCTCGGCCTGGGTGGCGGCCTGGTCCTCGAGGAGGCGCGCGCGCTCGCCGGCCTGGACGAGCTGCTCGTTCAACTGCCAGGCCTTCGCCTCGGCCTTCGCCGCGCGGGTCATGGCCCAGATGGCGACCGCGCAGGCGACGACGGCCACGACCAGCAGGACGATGGCCAGGATCAGGAACGGATCTGAAAAGTTCATGCTCCGTTCTTAGCGGGAGTCGGCCCAAAACGGAAGGCGGCCGGGCTCTTCGCCCGGCCGCCGCCTGGATCAGTCGTCGCCGTCGGCGAGATCGGCGATCATGCCGCTGATCGGTTCGCCGCCGAAGCCGGTGACGTTGTGGCCGCGGTCGACCACGCCGACCTTGGCCGGGTGCGGCGCTTCGGCTTCGGTTTCCGGAGCCTTGTCCTCGGGCGTGCTCATGTAATCAGTCCCTCCACTGGCGCGCGCCGGCGACCGGCCGAACGCGACGATGCGGAGCTTGGCGCGGGAAGGCCAAGCTGTCAGCCGGATTCCAGGGCGATCCCCAGGATTTCGCTCAAGCTGGACGTCTGGCGCGCAAGGCTTGGGCGATCGTGCCGTCGTCGAGCCAGTCGAGGTCGCCGCCGACCGGCACGCCCCGCGCCAGCATGGTGACCGGCACATTGGTGCGGGCCAGGCGGTCGGCGATGTAGTGGGCGGTCGTCTGGCCGTCGACCGTGGCCGGCAGGGCCAGGATCACCTCGGCCACCTCGCCGTCGGCCACGCGGGCCGCCAGCTCGGCGATGCGCAGCGAGTCCGGCCCGACCCCGTCCAACGCCGACAGCAGTCCGCCCAGCACGTGGTAGCGGCCCTTGAACGAGCCACCGCGCTCCATGGCCCAGATCGAACCGACCTCCTCGACCACGCACAGCAGGCGGCCGTCGCGCGAGCCATCCGAGCAGATGGCGCAGGGATCGGTGACGTCCAGCGAGCCGCAGACCGAGCACGCGCGGACCTTGGCCTGGGCGTCGACCATGGCGGCCGCCAGCGGCGCCAGCAGCGTGTCGCGCTTCTTCAGCAGGGCCAGGGCCGCCCGCCGGCCCGAGCGCGGACCCAGCCCCGGCAGCTTGGACAGCAGGGCGATCAGGCGCTCGATCTCGGGTCCGGCGGAGGCGGCCATCAGGTCCTTTGCGAAGGCGGTGCTTCACCCACGCCCTTCGACAGGCTCAGGGTGAGGGTGATTGTCGAGTCGGTGGATATCCTCATCCTGAGCGTGTCGAAGGACGAGGATATCGGTTCCGCCAACCTAGAACTTCATCCCGGGCATGCCGCCCATCAGACCCGCCATCGGACCGGCGGCCTCCTGCATCATCTGGGCCTGCTTGGCGTCGAGCTTCTTCTTGGCGTCGGCGTGGGCGGCGACGATCAGGTCGGCGATGACCTCGCCCTCGCCCGGCTCGATCAGGCTCTCGTCCAGCACCACCTTGGCCAGTTCGCCTGTGCCCTTGAGGGTGACGGTGACCATGCCGCCGCCCGAGGTCCCCTCGACGGTGCTCTCGGCCAGACGCGCCTGGGCGTCCGCCAGTTTCTGCTGCATGGCCTGGGCCTGCTTCATCAGGCCGCCGAGGTCTTTCATCTCAGAACTCCAAATTCAAAACAGCGGGCCGTTCAGCCCTCTTCTTCGTCCGGCTCCAGAGGCGGGACCTCGGGGGTGAGGAGCTTGCGGATCTCGACGATCTCCGCGCCGGGGAAGGCCGACAGCACCGAGGCGACGAACGGATCCTTCTTGATCTCCGCCAGCGCCTCGCGCTCCTCGCGCTTCTGGCGCTCCATCAGGCTCTCGGCCCCGCCGCCGCCCTCGGCGGCCACCAGCCAGGGCTGGCCGGTCGCCTCCTTCAGGAAGCGGACCAGGCGGCCGGCCAGGTTGCCGGGCGCGCCGGGCGCGGCCTCGAAGGTGATGGCGCCGGGCCGGAAATTGATCGGGCGGACATACTGCTCGACGTCCAGACGCAGGCCGATGTCGCGCCGCGCGGCGATCAGGGCCATGACATCGTCGAACGAAGCCACCACCGGCATGGCCAGGGCCCCGGGCGCGGCCATGGTCATGGGCGCATGGGCGGCCGAGCTCGCGCCGCCGGCCGAGCCGCCGCCCATCGAGCCCCCTCCGCCCGGACCGCCGCCAATTCCACCGGGCGGCGCGCCGTCGCGCAGAGCCTTCAGCGCCTCCTCCGGACCGGGGAGGTCGGCGGCGTAGCACAGGCGGATCAGGGCCATCTCGGCCGCGGCCATGGCGTCGGGCGCGCGGCGCACCTCCTCGTGGGCCTTCAGCAGCATCTGCCACAGGCGCGACAGCGTGCCGGCCGAGGTGTGGGCGCCGATGGCGGCCAGGCGCGCGGCCTGCTCCTTGGGCATCGACAGGGCGTCCGGCCCCAGGGCCTTGGCCACCGCCGCGCCGTGGCAGTGGTCCAGCACGTCCAGCATCACCACCGTCGGATCGGCCCCGAAGCCCCAGAGGGCGCGGAAGCCCTCCAGCGCGTCCTTGGTCTTGCCGGCCATGACGTTTTCAAAGAGGGCGATGGTCTGGCCGCGATCGGCCAGGCCCAGCATGTCGCGGACGATGGTGGCGGTGACCGTGGCCCCGCGATCGCTCTGCACGATGGCCTGGTCCAGCAGCGACAGGCCGTCGCGCACCGAGCCCTCGGCCGCGCGGGCGATCAGGGCCAGGGCGTCCATCTCGATCCGCGCGCCTTCCTTGGCCGAGATCTTGTCGAAGTGCTTGACCAGCACGTCCGGCTCGACCCGACGCAGGTCGAAGCGCTGGGTGCGGGAGAGGATCGTCACCGGCACCTTGCGGATCTCGGTGGTGGCGAAGATGAACTTGGCGTGCGGCGGCGGCTCTTCCAGCGTCTTCAGCAGGGCGTTGAACGCCGCCGTCGACAGCATGTGCACTTCGTCGATGATGTAGACCTTGTAGCGCGCCTCGACCGGGGCGTAGCGCACCCCGTCCAGAAGCTCGCGCATCTCGTCGACCTTGGTGCGGCTGGCGGCGTCCAGCTCCAGCACGTCCATGTGCCGGCCCTCGATGATGGCGCGGCAGTGGTAGCCCTCGGTGGTCAGGTCGACCGAGGGTCCCTTGACGGTGTCGGTCTCGTAGTTGAGCGCCCGGGCCAGCAGGCGCGCGGTCGTGGTCTTGCCGACGCCCCGCACGCCGGTGAGCATGAAGGCGTGGGCGATGCGGCCCGTGGAGAAGGCGTTGGCCAGGGTGCGGACCATGGCCTCCTGGCCGATCAGGTCCTCGAAGGTGCGCGGGCGGTACTTCCGCGCCAGCACGGTATAGGCGTCGCCCTTCTCGCTCTCGGGCGGAGACTCGACGACGGGGCGCGCCTCCGCGACCGGCGCGGGCGCGGGCGCGGGCGCGGGCGCTTCGCCGAAGATGTCGGCGGTGTTCTCGTCGCGCTCGGCGGGCGCTTCGTCCCACGGCGCGGAATCAGGCGAGAGATCGTCGAGGTCGGCCATGGGCTGAGTGTAGTGGGGCGAAGGGCGCGGCAAAAGGCCCGGTCCGAGCGGACCAGCCATCTGCTGACAGATTTCGCTGATTTAGGGAAAGGTGGAGACCGGACAGCGACCCAGAGCTGATCTCGTTGTGGCTGCTGCCTCTCGGCCCTGACCAAGTTGGCGAGGACTCCGTCCGCGCCGATCTCCGAGGCCTATATCGCGACTCATCGCGACGGATGCAAGCCGCATGACGCATTCGCGACGTCGTGACGAGCGTTCATACTCGCGCTAGAGACGACACATGGCCCTGTCGATCATCACCAACACCTTCGCCGGCAACCCTCTGAACCGCGACAGCGAGCGGCGGGGGGACGAAGCCTGGCTGGCCGAAAGGCTGGCCGACCCCGAGTCGCTGGCCGTGGCGCTGTGGAACGGCAAGCCGCTGGTCGAGGACGTTCTTGGCGAGGACGGCAAGCCGACCGGTGTCCAGATCGCCTATCTGCGCGCCGACATGGCCCAGGACCTGGCCGGCGGGAACGAGAGGCTGCTGTATCTGGGCCTGTGGAAGGACATCGCCGTCTTCGCGGTCGATATCGACACCACCGCCGACCCCGCCGAGGGCCCGCTGCAGGGCCTGGGCCGGTTCGAGGAGCTGCGCGGCGCGGCCGCGACCCTGCCCCCGGCCGACGCCGGCATCCTGGCCACCGCCAAGTCGATGTTTGAATGGCGTCGCCGCCATCGCTGGTGCAGCAACTGCGGCCAGAAGAGCGAGGTCGCCGACGGCGGCTGGAAGCGCATCTGCCCCGCCTGCGATGCCGAGCACTTCCCCCGCACCGACCCGGTGGCGATCATGCTGGCGGTCCATGACGGCAAGTGCCTTCTGGGCCGCCAGGCGGCCTGGCCCAAGGGCATGTTCTCGGCCCTGGCCGGCTTCCTGGAGCCCGGCGAGACCATCGAGGAGGCCTGCGCCCGCGAGCTGAAGGAGGAGGCCGGTCTGACCGCCACCGCCGTCCGCTACCATTCCAGCCAGCCCTGGCCGTGGCCGGGCTCGCTGATGATCGGCCTGATCGCCGAGGTCGACAGCGCCGAAGCCGCGCCCGACCAGACCGAGCTGGAAGAGGTGCGCTGGTTCAGCAAGGACGAGGCCGTCCGGCTGATCAAGGGCGAGATCGAGGGCGTGTTCTGCCCGCCGTCGCTGGCGATCGCCCATCAACTGATCAAGGCGTGGAGCGAGGAGTGACGCTCCAGACGCCCCCCGGACGACGGGGAGCATCGTCCAAGGGCGCCCCTATCGGAACGGCGGCTCGTCGAAGGCTCGCAGCTTGCGCGAGTGCAGGTTCGGGCCCTCGGCGTGCAGCAGCTTGCAGGTCAGGATCCCGATCTGCAGGTGCTGGCTGATCGCCCGCTCGTAGAAGGCGTTGGCCTGGCCGGGCAGCTTGATCTCGCCGTGCAGCGGCTTGTCCGACACGCACAGCAGCGTCCCGTACGGCACCCGGAAGCGATAGCCCTGGGCCGAGATGGTCGCGCTCTCCATGTCGATCGCCACGGCGCGGCTCTGGTTGAAGCGCAGGGCCGAGAGGCTGTGGCGCAGTTCCCAGTTGCGGTCGTCGGTGGTGACGACGGTGCCGGTGCGCAGGCGCTTCTTCAGCTGGTCGCCGCTGTCGCCGCTGATCGCCTTGGCCGCGTCGTAGAGGGCGCGCTGCACCTCGGCGATCGATGGGACCGGGATCTCGGGCGGCAGCACGGCGTCCAGCACGTGGTCGTCGCGCAGATAGGCGTGGGCCAGCACGTAGTCGCCGATGGTCTGGGTGTCGCGCAGGCCGCCGCAGTGGCCGATCATCAGCCAGGCCTGCGGGCGCAGCACCGCCAGGTGGTCGCAGATGGTCTTGGCGTTGGACGGGCCGACGCCGATGTTGAGCAGGGTCACGCCCGCGCCGCCCGGGGCCATCAGGTGATAGGCCGGCATCTGGTGCTTGCGCCAGGTCGACTCCGCGATCGCCAGTTCCGGATTGACCGTGTTGGCGGTGATGGTCAGGCCGCCCGAGCAGGACAGGGCCGTATAGGGGCTGCCCTCCTGCTGCAGCTGTTCGATTCCCCAGCGGACGAACTCGTCGACATAGCGGTGGTAGTTGGTGAACAGGATGAACTGCTGCACGTCCTCGGCCGGGGCGCCGGTGTAGTGCTTCAGGCGGGCCAGAGAGAAGTCGGTGCGCAGGCCGTCGAACAGCGACAGCGGGCGGGTCTCCTCCAGCGCCGGGTTCCAGACGCCGTCGGCGATCTCGTCGCCGATGAAGGCCAGGTCCGTGGTCGGGAAGAAGCGGGCGATGTCCTCGCTGCGCACGTCGGCCTGGTTCAGGTCGATGGTGGCGTCCAGCACGTAGGGATAGGGGATCTCCTGGCTGGAGCGGTCGACCTCGATCTCGACGTCGAAGTCGTCCATCAGCAGGCTGAGCTGCTCGACCAGATAGTCCTTGAACTGGGCCGGCTTGGTGACCGTGGTCGAATAGACGCCGGGGCGGCTGACGCGGGCGTACGACCGGGCCAGCTTGGGCGGCAGGGCCTCCGGGTCGTAGGTCAGTCGCAGCTCGGGATAGGCGAACGTGCCGTCGAACCGCGTCTGCGGGTCGGGGCGGGTTCCGTTTTCGAGATAGGCGCGCAGGGCGGTCCGCAGAGCGTTGACGGCGCGTTCGTATTCGTCATTCAGCCGTTCGACGACGGCGATTGCTTTTTCTTGGTTTGACATGGGTCCTTATAGCGACGTTTTGCGACGTTGGCGAGACGCCGGCCCGGCCAAATGGGAATGATTTATTACTTAGCGAAGGTGAGGAAGTCGCGCGGACTTCCGTCTCTAGGATGAGCCTAATTCTTCGGCTTGGTTTGCCGGAAGCTAGGCCGTGTCATCGCAAGGGCATGGACGAACCGGCGCCGGTCGGCCACAAGGGCTGAAATGCTCAAGGAGGGGCGAATGGCGGCGCGAGCGTTCTCGCGCGTCGTTCCTTCCGAACACCAGAACAAGGCCGTCGACGTCGAGACAGACGCCAGGGGGATTCATGAACAAGCGCTTCGCCTATCTGATCATCGCATCCATGATCCTGGGGGTCACGGTCGGCTGGGCCTGTAATCAGTTCCTCGATCCGGCCCAGACCGAAGAAGCGGTCAAGTGGTTCAAGATGGGAACCGACCTCTTCCTGCGGCTGATCAAGATGATCATCGCCCCGCTTGTGCTGACGACGCTCGTCGCGGGCATCGCCCACATGGAGGACGCCGCCGCCGTGGGCCGGATCGGCGCCAAGACCATGGCCTGGTTCATCAGCGCCTCGGCCGTATCGCTGCTGCTGGGTCTGCTGATGGTGCACCTGTTGCACCCGGGCGCGGGCCTGAACCTGACCGAGCTGACCAGCGCCGCCAACGCCCCGGCGGCCTCGACCGAAACCTTCACCCTGCAGGGCTTCCTGACCCATCTGGTGCCGGCCTCGATCTTCGAGGCCATGGCCAAGAACGAGATCCTGCAGATCGTGGTCTTCAGCCTGTTCGTCGGCACCGCCGTCGCCTCGCTGGACAACAAGGCCCCGCACATCCTGGAACTGGCCGAGCAAGGCGCCCAGGTGATGCTGAAGGTCACCGGCTTCGTCATGAAGCTGGCCCCGCTGGCGATCTTCTGCGCCCTGGCCTCGACCATCGCCACCCAGGGCCTGTCGATGCTGGCCGTCTACGGCAAGTTCGTGCTGGGCTTCTACGCCACCATGGGCACGCTGTGGCTGCTGCTGTTCATCGCCGGCTTCCTGGTGCTGGGCAAGCGGGTGATCCCGCTGTTCGGCGTGATCCGCGAGCCGGCCCTGCTGGCCTTCTCGACCGCCTCGTCGGAAGCCGCCTATCCGCGCATCCTCGACAGCCTGCCCAAGATCGGCGTGCGCCGGCGCATCGTCTCGTTCGTCCTGCCGCTGGGCTATTCGTTCAACCTCGACGGCTCGATGCTCTATTGCACCTTCGCCACCATGTTCATCATGCAGGCGCACGGCGTGCACCTTTCGGTCCAGCAGCAGATCTTCATGCTGTTGCTGCTGATGGTGACGTCCAAGGGCATCGCCGGCGTGCCGCGCGCCTCGCTGGTGGTGATCATGGCCACCCTGACCTATTTCGGCCTGCCGGAAGCCTGGATCGCCCTGGTGCTCGGCGTCGACCACCTGCTGGACATGGGCCGCTCGGCCACCAATGTCGTCGGCAACAGCGTCGCCGCCGCCGTGGTCGCCAAGTGGGAAGGCGAGCTGGACGAGATCCAGCCCGACACCGAGCCCGCCAAGGCCTAAAGCCCTCCGAGGGCAAGGCTTCGATCATAGCCCGCCACCCCCGAGCCAGTCAGGTTTCCAACCTGGCTGGCTTTTTCTTTTCAGGGAGAAGCGCGCGCCTGAGCGCGCCGGCTTTTCAGGGAGAGGCGCGCGCTTGAGCGCGCCGGGAGGCGGGCTTTTTCGTGTACAGTTTCAAATGTACAGTAAAAACTTGACAAGGCCCCGGCGAGGTCCAATCTCTTGAGGCGAGGGGCCTTTGAGGACGATGACGTCATGAGCAAGATCACCCACATCGCGCGCTCGGCGCTGATCGGGCTCGCTCTGGCCGGCATGGGCGCCACGGCCGCTTCGGCGGCGCAAGGCGACGTCCCGGTCAAGGCGGCCAAGCCCGCCCGCCAGTGCTTCTACCTGTCCGACTGGCGCGGCTGGACCGCGCCGGACAAGAACACCCTGTACATGAAGGTCCGCGGTCGCGACGTCTATCGCGTCGACCTGGCGTGGGGCTCCAACCAGCTGACCTGGCCGGGCACGCATCTGGTGTCGATCGTGCGCGGCCCCGACAGCGTCTGCGGTCCGCTGGACCTGGATCTGCGCGTCGGCGACGGCCTGGGCATGGCCATCCCGATCCGGGCCAAGACCATCACCAAGCTGACGCCGGAAGAGATCAAGGCGATCCCGAAGAAGTATCAGCCGTAAGGCCGCCGGGCGCCACCCTGTGTCGGCGCCGACGCCCAGGAAGCGAAACAACAAAGGGCGGGACCCGGCTTCCGGATCCCGCCCTCTGCTCACGCCCCTCGTGAAGCGATCACTGCGCCGGCGTCAGGTCCGTGCGCTTCTTCATCATCTCGTCGAAGCTGGTCCAGACGCCCTCGGCGCCGTGCCACTGGCCCTTGGTCGCGGCCTTGGAATATTCCGTGGCGCGCGCCTCGAAGAAGTTGGCGTGCTCGACGCCCGACAGCAGCGACTGCAGCCAGGGCAGCGGGTTTTCCTTGACGCCGTACACTTCCGGCAGCTGCAGCTGGCGCAGGCGCCAGTCGGCGATGAAGCGGATATAGGCCTTGATGTCGTCGGGGGTCATGCCCTGGATTTCGCCGGCCTCGAAGGCCAGGTCGATGAACTTGTCCTCCAGCCCGACCACGTGCTTGCAGCAGTCGACGATGTCGTCGGCCACCGACTTGGTCACCGCGCCCGTCTCCTTGTTGAAGGCGTGGTACAGCTTGATGATGCCGTCGCAGTGCAGGCTCTCGTCGCGGATCGACCACGAGACGATCTGGCCCATGCCCTTCATCTTGTTGAAGCGCGGGAAGTTCATCAGCATCGCGAACGAGGCGAACAGCTGCAGCCCTTCGGTGAAGCCGCCGAACATCGCCAGCGTCCGGCAGATGTCGGCATTGGTCTCGACGCCGAAGGTCTGCATGTAGTCATGCTTGTCCTTCATGGCCTCGTATTCCATGAACGCCGAGAACTCGGTCTCGGGCATGCCGATGGTCTCGAGCAGCAGGGCGTAGGCCGCGATATGGATCGTCTCCATGTTCGCGAACGAGGCCAGCATCATCTTCACTTCGGTCGGTTTGAACACCCGGCCGTAGCGCTCCATGTAGTTGTCCTGCACCTCGACGTCGGACTGGGTGAAGAAGCGGAAGATCTGCGTCAGCAGGTTCCGTTCCTTGTCGTTCAGCTTGACGGCCCAGTCCTTGAGGTCCTCGCCCAGCGGCACCTCTTCGGGCATCCAGTGGACCTGCTGCTGGGTCTTCCAGAAGTCGTAGGCCCACGGATAGCGGAACGGCTTGTAGCCGCCCGACGGGGTCATCAGGCCGGGCAGGATGAGCGACGACGGAGCAGACATGGCGGGCCTCGGGAGCGAGAATCGAGCGGACGGGTTAGGCTTAAGGCTACGGCAGGCCGACGCCCGACGCACCCTGATAGTGACCCACTACATTTAGTGTGACAATGGGCCGCGCCCACAACATAGGGGATGATTTGTGGAGAAACCGTTCACGATTTTCAGCGCTCTCGGCTCGGGCGGCGTGCCCGTCGAGGCGGCTATGTCCTTGATCGGCCTGCCCTATGAGATCGTCGAGGCCCCGACCTGGGAGGGCGAGGCCGAGCAGGCCAAGGTCGCCGCGATCAATCCCCTTAAGCAAATTCCGGCCCTCGTCACCCCGGCGGGCGAGACGATCACCGAAAGCGCCGCCATCCTGATCTGGCTGGCCGACCGCTATCCGGAAGCGCGGCTCGGTCCCGCGCTCGACGATCCGACCCGCGCCCAGTTCCTGCGCTGGATGACCTTCATCCCGGCCTCGATCTATTCGCTGTTCTGGATCAGCGACGAACCCTCGCGCCTGGCCGGCCCCGACGCCGAGCTCCAGGCCAGGATCAAGGCCGCGATCAAGGAACGCATCGTCGACTGCTGGGCGATGATGGAAAGCCAGATCACGCCCTTCAGCGAGAAGATTGGGGGGCGGTATCTGCTGGGCGACGAGCTGAGCGTGCTGGACCTCTACGTCACGGTGCTCAGCCGCTGGGGTCCGCGCCGCGTGCGGTTCTACGAGGCCGCGCCGAGGATGAGCGAGGTGGTCAGGCGGGTGGACGCGGATCCGAGGTTGGCGGAGCTCTGGGCGAAGCGGTTCCCGTTCTTCGACGGGTGGGAGCGGTTGGGGCAGCAGGGGTAGATGTCAGCACAGTTTCGTTGGGACGGAACACCTCTCTCCCTGCCATTTTTGGACTCTGTCGCGGGCGACCTTTCAAAGCTCGCCAAGCCAGGAACGGCGCGATTCAACTTTACAATTAATTCCATCATTATCCGGCACTTTCTCGGCGACGATTGGTTCCGGGAAAATTTGCTGCCCGATGCCAGGCCCGATTCCTTTTTCCGGCCAGACTTTTCAAACACCGAAGCAGATCCAAGATATTCGGCACTTACGCTCGAGCTCGCCGAGAATCTTCTAAATCTTCAGTCTGTCCGGGGCTTTCATCGTTGCCTGGATCATATGGCCCCTCGTCAGATGCAATCTGGACTAGCTGAGCTTCAGATAGGCCAAGTGCTGAGACTGCGTGGCGTACCGTTTCGCTACATTGAAGAGAATGAACCAACGACCGTGGATTTGATGTTGCAAGCGCCGTCTGGAGACGAATGCCTCGGCGAGATTAAGTGCAAATACGAGGAAGTAGAATATTCCGACCGCACCCTTACAGATGCGCTCGCGACAGCTCGCAAACAGATTGGCAAAGGCAACTCTGGCGTAGTTTTCGTTAAGGTGCCCCTGGCTTGGGTTGACGTGCTGAACGCGGCCGCAAACTCGCCGCCTGATATTCGACTGCCGGCGCGAATTGTCGCCGCAGCGAAGGCCGCGATGCTCCAATCCGCTCGGATCAAGAAAGTGATTTTCTACGTATTCCATCATGCCTTTGATCCGAATTGGGGTCTCAGCGCGACGCACGCGACTATGGAGATGACCAACCCTCAGCTCAGCGAGATATCGCCATGGCGGGGTGAACTCCTGAATGGCGAAGGCACCTGGGTTCGAATGCCAGACCTCGCGAAGAGGTAGTCATAGTAGGCGCCACCCCGACCTTCCGGGGCCGGGTGCGATCCTTGAATCTCTTGGAGGCTGCAGCGTGCCGGTCTGGACAGGTCAGTTAAGGACGGCCCTCGGGGCCGCCGTGAGATGTAAGGAGGGCTCCTTCTCCGGGGAGAAGGCGGCTCAAGCTCGAACCCCATAAACACCCGATCTCCCCGGCGAATGCCGGGGCCCAGATTCATCCGGAGCGGTTTGGGTGGGCGCGCCTGTGCGCTCCCAGGAACACCCGCTTCGGCGGGCTCGATCTGGGCCCCGGCATTCGCCGGGGAGATCGGCGGTTAAATGGTCCCTACCCTGGCGGAGCGCGCCTGAAGCGCTTTAAAAATCTCGCCCCCTCCCACGCCTCTAGCGTGGCCCCCGCCCTCTCTCACCGAGAGAGGGATTTCGCACTTCGGAGCCCCATGGACATCCACCAGCTCGACGTCGTCGTCCGCGTCGCCGGCGCGACCCTGCTGCTGTTCCTGGCGGGGCTGCTGGCGCGCGAGCCACGGACGCGGCGGCTGGCCGTCTATTTCGCGCCGATGGCCGTGTGCCTGGCGGGCTTCCTGGCCGGCAACACGCCGGATCCGGCGCTGCGGCTAGGCGGACCGCTGGGCCACGTCGGGGCGCTGATCGCCGGTTATGCGGCCGCCTTCCTGTGGTGGTTCTGCCTGGCCAGCTTCGATCCGACCTTCCGGCCGCGCGGCGCGGTGCTGGCGGCGGGCCTGGCCTGGATCGCGATCGCCAGCGCCGATCGCGGCCTGCTGGGTCCGGCGGTCGAGGGCAAGGGCCTGTCCTGGCTGCTGATCGCGCTGGGCCTGTCGATGATCGGCTATCTGGCCTGGCGGCTGGTCCACGACCGCGAGGGCGACCTCGTGGAGGAAAGCCGCCTCGCCCGGGTGCTGGTCGTCGCGCTGCTGGCCGGACAGCTGCTGGCCGACTTCCTCGTCGACCTGGTCATGGGCCTGGACTGGGGACCACCGGCCTTCACCATCGTCCAGAACACGGTCTTCCTGGCCTTCGGCGCCTGGCTGGCCCTGCGCCTGCTGCCGGTCTCGCCGCCCCTCGCCGCGCCCAAACCCGTCCTCGCCACCGCCATGTCGCCCGCCCCCGGGGAAGAGGCGCGGCTGGCTGAGCGGCTGCGGGTTCTGGTCGAGGTCGAGCGGGTCCATCTGGAGCCCGACCTGACCTTCGCCGACTTCGCCCGCCGCATGGGCGCGCCGGAGAAGACGGTGCGGGTCTTCATCAACCACCGCCTGGGCCACGACCACTTCCGGGCCTTCCTGAACGTCCCCCGCGTCGCCGAGGCCCGCCGGCGCCTGGCCGATCCCGCCCATGCCGGCGACAAGCTGATCACCATCGCGCTCGACAGCGGCTTTGCCTCCCTGGCCTCGTTCAACCGCGCCTTCCAGGCCGTCGAAGGCCGCCCGCCTAGCGCTTTTCGTCTTCCGAGGAACGATCCCCGTCTTCTGAGGAGCCGGCCTGAGCCGCCGCCGCTAGACGCCCTTCATCATCTTCGGAGGGGTTTCATGGACGGACTATTGGGGATCGGCCTGGTGCTGGCGCTGTTGCTGGGCGCCGGCGGCGTGATCGGGCTCGTGGGCAAGCGCGAGGACTTCTCGCCGCGCTGGCTGCTGGCGGCGGCCGTGCTGGTCCTGCTCAACGACCTACTGCTGACCCGCTTCTACGGCCGCCTGCCGGACCTGATCCCCGGCCATTGGAACTGGGAAGGCAAAATCCTGGCCCTGCTGGCCACCCTGGCCGTCGCCTCCCTGCCCGCCCTCGGCTGGACCCGGAGCGGCCTCACCCCGCGCCAGGCTGACCTGAAAGCCCCGCTGATCGTCACCGGCCTCTACTGTCTGCTGTTCGTCGGCCTGGCCCTGGCCTTCCCCAACGAAGCCAACACCGCCGAGACCCTGGCCTTCCAGCTGACCATGCCCGGTCTGGAGGAAGAGGCCTTCTATCGCGGCGTCCTGCTGCTGGTCCTGGGGCAGGCCTTCACCGGCCGAGTGCGCTTTCTCGGCGTCGACTGGGGCTGGGGCGCGCTGCTGTCCTGCGCTCTCTTTGGGCTGGCCCACGCGCTGGGGGTCTCGCACGGCAAGGCCTCCTTCGAGCCGATGGTCTTCGCCCTGACCGCCGGGCCGGCGCTGATCGGCGTCTGGGTGAGGCTGCGGACGGGAAGCATTTTATTGCCCGTCCTGATGCACAATGTCGGCAACGCGGCGTCATTGTTCCTCTAGCGTGGCTTTACGGGGCGGCGCTGACCCGCTAGAAGCGCCGCCGATGACCTTCGCCGCGACCATGATTATTACCCCGAAAACGACCCGCCTCGGCGGGGCGTGGTCGGGTCTGTGCGCGAACTAGCGAGCATCCCCAACCAGCCCCGCCGATGCGCGGGGCCGGTTCTCACACCCTTGAGACCTCCAAGCCCGCGCCTCCGCACTTTTCAGGAGACGTAGACCCGTGAGCTTCAAGTTTTCCCGAGCCAACCCGCCCCGCGTCGGCGTCGTCGGCGCCACCGGCCTGGTCGGCGGCATGATGCGCGAGCTGCTGGCCGAGCGGGACTTCCCGTTGGCGGACCTGCGCCTGTTCGCCTCGGCCCGCTCGGCCGGGACCAAGGTCGACTTCAAGGGAACCCAGGTGGTGGTCGAGGACGCCGCGACCGCCGACTTCGCTGGCCTGGACATCGTGTTCTTCTCGGCCGGCGGCGGCACCTCGCTGGAGCTGGCCCCGCGCGCGGCGGCGGCCGGGGCCGTGGTGATCGACAACTCCTCGGCCTGGCGCTCCGACCCGGACGTGCCGCTGGTGGTGGCCGAGGTCAATCCGCACGCGCTGGCCAATATCCCCAAGGGCATCGTCGCCAACCCCAACTGCACCACCATGGCCGCCATGCCGGTGCTGAAGCCCCTGCATGACAAGGCGGGCCTCAAGCGCCTGACCGTCAGCACCTACCAGGCCGCCTCGGGCGCCGGGGTGGCGGGCATCCAGGTGCTGGGCCAGCAGTTGAACGCGGGGCTGGACGGCGACATCGAGGGCCTGGCCCGCTCGCCCGACGCCGCGCCCCTGCCCGCCCCGGTCAAGTGGGCCGTGCCGCTGGCCTATAACGTCGTGCCGCTGAACTATCGCGTGGTCGAGGACGGCTACACCGAGGAAGAGGTCAAGCTGCGCGACGAGAGCCGCAAGATCCTCGAGATCCCCGGCCTGCCGGTGTCGGGCACCTGCGTGCGCGTGCCGGTGTTCACCGGTCACTCGCTGTCGATCAATGTCGAGTTCGAGCGGCCGATCTCCGCGGCCGAGGCCGCCGCGCTGCTGGCCGCCGCGCCGGGCGTGGTGCTGGACGAGGTGCCGAACCCGCTGGCGGCGACCGGCCAGGATCCGGTGTTCGTCGGCCGCATCCGGCCCGACCCGACCGTCGAGCATGGCCTGGCCCTGTTCGTGGTCGGCGACAACCTGCGCAAGGGCGCGGCGCTGAACGCGGTGCAGATCGCCGAAGTGATGCTGGGGGCGTAAATCTCGCCGAGGGGCGGGCGCTAAACCGCTCGCCCCATCGGCCAGTCCACATCGACCTCCGCCGCCAGGAAGTCGATGAACGCCCGCACCCGGGCCGGCAGCGGACCCGCATGGCCGACATAGACGGCGCTGACCGTCTCCAGCTCGCCGGAATTGAAGTCGTCCAGCACCGGGACCAGCCTGCCCGCCCGGATGTGGTCGACGATGTGGAAGATGCCCAGCTTGGTGATCCCCTGCCCGGCCAGGGCCAGGTGCGTGGCGCTTTCGCCGTCTCCGACCATGGCCCGCCCGTGAGCGGGATAGCACACCCGTTCGCCGGCGATCTTGAACGGCCACTCGTCGCACTGGCGCGAGAAGTTGAAGGTGATCAGGTCGTGATCGGCCAGGTCGTCGGGATGCCGCGGCGTCCCGCGCCTTGCCAGGTAGTCGGGCGAGGCGACCAGGACGGTGCGACTGTCGCCCAGCTTCCTGGCCACCAGCTGCGAGGGCCGCATCGGCCCCACCCGGATCGCCAGTTCGGTCCGCTCGTCCAGCAGGTCGATGATCTGGTCGGTCAGGGTCACGTCGACCTGCACCTCGGGGTTCAGGGCGGTGAACTTCGGGACCACGGGCAGCAGGTGGTGCAGGCCGAACGGCACGTTGGCGTTGATCCGCAGCCGGCCCTTGGGGACGGCGCAGGCGGCGACCGAACGCTCGGCCTCGTCCAGGTCGGCCAGCACCCGCAGAGTCCGCTCGTGGAAGGTCAGGCCCTCGGCGGTCAGCTGCAGCTTGCGGGTCGAACGGTTGATCAGCCGCGAGCCGAGCCGCGCCTCCAGCCGCGCCACCAGCTTGCTGACCGCCGACGGGGTCATCGACATCGCCTTGGCGGCGGCCGTGAAGCCGCCCTCCTCGACGACGCGGGCGAAGACCTCCATCTCCCCCGAGCGATTGATCTCCGAGCGCGCCATTGTGCCCTCATTTCACAAGTAAAGTTCCTTCATCCAATCTAATTCATCGAACACGCCGGCGCTATCTGGGGGGCCAACCCAATACGAGAGCCGTCATGCCCCTCGCCCTCTATGCCCTGACCGTCGGCGCCTTCGGCATCGGCGTCACCGAGTTCATCATCATGGGCCTGCTGATGCAGGTCTCCGCCGATCTCGGCGTCTCGATCCCGACCGCCGGCCTGCTGATGACCGGCTATGCGCTGGGCGTCTTCGTCGGCGCGCCGATCCTGACCATCGCCACCCGCCGCCTGCCGAAGAAGACCACCCTGCTGGTGCTGATGGCGATCTTCACCCTGGGCAACATCCTGGCCGCCATCGCCCCGACCTATGGCATCCTGATGGGCGCGCGGCTGGTCACGGCCCTGGCCCACGGCACGTTCTTCGGCGTCGGCGCGCTGGTCGCCGTCTCCCTGGTGCCCCCCGAGCGCAAGGCCTCGGCGATCTCGATCATGTTCACCGGCCTGACCCTGGCCACCCTGCTGGGCGTGCCGTTCGGCGCGTGGCTGGGCCTGGCCTTCGGCTGGCGGATGGCCTTCTGGGCCGTGGCCGCCGTCGGCGCCCTGGCCTTCGTGGTCCTGGCTGTGCTGGTTCCGAGCGCGAAGGAAACGGTCGAGCCCGCCCCGCTGCGCGAGGAGTTCGCCGTCCTGGCCCGCCCGCAGGTGCAGCTGGGCCTGGCCATGACCGTGCTGGGCTTTGGCGGGGTGTTCGCGGTCTTCACCTATATTCAGCCGATCCTCACGGAGCTGGCCGGCTTCTCGCAGGCCGCCGTCTCGCCGATCCTGCTGGTGTTCGGCGCGGGCCTGGTGGCCGGCAACCTGGCCGGCGGCCGCTGGGCCGACAGGAGCCTGAACGCGGCCCTGGCCGGGACCCTGATCCTGCTGACGATCATCATGGGCGCATCGGCCTTCGCCTTCCATAGCCAGGTCGGCGCGGTGATCGCCGCCTTCCTGCTCGGCGCGGCCGCCTTCGCCACCGTCGCGCCGCTGCAGATGCGGGTGCTGAGCCAGGCTGGCGGCGCGGGCCAGGGCCTGGCCTCGAGCCTGAACATCGCCGCCTTCAACCTGGGCAACGCCTTCGGCGCCTGGCTGGGCGGGGCGGTGATCGACCACGGCCCGGGCCTGGCCGCCGTGCCCCTGGTCGCCGCCGTGGTGCCCCTCTCCGCGCTCGCCCTGGCCGCCTTCAGCCTGAGCCTGGAACGTCGGACGGGACCCGTCCTGGCCTGAATAGGCATGGGCGGGGCTTGCTGCTAAGCACCGGCCCATGCTGACCGATCCGTTCTTCTACGCGGTGGCGATCCCCGCCGTGATCCTGCTGGGCCTGGCCAAGGGCGGCTTCGCCGGGATCGGCGTGGTGGCGGTGCCGGTGATGGCCCTGGCCGTCTCGCCCGTGATGGCCGCCTCGATCACCCTGCCGATCCTGCTGGTCCAGGACGTGGTCAGCGTCTGGGCCTTCCGGAAGAGCTGGGACAAGGGCCTGCTGATCCTGATGCTGCCGGCCGCCGCGGTCGGGATCTTCCTGGGCTGGGCCCTGGCCGCCTTCGTCAAGGAGGCCGCCGTAGAGCTGGCCGTCGGTCTGATCTCGGTGGCCTTCGCCCTGCAGCGCCTGTGGGTCGAGCGCGCCGTCAAGGCCGCCGCCCAGGTCGAGGCGACCCCAGGCCGGCCGTGGCTGGGCGCCCTGTGCGGCGCGGCGGCCGGCTTCACCAGCCAGATCGCCCACGCCGGCGGCCCGCCGTTCCAGATCTACGTCCTGCCGCGCCGCCTGCCGCGCGACGCCTTCATCGGCACCAGCGCCATCTTCTTCGCCGTGGTGAACTGGATGAAGGTGCCGGCCTACATCGCCCTGGGCCAGTTCACGCCCAAGGTGCTGGCCACCGCCGGGGTGCTGCTGCCCCTGGCCATCGCCTCGACTTGGGGCGGGGTCTGGGTGGTGCGCCGCGTGCCGGCCGAGGGCTTCTATAAGGTCATCTACGTGCTGCTGGTCGCGGTCGGCGGCAAGCTGATGTTCGACGGGGCCAGAGGTCTTCTCTTTTAGAGGGGCCTCTTTTTCTGACGCCTTTGCGTGGTCCCCGTCCTTCGACAAGCTCAGGAAGAGGACCAAAATCGCTTCAGTGGAAAACCTCATCCCGAGCCTGTCGAAGGACGGGGTTTTCGGTTCCGCTGATTTTTACCTCGATCGTGTCGCCGACGCCCTTTCGCGGCCACGATGATCGACGCTTATATGTCACGGAACGAACCTAGCGTTCGGACGTACTGCATTTCGCATCGAGCGGGGCCATGACGACCACCACGACCGACATCATCGCCACCGAGGTCGCCACGCATTATCCGACCCCGGCCGCCAAGTGCGCCGACCTGGTGGTGCACCTGGCCGGCCTGGCCTGCGCCCTGCTGGGCGGCGGCATCCTGCTGGGCCTGGCCTTCGGGATCGGCAATCTGCAGCAGGTGGCCGCGGTCAGCGTCTATACCGTCGGGCTGATCCTGATGCTGTCGCTGTCGACCGCCTACAACTTCGCCAAGGCCCGCTGGCGGCCGCTGCTGCGCCGCTTCGACCATGCCGGCATCTTCGTGATGATCGCCGCCTCCTACACGCCCTTCACCACCCAGAACCTGCACGGCTGGTGGGCGATCGGCATGACCACGGCGGTCTGGACCGTGGCCGGCGCGGGCGTGCTGGCCAAGCTGTTCCTGCCGGGCCTGGACAAGCGCTTCTGGGTCGGCCTCTACCTCGCCCTCGGCTGGCTGGTGCTGGTCGCCATCAAGCCGATGATCGACGGCCTGTCCTGGGTGGCCCTGCTGCTGCTGGCCATCGGCGGCCTGGTCTATTCCACCGGCACCATCTTCTACCTGATGCAACGGCTTAAGTTCCGCCGCGCCATCTGGCACGGCCACGTCATCGGCGGCGCGGGCCTGCACTACGCGGCCGTCCTGGTGGGCGTGGTGCTGGCCGGCGCGCGCTAGAGGCCCTCCTTGGAAAAGGATCCCTCCGGCAAGATCAACCTCCAGGGCTTCTTCAAGGACAGGAAGGCCACCGATCCGCTACGCGGCAAGCGCCTGCCCGCGCCGACGTCGGAGCGCCACGTCGAGGCCCTGGGCTTCCCGGGCGTGCGCCTCTCGGTCGACCAGGCCGACGACGCCCTGCGCAGCGCCGCCGACCGCCTGGCGCCGCTGCGCTCGCTGATCGGCCGCGACGAGTTCAACATCCTGGCCCTGTCCGGCGGCGCGTCCGGCGGCGCCTATGGCGCGGGCGTCCTGGCGGGTTTGACCAAGGCGGGCCGCCGCCCCGACTTCGCCATCGTCACCGGCGTCAGCACCGGGGCCCTGATCGCGCCCCTGGCGTTCCTCGGCCCGGCCTGGGACGAGCGCCTGACCGACGCCTATGTCGGCGGCCACGCGGCCGAGCTGCTCAGCTTCCGCCGCCTGGGGACGGCGCTGGGCCCCAGCATCTTCAAGGGCGAGAGTCTGGACGCCCTGGTCGAGACCTTCGTCGACCAGGAGATGGTCGACGCGGTCGCCGCCGAGCACCTGAAGGGCCGGCGCCTGCTGATCGCCACCACCAATCTCGACAGCCAGCGGGCCGTGGTCTGGGACATGGGCGAGATCGCCAACCACGGCGGCGACGCGGCTCTGAAACTGTTCCGTACCCTGCTCGTCGCCTCGTCCTCGGTGCCGGGCATCTTCCCGCCCAAGCTGATCGACGTCGAGGTCGACGGCCAGCATCACCAGGAAATGCACGTCGACGGCGGCGTCGCCGCGCCGCTCTTTCTGATGCCCGACGCCCTGCTGCACTGGCGCAACCTCGGCCCCCGCTTCCGGCGCGGCCGGGTGCATGTGATCGTCAATACGGTGCTGGATCCCTCGCCCCAGTCGACCCCGCCCGGCGTGGCCTCGATCATGGCCCGCAGCTTCGACACCATGCTGCGGTTCTCGTACCGCCAGGCGCTGAGTCTCGCCGCCGGCTTCTGCTCGCGCCACAACCTGCCGCTCAGCGTGGCCTCGATCCCCAACAGCTTCGAGGGGACCAACCTGCTGAAGTTCGAGACCGACCTGATGCGCCGCATCTACGACGCGGGGCGCCAGCAGGCGCTGGAGGGCACGGTGTGGACCAGCGCGGTCGAGGAGCAGAGCCTGTGGCGCGGCCTGTTCAAGAAACAGCTCCCCGCCCCGTCCAGCGGCACGGGCGTGATCATCCGCGACGAGCCGGGCCCGGTAGGCATCACGGCGCCGCTGGAGCCCTAGGTTTCCCGGAAACGGCCGCTGAACGCCGTTCAGCCACGGTTCACACGGCCAAGCTCTATGCTCGCCCGACACCAGGGGAGCTTTCGGATGCCGAGCCTATCGATGCGAAGCCTTATCGTCGGGGTGGCTGTCGCTGGAGCACTGACCACGGTCGGCTGCGCGACCATCAGCAAGGAGCAGTGCCTGAGCGGCGACTGGGGCGCGGTCGGCTACGGCGACGGGGTGGACGGCCGCCCGATGAGCCGCCTCGACGCCCACGCCAAGGCCTGCGCCAAGGTCGGGGTGACGCCGGAGCCCGTCCCCTATTTCGCGGCACGCGCCGAGGGGCTGAAACGCTACTGCACCGAACCGAACGGCTTCCGGGTCGGCCGCGAGGGCAAGAGCTATGCCGGGGTCTGCCCGCCGCCGGTCGAGGCCGAATTCCTGGGCGGCTACGCGGACGGCGAGCGGGTCCACGCGGCGACGCAGCGGCTGGAGTCGGCGCGATCGGATCTCAACTCGGCCGACGCGCGCGCCGACAAACGCGCCCGCCAGGCCGACGGGGTCGAGGATGAGTTGCGCAATCCCAAGCTCACCGACGAGCAGATCCGCGAACTGCGCGATCGTCTGAACCGGCTGCGTCGCGAGCGTCGGGAGGCGATCGAGGACGGCCGCCGCGCCGACGCGGCGATCCGTGACGCCGAGCGCGAGGTCGATGATCTCAGAGCCCGCTTCTCGCCCCGCTACGGCGGCTGGTGAGCGCCCCTAAGCCTTCTTCAGGTGCCGGGCGCGCAGTTTTTCGACATTCGGCGGATCGGCGCGGAAGTCCGACGCCAGGCCCAGGCGGGCGTTGCACGACGGGCAGCGGACCGAGTCCTCGTCGGGGATGTCCGTCGGCGGATCGAAACGCGTGCCGCAAGGCTTGCACTTCCAGTCGCCGGTCGGCGCGGGGGCCGGCGGCGGCGGGGCGGCATGGGGCGTGAACACGGTGGCGCGGGCCGACGGCTTGACCATACGCTCGAGCGGCGGCGGCCCACCGGGCGCGGCGACCGCGCTCTTCAGGCTCAGGGTCTTGCGGCGCGGGGGCTCGCTATCGCTCATGATCTCGCTTGGCGGCTGGTGGAAGGGACGGCGCTAGCTGCATGAAAGCGGCCCGGAACACAAGCCTAATAGGCCTTTGGTCCGCTCGCCAGCGGCTTGAGCGCGCCTACCACTGGGGCTTGAGGCTGAACGACAGGGCCACCACGTCGTCTTTCTGGGTGGCCAGACCCATGATGCCTTCCCTGGCCTTGATCTCGCGGTGGATGTAGCCCAGCGAGGCCTGCATCGGACCGCGGCGCCAGGCGACGCCGGCCTGACTGTCGCCGATCAGTTTGCTGGTGGCGTCCTGGGTCAGGCCCGCGCGGCTCCAGTCGCCGTTCTGGCCGCGCAGCATGTTCAGGCCCACGGCCCGGCCGCTGGCGGCGGCGAAGATGTACCAGCGTCCGCGCGTCCCGAAGGCCGCATTGCCGTCCTGGACGCCGAGGGCGTCGTTCACCCGGGCGCCCATGTTCTTCTTCTTGCCCAGGCGCACGGTGGCGCCGGCCTCGGCCGAGCCGCCGGCCCCGCCATAGCCGATGCCGGCGTGCGGCGTGACGTCGAGGGCGAACCTGCGGCCTTCCAGCGACATGGCCGAGGGCCAGCCGCGCGTCACGGTCACATCGACCTCGCGCAGCGCGTAGCCGTCCTCGTTGTCGGGGCGGACCAGGGTCAGCGGCGCATAGGCGGCGGTCGGCGCCATGCCGGCCATCGAGACGCGGACCGAGTCGATCGGACCGCCGGCCTTGGCCTGGTGGCTGAAGGCGTTGGAGCGCCAGGTCACGGGACCCGCGCCGTCGTAGAAGCGATCGGCCTCGAGGATGCGGGCGTCGCCGGCCAGGGCGGCGGCGGGCGACAGCGCGAAACCGCCCTCGACCTTGCCCTGGGGCGCGTCGAGATCGCGGGCCGCGAACCCCGTGGCGCTTTCGGGATCAAGCGGACGCAGGCTCTCGGGCTTTACCTGAAAGGAGATCGGCGCGAGGGGCTTGGGAGCCGGCGCGGGCGCGGCCTTGCCGACCTTCTGAGCCGCGCAAGCGACGCCGGCGTGGCCGGCCGCCATGCCCGCGATCACGGCCATCAGGCAGAAAACGGTACGCTCCCCAGCGACCCGCATCACGGATTCCCCAATCCAATCGGACACTCAGCCTACGCCCGTTTCTCCGCGTGTCCATCGCGGCGAAAACGCACAGGGTCTGAACCCGTTGTGACAGACCAAGGTTCCCGGAACGTGAAACGGCGGCGCGATTTCTCGCGCCGCCGTCTCTTTCACAGATCCTGGTCGCCGGGCCTACCGACGGGCCACGCCTACTGACAGGCAAGGCACTCGTCGTAGTCGGTCTTTTCCGGGACGTCGAAGCCGCCCGCGCCCGGGACCGCCGCGACCTTGTCCTCGGCGCCGGCATAGGCCGCGCGCTGCACCGACTTGGAGCGCAGGTAGTAGAGGCTCTTCACGCCCCGCTCCCAGGCCTGCCAGTGCAGCATGTGCAGGTCCCACTTGTCGACGTCGCCCGGCAGGAAGATGTTGACCGACTGGCTCTGGCAGATTTCCGGCGTGCGGTCGGCGGCCAGCTCAACCACCCAGCGCTGGTCCAGCTCGAAGGCGGTCTTGTAGACGTCCTTCTCGTCCTGGCTCAGGAAGTCCAGGTGCTGGACCGAGCCTTCCTGTTCCAGGATCGAACCCCACACCGCGTCGGTGTTCTGGCCCTTCTCCTCGAGCAGCTTCTCCAGATAGGGGTTCTTCACCGCGAACGAGCCCGACAGGGTCTTGTGGGTGTAGATATTGGCCGGGATCGGCTCGATGCCCGCCGAGGTGCCGCCGCAGATGATCGAGATCGAGGCGGTCGGGGCGATGGCCAGCTTGTGCGAGAAGCGCTCCTTGGAGCCGCGATCGGCGGCGTCCGGGCACGGGCCCTTCTCTTCGCCCAGGGCGATCGAGGCCTTGTCGGCCTCGCGGCGCAGGTGCTTGAACATCCGCATGTTCCAGCTCTTGGCCAGGGCGCTTTCGAACGGCACGTTCTGGCTCTGCAGGAAGCTGTGGAAGCCCATCAGGCCCAGGCCCACCGAACGCTCGCGCATGGCGGCGTAGGCTGCGGTCGAGGCCGCGTCCGGGGCGCGATCGATGAAATCCTGCAGGACGTTGTCGAGGAAGCGCATGACGTCCTCGATGAACGTCGGGTGGTCGCGCCACTCCAGATAGGTCTCGGCGTTGACCGACGACAGGCAGCAGACGGCGGTGCGCTCCTGGCCCAGGTGGTCGGTGCCGGTGTGCAGCATGATCTCGCTGCACAGGTTCGACTGGCGCACCTTCAGGCCCAGCTCGCGCTGGAACGAGGGCATGGCGCGGTTCACCGTGTCGGAGAAGATCAGGTAGGGCTCGCCGGTCTGCAGGCGCAGCTCCAGGACCTTCTGCCACAGGGCGCGGGCGTCGACTTCGCGCAGGACCTCGTTGGTCTTGGGCGAGCGCAGGCCGAACTTGGTCCCGTCACGCACGGCGTGCATGAAATCGTCGGTGATGGAGAGACCGTGGTGCAGGTTCAGGGACTTGCGGTTGAAGTCGCCCGACGGCTTGCGGATCTCGAGGAACTCCTCGATCTCCGGGTGGTGAATGTCGAGATAGACGGCGGCCGAGCCGCGACGTAGGCTGCCCTGCGAAATCGCCAGGGTCAGCGAGTCCATCACGCGGATGAAGGGGATGATGCCCGAGGTCTGGCCCTGGCCCTTGACCTTCTCGCCGATCGAGCGGACTCCGCCCCAGTAGGTGCCGATGCCGCCGCCGTTAGCCGCCAGCCAGACGTTCTCGTTCCAGACGCCCAGGATGCCGTCCAGGCTGTCGTTGACGGCGTTGAGGAAGCAGCTGATCGGCAGGCCGCGATCGGCGCCGCCGTTCGACAGCACCGGGGTGGCCGGCATGAACCACAGGCGGCTCATATAGTCGTAGACGCGCTGGGCGTGGTCGGCGTCGTCGGCGAAGGCCGTCGACACGCGGGCGAACATGTCCTGGTAGGACTCGCCCGGCAGCAGGTAGCGGTCTTCCAGCGTGGTCTTGCCGAAGTCGGTCAGCAGGGCGTCGCGCGAGCGATCGACCAGCACCTTCTGCACCAGCGCCAGCTGCGGGCGCTTGGCGGGCTTGATCGCGGCCAGACGGGCCTCGTTCCGGATGTTCGTCTTCGCCGCTTCACTGCCGTTCATGACCAAATCCATTGCTCAATCAGCGTGTTCCGGAGAAGGGACATGCCCCGGTCAGCCGCTATATCTTGTGGCTGAGGAGCCCCCTCAACCCACATATGGGGCCACAGTGGTGAATGACTCGTCAACGGCTGCGCCCTGAGTTTTTCGTTAACAACCTGTGAACGCCCCGAACTTGTGAGGCAGGATCAAGGGGTTGCATAGGCGAACTTTTTTCACCCGCGACAGGACGCCGCAAGGCGCTCCAGGACATCCGCCCCCGGACAACGTCGTTCGTTAACAGGAGGGCCACAAGGGATGGTGGTCGGCGGTGGACGGCGCTCGCGAGCTCGCCTCTCGCGCGACCGCCGCGAAAGCCCAACAAACCGGGCCTTCAGGTCGGATATGGGGTCGGCGGCCGCGCCGCCAAGCGTCGCCGGACGGCTCAAACGGCGCCCGCTCGGCGCCGGACAAAGAGAAAGGGCCCGGCGTTGCCGCCGGGCCCTCCCAAGTCTTCAGTCGATTCGATCTTAGAAGTTGATCGAGATCGTGGAACGGCGGTTCAGCGGTTCCTTCACACCGTCGCCGGTGGCGACGGCCGGAGCGCTTTCGCCCTTCCAGTCGACGCCGAGCACGGCGGCCGGGACGCCTTGCGAGACCAGGGCGTCAGCGACGGCCTTGGCGCGGCGTTCCGAGAGCTTCACGTTGTACTTCGGCGAACCCGACGTGTCGGTGTGGCCGACGACGATGATCTTCGTCGCGTGACCGTCGTTCGAGTACTTCGCGGCTTCCGTGACCACCGATTGCGCTTCCGGCGTCAGGACCGATTGGTCGAACGGGAAGTACACGATGAACTCGCGGGCCTCATACTGCGGCGGCGGCGGAGGCGGCGGCGGGGGAGGCGGCGGAGGCGGGGGCGGAGGCGGCGGCGGCGGCGGCGGGGGCGGCGGCGGCGGGGGCGGCGACGCGAACGAGTAGCGGAGACCCACGGTCACCGACTGGTCCTTGTACTGGCCCTTGAAGGCGCCCGGCTGGATGAAGTGCGAGCCGGTCGACGACCAGTTGTGCTCGGCGCCGGTGATGTAGCGGTAGGTGACGTCGATCTTCAGCTTGTCGGTCGCCTTGATCGAAGCGCCGGCCAGACCTTGGTAGGCGAACGCGATATCGTCGTCGTCAACCGTCAGGTTCTGGACCGCCGGGTTGGTCGCCGAGATGGCGCCCGGGACGTTGCTGAACTGGCCCAGGGCCTTGACGTCCAGACGGTTGATGCCGACGCCGACGCCGACGAAGGGGTTCAGCCAGGCGTCCGGAGCGAAGTCATAGATGACGTTCGCCATCAGGGTCCAGGCGTCGATCGAGCCGCTCGGCGAGCCGCAGGTCGCGGCCGCCGTAGTGCGGGTCACGCCGGGGGTGCAGAGACCGATCGGCGAACGCACGGCCGGGCCGCGGACGCTCACCAGGTCGCCGGGGCGATAGCCGCCTTCGACTTCAGCGCGGACGTGCGGGTTGAATTGGTAGCCAAGGCGCACGAAGCCGGTCCAGTCCTTCTCGGACTTCCACGACCAGTGAGCGAATTCGCCGTCCGGCAGGGTCTGGTTCGACTGCGAGCCGAGCGATTGCGGCCAGTGATAGCCGAGGTCGACCGCGCCGTACCAGCCGGTCTCTTGGGCCGAAACGCCCGACGCGGCGAACACCGCGACCAGAGCAGCTCCTGCCAGGAGGTTGAGTTTCATCGTTGAAGAGCCCTCTATTGCCCTGCCCAGGCCGGATACCGACCGAGCACTGTTATACCAAGGCGAACGCCACGGGAAAGTGTCAGCAAAGACACACTCGTCAGGTTTCGCCCCCCTGCCCTTTGCTCAGGAAAGCCAAACAAGACCGCCCCTCAGAAATCAACTTCCGAGCGTGCCCGCCGACATCCACTGCAGATAAGCGTCAGCTCCGCTGGGTTCGCACGTGAACAGGTCGCGCGCAAGGGCTTGAAGGTGGGAAACGATCAAGCATTCGCAAAGCGTCGCCTAAAAACCGCACATTTCAACCTCTTCAGTCAGGTCCTGGAGAACGTCAGCCTAATCCAGAGTGGTCCGGTACCGCGCCATGGCCAGGCCGGAGATCGCGACGACAAACAATCCGAGCGCGGAAAGACTTGGCCAAAGCTCGGCGGCGTCCAGCCCCTTGAGCAAGGCGCCGCGCACGACTCTGAGAAAGTGCGTCACCGGGATCACGCCGCCCAGGGCCTGAGCCCATTGCGGCATTCCCCGGAACGGGAACATGAAGCCCGACAGCAGGATCGAGGGCATGATGTAGAAGAATGACATCTGCATCGCCTGCAGCTGGGTGCGGGCCACGGTCGAGATCAGGAAGCCCAGGGCCAGCGATCCGATGATGAACAGCAGGACGCCCAGGCTCAGGGCCAGCCAGCCCCCAAGAAGATCAGAGCTTCCCATCGGCACGGCGAACAGGGCCTTGGCCAGGACCAGGATCACCACCGTCTGGATCACGCCGACGGCGACATAGGGCGTCAGCTTGCCGATCATCACCTCGATCGGCCGGGCCGGCGTGGCCAGCAGGCTCTCCATGGTGCCGCGCTCATATTCCCGCGTGACGCCCAGCGCGGTCATCATCACCAGGGTCATCGACAGGATCACCCCCAGCAGGCCCGGCACGATGTTATAGGCGGTGATGGCCTCCGGGTTGTAGCGGCGGTGGATCACCACCTCGAACGGGTCGCCGCCCGCCGCCCCTTGGCTCCTTGGGGCGACCGCCCCCACCAGATCGCGCGTCAGGGCCGTCCGGGGCAGGCTGGACAGCGCCGCGAGCGCCCCGCCTGTCGCGGCGGGGTCCGAGGCGTCGGCCTCGACCAGGATCTGGGCCGCGTCGCCGCGCACCACGCGCCGCGTGAAGTCGGCGGGTATCGTCAGGGCGAACTGCGCCTCGCCGCGCGCCACGGCTTCGTCCAGCTCCCGGGGAGACGTCGCCGTGCGAACGATCTCGAAATAGCCGCTGTTGACCAGGGCCGAGAGAGTCGAGCGCGCCATCGGCCCCTGGTCCTGCACCAGCACCGCCATCGGCAGGTTCCGCGGGTCGTTGTTGATGGCGTAGCCGAACAGCAGCAGTTGCACGATCGGCATGACCAGGATCATGGCGTAGGTCAGCCGGTCGCGCGTGAGCTGAATGAACTCCTTGATCAGCACCGCCAGGATGCGCGCGCCGGAGAGCCGCCTCCCCCTGCCGCCTCGGGCGCTCATTGGAAATTGTCCGACGACTGATCCATCAGCCGGATGAACACGTCCTCCAGGGTCGGCTGGACCTCGGTCCATTCCAGGGGCGGCTTGCGATAGGGCGCGATGGCCGCCTCCAGCGCCCCGCGGTCGGGTCCGCTGACGTGCAGGGCCGACCCGAACGGCGCGGCCATCAGCACGCCGGGCGCCGTGGCGAGATCCCCGGCCAGGCGATCCGCGCCCAGTCCTTCGGCCGTCTGCCCCTCGGCGCGGAACGTGATGAGGCCGCTCTCGGCGATCACCGCTTCGGCCGTGCCCCGCGCCATCAGCTTGCCGTAGGCGATGTAGGCGATGTCGTGGCAGCGCTCGGCCTCGTCCATGTAGTGGGTCGAGACCATCACGGTCAGGCCCTCGGCCGACAGGGCGTGGATCTCGTCCCAGAACTCGCGCCGCGCCTTGGGATCGACGCCGGCGGTCGGCTCGTCGAGCAGCAGCAGCCTGGGTTCGTGCATGACGCTGGCGGCCAGGGCCAGGCGTTGCTTCCAGCCGCCCGACAGGCTGCCGGCCAGTTGCTTCCTGCGGGCGGTCAGGCCCAGGCGGTCGAGGCTGTCCTTCACCCGCTCGCGGCGGCGGTCCAGCTCGTGGACCCGGGCCACGAAATCGAGATTCTCCTCGATCGACAGGTCCTCGTAGAGCGAGAACTTCTGGGTCATGTAGCCGGTCTGGCGCTTGACCGCCTCGGCGTCCTTGCGGAAGTCGAGACCCAGCACCTCCCCTTCGCCGCTGTCGGGAGTCAGCAGGCCACACAGCATCCGCAGGGTCGTGGTCTTGCCCGAGCCGTTGGGTCCCAGGAAGCCCGTGATCTTGCCCGCCCCGACCTGGATCGCCAGGTCCCGCACCACGTGGCGCGGGCCGAAGCTCTTGTTCAGCCCCCGGACATCGACGGCCAGGTCGTTCACCGGCCATCCCCCTTGGACGAGCCATCCAGAGGAACGATGTCGACCGGCTGGCCCGGCGCCAGGGCCGGACCGGGCTCGGGCTTCGCCTCGACCAGGAACACCAGGCGCTGGCGGGCCTCGCGGCTGTAGATCACCGGCGGGGTGAATTCCGACCGAGGGCTGACATAGTTGATCCGCGCCGAGCGCTCGGCCCCGCAGCCGTCGCACGAGAAGCGGACGATCGTTCCCGGCCGATAGCGCGCCACCTCGGCCTCGGGCGCGAAGAAGCGTAGCCGCACGCGGTCGTCGGACAGCAGGGCCACGACCGGCTGGTTGGCGGCCGCCCACTCGCCGGGCTGGTAGAAGACGTCCTGCACCCGGGCGGCGGCCGGGGCCTTGGGGCTGATCTGATCCAGACGCGACTGGGCGGCGGTCAGGGTCTCGCGGGCCGAGGCGACAGCGGACTGGGCCGCGGCCACGGCGTCCGGCCGCGCGCCCAGCCCGCCGACGGTCTTGCGCCGCGCCACGGCCGCGGCGTTGGCGCGGGCGGTGTCGAGCGCGGCCTTGGCCTGGTCGAGACGCGCCGGCGCATAGATGCCCTTGGCCACCAGCGGCGCGATGCGGTCATGGTCCGACCGGGCCTGGCGGATCTGAGCCTCGGTGGCGGCGCGCTCGGCGTCATAGACGGCCAGTTCCTGCGGGCGCTGACCCTTCTCGGCGTCGCGCAGCTGAGCCTGCGCGATCGCCACCTGGGCGGCGGCCTGGTCGCGGGCGGCGGTCAGCTGGGCCGCGTCCAGGGCGAACAGCGGCTGGCCGGCTCTCACCCGATCACCGCGCTGGACGGCCACCGTGCTGACCAGGCCCGCGTTCGCGGCCCCGACATACAGCGTCTCGCCCTCCACATAGCCCGACAGCCGATGCGGCCGATGGGCGTCCGGCCCCAGCAGCCGCCAGCCCAGGAAGCCGGCCAGACCGACGCCCGCCACGACGGCGACGATGCGGACGGCGGGCTTCAAGACTTACCCTCCGGACGCGGCGTCAGGCCCAGCAGCACCGTGTCGGCGTGCTGGGCGATCAGCGCCTCCAGATCGACGGCGGGCGCGCCGACGGGGGTGAAGGTTTCGCGCCAGATCACGCCGGTCAGGATGGGCCCCATGATGCTGAAGGCCTGCAGGCGCGGGTCGCCCGGCCGGACCTCGCCGCGCTCCTGGCCCCGCCGGATCGCGCTTCCGATCGCCGACAGGGCGCGGCTGACCACCTCGTCGTGCCAGACGCGGGCCAGCTCCGGGAAGTTTCGCGACTCGCCGATGACCAGCTTGGCCACCGCCCCCAGCCTCGTGGTCACGATCACCGAGGCGACGCGGGCGAACATCAGGCGCAGCATGTCGGGAAAGGGGATCGTGGCCTGGGCCAGCATGGCCTCGACCATGTCCAGGTTCGGCGCCACCGCCTCGCGGACCACCGCGCGGAAGATGTCCTCCTTGGTCTCGAAATAGAGATAGAGCGCGCCCTTCGAGACGCCGGCCCGGGCGGCGATCTCGTCCAGCTTGGCGGCGGCGAAGCCCTTCTCCGCGAACACCTCGAACGCCGCCTGGACGATCTCGCCCGGCCGCGCCTCGGCGCGTCGACGCCATTTGGGATTTCCGGCCTGCATGCCTGCTCGCCTTTAATGACCCAGAAGTCATTAGAGGCGAACAGGCCGAAACTCAAGCCTTCGCGGTCACCAGCCAGCAGGCCGAGTTCATCTCGGCGACGCCATCCTTCACGTAAGGCTCCAGCGCCTTCGTCACCGCTTCTCCAACCGTCTCGCGCACGGCCTCGTCCTGGCCTGTTAGGATCGGGTTCAGCGGACCGACGCGCAGGCTCATGGTCAGCAGCTCCTCGGCGCTGACCGGCGTCGGGTCGTCCAGCGGATCAACCACTACGTCGCGCCAGCCGCTCTGTTGCAGGATCGCCAGCACCCGGTCCGGATCGGCGAAGCCGAAGCGGCCCGGCGCGTCCTTCTCGAACTTCGGGAGGCTCGGCAGGAACGGCGCGGCGGCCGCCAGCGGGACCGTCGTGATGGCGTTGTCCTCGGGCCCGCGCCAGCAGGCGAAGGCCAGGCGGCCGCCGAGCTTCAAGGCCGCGCGCAGATTGGCGAAGGCCGCGACAGGATCGGGGAAGAACATCACCCCGAACCGCGAGACGATGGCGTCGAAGTCGGCCTTGAAGGCGTGGGTCTGGGCGTCGGCCTGCAGGAAGTCCACGCCCTCCAGACCATCCTCGCCCGCCCGGCGCCGCGCCAGCGCCAGCAGCGCCGGCGAGATGTCGACGCCGACCGCGCGGCCCGTCGGCCCCACGCGCCACGCCGCCTCGAAGGTCGTCGCGCCCGCGCCGCAGCCGACATCCAGCACCGCCTCGCCGTTGCGAAGGTCGGCCGCCTCGACCACCGCCCGGGCGATCGGCCGGTACATCCGGTCCAGCAGCCCCTGCTGCTCGACCCATACCTTCCCGGCGCGGTCCCAATAGGCCGCCATGTCCTGGTCGCTCACGCGCGTCTCCCTGTTGTTGCGATCGTCGTCTTCACGCATCCTGCAAGTTAAAGCGCACTTGAGGTCAAGCGGTGTTCGAGATTGATATTTCAGACCTGGCGAAACGGACCGGCGTGCGGGCCTCGGCCCTGCGGTTCTACGAGGAAAAGGGGCTGATCGCCTCGACCGGCCGGCGGGGCCTCAAGCGGCTGTTCGCCCCGGCCGTGATCGAGCGGCTGTCGCTGATCGCCCTGGGCCGGGCCTGCGGCTTCTCGCTGGACGAGATCGGCGGGATGCTGGACGGCCCCCAGCGAACCGGCCGAGACATCGACCGCGCGGCCCTTCGCGCCAAGACCGTCGACCTGGACCGCCGCATCGAACAGCTGATCCGACTGCGCGAGGGCCTGGCCCACGCCGCCGACTGCAAGGTCCCGCTACTGATGGACTGCCCGCATTTCCTGCGCCTCGTGAAGGCGGCGGGCCATCACCGCCGGCGGTACCGGGCGGAAGCGGTCTAGAGCATTTCCCGATCCAACTGGATCGGTAAACTGCTCTAGGCTCTTGTTTTAACGCATTTTCTGACGACGAACCGGTGTCCACTTCGTCGGAAAATGCTCTAGCGTCTTCTCACAGAGAGGCGTCGCGCAGACGTCGGCGGCGACCGCCCAGGGCGTCGGGGCGGTTCAGTTTCTTGCGGTACTCGTCGCGGCGCGCGTGGATCGAGGCGATGACCAGGCCCATCGGCACGCCGATATCGACCAGCACGGCCTCGGACAGCTGCAGCGAGGCCTCGATGGTCTCGGGCACGGCGTCGGTGGCGCCCAGCTCGTAGAGCCGCGCGGCGTGGTGGGCGTCGCGGGCGCGGACCACGATCGGCACGTCCGGCCGGGCCCCGCGCGCGGCGGCGACCACGGCTTCGGCCACCTCGAAGGCGTCCATGGTCACCACCACCGCCTTGGCCGTGGCCAGGCCGCAGCGCTCCAGAAGCTCGAGCCGCGAGGCGTCGCCATAATAGATGCGCTCGCCGTTGCGCCGTCCCTGCTCGACCAGACGCGCGTCGCGCTCGACGGCGATCCATGACAGCTCGTGGCGGCCCAGCATGTCGCCGACCAGCTTGCCGACCCGGCCATAGCCGATGACCAGCACCTGGCCGGCCGGCTCGGGACCGACGCGGTCCGGCTCGCGCGGCGTGGACGGCGGGGTTTCGCTGATCGGCAGCGGCGCGCTCTTGCGGCCCAGATACCCGCCCAGCGCCGCCAGGGCCGGGATCAGGAACATGGTCAGGGTGGCCGAGACCAGCACCGCCTGGCCCAGCGGCCGCGACACCACTTCGGCGTCGATGGCCTTGTCCAGCAGCACGAAGGCGAACTCGCCGCCGGCCGCCAGGATCAGGCCGGCCTCGATCGCCGCGCGCCGGTTCAGGCCCATGGCCAGGCCGCCGACGAAGACCACGGCCGTCTTCAGCAGCATCAGGCCGACCGCCGTGGCCAGGATCGCCACCGGCTGGGCGGCCAGCAGGGAGAGATCCAGGCGGATGCCCAGCGAGACGAAGAACAGGCTCAGCAGCAGGCCCTTGAACGGCTCGATCTTGACCTCGACCTCGTGGCGATACTCGGTCTCGGCCAGCAGGATGCCGGCGACGAAGGCGCCCAGCGCCATCGACAGGCCCGAGAGCGCGCTGACCAGACCCGCGCCGATGATCACCAGCAGGCAGGCGGCCATGAACATCTCTTCGCTCTTGGCCTTGGCGACGGACTTCAGCATGGGCCGCAGCGCCAGGCGCCCGACCAGCACGATCGCGCCCAGGCCCACGGCCGCGGGGGCCAGGGCCAGCAGGTCCTTGACCTGGAACGATCCATGGCCGCGGCCGAGAATGGCCAGGGTGATCAGGATCGGCGCCACGGCCAGGTCCTGGAACAGCAGCACCGAGAAGGTGGCGCGGCCGGCTTCGGAATGCAGGCGGCGGCGCTCGGCGAGCACCGGCACGGCGATGGCGGTCGACGACAGGGTCAGGGCCGCGCCGATGGTCAGGGCCGCCACCGGGCTCTGGCCCAGCAGCATGGCCACCGCGCCCAGGCCCAGCGAGCAGGCGATCACCTGGATCGCGCCCAGGCCGAACACCCATCGGCGCATCAGCCGCAGGCGCTCCCACGACAGCTCCAGCCCGATCATGAACAGCAGGAACACGACCCCGAACTCGGCCAGCTGGGCGATTTCGGCGGGGTTGTCGACGGTGACGTAGTCCAGCCACGGGGCGTAGGGGATGAACCGGCCCAGGCCGAACGGCCCCAGGATCACCCCGGCCAGCAGATAGCCCAGAATCGGATTGATTTTCAGCCGCTTGAAGAGCGGCGCGACGATACCGGCGGTCGCCAGGAACAGGACCAGGTCCTTGTAGCTCTCTGGTGAAACCTCGTGCGCCACGCGCCCTCCTCGTTGATCCTAGTCAGCTCTCTTCAGACGCACGCCCGCCCCAGCTTCACCCGCCGCGATCAGCGACACCCCGCCGGCCTCGATCGCGTCGATCAGGAGGCGCTCGGTGCTATGGTGCAACGCATGACGCTCGGTCTCGAAGTCCTTGACCGTGCTGCGCGAAACGCCCGCCTTGTCGGCAAGCTCGCCCTGGGACCAATTGATCAGCCCGCGAGCGGCCCGGCATTGCGCCGGAAGGAGAATTTTTGCGTGCGGCATCTGGCGTACCTGGGTTTTATCACCCATATTGGTTGAGTACGCCCGAAAAAGCTGATCGTCAAGGAGAGCCTTTGCACCACACCTCGCTGATCGCCACCATCGTCGCGGGTCTCGGTCTCGCTTTCATCTTCGGCGCCATCGCCAACCGGCTGAAACTGCCGGTGCTGGTCGGCTATCTGCTGGCCGGGGTGCTGGTCGGGCCGTTCACGCCCGGCTACGTGGCCGACCAGGAGCTGGCGCCCCAGCTGGCCGAGATCGGCGTGATCCTGCTGATGTTCGGGGTCGGTCTGCACTTCTCGCTGAAGGACCTGATGGCGGTGAAGAACATCGCCATCCCCGGCGCGGTCGTGCAGATCGCGGCGGCGACGGCGATGGGCCTGGGCCTGGCGGTCTTTCTGGGCTGGAGCGTCGGGGCGGGGATCGTCTTCGGCCTGGCCCTGTCGGTCGCCTCGACCGTCGTGCTGCTGCGCGCGCTTCAGGAGCGACGGCTGATCGAGACCGGACGTGGCAAGATCGCGGTCGGCTGGCTGATCGTCGAGGACCTGGCCATGGTGCTGGCGCTGGTCCTGCTGCCCGCCCTGTCCGGCGTGCTGGGCGGCGAGGCCCCGGCCAACCAGGCCGCTTCCGGTTTCCTGGGCGGCGGCGTCCTGGGCGCCTTCGCCATCACCATCGGCAAGGTCGTGGCCTTCGTGGCCCTGATGCTGATCGTCGGTCGCCGGGTGATCCCGTGGATCCTGCACCGCGTCGCCCACACCGGCTCGCGCGAGCTGTTCCGCCTGGGCGTGCTGGCCATCGCCCTGGGCGTCGCCTTCGGCTCGGCCGCGCTGTTCGGCGTGTCCTTCGCCCTGGGGGCCTTCTTCGCCGGCATGATCATGGCCGAGAGCGAGCTCTCCCAGCAGGCCGCCAACGAGACCCTGCCGTTGCGCGACGCCTTCGCCGTGCTGTTCTTCGTCTCGATCGGCATGCTGTTCAACTATCAAGTCCTGCTGGAGCAGCCGCTGGCAGTGCTGGCCACCGTGGCGATCATCATCATCGGCAAGTCGATCTTCGCCCTGGGCATCGTCCTGGCCTTCCGCCGCCCGATGAGCACCGCCCTGACCATCTCGGCCAGCCTGGCTCAGATCGGCGAGTTCTCGTTCATCCTGGCGGGGCTGGGCGTCTCGCTGAAGCTGCTGCCGCCCGAGGGGCGCGACCTGATCTTGGCCGGCGCCATCCTGTCGATCCTGCTGAACCCGCTGCTGTTCGCCCTGCTGGACCGCGTGCTGCCCAAGATGATCGCCAGGGAGCGCAAGGCGGCCGGCGAACCGCCGATCCTGGCCGCCGCCAAGCCGCACGCCCTGCTGGTCGGCTATGGCCGGGTCGGCAAGCTGGTGGCCGAGGGCCTAAAGGCCAAGACCCCGCTGGTCGTCATCGAGGATGATCCCGAGCGCGCCGAGGAGCTGCGCAAGGCCGGCTACGAGACGATCGGCGGCAACGCGGTCAAGCCCGAGGTGCTGCTGAAGGCCGGTCTCGACAAGGCCACCCACCTGTTCGTCGCCGTGCCCAGCCCGTTCGAGGCCAGCCGCATCATCGAACAGGCCCGCGCCGCCAACCCCAACTGCGAGATCGTCGCCCGGGCCTATACCGACGCCGACGTCGCGCTTCTCAAGCAGATGGGCGCCACCCACGCCCTGATCGGCGAGGAGGAGATCGCGCGCGGCATGCTCCTGCGCGCGCCGAAGAAGAAGCCGGCGGCGCAGACAGGGCATCACTAGCGTCCGCCAGCCAAGGGCTTCATAGGGCTGACGCCCGACCATCACTGAGGAGGAGCGCCCATGTCGCGTCCGTTCGCCATCGCCCTGACCGCCATCCTGGCCGCCGCCGTCGCCGCCCCGCTGGCTCACGCCGGCGACTACAAGCTCGGCGCCCTGACCATCCGCCAGCCCTGGAGCCGCCCGGCCCAGGCCGGCATGAACGGGGTGGGCTTCATGACCATCGACAACGCCGGCAAGACGCCGGTGACCCTCAGGCGGGTGGAAACCCCGGCCGCCGCCTCGGTCGAGATCCACCAGTCGGCCATGGTGGGCGGCGTCATGACCATGCGCGAACTGGACAAGGGCGTGGTGATCCCGGCCGGCGGCCAGGTCGCCTTCGCCCCCGGCGGCTACCACCTCATGATCCTGTCGCTGAAAGCGGCCCAGACCGTGGGGCAAAAAGTTCCCGTGACCCTGGTCTTCGACAACGGCCGCAAGGCGCGGGTCGACCTGGTCGTGCAACTGACCCCGCCGTCCGGCGGGCGGGCTCCAGCCATGGCCGAGCACAAGCACTGACGAGTCGAAAATGGGCTACATGAACTTTTTTTAAGGGAGCAAATATTCCGCGTCCGTGCAGATTGCCGGCCAGAGCCTGTCCGTTTCCGATGAAAATCGAAACGGACAGGCTCTGCCTCAAACACCTGGAGCGTGGCGGCCGCCGAAACCGCTCACACTTTCGGCTGCCGCGCTCCAGCTCACACCAACGGATGCGACTTCCATGAAACGAGTTTGGTTCGGCGCCGCGGCGATCGCGGCGCTGTCTCTGTCGGCCTTCGGGGCGCAAGCCCACGAGGAGCACCCCTGCGTCAACGACGCCTGCACGGTGCAATCGCTGCTGCCCTCGCTCGCCGAGGGCGTGGCCTCGGGCGACGTCACCTCGCTGGAGTCGCCGCGCTACGGGACCTGGGGTTTCGACCTCTCGGGCATGGACACCTCGGTGAAGCCGGGCGACGACTTCTACAAGTTCGCCAACGGCGCCTGGGACGCCAGGACGGTGATCCCGTCGGACCGCACCCGCTACGGTAACTTCGACAAGCTGGCCGAGCTGTCGGAAGCCCGCACCAAGGCCCTGATCGAGGCCGCGGCCGCCGACAAGGCCACCACCGGCGACAAGGCCAAGATCGGCGCCGCCTACCGCGCGTTCATGGACGAAGCCGCCATCGAGAAGCTCGACGCCGCCCCGATCAAGCCGTGGCTGGCCGGCGTCCAGAAGGTCAAGACCAAGGACGAGTTCACCGCCCTGATGGGCAAGAGCTCGACCACGCCCTATTCGGCCCTGATCGGCCTGGGCGTCTCGACCGACGCCAAGAGCCCGAACGCCTACGCCGTCTACGCCGCGACCGGCGGCCTCAGCCTGCCCGACCGCGACTACTATCTGGACGCCAAGTTCGCCGACAAGAAGACGGCCTATCTGGCCTATGTCGAGAAGATGCTGACCCTGGGCGGCTGGGAAAAGCCGGCGCAGAACGCCAAGGCCGTGGTCGACTTCGAAACCAAGCTGGCCGAGGCCTCCTGGAGCCGGGTCGAGCGCCGCAACCGCGACAAGACCTACAATCCGGCCACCCTGGCCGAGCTGCAGGCCCAGACGCCGGGCTACGACTGGAACCGCTACCTGGTCGGCACGGAACTGCCGAAGATCGACCGCGTCATCGTGACGACCAACACCTCGTTCCCGAAATACGCCAAGATCTATGCCGACACCCCGATCGAGACCCTGAAGGCCTGGCAGGTGTTCAAGGTGATCGACGGCGCGGCCCCGATGCTGTCCAAGCGCTTCGTCGACGCCAGCTTCGAGTTCCGCAACAAGACCCTGTCGGGCCAGCCCGAGCAGCGCCCGCGCTGGAAGCGCGGCGTCGCCCAGGTCAACGGCCTGCTGGGCGAAGCGGTCGGCAAGGAATATGTCGCCGCCTACTTCCCGCCGGCCTCGAAGGCCAAGATGGTCGCCCTGGTCGGCGACATCCGCACCGTCCTGAAGACCCGCATCGACGCGTCGGACTGGATGGGCGCCGAGACCAAGGCCAAGGCCCAGGACAAGCTAGCCAAGTTCACCGTCAAGATCGGCTATCCCGACAAGTGGCGCGACTATTCCAAGCTGGAGATCAAGGAAGGCGACGCCTATGGCAACGCCCTGCGCGAAGCCGCCTGGGACTATCGCCACGACGTCGAGCGCCTGAACCAGCCGGTCGACAAGACCGAGTGGGGCATGACCCCGCAGACGGTCAACGCCTACTACAACTCGGTCAACAACGAGATCGTGTTCCCGGCCGCCATCCTGCAGGCCCCGTTCTTCCATCCGGACGCGGACCCGGCCGTCAACTACGGCGGCATCGGCGGCGTGATCGGCCACGAGATCGGCCACGGCTTCGACGACCAGGGCCGCAAGTCCGACGGCGACGGCGTGCTGCGCGACTGGTGGACGGCGGAAGACGCCGCCAAGTTCGACGTGCAGAAGAACAAGCTGGGCAAGCAGTACTCGGCGTTCGAGCCCTTCCCGGGCATGCACGTCAACGGCGACCTGACCATGGGCGAGAACATCGGCGACCTGTCGGGCCTGGGCTTTGGCCTGGACGCCTATCACGTGTCGCTGCAGGGCAAGCCCTCGCCGGTCCTGGACGGCTTCACCGGCGACCAGCGCGTCTATCTGGGCTGGGCCCAGGTCTGGCGCCAGAAGTCGCGCGACGACGCGCTGAAGCAGCAGATCGCCAGCGACCCGCACTCGCCGGCCGTCTACCGCGTCAACGGCACGGTCCGGAACCAGCCAGGCTGGTACGCCGCCTTCGACGTCAAGCCGGGCGACAAGCTGTACGTCGCCCCAGCGGACCGCGTGAAGATCTGGTAGGTCCCGCGATCCAGCGGAAATGGGAAAGGGCCGGCGGAAACGCCGGCCCTTTTCGTGAGCGAAACAGACGACAGCCCAAAGCCGGAAAGCTGTCGTTCCAGGTGGCGGCGAAGGGTGGGCTGCGGACGTCAGCGGCGCGCTTCGGAGACCTGGATCATTAGGTCGGGGCGCTCATCAGGGAGCATGGCCCGCCAGGATTGTTTTACGCCGCTGACAGCTTCGAGCCGCAGTCGCATGACGTCTGCGGCCCTTCGTGAAGCGATCTCCGGGAAGGCCGCCGTGACAGCATCCAGCAGCCAGCCCTGGGGATTACTTTTCCGAAGCTCGATCGTCCTCGTCTCGGTGCCGCAGGTAATATGATAGCGGAAAAGCGGCATCTCGAACTCCGGCGGCAATGGCGGATATCACCAGACATCGCGATGGTCGCCAACGGGTGGTCTGCGGACGGCTAGGTGGTGATAGCCTCAACATGTCGCAACAGGAGGCGTCAGTGGCCTACTCAGAGATCGACGGCGTGATCCGAGAATGGTCCGAGCGGCATAGCCTTACGCTCAGCACTGAGTTCGGAGGCCAAGAACGTCGCTTTTGCTATGTCTCGGGCGGCTCAGAAGAGTGCTTCCAAGTCTCTATCGAACCTCCTGAGTCAGGAAGAGTTCTAGTGAACGCTTGGTCGGTCGAGACCATCGATGACGCGGAATTGCATGAGTCTTGGACGGTTGAAATCCGCGATCTGCCTCAGTCGTTGGAAGTGGCACTAAGGCAGGTAAGCGCGTGGAATGCTCGGCCTAAAGGCCCGGCAACCTGGGGAATGTCCGACTAGGGTCGGGAGCCGACGTGAGATACTTCCCCGCGATGCGGGGAGCTGTCGCGAAGCGACCGAGGGGGCGAACTGGACATTGGGCGGGGGGAGGCTCTGTCCGCGAAACCGATCTGGTTTCGCGTTCGGTGCGCGCACGCCCTCTTGGCGCCCGCTGGTTCGGTAGGATGCGAGCGGATTGCCTGGCAGTCCGCGCCTGCCTTCCCCCCCGGGCGGATGGAAGGGCTCCCGCTACGAGGACGGGAACGACGGCGCCCTGGGGTTGGACCTAGGTCAGCGTCCCCCAGGCGTGGCCGTCGCCGTAGACGCCCACAAGGTCGACATTGAGCTTGGCGTCGCCGTCGGCGAAGTCGTTGAGGAAGGCGGTGTTGGCCGCCGCGTAGCGGCCGGTGTTCTCCAGCACCGCCGCGGCCAGCAGCCAGCCGATGATCCCGGCCTTGGCGCCCTCCGCCGAGCCCGCGAAAAGCTCGAAATAGTGCAGGCGGGTCATGTCCTGGCCGACCTGATCGTAGAGCAGGTGCTGGATCTTGTCGTTCGTCAGGGTGACCCCGAAGATCTCCTTATAGGCCTTGGTCAGGGTCTGTTCGGCGTTCAGCGCGCCATAGTTGGTCTCGAACCAGGCATGGGCCTGGCCCTGGGGCGAGGCCAGGTTGACCGCGAAGTTGATGTAGCGGTTGTCGACGTTGAACGCCTGATAATAGGCGTCGCTCAGGTCGCTGGCGTTGACGGTGTCCGCCGCATGCAGCAGGTACGTCAGCCCCGCCGCCGTCGGCGTCTTGCCGGTGAAGAACGCGTAGGTCATCACCGCCACCGACGTCGTCCCGGCCACCAGCTTGTTCAGGTCGGTGACCGTCGAGCCGTCGACCATCTTCAGCGTCTCGACACCGAGGATGGTGTCGTCGCCCTCGAAGCTTGCGGCCAGCAGGCCCGCGCCGCTGTGGGTGAAGATGTAGTCCTTGAGGTTGCCGCCCATCAGCACAGTGTCATTGCCCACGCCGCCGTCCATCAGGTCGTTGCCGTCGCCGCCGAACAGCGTGTCGTCGCCGGCGTCGCCATAGAGCTTGTCGTTGCCGCCCTTCGATCCGACGGTGTCGTCGCCGCCGCCGCCGTGCAGGATGTCGTCATCGGCGCCCAGCACGATGTACTGGTTTTGGTTGTCGCCGAAGACCACCTGGGATCCGTCGCCGCCGCCGACCTTGGTGGCGCCGACGATGGTCACGAAGTCGATGTTGTTGAGATTGATGACCGTGCCGGACGGCAGCTTGGTGACGTCGAGCACCAGGGCCGTCATGACGCCGTCCGTGGGCGGGCCGCCGTCGAAGGTGAGGGGGGTGTTCGACGGGGCTCCCGGCGACACGGTCGGGGTCACCGACTGCACCAGGATGCGCGAGTCGCTGGTCAGGCTGGAAAGGAAATCGCCGCCGGCCCCGGTCTGGCTGTTGTTTCCGCCCGCGGCCACGATAGCCGTGATCAGGTTGTTCAAAGAGCTTCCCGCTGTTTCCGGCTTGTCGCTGCCGGTGACGGTCATGCTGAAGCCCACCGGCGCCGACACCGACAACAGCGACTGGCCGTTCTCGGTAAACAGCGGAATGTCGGCGGTCTGGTCGGTGGCCGAAGGCGTGACCGGCGCGATGACCGTCGTCTGGGTCACCGAGCCATCGGCGTTGGCGGTCTTGGTCACCTCCACCGGCGCGCCGTCGATCACCGTACCGGTCGTGGTCGACGGCGGCGTGCTGCTGCCGACAGTGACCGTCGTCGAGGCGACTGACTCGGCCGCTCCGTGACCATCGGTGTAGCTGGCCACGACACTGATCGTCTTGCCGACGTCGGCGCCGGTGAGCACGAGCGTGGCGTTCGTCGCGCCGACGATGTCGGCCCCGCCCGCCTTCCACTGGTAGTGGATGGTTCCGACGCCATCGGCGTCGGCCAGGGTGTTGCCGGCCGTCAAGGTCTGCCCATCGACCGCCGCGCCGGCGATCACCACCGCGCCGGTCGGGAGGTCGTTGACGTTGGCGACCGTCGCGGTGGCGGCGCTGGTCGCCGACTCCGAGAAACCCTGTCCGTCGGTGTAGCTGACCACCACCTGGACCGTGGCGCCGACGTCGGCGTCGCCCAGCGTATAGGTCGCCTGGTCGGCCGCGCCGATGCTGACATAGCCGCCGCCCGTGTCGCGCCGCCAGTCGTAGTGCAGCGTCCCCAGGCCATCGCCGTCGGCCAGGGTCGAGACCGCGGTCAGGACCTGGTCCTCGGTCGCCGTCCCCGTGATCGACGCCCCGCCGGTGTGCGGATCATTGACCCCGGCGATGTTGGCGGTCGCGACGCCATTGACCGTCTCGGCCGCGCCCTTGGCGTCGGTGTAGCTGACCACCACGCGGATCGCCTTGCCGACGTCCGCGTCGCCCGGGGTGTAGGTCGTCGCGTCGGTCCCGACATCGTCGTAGCCGGCGCCATTGGACCTTTGCCACTGATAGTGCAGCGTCCCCAGGCCATCGCCGTCGGTCAGGGCCGCGGTGTTGACCGTCAGCACCTGGCCCTCGGTCGTCGCGCCGGTGATCGTGACCGCGCCGGTCGGGAGGTCGTTGACGTTGGCGATGTTGACGATCACCGCGCCGCCGGCCTGGGACGTGGGACCCGAGCCCTGACCGCCGCCGGGCGAGCCGTCATCGAGCAGGTAGTTGAGCGTCACGCTGGGCGGCGGCGCGTCGCTGCCATTGGTGTAGGTGATATGGTTGATGACGTCATTGACCCGCGCCGTGGTGGCGGATGCGCCCGAGCTGGTGAAGCTGATCGTCAGCGCGCCGCCGCTATTGGTGAACGTGGCGAACGTCAGCCCGCCGACCTGAAGGTCGCCGCCGGAGACCGTGAACGATCCGCCGCTGGCGAAGGCGAAGCTGTCGGCGGCGTTGGCCGAGGCGCGCTGCACCGTGAAGCTGGCGCCGCCGTAGTCGCCATTGCCGCCGTTGCGGGCGTCCAGCTCCAGGTCCGACACCGCCAGCGCGCCCAGCAGCGTCGCCGCCGTCTGCTCGGTCGCGCCGACCGCGGTGGCCGTGGCCGGCGCGACGGGGGTGTCGTTGGTCGCCGTGATGGTGGTGGTCAGGGTCAGGCTGGTGTCGCTGAAGCGGGTCTGACCGCCGTTGACGCTAACGTCCAGGAGCGCGCCGGCCGTCACCGCGCCGCCCGAGCTGTCGATCAGATAGGCGGTCAGGGCCGGCGTCGTCCCGTTGTAGTTGGCGGCGGGCAGGAAGCGGACCAGCGTGCCGGCCGCCAAAGCCAGGGCGGCGCTCTCGGTGGGCGCGCCGATCGTGACCCAGGCGCCGTTGAAATATTGCCAGACGCCTTCGCTGGTGGCGGCGTTGCCGGTAATGGCCACGCCGGCCAGGGTGTCGCCGCCGTCGATATCGGTGAAGTGCGCGCCGAAGATCGTCGAAACGTTCTGGCCGCCAGGCGCGGCGGTGTCTTCGTCGACGGCGGCCAGGGTGGCCGAGCCGGTCGGGATCGGGGCGTCGTTGGTCGCGGTGACCGTGACGCCCAGCGTCATGGCCGCGCCATACTGGCTCGAGCCGCCCGTGACGGTCAGGTCGGCGGTCGCGCCGGTGGTCACCGCGCCCGCCGAGTCCTCGATCATGTGGACGGTCAGGCTGGGCGGCGAGCCCGAATAGTCGGCCGCCGGCGCGAAGCGCACCCGGGCGCCGGCGTCGAGGATCAAGGCCGAGGCGGTCGAGACGGCCGGCAGGTCATGCCAGACCGCGCCGTCATAGTACTGGTAGACCCCCTGGGTCGCGGACGCCGTGTTGGCCGTCACCGCCACGCCCGCGAAGGCGTTGGCCGAGCTGCCGCCCGACACCGTGTCCTTGGCGTCCGAGAAGTGGCTGCTGAACAGCGAGCTCACCGTCTGGCCCGCGCCCGGCGCGGAGTCCTCGCCGATGCTGGTCAGGGCGACGGCCGCGCCGCCGGTGGTGACCGGCGCGTCGTTGACCGCCGTGACGCCATGGTCCAGCACCACCGTTCCGGCGCTGTAGACCGTCGAGCCGCCGTTGGTGGTGGTGGCGACGATCGCGCCGTTGGTCAGCGCGCCGCCGCTGGCGTCCACGACCCGCGCCGTCAGGGTCGGGGCCGGACCGTTGAAGTCGACGGCCGGCGCGAAGCGGATCGCCGTCGAGGCGGCCAGCAGCACCGACGCCGCGCCCGAGGCCGCGCCGACGTTCACCCAGGTCGCGCCGTTCCAGTACTGCCACTGGCCCGTGCCGGCGGCGGAGCCGTTGGCGACGATGGCGACGCCGGCGAAGGCGTCCGAATCGGTGTCGCTGTACTGACCGCTGAACAGGGACGAGACCGTGTTGGTCAGGGTCGTGGGCGAGACGTCCTCGGTGGTCGCCGCCAGGGTTTCCGTGCCATCGCCACCCACGGTCGGGGCGTCGTTCACGCCGAGGACGGTGATCGCGTAGCTGTCGCTGTCGCTCTTCACGCCGTCCGCGCCGGAGCCGCCGCCATCGCTGGTGACGACGGACAGGGAATCCGTCCCGCTGAAGCCATTGTCGCCGAGATAGACGAGGCCGTTCGACGCCGCCAGGGTGGCGTTGATCGCCGCCTGCGTGCCGGTGATCGTGACGCTGGCCGTGCCATTGCCGGTCATGCCGCCCGCGGTCAGGCCGCTGGCGACATTGGTCAGCAGGGTGAGCACGCCGTTCGACACGCCGAGCGTCATCGTCATGGTCTGCGACGCCAGGGCGTCGACATCGCTGATCTGCAGGCCGGTGATGGCGATGTTCGCGCTTTCGGCGCCCGTGGCGCTGGTGACCGCGCTGTTGACGGGCGCGTCGTTGACGCCGCTGATGTTGAGCGTGGTCGTGCCGGTGTTGACCGTCGATCCGGCCATGTCGGGCGTGCCGTCATTCAGCGTCCAGGTGATGGTGCGGCTGGTGTTGGCGCCGTGGTTGGTCGGGTTGTCGCCCGTGGCCCAGTAGCTGACACCGGCCAGGGCCGTCTGGTAGTGAGCCAGGGTGTCGTAGCCCGACAAGGTCAGGGTCTCGGTCGCCGCGTTCCACGACACGGTGATGTTGGTGGTGGCGATCGTGCCGGTGATCTGGCCCGATGATCCGTAGCCCAGGTGATCGTCGGCGGCGCTGGTCTCGCCGGTCGCGAACGTGCCGCCGGTGATCCGCACCGTGGCGCTGGTCAGGTAGCCCCCGTCGCTGTCGGCGACGGTCGGCGCGCCGGTCAGCAGCGTGGTCTTGGTCGCCGCCTGCTCGACGGCCGCCACGCCCGTGCCGGTCAGGCCGCTCAGCACCGGCAGCTGCGCGAAGGTCAGGCCTTCGATATTGGCGCCGGAATGGGTGAAGCCCGGCGAGAGGCTGTCGATCAGGGTGGCCGTCGTGCCGGCCCCGTCCAGCTGGAAGACGTAGATGACGTCGTCCGTGTCCGAACCGTTGGTTTCCTCGCTCTCGATATAGAGCTGGCGCAGGTTCGGATCGAACGTCATGTCGGCGGGATAGAAGGCGCCGCCGCCCGGCATGCCGACCAGGCTCACCTGCGTGGCCGTGCCGTTGGAGGCGTTCTCGCTGATGTACCAGAGCGCGTTCTCGGCGGCCGTGTAGTTGCCGCCGCCGGACGGGTTCTGGGAGTGGGTCACGAAGTAGACGAGGTCGGTGCTCTCATCGACCTCGATGTCGCCGAAATAGCTGCTGCCGTCCGGGAACTGCGACTGGGCGACCAACTGGGTATGGACGTTCGGGTTCGACAGATCGAGACGGAAGACGCCCGCCGCCAGGCCATCGATACGCTCGGTGTAGAACAGGCGGCCGATCGAGGAATCGAGCGCGAAATCCTGCGGGTCGAGGACGAAGTAACCGCTTTCATCGGCGCGGTCGTCGCTCACGGCCGTGGTCAGGAAGCCGTTATCCGTCAACGCGCCGGCCGCGTCATAGCTGTAGACGCGGATGCCGCTCTGACTGCCGTCCGGCGGGACCGTGCCGTCCTGATAGCCGGCGTAGATCTTCCGGTTGACCGCATCGACCTCGATCGTGTTGACGATGATATTGGTCGGGAAGGTCACGACGGCCGTCGGCGCCGCCGCGCTGCCGATCTGGCCGCGCACCAGGACGGCGTGGTCGTTGTTCTGGCTGCCGATCACCGCGAAGTAGAAGCCCGCCGCCGTATCGACGCCGATGTCGGACGTGAGCGACGAGCTGAACTGGTCGTCGCCCGCACCGCCCACGCCGTTGCTGGCGACCGTGGTCTGGCTGGTTCCGTCGCTGTTGATCCGGTACAGGCGGGTGTCGGAATCGCCGCCCTCGGTGAACACCCAGAGCTGACCCGTCAAGGCCGCGCCACCGGCCCGTTGCGGAGCGTTGTCGGTGTTGCCGTCACCGTTGGTGTTTACATGCGCCATGGATCAACCCCAAATTTGAACAGGCGCGCGGCGTGGCGCCTTGAAACTATCGGGCTGTCCTGGATGGCGAAGATTCTCGCGGGCGCTTACTAAACGTGCTTGCCCCAAGAACAATATTCACTCGGCTCCACGAATCTCCTGGCCGATGCACTGTTCAACCCTGGGTTTTTGCCGTTGGCAACTGACGCAACCCAAGATATTCACCACACTTAATTGGCGAATATTTAACTCAGAGACCGGATAGGCAACGTATTTGTTGTTCGTGACTCCGAATGTCCTTAGCTCTTCCCACCCATGTGTCGTGATTTCGACATCCGGCTTTCCGTTCCCGACCGCCATTTCGCTTTCTGGCGCGCGTGATGTTCTTGCCATAGTCAAAGCACGTCTGAGACTTTTGCCCAGCCATCGCCATTTTGGCCGCGAAAACACATTGGCGTCTTTGACTGAACGTGCCACTAATCTTGCACCAGCGTGCCAATCTGCCGGTTGCGTGATATATTCAAGACAACCATGGCGATATCTTCACTTCCAACGCCGTGTCCCGGACCCGCCGCGCGCCACGAGACCGACGCGCCGTCCGAGACCTCCGCGCCACGCGTGGAGTGGATGCTGTCGGGTCATCAGGGGGCGGAGCGCTACCGGTCCGGCATGGCGCCGCTGCTCGACGTGGCGCTGCCCGACGACATGGTCTTTCATGATCATCTGCGGGGCTATCACCTGGGCCCGGCCGTGGTCGCCCGCCGCCGATCGTCGGCCCGCATCCTGACCCGCACGCGCGCCCTGGCCCGGCTGGACGGGGTCGACTCCGTGCAGGTGATCCTGCAGCTGTCCGGGACATTCCAGGTCGATTGCGACGGACGCGAGATCGGCGGCGGCCCCGGCGCGATCCGCATGCTGGACATGGGCCGGCCCTTCAGCGTGACCGAGAGCGACGGCGAGATGATCGAGCTGAGCCTGGCCCGCGAGCGGCTGGACGCGGCGACGGGCGGCCGCGACGCTCACGGCCTGGTCTTTCCCGACGGCGCCGCCATTACCCGGCTGCTGGTCGCCCACCTGGAGGGTCTGGCCCGGGCCGCGCCCGAACTGACCCCGAACGAGGCGGCGGCCGCCGCCGACGCGGCTTGCGCCCTGGCCGCCGGCCTGATCGGCGGCCGGACCGGCCTGGATCCAGCCCAGCACGGTCCCGTCGAGGGCCGGCTGTTCGCCATCGCCCGCCGCTATATCGACGCCCAACTGGACAGCCGCGACCTGACCCCGACCGCCATCGGCGCGCATCTGGGCGTCTCGCGCCGGACGCTCTACCGCCTGTTCGACGGCAAGCACGGCGTCGCGGGCTACATCCAGCAACGTCGCCTCGACCGCGCCTTCAGCGCCATCGCCCAGCATGCGCCCCCCGCGGCCTCGCTGGCCGAGATCGCCTATGCCCACGGCTTCCAGTCCGAGGCCCATTTCAGCCGCGCCTTCCGCGCCCGCTTCGACATGCGCCCGGGCGAGGCCCGCAGCTTCGGCCAGGACGGCCGCCGCCCGGTCGAGGTCGCCGGCCAGTCCGAGATCGACAAGCTGCTGTCCTGGCTGCGGGGACTTTAAAGGCGCCGATGACCGCCCCCCTGTCGCCCACCCAGGTCGAGCCGCTGGCGACGGAGCAGGCGGCCGCCCTCGATCGCGACGGCTATCTGCTGCTGCGCGGCGCCGTGCCCGAGGCCTGGCGCCAGGGCCTGCGCGACGCGTTCGACGCCGGCGTCGGAACCCCGGACCAGTGGGGCGCGCCCAAGGGGCCGGGCTGGCGCCACGCCCTGGTCGATCTCGATCCCCTGGTGCGGCGGACGTGCCGCGCGCCGGCCCTGCTGGCGGCGGCCGGGCGGCTGGTGGGCGGTCCCTTCTATTTCAGCCAGGTCGAGGGCCGCGAGCCCCTGCCCGGCGCCGGCCACCAGCCCCTGCACCGCGACGGCCTGGGCAAGCGCTGCGTCGCCGCCCTGATCTTCCTGGACGCCTATGGTCCGGACAACGGCGCGACCCGCGTGGTCCCGCGCCCGCTCGACCACGGCGCGCTGGATGAGTCCCTGGCGCGGACCCTGGCCGGCGAGGCGGGGGACATCTTGGTGTTCGACGCCGACCTGCCGCACGGAGCCACCCGAAACCGCGTCGGCGCGCGGCGGCGCTCCCTGCTGCTGAGCTTCCGTCCGGAGGCCGACCGGGCGGTCGACGCGGCCACCCGCGCCCTGCGCACCGTGCGGATGGACACCGCCGAGGTGTTCGTTCCGTAGCGGCCGGGGGCGTCAGTCGGTCGCACCCCGGAGACCCCGCCCGCAACCCTCGATTAACCATCGTGGCGCTTACTCGAACCTTCCGGCAACCTTGAGCGATCCGCTTTGGTTCATTCGTCCGCTCTCCTCTCGGCCGTTGAGGCTTTGGGCCCGTCACCGCAGGACGCCCCCGTCCCGGTGGCGCGGCCGTTCATGCCGTCGGCCGAGGCGATCCTGCCGTATCTTCAGCGGATCGACGCCAAGCGCTGGTATTCCAATTTCGGCCCGCTGCTGATCGAGCTGGAAGCCCGCCTGGCGGCGCGGTTCACGCGTCCGACCCTGGCCTGCACCGCCGCCAACGGCACCCAGGCCCTGACCCTGGCCCTGCTGGCGCTGAACGCCAAGCCGGGCGGCCTGTGCCTCATGCCGGCCTGGACCTTCGTCGCCACGGCCCATGCCGCGATCCAGGCGGGTCTCGTGCCCTGGTTCGTCGACGTCGATCCCGTCACCGGCGTGCTGGACGCCGACCATGTCCGCGAGCGCCTGGCGCACGCGCCCGGCCCCGTCTCGGCGGTGATCCCGGTGGCGTCGTTCGGCCGACCGCTGGACCCCGCGCCCTGGGTCAGGTTGCGGGAGGACACCGGCCTGCCGGTGGTCATCGACGCGGCCGCCTCGTTCGACAGCGTCGGCGCCGCCCCGGTCCCAACCATGGTCAGCCTGCACGCCACCAAGTCGCTGGGCGTCGGCGAAGGCGGCTTCATCGCTTCCGAAGACCCAGCCTTCATCGCCCGCTTCCGGGGCCTGACCAGCTTTGGCTTCATGGGCGACCGCGAGGCACGGTTCCCAGCCAACAACGCCAAGCTCAGCGAATATACCTGCGCGGTCGGTCTGGCCGCCCTGGACCAATGGACCTCGACCCGCACGGCCTACGCCGCCACGGCCCAGCGCCTGCGCATGGCCCTGCTGCACACGCCGTCGGTCGTCTTCCAGCCCGGCTGGGGCCCGGAGTGGGTGTCCAGCACCTGCGTGGTCGAGCTGCCGGCCGGTTCCGCCGACACCGTCGAGGCGGCGCTGCGCGCGCAGGGCGTCGACACCCGCCGCTGGTGGGGCGCGGGCTGTCACACCAGCCGGGCCTTCGCGTCCTGCCCGGCCGATCCGCTGCCCGTCACCGCCCGCCTGGCGTCGGCGACCCTGGGCCTGCCCTATTTCGCCGACATGACGCTGGACCAGGTCAACCGCGTCGGTCTCAGCCTCGCGCAAGCCCTGGCCTGAGCCCGCGCTGCGACGCCGCGCCGCATCCGCGCGGCCTTATGGTTAACCGGTCTTTAGAACTTGGAACCCTAGTCTCAGCCGTCGGTTGAGGAGCGTCCGAGTCAGGTGGGCACCAGCGGAAAAATCGTCGCGATCGCCAGCCACCTGCCCGAGCGGGTGCTGAGCAACGACGACCTGGCCGCGCTGTATCCCAGCTGGCCGGCCGACAAGATCCTCGACAAGACCGGCGTCCAGACCCGCCATATCGCCGCCCCCGACGAGACCGCCGTCGACCTGGCGCAGGCCGCCGCCGAGGCGCTGTTCGCCCAGGGCCGCGTCGCGCCCGGCGACATCGACTACCTGCTGTTCTGCACCCAGGCGCCGGATCACATCCTGCCGACCTCGGCCTGCATCCTGCAGCGGCGGCTGGGGCTGCGGACGGACATCGGCGCGCTGGATTTCAACCTCGGCTGTTCGGGCTTCGTCTACGGCCTGTCGATGGCCCAGGCCCTGATCGCCAGCGGCCAGGCGCGGCGCGTGCTGCTGCTGACCGCCGACACCTATTCCAAGCTGATCCATCCGATGGACCGCGGCGTGCGCAGCCTGTTCGGCGACGGCGCGGCCGCGACCCTGATCGAGGCTATCGAGGCCGATACGCCGGCCCTGGGTCCCTTCGTGTTCGGCACGGACGGATCGGGGGCCGAGAACCTGATCGTCCCGGCCGGAGGGTTCCGCCAGCCGCGCACGGCGGAGACGGCCGTCGTCACCGAGGACGCCTCGGGCAATCTGCGCTCGGCCGATCACCTCTACATGAACGGCGCGGCGATCATGACCTTCACCCTGGGCGCGGTCCCGGCGGCGATCGACAAGCTTCTGGCCCGCGCCGGCGCCACGCTGGACGACTACGACGCCGTCGTGCTGCACCAGGCCAGCGCCTTCATCCTCGACCGCCTGCGCCGCAAGCTGGCCGTGCCCGAGGACCGCTTCGTGGTGGCCCTGCGCGACTGGGGCAACACCGTCTCATCCACCATTCCCATGGCGCTGGAACCGCTGGTCAGGGACGGGCGTCCGCGCCGCGTCCTGCTGGTCGGCTTCGGCGTCGGCTATTCCTGGGCCGCCGCCCAGGCCCTTCTCTAGGAGCCTCTTATGCAAGAACTGTACGCCGGCCTGGCCGAGATCTTCGAGACCGACACCGCCGAGGTGAACGCCGACACCGTCCTGGCCAACCACAACTGGGACTCGCTGGCCATCGTCTCGACCATCGCCCTGGTCGACGAGATCCGTGGCGAGCTGCTGGACGGCGCGGCCCTGGCCGAATGCGTGACGGTGGCCGACATCGTCGCCCTGATCCCGCGGGCTCAGGCGGCCTGATCATGACCACGGCCACGTCCGCCGCCGGTGAGCGTCCGCGTCGGGGCGGCTACGCCCTGTCCGGCGTCGCCCTGCGCGGCGTGGTCTGCGCCGCACCCGGCGCGCCAGTGCCCAACGCCGTGATCGCCGAGACTCTGGGCGACCAGGCCGTGGCCGACGTCGTCAAGATGATCGGGGTCGAAACCCGCCACTGGTCCGCCCCGGACCAGACCACCGCCGACCTCTGCTTCGCGGCCGCCCGGCATCTGCTCCAGAAGCTGGACTGGGACCCCGACAGCGTCGACGCCGTGATCTTCGTCACCCAGACCCCGGACCATCCGCTGCCGGCCAGCGCCTGCCTGCTGCACGGACGCCTGGGCCTGGCCGCCGACTGCCAGGCCTTCGACGTCAATCTGGGCTGCTCGGGCTATGTCTACGGGCTGTGGCTGGCGGCCAGCCTGATCCAGTCCGGCTGCCGGCGCGTCCTGTTGCTGGCGGGCGAGACCATGAGCCGCCTGGTCGATCCCAACGATCGCGGCACGGCCGTCCTGTTCGGCGACGCGGGTTCGGCCTCGGCCATCGAGCACGATCCCGCCGCGCCGGTGATGCGCTTCCGCCTGGGCTCCGACGGCTCGGGGGCTGGCGCGCTGATGGTGCCGCAAGGCGGCTTCCGCCCCGTCGATCCCGATCGCGCCTTCACCCTCGATCCGACCCGCCTGCACATGGACGGCGGCGAGGTCTTCACCTTCACCCTGCGCGAAGTGCCCAAGCTGGTGGCCGACACCCTGGCCGACGCGGGCATGACCGGCGACAGCGTCGACGCCTATCTGCTGCACCAGGCCAACCGCTTCATGCTGCGCCACATCGGCAAGAAGATCGGCGCCACGGACACCGACCGCCTGCCGATCAACATCGACCGCTATGGCAACACCAGTTCGGCGACCATTCCGCTGCTGCTGGCCGACGACATGGCCCAACGCCTGACCACGGGGGCGGAGACGCTGATGCTGGTCGGCTTCGGGGTCGGGCTGTCGTGGGGCGCGGTCCTGGCCGAGTTCGGGCCGCTGGCCTGCGCCGAGGTGATCTCCGCATGACCTTCTCGGCTGACGCGCTGAAGGATCGCTCCATCCTGGTCACGGGCGCCTCCTCGGGCCTGGGTCGGGCCACGGCCGCCCTGATCGCCCGGTGCGGCGGCCGGGTGATCGTCACCGGTCGCGACGAAGCGCGTCTGGCCGCCACCCTCGAGGCCCTGCCCGGTGAGGGCCACACCGCCTTCGCCGCCGAGCTGAACGAGGCCGACGCCGTCGCCGATCGCATCTCGGCCATCGCCACGGAGGCCGGCGGCCTCGACGGCATGTTCCACTCGGCGGGCAGCGAGCTGGTCCTGCCGGCCCGCCTGACCAAGGCCAAGCAGATCGACGGCGTGTTCGGGGCGGCGGTGCACGGCGCCCTGGGCCTGGGCCGCGCGGCCGGCAAGGCCAATGTGATGAAGGCCGGCGCGTCGATCGTGCTGATGTCCTCGGCCGCCGCCCACCGCGGTCGCGCCGGCATGATGGCCTATTCCGCCGCCAAGGCCGCGATCGAGGGCCTGACCCGGTCCCTGGCCTGCGAGCTCGCCCCGAAAGAGATCCGCGTCAACGCCATCGCCGCCGGCGGGGTCGAAACCGAGATGCACGCGCGCCTGGCCCGGGGCCTCTCCGACGCCGGCATGAGCGCCTATGAGGCCCAGCACCCGCTCGGCTTCGGCCAACCCGACGACGTCGCGGGCGCCGCCGTGTTCCTGCTGTCGCCCGCCGCCCGCTGGGTGACCGGCGCGGTGTGGGCCGTCGACGGCGGCTACCTGGCCAGCTGAGGGGAAGACGCGCAATGACGGACTATGTGCTGGTCGGCGGCGGCGCCTTCGCCCGCGAGATCCACGACTGGTTCGCCCCCGGCCTGCCCGAGGGCGACCGCTTCGTCGGCTATCTGGACGACGGCGACCGGCCCATGGCCGCCTTCGGCCGCGACCTGCCGCAGCTGGGCGACACCAGGGCCTATACGCTCGCCCCCAACCAGCGCCTGGTGATGGCGGTCGCCGGTCCGGCCGGCAAGGTCGCCCTGGCCGGACGGCTGGGCGGCCCCGACGCCTTCGCCACCCTGCTGCATCCGCGCGCCTGGGTCTCGGCCTCGGCCAGGCTCGGACGCGGCGTGGTCGTGGGTCCGTTCGCGGATGTCTCGGCCGACAGCCGGGCCGGCGACCTCGTCACCATCAACGCCCATTCGGGCCTGGGCCACGACGCCAGCCTCGGCGACTTCGTCACCCTCAGCGGCTATGTCGACCTGACCGGCGGCGTCACGGTCGGCCCGCGCTCGTTCTTCGGCTCGGGCGCGCGGGTGCTGCCGCGCCTGTCGATCGGCGCCGACTGCACGGTCGGCGCGGGCGCGGTCGTGGTGCGCGGCTGCGAGGACGGGGTGACCCTCTACGCGGCGCCGGCGAGGCGGCTTTGAACCCCCTCGACACCACCCTTCTGAACGGCTTCTGGCACCTCGTCGCCCACCGGAGCGAGCTGGCCGAGCCGGGCGCCTTCCTGCGCCTGGACTGGGCCCTGGGCGACCTCGTGCTGCACAATGACGAAGGCCAGATCGTCGCCTTCGACAATGTCTGCCCGCATCGCGGCGGGCGGTTCTTCGTCGAGGACCACGGCGTCGGCCGCGCCGTCTGCCCCTATCACGGCTGGAGCTATCGCGGCGGCCAGGTGCGCGTGCCTTTGGCCAAGACCTTCCCGCCCGGCGCCCTGGACAAGGTGAGCCTGCGCCGCTTCCAGACCGCCTGGTGCGGCGACTTTCTCTTTGTCGGGATCGCGCCTACGCAGACCCTGGAAGCCCAGCTGGCCAGCGCCTTCGCGCCGCTGGCGCGGGTCTCCGGCCACATCGCCGGCCGACGCGACTTCAACGCCTTCGCGTTCCAGGCCGACTGGCGGGTGGCCGTCGAGAACGCCCTGGAGACCGACCACGTCAACGCCGTCCACCCCCACACCCTGGCGCAGCTGGGGCTGAAGGAGGAGGCTACCGTCCATGACGGCCTCAACGTCACCTATACGGGCCACGTCACCGACAGCCGCACGCTGCGCGGCCTCAAGACCCTGAACCGCTTCTTCGACGTCGATGGCGCCTATCCGGGCTATTGGACGATCTATGTCTTCCCGTTCGCCATGGTCTCCTCGACCTTCGGCTATTCCTATTCGCTGCAGACCTTTCTGCCGTCGGCCACGCCGCGCCGGTCGCACTTCTGCAGCCGCCTGCTGGCCGGCAAGATCAAGCCCGGCTACGAGACCGCCGTCGCGGCGTTCCTCGACTCCAGCGCCCGGGTCAACCGCCAGATCTTCGACGAGGATCACGCGATCTGCGCCCGCGTCAGCCCCCACTACGACCTAACCTCCGCCGACCGGGTGTTTTCGCCCGGCGAGGCCCGCGTCGCGCGCCTGCACGCGATCCTGACGGCGATGACCCAACAAGAGGACCTGCTCTGATGGCTCTGTTCGATTTCCTTCAGGAAGGCGCCCAAGAGCGGTACCTGCCCTCGATCCAGATCATCGCCGAGCGTTGGGACTTCATGCTGGGCGAAGACGCCCTGGACGGCGTCAACGACTATACCTTCGCCGAGAGAGTGATCAGCCTGCTGGAAAGCGGCAAATACCCGGCCGACTACATCCTGCAGGTGATCTCCGACCTCGGCTCGATCGCCTGGTGGCGCGGCCCGCATCTGGGCGATGGCCACGCGGCCCGGGTCGCGGCCCTGGCGCGGCGCCTGCACCTGAACGGCGCGGACGCCCTGATCCTGCCGCCACGCGACATTCCGCTCAGCGCCGCTCGGCGCGCCCACGTGGTCTTCGTCGGCGACCTGGCCGGTCCGTTTCACTCGCCGTCGCGCGGGGCGATCGACTATGTCGCCGCCCTGGCCATGGACCCGACGGTCGAGCGGATCGACCTGCACCATGGCGGCGAGATCAAGAACAATCTGCAGGCCTATATCGACGAGCGCCTGGGCGACGTCCCGCCCGAGCGGGGCCTCAATCTGATCTCCACCCAGGAGAACCCCAACTACCTGGTCGACGCGATCCGCAAGGGGCCTTGCACCTATCACTTCTGGTGCGAGCCGATCATGGCCCCGCAGATCACCATCGCCAGCCGCCTGGGCCCGACGGTGATGTTCACCTGCGGCGACGAGCCGCCGCCCCAGTACGCCGACGTCTTCTGGTACTTCCACGAGCCCCAGCACATGGCGCCGATCTGGAAGCGCCGCGGCGCGCCGGCCAGCTACATCCGCAACTACGTCCAGAGCCTGTCGGGGCCGTTCTACGACGAAGGTCCGCCCGCCCCGCGCTCCCGCGCCGAGGTCCACCTGCCGCAGGACGCCTTCGTCATCGCCACGGTCGGCAACCGCCTGGCGGTCGATCTGGACGAGACCTTCGTCACCGGGATGGAGAAGATCCTCCGCGACCGTCCCAACTGCATCTGGCTGGTGGTCGGCGGCCTGCCCGACAATCTGCTGGACGCCTGCCAGGCGATTCTGGGCGATCAGTTCCGCTACATCTACCAGGACCTGGAACTGGCCCGGCTGATGACCACGGTCGACGTGTTCGCCAACCCGTTCCGCCAGGGCGGCGGCAACAGCGCCATGATCGCCCTGACGGCGGGCGCGGTGCTGCTGACCACCAAGGACGGCGACGTCGCCTCCATGGCCCCGCCCGAGCATCGCGCCAAGGATCCCGACGACTATTTCGCCCGCCTGGCGACGCTGATCGACACGCCCGCGACCCTGGACGCCTGGCGCGGCCCGCAGCAGGAACGCTGTCGGCTGATGACTGACCAGACCCACTTCCTCAGCGCGCTGAAGGCCATGATCGACCTGGCCCATGAGCGCTTCGAGGCCCGCCAGGGCCGCACCCTGACCTCGGTGGTCAACGAGGACTGAGGGTTCGGACGAGGGTCGGGACCAGCGGCCCGTTCCGGCTCAGGCCGCCGCGAGCGCCGGCCCGGACAGCGCATCACCGTCATGCGCGTCCGGCCAGGTCGTCCGGCGGGCCAGGCGCGGCGACAGGAACAGCAGCGGCAGTTTCACGGCCAGCAACTCGCCGTGGATGAACCCGTCGACCGCGCGCTCGTAGGTGTTCGCCTGGCGTCGGCCATGGTCCGCGAGCCAGCCGTCATAGGGCGCCCAGTGGCTGGGTTCGTCCTGTTCGATCACACGGAAGATCTTGGTCAGGGACCCATCCCCGAGGACCCAGGGGTTGCGAAGCAGCACCTCGACCTGCCGGTAGCCTCGCTTCTCGGTGAGGGAGATGATCCGGCAGAGGCGTTCGAACAGATCCTCGCGGCCGATCAGCGCGGGGTCCAGCGCGTCGATCGGCGATCTGAACATGATCTCGACGAAGCTGTCGATGTGGCCGCAGGCGCGATCCACGTTCAGCGGCATGACGCCCCGCCGTTCGAACCAGCGCCGGAACATCATGTAGTGCTTGCGCTCGTCGGCGCGGTGCTTCTCGATCAGATCGATCAGCCTGTGATCGTCCGGCCAGCTCGAACGGACCGCCCACAGCATGCGGTCGATCGCCGTGTAACCGCGGTGCTCGTTGTAGATGTAGATCGAGCACAGAAGATCGAGATAGCGGCCCCTGAACGCGCCAGCCATGGGCTCAACCCCAGTCAACCGGTTCCGGTTGGCGCCGATGCGCCGCGAACCTTCACCACAACGGTCTGTCGGCGCGCCCGTTCCGTCGGGCCGCTCGGCCTTGTGTTATATTATATCACTACTAGATAGGAGCCATCGGGCGGGACCGGGTGTCGGCGGAGGCCGCGTCTGAATGTCCCGCGACGCGTAGATCAGGAGCGCCTTCATGACCCCCACCCTCGCCAGGGCGCTCGACGCCTCCGCCGTCGGGCTGTCGGCCCTGTGCCTCGTCCACTGCCTGGCCTTGCCGGCGCTGGCCCTGCTGCTGCCGGTGCTGGGCCTGTGGGCGCGGGCCGAGTGGGTGCACGTGGCCTTCGTGCTGGTCGCCGCCCCGGTCGCGGCGCTGTCGTTCGTCGACCTGTCCACGCGTCGGCCGCGCTCCTGGCGCCTGGCGACGGTGGCGATCCTGGGCCTGGCCCTGATGATCGCCGGCGCCCTGGAGTTTCCGGCCGCCGCCGACGAGCGCGCGCTGACCGTGCTGGGCGGCTTGCTGCTGGCCGGCGCGCACCTGGCCAACTGGCGCCGCCGGCACAACGACGCGCGCTGCGCGGCCTGCGAATAGGATCGCGAGGCCAGCGCCGGGCGACGTTCAGAGGGTTGACTTGACCTGAAAACGCCAGAGCCGGCCTTGGATCCTTCGGGGTTCGAGCCGGGATCTCCACCGATCCTGACGGGATCGGCGTCAATCCAGACCGGTCTTGCCGGGCGCCCAATAGGCCTTGGTGACGATACGCCCCGGCGAGACTCCCTCCAGCTTCAGGCCCTGGCGAAGCTTTTGGATCGCGCCCGCCCTTCCGGTCAGAACGAAAGACGCGCCAGCGGCGACCCTTGACGCGAGCGCGGCCGCCATCGCCTCGAGATGCGCGTCATCAGGGGTCCTTTTGAACAGCGCCGCGTCGGACAGACCCAGGCGCATCGTGACCGCCCTGGCGTGATCGACGTCGCCGACCTCGAAGACGCACGCGAGGGTCCGGGCGCTGTCCCGCGCGGCCAGCGCGTGGGCCAGGCCCATCGAGGTTTCGTCGCCGAAAACGGCGACCGGTCCCGTCAGGCCCGCGACATCCAGCGAGGGGCGCGGACCGAAGATGTCGCATTCGACGCCGGGTTCGAGCGCTTCAAGCCAGCCGCTTCCTGGCCCGTCGCCGTGCGCGTAGCCGAGGATCCGGGCGCGCCCCTCGGCGCCGTCCCAGGCTATCGGGGTATAGGTTCGCGCCACGAACGCCGAGCCCATGGCGATCTGGATCTTTTGCCCTGGCGTCCAATTCACGCCAGCCAAGGCCGGCCCCTCCAGCGTGATCAGCCGGAAGCGAGGGGCCAGCGGCTCTATGGCGGCGACGGTCGCGCGCTTCATCAAAAGGCGGGTCAGCGCCTGGCTCAGCCGCCCGGGCGGCTTGGGCTTCGGGCGCAGGGACAAGACGAACTTGGCCATCAGCCCACCCTCACGGCGAACTCGTTGCCGCGCCCCTCGTCGATCGGCAGGGTCTGGGAGAGGTAGCCGTTGGCGGGGTCGCGGATATAGGCGAGATAGTCCGGGTCGAAGGCGTTCTCGCCCAGGACGACGGCGCCGGGTCGCAGGTAAGGCTCGACCAGCTTGAGCACCGGCAGGTAGAGCGAGAACGCGCCGTCCACCAGCAGCAGATCGACCTCGCCGCCGGCGTCCTTCAGCGTCTCGCGCGCATCGCCTTCGCGGATCTCGACCAGATCGCCAAGGCCCGCCGCTTCGAGGTTGGCGCGGGCGCGCGCCACCTTGCCGGGCTCGAATTCAGACCCGACCAGGCGTCCGCCGCCGTTGTCGCGCAGGGCGGCGGCCAGATAGATCGTCGAAATCCCCATCGAGGTGCCGAACTCGACGATGCGGGTCGCCTTGCAGGCGCGCGCCATCGCGTAGAGGAACCGCCCATAGGTTGGGGTGACCGCCAGATAGTTGCCGGCATAGCGGTGATAGACCGCCCGGTAGTCGGAGCGCTCTTCGGCCAGCAGGCCGGCGATCAATTCCTCCATCGAGGCGCCCGGCGCCCCGAGGGTCGTCATCATGGCTTCGACATGCTCGCGGTCGGAAGCCTCGGCGTCCCCATGCAGCTGGGTCAACAGCTTGGCGACCCGTTCGCTGGCCAGTGTGGTCACGATGATTCCCTTGCGATCCGCGAAGCCGACCCGATCTCGACTTCTCCTGGCTGATCGGATAGCCGGGAGCGAGACTGGCGTCATTCCGAAGGATGGACAGAATGTTATCCAATCTCGCCATCGGCGATATTCGCTCCGGACGCGCGACATGCCGATCCTGAACATCGCGGACGTGGACGCGGAAGATGACTGGATCGAGCCTGACGACGTGCCGCGTCCCATCGTGGCCCTTGGCGCGGCGATGGAAGGCGTTGGCGGGGTCGAGATCGACCATCATCGTCACCGGAAGGGACAGATCATCCTCGTGCAGCAGGGCGCGCTCAGCTGCGAGGTCGAGGGCGGCCTGTGGATCGTGCCGCCGCGCAGCGCCATCTGGATCCCCGGCGGGGCGCTGCACGCCGTCAAGGCCAGCGGCGCGCTCGTCGGCTACAACGCCTTCATCGATCCGGACGTCGGCGCGGGCCTGCCCGAGGCGTGCCGGGCCGTGTCGGTGACGCCCTTGTTGCGCGAACTGCTGACCCGCGCGGCGCACCTGCCCTACCTGTACGAGGAAGGCGGCGCCAATTCGCGGCTGGTGGCCGTGCTGCTCGACGAGCTGGCCGTGGCCAAGGTCGAGGACCTTCACCTGCCGATGCCGGCCGACCCTCGCCTGCGCAAGATCGTCGACGAGATGATGGCCGCGCCGGCCGCGCGCGGAACCCTGGACAGCTGGGCCAGGCGCGCCGGCCTGAGCGGCCGAACCTTGATGCGCCTGATCGCCCGGGAAACCGGCATGAGCTTTGGCCGCTGGCGCCAACAGCTCGGCATCGTACTGGCCGTGAAGTGGCTGGCCGAGGGGGCTTCGATCCAGGCGGTGGCCGCCGACCTCGGCTATGAGAGCACGCCCAGCTTCGTGACCATGTTCCGAAAGGCGCTTGGCGCGTCGCCGGGCCGCTACATGGCCGAACGGCATCCGGCGCGCGGTTGATCCGTCCAAGGCTGGGCCGCCGGGTCAGGGCGAGAGCGCGTCCCGCGCGCCGGAGCATCTGGAAGCGCTTTCAGGCCCCTGAATGAATTTTGACTCTTTCGTCAAAAGACTAGCCAAGGCCCAGATACACCAAACCCGCCGCGGGGGATAATCGCGACGGGCTGGCTATTTTCTCGATCATTCGATCTAGGCGGGCGTTTCCTCCCCGAAACGCCGAAGAACGGGAGCTCTCTGTTGGGCTCGTTTCGTCCTTGCATCGTCTAGAAACGTCAAATTCATGACGGTGTCAACGCGGCAAATCCCTTTTTCGCAAAGGTTTGGCCGAATTTTTGACGCGAGCGCCGTAGTTTGGACTGGAAAGTCGATTTTACCTTGTGAATCGATGTTATATTTTGACGATATCGTCAAAACTTAGTGGCCGAGCGCGATGGTGAAGCGATCCAGCACGGCCGAGCGCGACTCGAACACATAGTCCGGACGCGACACGGTGACGGGCTCCACCCCGGCGGCGGCCAGGGCGGCGGCGGCGTCGAACAGGTCGCCGGTCGCCAGCAGGGCGCCGTTGGCCCGGCGCGAACCGCCCTTGGCGACAAAGTCGGCCACGGCCGCCTGCCCCGCCGCGTCCTGCTCGGCCGGCCAGACCAGCGCGGCCAGCTTGCCGGCCCGGCCCTTGGCCTCGACCACGGCCAGCAGCCTCTTCAGGCTGTCCAGCTGCGACGGCGACCACGCCGCGATCAGCGAGGCGGTCAGCTGGGCCTGGCTCTTGAGGATCACCCCGTCCGACAGGATCTTCAGGCCGTTGGCGGCCAGGGTCGCGCCGGTGGTGGTGATGTCGACCACCAGCTCGGCCGCGCCGGCGGCCGGCGCCCCCTCGGTGGCGCCGCTGCTCTCGACGATGCGGTAGTCGGCGACGCCGTGGCGGGCGAAGAAGGCGCGGGTCTGGGTGACGTACTTGGTCGCCACGCGCAGGCGGCGGCCGGTCTTGGCCAGATGCAGGTGCCCGACCTCGTCGACATCGGCCATGGTGTCGACGTCCAGCCAGCTCTTGGGCGCGGTCACGACGAGGTCGGCGCGGCCGAAGCCCAGGGCGCGCAGCAGCATGACCCGGCTGTCCATGTCGTCGCCGCGCTCGCGCAGCAGGTCCTCGCCGGTGACGCCCAGGTGCAGGTCGCCGCTGTCGAGGCCGGCGGCGATGTCGCCCGCCGACAGGAGCCGCACCGAGACGCCGGGCAGGCCGGCCAGCTCGGCCGAATAGCCGCGCGCGCCGCCGGTCATCTCCAGCCGGAAGCCGCAGTCGGCCAGCCAGGCCTCGACCTGGTCCTTCAGGCGGCCTTTCGAAGGGATGGCGAAGATCATCGGTGCAGCTGTCATTCGCCGCCTCCCGCATAGGCGCGCGCCGGACGGACCATGCAGCCCACCGCGCCGGTGTTGGTGGAGACGCCCAGCTTAGCCGGGAGTCCGTCATAGCGGCCGCCAGCGGCCAGCGGCCGCTCGGCGCCAAGAGCGGCCGAATGCACCTCGAACAGGTAGCCGTCGTAATAGCCGAAGGCCCGGCCGAAGGCGGCGGCGAGGGTGGCGCGTTCCAGCGGGACGCCGCGCGCGGCCATGCCGGCGAGGCGCGCGCGCCAGCCGGCGATGGCGGCCTTCAAGCGCCCGTCATTGGGTCCCGCCAGGGACGCGATGATGTCCAGCGCCGCGTCCGGACGATCCGAGACGGCCAGGAAGGCGCGGACCTTGTCGGCCTGCGCCGCGTCCAGACGACCGGCCTTGGCGGCCTCGGCGCGCTCGACCAGGCGGTGGGCGATCTCGGCCGGGCGGCGGCCGCCGACAGGCTCGATCCCGGCCAGGGACCACAGCTCCTGCAGCACGGCCGAGGCCTCGGTCTCGGGCAGGCCGGCCAGCAGCGCGGCGATGCGCGACTGCTCGCTGGAGAAGGCCGACGAGTCGCCGTCCAGCTCGGCCTTCAGCTGGCGCGGCTTGGCGAAGGCGCGCTTGAGCCGGGCGGCCAGGGGCGGGGCCAGGTCCAGGCTGTCGGCGAAGGCGGCGAACAGCGACACGTCGCCGAGGATCATCGACAGGTCCGATCGTCCGCCAGCGGCGGAAGACGCCCAGGCCAAGGCGGCGATCTCGGCGTCGGCGGCCACGGGGTCGCCCGCCTCGAACGCCTCGACGCCCAGTTGCAGGAACTCCTCGGCCCGGTCCGAACCGCGCGGGGCGACGCGGAAGGCCTTGCCCTCGTAGCGACGACGCGCCGGTTGCCCTCCGTTCTCGAAGTGCTGGCGGGCCACGGCGACCGTGAAGTCCGGGCGCAGGCAGGCCTCCTCGCCGCCGTCGCCGGAGACGACGAACAGCCGCGAGCGCATGGCCTCGCCGGTCAGGTCCAGCAGCAGGCCCAGGGGCTGCAGCACCGGGGCGTCGGTCAGGGCCGCGCCGGCGGCCAGCAGCGGAGCGCGGATGGCGTCGAGCGCCTCCGCCGGAATGGAACGCTCGAGCCTCATGACTAGCCCTCGATGATCTTCTGAACCGCCGCGACCAGCTGGTCGCGCGGGATGGTCTGCTGGCCCGGACGCTCGGCCTTCCAGGCGGCGTTGTCGGCCAGGCCCTGGGCGGCCTGGCGGCCGGCGTCGAGGTCCTTGATCGTCACCGTGCCGGCGGCGATCTCGTCCCCGCCCAGCATCACCACGGCCGGCGCGCCCCGGCGGTCGGCGTATTTCATCTGCGGCTTCATGCCCGAGGTCCCCAGATAGACCTCGGCGGCGATGCCCGCCGCCCGCAATTGTCCGACCACGGAGAAGTACTCGCCCATGTGCGCCTGGTCGAACGCGATCACCACCACCGGCCCGCGCGCCGCGCCGCCCGGCTCGCGTCCGGCCGCCCGCAGCGCCGCCGCCAGGCGGGTGACGCCGAACGAGAAGCCCGTCGCCGGGGTCACCGCGCCGGTGAACCGCGCCACCAGGTCGTCATAGCGCCCGCCGCCGCCGATCGAGCCGAACGAGACCTTGTTCCCCTTCTCGTCCGTGGTCTGCAGCAGCAGCTCGGCCTCGAACACCGCGCCGGTGTAGTATTCCAGCCCCCGGACGATCGACGGATCGATGAAGGCCTGGTCGTCGGCGATGCCGAGGCTGGTCAGGGCCGCGTCGATCCGCGACAGCTCAGCCAAGCCCTCGTCGCCCTCGGCCGAGCCGCCGATCACCTTGGCGATATTGTCCAGGGTCGCCGAACGGCCCCCGGTGGCTCCAGAGACCCCGGCCGACACGAAGTCCAGCACCGAGTCGATCGCCTTGCCCTTCAGCCCCGCGCCCTTGGTGAAGTCGCCGCTCTCGTCCAGGCGCCCCTCGCCCAGCAGCAGCCGGACCCCGTCCACGCCAAGACGATCCAGCTTGTCGACCGCGCGCAGCACGGCCAGCTTCTGGCCGGCGCTTTCCGCCCCCGCCGAGGTCAGCAGGCCGTTCAGGAGCTTGCGATTGTTGATCTTCAGCACCGCCGCCCCGCGCGGCAGGCCGGCCGCCTCCAGCCCCTCGACCGCCATGGCGATGATCTCGGCGTCGGCCTCCGGACGGGCCGAGCCCACCGTGTCGGCGTCGCACTGGATGAACTGGCGGAAGCGCCCCGGCCCCGGCTTCTCGTTGCGCCACACCGGCCCGAAGGCGTAGCGGCGGAACGGCTTGGGCAGGGTCTCCCAGTTCTGCGCCGCGAACCGGGCCAGCGGCGCGGTCAGGTCGTAGCGCAGCGCCATCCACTGGTCGTCGTCGTCCTGCAGCGCGAACACGCCCTCGTTGGGCCGGTCGCTGTCGGGCAGGAACTTGCCCAGGGCGTCGGCATATTCGAACGCCCCGGTGTCCAGGGCCTCGAAGCCGTAGCGCTCATAGACCGCCGACACCGCCTCCAGGATCGCCCGCTCGGCCCGCAGGTCGCGGGCGCGCTTGTCGGCGAAGCCGCGTGGCGCGCGGGCTTCGGGGCGGAAGTCTTGCGGGGTGTTCACAGAGTCGTCGGTCATCGTCGGTCCTTAGATCTTCAAGGCTTCGACGGATGGCGCTTTAGCCAAGCCCCATCCGCTAGGCGGGGCTCTGGCTGGGTCGCTCGGCTTAGAGCGCGCGGACCCGGCCGATCCCGCGAGGCGAGTTCGGATGGTGGTGGCAGCCGTGGTGGTGCGGCAGGCGGGTCATCGGGCGGGGGTGTAGCGGATGAGGGGCGGCGGGGGAAGGGGGGCACGGTGATTGATCTGACACCAAAAGCGCCAAAATACTCGCCCTCTCAACCATCAGCTGATAGCCTAGCCGCCTTCATGCGAAAGTGAGCATTGAAGGCGTAGAGATATTTCCACCGCTATCGGCAAGAAAAGAAAATGCTCCCCTTCACGAAGCTCAACGTCGGATTTGCAAACGCCGAGAACTACAGGAAGCGTGAGAATAAGGAACTTTTGTCAAAGTATTTTGTGAGAGACGAGTTTCTTGAAAAAATCCTAGATCACAACGTCTACTTCCTTATTGGAGAAAAGGGCACCGGCAAGACTGCATATTCAACATACCTCAGGAATAATTTTTACAAAAGGAAGCACGCTTTTACATATGACGTGCGACAAACCGAATACCAGAAATTTCTTGAACTAAAGAGACTTGGACACCTGCCACTAAGTCAGTATTCCGAGGTTTGGCGCACCCTACTCCTAATCCTGTCAGCCACAAGCATACTTCACAGCTCCGGCACGCCCGATTTCCTAAAACGATTTACAAAATTGAATGGCCTGAAAAAGGCGATCGATGAGTTTTACAATCACGCCTTCGCGCCAGAGATTGTGAAGATCATTAATTTTGTTGAATCTTCAGAAATCTCTACGTCATTGATCGCCAAGCACCTGGGAAACGAGGCAGGGGCCAAATCAAATGTAAAGTCAGAAAAAAAGGACTCGAGCACCACCTTTCAGACGAACTTATTGAGCATAAGACATTCATTTGAAAATGCGCTGGAAGCGGCAAAGATAGATGATGATCACATCATCTTTATAGATGGCATAGACGTTCGCCCGTCAGACATTGCCTACAACGACTATTTTGAGTGCGTTCAAGGCCTGATAGAGGCCGTTTGGACTCTCAACAACGATTTTCTTGCGAATATCAGAGACTCTAAAGGACGTATTCGCGTCGTCCTATTAGTTCGACCTGATATTTTCCTCCGTACGGGACTTCATAACCTTAATACAAAAATTCGCGACAATGCCGTTTTTCTAAACTGGGCCACCACCTATAAGGACTACCGTACATCATCGCTTTTCCGCGTTGCCGATAGGCTTTTAGCGGCACAACAAAGCGAGCCGCCCGCAGCAGGTGCCGCGTGGGACCATTACTTCCCTTTTTACGCCGAAAACGTGAAATCATCTGAAGTAAATGGAGAATCTCAGACAAATTCATTTTTGGCATTTTTAAGATTCAGTTACTATCGTCCGCGCGACATTAGCGCAATGATCAGCACTATGAAGGATATACTCTCGCGACGCGGCGAAGTTAAATACGTCACCGCCACCGATTTCAGCGACCCGTCCTTCAGAGATTCGCACGCCGACTATCTTCTTGGAGAAATCAGAGACCAGTTACTATTTTACTATTCTCAAGAAGAATTCGATCTATTCTTGCAGTTTTTTTCCCACCTGAACGGGAAGCGCAAATTCTCATACAAGCAATTTGTGGAAGCTTTGGGATCTTTCGTCTCAAGTTGCGAGGCAGATGGAAAGCAGCTTCCGCAATTCTTCGATTCCGCAGATGTCTTTTTGCAATTTCTATATGAGCAAAACGTCATCTGTTACATTGAATCTGATGAAGATGAAGAGCGGAGCGAGCCTTTTATTCGGTGGTGCTTCAGAGAGAGAACGCCATCGAACCTCTCACCCAAGGTTCGATCACATGTCGACTACGAGATATTCTATGGCCTCACCAAAGCCTTGAACGTAGGTCGACCAATTAGAATTAAGCGTGAAAGGTCTTCCCGGGAAATCGGCAGCATAATAAGGCTGAACACGAGCGGTGGCTTCGGATTTATCCGGGGCGGAGCACATCAGTCCGAGTATTACTTTAAGTACGATCAAATAAAGTTTGACCACAGCAGGCTTCGCATTGGTGATAAAGTTTCTTACGAAGTAAAGGTAAAATACGGCCGAGCTCGAGCAGAAACGATCCAGCGCGAACGTTAGGTAAAATCTTTACCCCTCCCCGCATCTCACGGCGAGACGATCGCGGGGCTGGAATTGGGGGTAGGGGGGGCGCGCTGCGGGGCACTGCCCCCCTCCACCGGCGTTCGCCGGTCCCCCTCCCCCAAGAGGGGGAGGAGCGCGGAGACTTCCGGCGGCTTTCCGCGTCCGTCGCCAGCCGACCTTGGTCGGGGCGAGCCTTTCATCTCTTGGAGGCTGCAGCGTGCAGGGCTGTAGGGGTTGGTCAAGGACCGCCTCCGGCGGCCGCGCGCGGCGACGCGGAGCGTCGTCCTTGAGCAACCCCTACAGCCCTGCGATCGTCTCGCCGTGAGATGTAAGGATGGCTCCGACCTCGGGGGTCGGATGGCGGCGAGGGGCGCCTGACGGAAACCCTCTCTCCCTCTTTACTCAACAATTCTTGTCATCCCGGCCGCAGCGAAGCGGAGGGCCGGGACCCAGGGGCAACCGCATCGCGCCGGCCCCTGGGTCCCGGACAGCCTCTACGAGGCTTCCGGGATGACAAGGGGTGGGGATTGAGCGCGCTGTATCCCCGGCGTTCGCGGAACCGAACCCTGCGAAATCAACGACTTCTCACTTTTACGCGCCGCTGAATGATCCGCGTTGAATCCGCCGCGATACTCAGAGCTGTCCCCGTCGCGGGGGAGGGCGTTTGGATCCGGCCCAATACGGCGGCGGGGGTAGGTTGAGCGGGGCCGCTGGCGGTTCCTGGAGGCTCGAAGGTCGCCCCGTCCGTACTCTTTAGGCGGATCGGCTGGCGAACGGGCGGTCTCCGGGGCCAAAGCCATCAGCGGAGCGACAGGGCGGTGATCGTATAAGCCGCCTATCGTGGATCGTCGGGGTCGAGACGGATGTAGCCGATCGACTTGGTCCGCGCCCGTCCGGGGGTAAACGGGGACCCGAGCAGACAACGCTCACGCCTCCCGACCTCACGGGCAAGAACAGCCTGGCGGAGCGGTCAGCGAGCCGAAACAAAAACAAACCCTACGGTCTCCGGGTTCGCCCGGCCGCTCCGTCGCCTCCCCACACGCCTTCAGCGGCCGCGCCGCGTGAAGCCGATCCCCCTTGCCCCCCACCTGACCGCCGCGCGGTCGTCCGCCCCCGCAAGGGGCGGAGCAGCAAGAGACAGGAGAACCGCATGCCCAAGTCCAAGCCCCCGCGTCGCAAGCGCCCCCGTCACGTCGTCTCGCGCACCCGGACGCTGCTCGACTTCTATGACGACCTGGAGCGGATCACGGCCCAGGCCGAGCGCGAGGCCGAAGCGCTGGCCGACAAGGTCCCGCCGGCGGAGCTGGCGATCATGCGGGCGACCTGCGCCGAGAACCGGCGGATCTTCGCCGAGGGCCGGGCCGAGCTGCTGGCCCCCAGCCGCACGCCGGTGCTGGATCGCCTGGCGACCGAGGCGCGCCAACGCGCCAAGTAATCGCTGTTCAGTCTCGATCCGCCCCGGTCCTGTAAATGATTTCTTAAGTCGAGCGCGGGCCGCGGCCAGATTTATCCACATGAGCCGCCGGTATAGAAAGATGAACGCCCTGTAATATAACCGCGAAGTAACGCACCTTTCGGTCTTGTAACTTGAGATGAAGACCCTACGCCGTCACAGCTTCCCGTACCGAGGGGAACGTTGATGACCAAGACCATGCTGATGGCCACCGCGGCCATGCTGTGCATCGCCAGCGCGGCTCACGCCGGCGACGCCGACAAGGCGCCGGCCGCTCCGATTCCCGCCGGCCAGGAGGCGGCCCTGGCCCCCGTGCCGACTGGCCCGACCGACAAGGCCCCGCTGGATGACGCGGCCCAGCGCGGGGTGCTGGTGTTCCAGCCGGAGTTCTTCGCCGCCCAGCGTCCGAACACCGCCCAGGACATGGTCAACCGGGTGCCGGGCTTCATCATCAACGACGGCGCCGGGACGCGCGGCTTCGAGGGCGCGGTCGGCAACGTCCTGATCAACGGCGACCGTCCGGCGTCGAAGAACGACACCAGCTCCAACGTGCTGGGCCGCATCCCGGCCAACCGGGTCGAGCGCATCGAGCTGATCCGCGGCGGCGCCCCGGGCGTCGACATGCAGGGCTATTCGGTGATCGTGAACGTGATCCTGAAGAAGGGCGTCAGCCGGCAGTCGATCCTGACCTGGAACGCCATGCTGTTCGACGGCGGCCAGGACCTCTACGGCGGCACCTACCAGTTCACCGCCACCAATGGCGACAAGACCTGGAGCGTGACGCTCAGCGACAGCATGAGCAGCAGCGACAGCAACGGTCCGGGGACGAACGTTCGCCACGATGGGACCGGCAAGCTGATCCGCGACGAGAAATACCTGAACGACGGCTATGGCGGCGGGCGCGGCGTTCGCGGCAACCTGTCGACCCCGTTCAAGGGCGGCAAGCTGGAAGCCACGGCGCGCTTCGGCGTCAACGACTGGCAGCAGTGGCAGCAGCTGAGCTCGCCCGTCGCCCTGCGCCGCAGCGACTATGCCGAGGAGAGCCACACCACCGAGCTGGGCCTGACCTACACCCGCCCCCTGGCGCCGAAGTGGGCCCTGGAGACGCGGGCGATGTACTCGTTCGAGAATTTCGACAACGCCTCGACCAGCGACGAGACCCTGAACGGCGCGGCCAGCCCGCAGCAGCGCTTCACCGCCGACGGCGACGACTCCGAGTCGATCCTGCGCGGCCTGCTGCGCCACGACTTCTCCAAGGCCATCACGATCGAGGCCGGGGCCGAAGTCGCCTACAACATGCTGGACGTGAAGCAGGCCTATTCGGTCGGCGGCGTGGGCGTTCCCTTGCCCTCGGCCTCGGTCAAGGTCGAGGAGCTGCGCGGCGAGGCCTTCACCAAGGCCACCTGGCGCGTGAACCCCAAGCTGACGCTGGAGGGCGGCCTGCGGCTGGAGAAGTCGACGATCAAGCAGTCGGGCGACGCCAGCAACGAGAAGAGCTTCTTCTACGCCAAGCCGCGCTTCCTGGCGACCTGGACGCCGGTGGCCAACAACCAGCTGCGCGTGCGGTTCGAGCGCGAGCTGGGCCAGCTGGACTTCGAGGACTTCGCCGCCTCGTCGGACCTGGAGGACGAGACCGTCTATGGCGGCAATGTCGACCTCAAGCCCGAGCAGCGCTGGATCAGCGAGATCGGCTACGAGCGCCGCTTCTGGGGCGAGGGCGTCATCTCGATCACCTATCGCCACGACGAGATCATCGGCGTGATCGACCGCCTGCCGCTGCCGGACAACCTGTCGGCCACCGGCAATATCGGCGACGGCACGCTGGACCGCCTGTCGCTGAACATCGTGGCGCCGACCGACAAGCTGGGTATCAAGGGCGGCCGCTTCACGTTCAAGAACGACTGGAACGAGACCCATGTGAAGGATCCGACGACCGGCAAGGATCGTCCGATCACCAAGGTGCGCCCGACCCAGGCCAATATCGGCTTCCAGCAGGACCTGCCCAGGCATCGCATCCAGTGGGGGATCAACTGGCTGCCGCTGCTGGGCCAGGGCACCTACGACGTCGACCAGACCAACGTGTGGCGCGGCTCGAACTACTACGAGGCCTTCACCGAATACAAGCCGACCCCGACCCTGGCGATCCGCGCCCAGCTGAACATCTGGGACGACTACACCATCCGCCGCACGGTGTTCGCCAACCGCGCGCCGGAACGGGCCGTGGCCTATGTCGAGGACCGCGCCATCAACCCGCGGACCTTCGTCAGCCTGCGGGTGCGCAAGACGTTCTAGCGGCGGCTACTTCTTCAGCCGCCGGATCAAGGCCGTGGTCGACGGGTCATGCTGGCCCGTCGTTCCGCTCTCCAGCTCGGGCAGGATGCGGTTCGCCATCACCTTGCCCAGCTCGACGCCCCACTGGTCGAAGCTGTTGATCCCCCAGATCACGCCTTCGACGAAGGTCTTGTGCTCATAGAGGGCGATCAGGGCGCCGAAGGTCTGGGGCGTCAGGCGCTCCAGCAGCAGCAGGGTCGAGGGCCGGTTGCCGGCGAAGGTGCGCTGCGGGGCCAGGGTGGCGATCTGCGCCTCCGGCACGCCCTTGGCCGTGAGCTCGGCGACGACATCCTCCGTGGTCCGACCGACCATGAAGGCCTCGGCCTGGGCCAGCAGGTTCGACAGCAGCTTCTCGTGCATCCCGGCCGGACCCTCGTCGGACCGGGCGACGCCGATCAGCTCCATCGGCGTGATGTCCGTGCCCTGGTGCATGCACTGGAAATAGGCGTGCTGGACGTTGGTCCCCTCGTCGCCGAACACCACCGTGGCCGTGCCGCGCTTGGCGGGCTGGCCATCGGGACCGACCGACTTGCCGTTCGATTCCATCTCCAGCTGCTGCAGGAACGACGCCAGGCGGCGCAGGCGGTGCGAATAGGGCACGACCGAACGGGCCCGGCGGTCCAGACCATTGCGATTGAAGATCTGAGCCAGGGCCACCAGCACCGGGGCGTTCTTGTCCAGCGGCGCGGAACGGAAGTGCGCGTCCATGGCCGCGCCGCCATCCAGGAAGCCCTGGAACGCGTCCCACCCCGCCGCGACGGCCACCGACAGGCTGACCGACGACCACAGCGAATAGCGGCCGCCGACCCAGTCCCAGAAGCCGAACACCCGCTCGTCCGGCACGCCGAAGGCGGCGGTCTTGTCCAAGGCGGTCGAGATGGCGGCCAGGTGCTGATTGGCGCCGTCCTCTCCCAGGGCGGCGGCCAGCCAGGCGCGCGCGGCCCCGGCGTTGGCCAGGGTCTCCTGCGTCGTGAAGGTCTTGGAGACGACGATGACCAGGGTCTCCTCGGGGTCCATGTCGGCCGTGGTCAGGGCGAATTCGGCGCCGTCGACATTGGCGATGAACCGCAGGTCGATCTGGGTCTTCACGGGTCGCAGGGCGTCCCACAGCAGGCGCGGGCCGAGGTCCGACCCGCCGATGCCGATATGCAGGATCGCCTTGAACGGCTTGCCGGTCGCGCCCTTGATCTCACCCGAACGGATGGCGTCGGCGAAGGCCTTCATCCGCTGGCGGACGGCCTCGACCTCGGCCATCACCGGCTGGCCCAGGGCCTTGAAGTCGGAGTCGGCCGGAGCCCGCAAGGCGGTGTGCAGCACGGCGCGCCCCTCGGACGAATTGATCGCCTCGCCGCCGAACATCCGGGTCCGTGCGCCTTCGACATCGGCGGCGTGGGCCAGGTCGAGGGCGGCCTCCAGCCCGGCCTCGTCCCAGGCCTGTTTCGAGAGATCCAGGTGCAGGCCCGCGACGTCCAGGGTCAGCAGATCCAGACGGTCAGGCTCGGCCGCGAAGAAGTCGACGATGCGCTGTTCGCCCGCGGCCTTGGCGGCGGTTTCCAGGCGGGTCCAGGCGGCGTCGAGATCGGCCATCGGTAGTCCTCTGAATCTTGGTAAATCGCTGTTTACGAAACCGGGCTTATCAAACACCTGCCGCCACGTCATGGCAGACCAATGACGTTTTTTGCGGGAGTCCCCCATGTCCTGTGACGCCGTCGCCTTTTCCGCCATGCTCTGGATGGCTTCGTTCAATCCCGGATCGGTCACAGGCCCCGCGCCGGCCGTCGTGCAACAGCCGCTCATTCCGCAATCGGTCGCCGGCGAGCCGCTGTTCCTCGACATCGTCAAGCGCGCCAGGCAGCTGAAGGCCGAGACGGAAGGCTACCGCAAGGCGCTGGCCAAGGCCGACCCAACCGGCGCGGCGACGAAGCTGAAGAGCTTCGATGCGTTCTCCACCCGGATCGGCGACCTCTCGGCGCTGGACATGAAGGGCCACGTGACCCTGAAGGAGCGCGGCGCGGTCGACGATCTCAAGTGCATCCTGCGCGGCATCAGCCAGGACCTGCCCGAGAAGCTCGCCGCCGTCGGCGCGGCCACGACGATCAAGGCCCAGGACCTGGCCCTGCGCGACATGGCCTATCTGCTGAACGACAATGTCGAAGTGATCACCGCGCCGCCCCAACCGGCGGCCTAAGGCCGAAACTTCGCCATGGTCGCTTGATACCTGACCGCCGGGCGCTCAGAAGATCGCCCTGACCCTTCCTGCTCTCCCCGGCTCGATGTCCCGCACCAAGACCCTCGCCGCCGTCGTCGGCTCCGGCCTGCTCCTCGCCGCCTGCGCCAGCGAGACGAACACCACCGTCTTCGTGCCGGTCGTCGCGCCGGTGCTTCCCAGTTCGCTGACGCCGCAGCCGATCATGCTGTTCAACCAGACCAAGGACGGCCGCAAGCTGTTCACCCTGGACGCCGAGTTCCCCTATTGCGACGTCGAGACCGGCAAGGTGATCGTGGTGCCGCGCTGGTACGTGACCGACTTCGCCAGCGTGCCCTGGTACGGCCAGGGCTTCGTTGATCCCCAAGGTCCGACGGCCCGCGCCGCCATCGTCCACGACTGGCTCTACACGATCGGCGAGCCGGGCAAGCGCGAGGAGGCCGACCAGATCTTCCTGCGGGCGATGCTGAAATACGGCGTCACGCCCTTCCAGGCCAATCTCGCCTATCAGGCCGTGCGGCTGGGCGGCGAAAAGGGCTACGGCCTGCCGACCGACTGGCGCTTCGTCGACCCCAAGCGCCAGGAGTTCACTCAAGCCCCGCCGTTCGCCAAGCCGCGCACCGGCATGGTCCGCTACCTGCCCAAGTGCCAGGGCTTCGGCGCCCTGATCCAGACCGGCTGGCGGGCCTATCCGGTCAAGGTCAACGCCCCGGTGATCCCGCCGCCGCTGGTCGTGACCAAGACCCCGCTGGACAAGGTCAAGGACAGGCTGCCCTTCGGCAACGACAAGAAGAAGTAACTAGGCCCCCGCCTTCTCGATCGCCTCGATGACCATCCCCTCGGTCAGCAGCTGAGGCAGAATGACCGGCGCGCCGCCGCCCTTCGGATAGACCACGTAGAGCGGCACGCCGACCCGGTCGAACTCGGCCAGGGCCTTGGCGATGACCGGGTCACGATTGGTCCAGTCGGCCTTCAGATAGACCGCGTTCCGGGCCTTGAAGGCCTCGGCGACCTTCGAACCCGAGAGAGCGACCTTTTCGTTGACCTGACAGGTCACGCACCAGGCGGCGGTGAAGTCGACCAGGATCGGCCGGCCCTCGGCCTGCAGCGCCTTCACCTTCTCCGGCGACCAGGCTTCCGCGGTCAGGCCAGGCCCCGAGGGCGCGGCCTCACCGGCCACGGCGGCGCTCGGCGGCTGGGCGGCCAGGGCGCCGGAAGCGGCCAGGGCGATGGCGCCGGCCACCACCAGCAGAGCGATCACGGTCGAGACGGCCCCGCCCTTGCCCGCCGCGCGGCGGTTCTGAGCGACGCCGTGGAGCCAGGCGCCGAAGGCGGCCAGGACGCCGGCGGCCAGCAGTTGGCCCAGGGCGATCGGACCCGATTGCTGGGCGAACACCCAGGCCAGCCACAGGGCCGCGCCGTACATCGGGAAGGCCAGGCCCTTCTTAAGCACGTCCATCCAGGCGCCGGGACGCGGCAGCAGCTTCAGGAGGCCAGGGATGAAGGCCACCGCCACGAACGGGGCGGCGAAGCCGAGGGCCAGGGCCAGGAACACCGCCAGCGCCACGACCGGCGGCTGGGTCAGGGCGTAGCCCAGGGCGCCGGCCATGAACGGCGCGGTGCAGGGCGCGGCCACGACGACAGCCAGGGCGCCGGTGAAAAACGCCCCGGTCGCGCCGCCCTGGGCCGAAGCGCCCGAGCCGACGTTCTGCACCGAGGTCCCGATCTCGAAGACGCCCGACATGTTCAGGGCGACCAGAAGCATCAGCAGGCTCAAGCCCGCGATGACCAGCGGCGACTGCAGCTGGAAGCCCCAGCCCACCGCCGCGCCGCCAGCGCGCACCACTAGCAACAGGCCGGCCAGAGCCATGAAGGTCGAGACGACGCCCAGCAGGAACACCAGCCCCTGCAGGCGGGCCTTGCCAACGTCGTGGGCGTGGCCGGCCAGGCTGGCCGCCTTCATCGACAGCACCGGGAAAACGCATGGCATCAGGTTCAGGATCAGCCCGCCGACGAAGGCGAACAGCAGGGCGCCCGCCAGACCGCCCGAGGTCTTGCCGTCCCCGGCGGCCTTCTCGGCGGGCGGCGGCCCCATCCCCGCGGCGGTCGCGGGCGGCTCGCCCGGCGTCGCGGTGATCTCCCAGGCCCCGGCCTTGGTCGCGATGACGCCGGCCACCTCGGCCGGCGCGGTCCCGCCGCCGACGAAGTCGTAGCCCGGCTTCAGCGACAGGGTCAGGCCCTCGGGGCCGCGATCGACGACCTGGTCGGCGGCGTGCTCGATGACCTTGGGCGAATAGGGGAAGAAATAGGCGCCAGCCATGTCGGCGCCCTTCAGGGCTTCCCCGGTGACGGCCAGCTTCAGGGCCTGGCCGTCCAGCTTGAACACCGCCTTCAGACCGGCCGGCTTGGGCGCCTTGGCCAGGACGTCACCGACGACCGTCCCCCACTTGGGATCGGCGGCTGGCGCGGCCACGACCGGCAGCAGCAGGGAGAGCTTGGCCTCCTCCGGCACGCAGACCTGTTCGCAGACCAGGTAGAAGACGTCGGCGGTCAGGCTGATCGTGGTCCCGACCTGGGCGTCCGCCGCCGCGGTGATCGGCACGGGGATGAAGACCTCGCCCTCGTAGGCGTAGTCGAGCAGCGGACCCAGCCTGGCGGTCTTCGGCGTCGGCCAGACCATGTCCCCGGCCTTCCAGCCGGCGGGCAGGGTCCAGGTGATCTTGGTGGCCTCGCCCGCGTCGCCTGGATTGCGCCAATAGGTGTGCCAGCCGGGAATGATCTTCTGGCGCAGGGCTACATAGACCGTGCCGCCCGGCGCGATGCCGGTCTCCTGGGCGACCAGCTCGGACTGGATATGCCCGGAATTGACCACCGGCCCGGCCAGCGCGGCGCCGGCCCCGACAGCAAAAGCAAGGAGACTCGCGGCCAGCAGGGCCTGCAGGGCGAGGACGGCTCTCTTGAGGAACATGCGCGGGTCCGGAGGACGAAAAGTCAGCGGACGAACACATGGCCCGGCCGCCCGCTCTCGACAATGGTGAAGACGCGACGGACAGTCGAGAGAGCCTGTCCATTTCGAGTGATTCACCCGAAATGGATAAACAGGCTCGTTCTTTTGGCTCAGAGAATGGCCTCCGCCATTCTCTGTGGAATCAACTGGAGCCGCCCATGCCCGCCGCGTTCGACGACATCGAGATCGGCCAGGTCGTGAACCTGGGCTCGCGGGCCGTGGACGGCAAGGCGCTGGACGCCTTCATCGCCGCCTTCACCCCCGGCTGGCCGGTCGAGAACGGCGCCCCGGACGGCATGGTCTTCGCCATCTGGACACGCCTCGATGGCGAGGCCAGCGCCGCCTGGCCCCAGACCAAGCGCCTGGGCGTCGACGCGCTGCGCTGGATGCGCAACCCGCCCGTCGGCGAGTTGCTGCGCGGCCGCATGACCGTGATGGGCAAGGACCCGGTCGGCGAGGGCAAGGGCATCGTCATCGCCCAGCACGACCTGCTCGACGAGGCCGGCCGCCTGGTCTTTTCCTGCCTGACCCGCAGCATCTTCGCGCGGTAGAGCAATTTCCGACGAAGTGGATACCGGTTCGTCGTCAGAAAATGCGTCAAAACAAGATGCTAGAGCATCACCGATCCAGTTGGATCGGTGATGCTCTAGCCGCGGCCAAGAAAAAGGGCGGCGAAGCCGAAGCCCCGCCGCCCTCTTGTCTTCAGCGCTCGCCGAACCTTAGTTCAGGTTCGCGGCGGCGGCGGTCTCGGCTTCGGCCTGACGCATCATGGTCTTGTTGACCAGACGGTCCCAGCCGAGCAGCGACACCAGGTGCGCGTAGATCTGGGCCAGGGCGCCGTTTTCCTGCAGTTCCTTGAGCTTGGCGGCCGGGAGGGCGTTCAGCTTCTCTTCCGAAACGCCGTAGTACTCGGCGACGGTAACCGGTTCGCCAGCGGCGGCGCCGGTTTCGTCCTGCGGCTGGAAGGTGGCCTTCTTCAGTTCGAACAGGTCCAGTTCCTTCAGCAGGGCGACGAACGAATCGGTGCGGCGACGCTCCAGCTCGAAGTCGTCGCAGAACTTGATGCACTGCTGGGTGTATTCGGTCGGCTCGCCCTTGGCGTCGAACAGCGGGGTCTGGCCTTGCTCGCTCAGCAGCTCCGAGCCGCGGTCGATGCAGACGATCAGGCGGTCCTGGCCGTCGTCATTGGCCAGCACGAACGGATAGCGACGGATATAGGCCGGGATGTAGACGTTCGGCTCGACCGAACCGTCGGCGCCGATGAACAGGTTCTCGGCGTTGTTCAGGCCCATCACGGCCAGCGGCACGCGATCTTCGCCGGCGAAGATCACCGGGAAGGTCAGGGCGGCCGGACCGAATTCCGAGACCGTCAGCGGCACGGCGGTGCCGGCGGCGGCGAAGGCGTACGGCTTTTCCTTGTGGACCAGGGCCAGCTTGGCGTGCTGTTCGCGGTTCAACGGCTCCGGCGAATTGTAGAACAGGACGTTGCCGGAGATCTGGCCGGCGGACTGGTTCGTTTCCATGAAGAGCTCTGCGACAAAATAAGAAACGGACGCTCGAACGCTTCAAGACGACCGCAAAGGGTCCGGCGTTCTAGCCGATCCAAAAAGAACCGGCAATCTGGACCGCCGTCATAGAGACACTCGACGGCCGTTATTCAACGGGCGCGCGAGCGGTTAAGCTTGATATCCGCCTCGCGGAGCGAGACGCAGTCCGGAGCCTGGCGGAAGGGGGCCAGGCTCCGGCGCGCGGCGGCACCTCTCTGGGGGCTGACGGAGAGGGCCGCTCCTCGACCCGGCGCTAAAAGCGCCAGGCGAAACCGGCGCGGACCGAGCGGCCCGGCGAGGGCGCGAAGTCCTTCAGGAACGAGACGTGCTCGCGGATGGTCTCGTTGGTCAGGTTGCGGCCGTCGATGAACACGCGAAGGCCGGAATCGGCGATCGGCTTGTAGGTCACCATGGCGTTGACCTGGGTGTAGCTGTCGGTCGGCAGCTCGAAGGCGGCGACGCGGTTCTGGCTGGCCACGCGGCGGACCTCGCCCTGGACCTCGAGGCGCGTGGTGCTCCAGATGGCGCGGCCGGTCACGGCCCACGGCGGCACGCGGGCCGGCACGCCCAGGTCGGTCGAACCGCGCACCCAGTCGTACGAGCCTTCCAGCTTCAGCGACCGCTCGCCCTCGCGCCAGGCGACGTAGGAGGCCTCGGCCTCGGCGCCGTGGAACTTGGCGTCGGTCTGGCTGTACTGGAACACCGGCAGGCCATCCTCGACGGCGCCCGTGCGGGCCTCCTCGATGAAGCCGTTGTACTGGGCGCCCCACAGGTGGGCTTCGGCGCGCAGGCGATCGCCGGTGTAGCGATAGGTCGCCTCGACCGAGACCACCTTCTCGGACTTCAGGTCGGCGTCGCCGACCTCGTAGCCGCCGGTGCCGGGGTGCGGGCCGTCGGCGAACAGCTCGGCCTCGGTCGGGGCGCGGCCGTTGCGCGACACGGTCAGGGCCACGAATTGGTGCTCGGCGGGCTTGTAGAACACGCCCAGCGAACCCGAGACATTGTCGAAGGTCTTGTCGGCGAAGCTGGTCTTCAGCTCGCGGCTGTCGAAGCGCAGGCCCGCGTCGATCCCCCAGTCGCCCTTGTCCAGGCGCTGCAGCGTGAAGACGCCGTATTCCTTGATGTCGGTCGAGGGCACGAAGGCCTCGTCGCCAATGGCCTCGAAGTGGCGCTTCAGGGCCTGGAAGCCCACCGCGCCCTGCCAGCCGTCGCGTTCCTTCTGCACCAGTTCGACGCGACCCTCTGTGCCGTTCGACAGGAAGCGGGTGCCGACCTCGCCGCTGTCGACGCCGATCTCGGCGTGCTCGTACTTGGCGTGGCCGACCGACAGACGGACCTTGTCGAACGGGCCGAGGTCGACATCCTGCTCGCCGCGCACGTCGTAGCGGGTCTGCTGCAGGTGGATCGACACCGGGCCTTCGGCGTTCGGATCGATCGGGGCCAGGATCTGCTCGTAGGGCACGCCGTAGGTCGTATCGATCTTCTTGACCGAGACCCCGAAGAAGCCGCTGTCGTGAACGTAGGAGACGCCCGCGCCGTAGGCGTCGACCTCGACGTCGGCGTTGCGAACCTTCTTCTCCGGATCGACGGTCAGGCCGTTGGCCTTGGCCAGCCGGGCCGAGACCGGGGCGGTCGGGACGTCGTAGTCGCTGCTCTCGCGGTGATCCGCGTCGATGGCGAAGACCAGCGGACCCTTGCCGAACTTGGCCGAACCGTTGATCGACTTGCCGTCGTCGACCGACGAGACCGAGCCGGCCAGGCGGCCTTCGAAGCCGTTGGCCGGGGCCGACGACGGCACGCGGTCGTCGATGATGTTGACCACGCCGCCGATGCCCGAGCCGCCATAGGCCAGGGTCGAGGGACCACGCAGCACTTCCACCCGCGACGCCTCGCCCGGATCGGAGGCCACGGCGTGGTCGGGCGACAGCGACGAGGCGTCGACCTGGCCGACGCCATTCTGCAGCACCATCACCCGCGGACCCGACAGGCCGCGGATCACCGGGCGGCTGGCGCCGGGACCGTAGAAGGTCGAGCGCAGACCCGGCTGGCCGTTCAACATGTCGCCCAGGCCGGCGGGCGGGGCGACGTCCAACTGGTCGCGGGTCACGATGTTGACGCTGCTGGTCACCGTATCCAGCGACACCGCATAGGGGGCGGCGGTGATGACGACCTTGTCGACCTGGTTGGCTTGCTGGTCAGCGGCCGGCTCCTCGGCGTGGGCGGAAACGGCGGCGGCGAGCGCGACGAGACTCGCGGCGGAAAAGGCGACGCGACGAAGCATGGGCGGTCCTGAAACGACTGAAACTTGGCCGGAGGCGCGGCCGCAAGAGCGCGTTATGAAATAACATATCTTCGCGTCAATCCGCTTTCTCTCGACGCGCGACTTTCCCGCCCCTGTGTGGGCGAATGACCATGCGGAAGCATCCGATGACCCGTTTCGCGCTCATCGCCGCCGCCGCTTCGGGCCTGGCCCTGGCCGGCTGCGCGGCCTGGGTTCGGCCATGGTCACGCGGCGGCATGACGATCCGGGCTTCATGGCCGATCTGGCCAAGGCGCGGGCCTAGGCGCGCGCCACGAACACCACGTGGGCGCGCAGCGGATCGCTTTCCGCCACGCCCGGATGGTCGAAGTCGCGCGCCGGGTCATGGCTCATGCCGATCCGCCGCATGACGCTCTGCGAGGCCAGATTCGTACGGGCGGTGAAGGCGATGATCTCGGACAGCCGCAGGGTCTCGAAGCCGTAGGCCAACGCCGCCTTCGCCGCCTCGGTGGCGTAGCCCTGACCCCAGGCCTCGGGATGGAAGCGCCAGCCGATCTCGACCGTCTTGGGCATGGCCATCTCGGGCGGAACCCACCAGAGGCCCGTCATGCCGACCACGCGCGCGTCGGCCTGGCGCTCGACGACCCAGAAGCCGAAGCCGTGCTCGGCCTGATGAGCCTGAACCCGGTCGACGAAGGCGTCGCTCTCGGCCCGACCGCGCACGCCGCCCAGCCAGGCGCCGACTCGCGCATCGCCGTTCATGGTGGCGATGGCGTCGCGATCGGCGTCGACCGCCGGACGCAGGACCAGGCGGTCGGTGGAAATCATGCCAAGCTCTCCACTAAGCAGGCCGACCGGTGGCCAGGGCGGCGTAGAACTCTGGCCGGCGATCACGGAAGAAGCCCCAGGCGGCGCGGTGCGTCGTCAGGAAGTCCAGATCGAAGGTGGCGTTGACCAGGCCCTCGTCCGCGCGACCCAACTCGCTGACCAGATCGCCGCGATGGTCGGCGATGAAGCTGGAGCCATAGAAGGTCTGGCCGCCGTTCGGATAGCCGTCCCACGGTTCGAAGCCGATACGGTTGGCGCCGACCACCGGGATCACGTTCGAGACGGCGTGGCCCTGCATGGCCCGACGCCACGGCAGGGCGGTGTCCAGACTGGAGTCATGCGGCTCGCTGCCGATGGCGGTCGGATAGAACAGGGCCTCGGCGCCCATCAGGGCCATGGCGCGGGCGGCCTCCGGATACCACTGGTCCCAGCAGATGCCGACGCCCAGACGGCCAAAGCGCGTGTCCCAGACCTTGAAGCCCGTGTCGCCGGGCCGGAAGTAGTACTTCTCCATATAGCCCGGACCGTCCGGAATATGGCTCTTGCGATAGACGCCCAGCAGCGACCCGTCGGCGTCGGCCATGACCAGGCTGTTGAAGTAGTGAGGCCCCTCGCGCTCGTAGATCGAGATCGGGATCACCACGCCCAGCTCGCCGGCCAGCGGCGCGATGGCCTTGACGACCGGGTGCTCGCGCCACGGATGGGCCTCGGCGAACCACCGCTCCTCCTGGGCGACGCAGAAGTACGGGCCCTGGAACAGCTCCGACGGCAGGACGACCTGCGCGCCGTTGGACGCCGCTTCACGAATGAAGGCTTCCGTCTTCTTGATGTTGGCCTGCAGGTCCATGCCATACGAGGTCTGGATCGCGGCGACGCTGAGCGTGCGGGCCATCAGGCGGTCTCCGGCTCTTGCTGGGAAATGCAGTGGAACGAACCGCCGCCGGTCAGGATGGCGGTGGACGGCAGGCCGATCACCTGACGCTCCGGGAACACGCCCTTGATCACCTCGACGGCGAAGGCCCCCGACTCCTCGGCGTAGATCGGCACGATGATCGCCTCGTTGGCGATCAGGAAGTTCATGTGCGAGGCCGGGATCGGCTCGCCGTCTTCGTCCAGGATCAGGCCCGGCGACGGGATGCGGACGACCTGCAGCGGCGAGCCGCGGCTATCGGTCATGCCGGCCAGCATGCGGGCGGTCTCGGCATAGACCTCGGCGTTCGGGTCGTTCGCGCCGAAGCCCATCGGGCAGGCCACGACGCCCGGCGCGACGAAGCGGGCCAGGTTGTCGACGTGGCCGTCGGTGTGGTCGTTCAGCAGGCCGTCACCCAGCCACAGCACCTTCTTGGCGCCCAGGGCGTCGGCGAGGGCGGCCGTGGCCGCGGCTTCGTCCCAGCCGGTGTTGCGGTTGGCGTTCAGCAGACACTGGCGCGTCGTCAGGATGGTGCCGTTGCCGTCGTGGTCCAGCGCGCCGCCCTCGAGGATGAAGGGGTTGCGGACCAGCGGCGCGCCCGAGGCGGCGGCGATCTGCTCGGCGACGATGTCGTCGCCCTCCAGGCTGTACTTGCCGCCCCAGCCGTTGAACTGGAAACCGGCCGCGCGCGCCGAGCCCTTATCGTCGACGAAGATCGGCCCGGTGTCGCGCAGCCAGATGTCGCCGAACTGGCCGCGGACGATCTCGACCGTGGTGTCGGAGAGCAGGGCGCGGGCGGCGGCCTCGGCCTCGTCGCCGACCACCATCAGGCGCACGCGCTCGCCGCCCGGGCCGGCCAGAGCGCGGGCCAGGTCGGCGACTTCCTGCTGCGCCTGTTCCAGATTCTCCTGCCAGAGGTCGGCATGGCTGGGGAAACCCACCCACATGGCGCGGTGCGGAGCCCACTCGGCGGGGACGGTGACGGTCATTCGAAAGCCCAATAGAGACGGGGAAAAACGAAAGGGGGCGCAGATGGCCCCCAAAGGAGTCCGGGTCAAGGGGTCCGGGTCAAGCGTCGCCTAACTATCAGGCCTAGATGACAAAGAAAAAGGGCGGCCCGGAAACCGGGCCGCCCTCGTCCTTGGTCTTGGATCGCGTCGCTTAGAAAGCGGCGTGGATCGTCGCGCTGATCGTGCGCGGCGAACCCGGCTGACCCAGGCCGGTGCCCGACGGGTTCACCGCCAGATCGCCCAGGTACTTCTCGTTGCCCAGGTTCTTCACGTTGACCTGGAAGTAGGTGCCCTTCAGGCCGAAACCGTCCAGAGCGTAGCGCACGTCCATGTCGAGCAGGGCGTAGTGCGGGGCCTTTTCGGTGTTGGTCAGGTTGGTCCAGCGCTCGCCGACGTACTTGGCCTGAACGCCGAGGCTCAGAGCGTCAGTGATGTCCCAGTCGACGCGGACAGCGCCTTGGTACTTCGGCGCTTCGTACAGTTCCTTGCCCTTGGTCAGCAGGAGCGAGCCCAGGGCGGTGCCCGGGATGTTCTCTTGCAGTTCCGAGTCCTGGTACGAGAACGAGGCGTAGAAGCTCAGATAGTCTTCCGGCTTGAAGCCCAGTTGGGCGTCGAAGCCCTTCTTCTTCACGTCACCGACGTTGACCGAGAAGGCAATGTTGTCCTGCTCGTTGAACGCGCGCTCGATGCGGTTGTTGAACTGAGCGAACCACACCGCGGCGCTGAACAGGACAGTCGGCGACTGGAAGCGATAACCCATGTCGAACGAGTCGGTGATTTCCGGCTGCGGGTTCGTGGCCTTCCGGTCGTACAGGTCGTCCGTACGCGGAGCCGATAGGGTCTGGGCGTAGCTGATGTAGACCGACTGGTGGTCAGCCAGTTGGTAGCTGGCGGCCACGCTCGGCAGGACCTTGTCGTACTTGCGGGTGAACTGGCGCGGACGACCGTATTGGGTCGCGCCTTGGCCCGGCAGGGTGACCAGGGTCTGGCCGAAGCCATCGTCCGTACCCGCCACGGCCGTCGGGGCCTGATTGGTGCAGTAGGCGTTGAAGGTGTCGGCCTGATAGCAGAAGTTGTTCAGCTCACGCTTGAAGAACGGGGCGCGCAGGCCGGCGTTGACCAGCAGGTTGTCGTCCATGAACTTGCCGCGGTACTCGACCGAGAACTGGTTCAGGGTGGCGACCGAGACGCGGTCACGCTTGCGCAGGATGCTGCCGTCCGAGAGCTTGATCGGCGTGCCGTAGCCGTCCTTGCCGCCGAAGACGCTGTTCGGCGTCGTGTCGCTGCTGAAGGTCGTGTACTCGCCGGTCTGGCGGTGGTGCGCTTCGTCGTAGGTGTAGGCGGCGCGGAAGCTCTGGCTGTCCGAGAACTTCCAGATCAGCGACGAGGTGACGCCGTAGCGGCGGGTGTTCGTCGTGTTCGGCGAGTACAGCAGGACGGTGTCGAGGATGTCGCCGTCGCCATTCAGGTCCTGGCCGCCGGTCAGCGCGCTGCCGCGGATCAGGCCGCTGCCCGTCGTGGCGCCGCTTTCGTTGAACAGGGCGCGGCCGCCGCCGTTGGCCAGCACGTACTGGAACGAGGGGTCGACGGTCAGGATGAAGCTGTCACCGATGTGGAACAGCGACTGACCGCGGATGTTGCCCGTGTTCGACGGGTTGATGTTGTACTTGTAGCAGGTGCCCGCGTTCGTATCGATCTGGGCGGTGCCGGCCACGGCGGTCGGACGGGTGCAGGTCGCGCGGCTGTAGCCGATGCCGGTGCCCGCATTGAAGGCGGCCAGCGACATGCGGTTGATGAAGTTGTTGCGGTTCTGGTTGTAGTTGGCGATCAGGCTGATGAAGTCGCCGTTGTCGCCGATCGGCTGATAGATGCGGGCGTTATACTGCTTCTTGTGGATCTTGCCCGGGCCGTTGAAGACGTCGTTGATGGCGTCAGCGGCGCTGAACCAGGCGCTGGTGCCCCACGGGCCGACCTTGCCGGTGTCGATCACGGCGAAGAAGCGGCGGAAGTTGCCGTCGCCGGCTTGGGCTTCCACGACGCCGCTGAACTGTTCGTTCGGCTTGCGGGTCACGTAGTTGACGGTGCCGCCAGCGGCCGCGGCCGTCGGGCTGTCGACGTCGGTCGTGCCGGTGTTGACGTCAACTTTGGCGATCAGTTCCGAGTCCATCTGCTGGTTCGGATAGATGGCGTAGTTGCCGCTGTCGTTCAGCGGGATACCGTCTTGCAGAAGGGCGATGCGCTGGCTGTCGAAGCCGCGGATGGAAATGTCGCCGCCGGCCGAGCCGTAGGCGTCGTTGTTGGTGAAGTTGACGCCCGGCAGAAGGTTCAGCGAGTCCAGAATGGTCTGGCCCGGCACCTGGCGGGAGATGAATTCCTGGGTGATGGTCGAACGCGACTTCGGAACCGTCTGCGACACGATCGCGCCATTTTGGTTCTTCAGGGTCGTGGCGGTGACGACGACTTGTTCAACAGCGTCCGAACCCGTCGATTGCGCCATTGCGGCGCCGCTGGCCATCAGGCAACCGACCAGCGCGGTCGTCGCCAGGGCGAAATTTCTCATATTCATCTTGAAGATCCCCTCATTATTCGACACGCCTGCCGTGGACGGCATGGATGAGCATCGTTGGGGGCCGTTTAGCGAAAGTTTTAGAAGGTTTGGTGACGGAAAGGCCACGCCCTCTCCCAAACTGTCATAAAGGCCGGATAACGCGGAAGAATTGGTCAAATTTTTCTTACTTGGCTAGTTAGGCGTCATGGTAACCGCACACGAATCTTCGAGATTCTCGATCGAGTCCCGCGCCTGGCGCCTGACGCTGATGATGGTCGCCGCGCTCACGCTGGCGCGGCTGATCGCCCTGTTTTTGACGCCTCTTGAGCTGTACCCGGACGAAGCCCAGTACTGGCTGTGGTCGCGCGAGCTGGCGTTCGGCTACTTCTCCAAGCCGCCGATGATCGCCTGGCTGATCTGGGCCACGACCCACGTCGGCGGCGACGCCGAGGCCTGGGTGCGACTTTCCGCCCCGCTCCTGCACGGCGCGACCGCCCTGGTGGTCCACCGCATCGCCGGCAAGCTCTACGGCGGCTGGACGGGTCTGGTCGCGGCGGCGATCTACAGCCTGATGCCGGGCGTGGTGCTGTCGTCGGGCCTGATGGCCACCGACGCGCCGCTGCTGTTCTTCCTGTCGCTGACGATCTGGGCCTATGTCGCCCTGGCCGAGGAGACCGCGCCGCGCCGCTACTTCGTCGCCGCCGGCATGGGCGTGGCCCTGGGCCTGGCCTTCCTGTCCAAGTACGCCGCCGTCTACGCCCTGGGCAGCATCGTGATCCACTTCGCCATCTCGAAGGAGGCCCGCAAGCGCTGGTGCCCGGCCGCGGCGGTGCTGTTCGTCACGGCCTTCGTCCTGACCCTGGCCCCCAACTTCGCCTGGAACGCCAGCCACCATTTCGCGACGGTCAAGCACACGGCCTCGAACGCCAACTGGGGTTCGCATCAGCTGTTCAATTTCCGTGAGCTGATCGAGTTCGTCGCCTCGCAGTTCGGCGTGTTCGGTCCCGTGCCGTTCGCCGTGCTGCTGGGCGGCGCGGTCTGGCTGGGCGTGAAGAAAAAGCTTCAGTCGCCGGATCTCCTGCTGCTCTGCTTCTGCGCGCCGCCGCTGATCATCGTGGCCGGCGAGGCCTTCGTCTCGCGCGCCAACGCCAACTGGGCCGGGGCCGCCTTCGTCGCGGGGTCCGTGCTGTCGGCCGGTTGGCTGCTGCGCTGGAACGCCCGCCGCTGGCTGATCGCGGGTCTGGCCTTCGAGGCCTTGTTCGCCGCCTTCTTCGTGGTCTGCATGGTCAACCCGAAGGCCGCCGACGCCGTGGGCCTCTCGAACGGTTTCAAGCGCGTGCGCGGCTGGGACCAGACCGTCCAGGCGATCATCGAGCGCTCGCGCGAGGAGCAGGCTCTGCGCGGCCCGCTCAGCGCCGTCGCGATGGACGACCGCTTCGTCTACAACGCCGCCGCCTATTACGGCCGCGACTATTTCGGCCAGCCGGGCGCGCCGCCCTTGCGGATGTGGGTGCACGAGGCCCAACCGCAGAACCAGGCCGAGACCGAGGCCCCACTCGACGCCGACTACGGCCGCCGCGCCCTGATCGTCAGCCTGGAGGGCGGCTACCGGCCCGAGATCGAGCAGGACTTCAAGGCGACCTCCGGCATGCAGATCAGCCGCGTGCGCCTCGACAAGAAGCGCTCGCGGCGCATCGACCTGTTCATCGCGGAGGGCTTCGCGCCCCTGCCCCGGGATCCGATCACCGGCCTGCCGCCGGAGCCCAAGCGGAAGCCCTAGGCAGGTTTCGAGGGATAACCGTCCTTTCTTAAGCGCCGCCGTCACCGAGACTTCCCACGTGTTCGAAGGGAGGTCCCGATGCTGCGCCTGTTCGTGTTCCTGTTGGCCCTGGTCGCGGGCGCGCCCGCCTGGGCCAAGCCGCTGGTGGTGATCCTGGCCGAGCCACGCGGGACCGAGACCACCGACCTGATCGCGCCCTACGCCGTGCTGGCCGAATCCGGATCGGTGGATGTCAGGGTGATCGCGCCCAGCCTGGCGCCGGTTCGGCTGATGCCGGGCCGGGCCTGGATCCGTCCGCAGACGACCTACGCCACGCTAGGCAGACGGCCGGACGTCATCGTGGCGCCGTTCATGATGCCGGCCTATGATCCTGCCCGCGACGCCTGGCTGCGCGAGCAGGCCAGGGCGGGCGTCCGCATCGTCGCGATCTGCGCCGGGGCCGAGACCCTGGCCCGCGCCGGCCTCCTGGACGGCCGCGAGGCCACCACCCACTGGTTCGAGATGGCGCGCCTGGCCAAGGCCTATCCCAAGGTGCGCTGGCGCAAGGACCGCCGCTGGATCGTCGATGGTCCCGTGACCACCACCGCCGGAGTGACGGCCTCGATCCCGGCGAGCCTCGCCCTGCTGCGCGACCTCGCCGGCGAGGAGGTGATGCAGGCCACCGCCGCGCGGCTGCGGGTCCCGCTTCCGGTCCAGGCCCATGACGGCGCGGCGTTTCGGGTGGGCGGCGACGCGGCCCTGGCCAGCCTCTCGGGCTGGGCCAACGCCTGGCGCGGCGAGAAGGTGGCGGTGTCGATCGAGGACGGCTTCGACGAGCTGGCCTTCGGCGCGGCTCTGGACGCCTGGTCACGGACCAACCGCTCGGAGGCCTTCGCCAGTCGGGATGCGGTGTCGAGACACGGCCTGGCGGTGATCGCGCCGGCGAAGCTTCCCCGGCCGAGCCGGACGGTGGCGGCGGACACGGGCGATCCGACCACCATCCTGAACGACATCGCCGCCGCCTATGGCAAGGCGACGGCGCGTTATGTGGCGCTGACGATGGAGCACCCTTACTGGCTGAAGCGCGACTAGACCGCGACCTCGAACGTCGCCTCGGTCTTGGCCTTGACCTCGTCGACCGTCACGCCCGGGGCCAGCTGGATCAGCTTCACCGGCGTCTTGCCGCGGTTGATCTCGAAGACGCCCAGCTCGGTGATCAGCAGATCCACGACACCCGCGCCGGTCAGCGGCAGCGAGCACTGCTTCAGGAGCTTGGGTGCGCCGGACTTCTCGCAGTGGTCCATGACCACCACCACGCGCTTGACGCCGGCGACGAGGTCCATGGCCCCGCCCATGCCCTTGACCATCTTGCCGGGCACCATCCAGTTGGCGAGATCGCCGGTCTCGGACACCTGCATGCCGCCCAGGATCGACAGGGCGATGTGACCGCCGCGGATCATGGCGAAGCTGTCCGACGAGCTGAAATACGAGCTCGAGTCCAACTCGGTGATCGTCTGCTTGCCGGCGTTGATCAGGTCGGCGTCCTCCTCGCCCTCGTAGGGGAAGGGGCCCATGCCCAGCATGCCGTTCTCGCTCTGCAGCGTCACGGACATGCCCTCGGGAATGTAGTTGGCCACCAGGGTCGGGATGCCGATCCCAAGGTTCACGTAGAAGCCGTCCTGCAGCTCCTTGGCGGCGCGGGCCGCCATTTCGTCACGGGTCCAGGCCATCAGACTTCAACTCCAGCGGCGGCGGTTTCCTTGGGACGGGTGGTCACCCGCTCGATGCGCTTCTCGAACCTGGCGCCCTTGACGATGAAATCGACATAGATGCCGGGGGTATGGATGGCGTCCTTGTCCAGAGCGCCGATCTCGACCAGCTGCTCGACCTCGACCACGGTCTTCCGGCCGGCCGTGGCCATCATCGGATTGAAGTTCCGGGCGGTCTTCCGGTAGATCAGGTTGCCCTCGGCGTCGCCTTTCCAGGCCTTGACGATCGCGAGGTCAGCGGTCAGGCCGCGCTCCATCACGTACATCTCGCCGTCGAACTCGCGCACTTCCTTGCCCTCGGCCACCAGGGTGCCGTAGCCGGTGCGCGTGAAGAAGGCCGGGATGCCCGCTCCGCCCGCACGGATGCGTTCGGCCAGCGTGCCCTGCGGATTGAACTCAAGTTCCAGTTCGCCGCTGAGGTAGAGCTGTTCGAACAGCTTGTTCTCGCCCACATAGGACGAGATCATCTTCTTGATCTGGCGGTTCTCCAGCAGGATCCCCAGGCCGAAGCCGTCGACGCCGCAATTATTGGAGATGACCGTGAGGTCCTTCGTCCCAGCCTCGCGGATCGCCGCGATCAGGTTCTCCGGAATGCCGCAGAGGCCAAAGCCCCCGGCCATGATGGTCATGCCGTCGAACAACAGCCCGGCGAGGGCCTCGACGGCGTCCTTCTTCACCTTGTCGACCATGGTGTCTCCCTATTCCCGAGCTCGCGGGCTATCCCGAACGGGGTCGGCCTGTTTATCCGTAACGGATGAAAAGGCTGCCTCGCCGCACCTGTTTGGCTCTTGGCGAACCGTGTCGCCCGAGCCGCGAAAAAATTCAACCCTTGATGAATTATTTTCCGAAAGGGTCGCCTGATGACCGACGCTAGCACCGGCTCCGTGACGCCCGCCACCCCAAGGACCGCCTCCGGCGTGCTCCTCGTGCTGGCCCACCCCGCGCTTGAACGGTCTCGCGCCAATCGCGCCCTGGCCAAGGCGGCCAAGGGCCTCTCGGGCGTCACCTTCAAGGATCTCTACGAGATCTATCCGGACTTCGCGGTCGACATCGAGGCCGAGCAGGCGGCCCTGCTGGCCCACGACGTCATCGCCCTGCAGTTTCCGCTCTACTGGTACTCGACCCCGGCCCTGATGAAGGAGTGGCTGGACCTGGTCTGGCTGCACGGCTTCGCCTATGGCGAGGACGGCGTCGCGCTGAAGGGCAAGAAGCTGTTCGTGGCCTGCTCCACCGGCGCCAGCGCCAAGGCGTACCATATGCACGGCTACAACCGGTTCAGCATGGACGAGTTCCTGCGACCGCTGGAGCAGACCGCCCACCTGTGCGGCATGGAGTGGGAGACGCCGTTCGTGGTTCACGGCGCCTCCGTGAAGGACGACGCCGCCCTGAAGGCCGAGGCCGAGCGCTACAAGGCGCGGGTGGCCTCGCTGCTGCCGGCGTCCCGGGTTACCGGCAAGGCGGAGACATAAGACGCATGGAGAACTTTCTCACCCAGACCCTGGTCTATCTGGGCGCGGCCGTCGTCTCGGTGCCGATCGCCAAGCGGCTGGGGCTGGGCTCGGTGCTGGGCTACCTGATCGCCGGCGTGGTCATCGGCCCGTTCGCGCTGTCCCTGGTCGGCGACCAGGCCGACGTCATGAAGTTCGCCGAGTTCGGCGTCGTCATCCTGCTGTTCCTGATCGGCCTCGAGGTGCAGCCCTCGATGCTGTGGGACATGCGCAAGGCCATCTTCGGGCTGGGCGGGGCCCAGGTGCTGGGCACGGCCCTGGCCATCGCCGCCGCCGCTCTGGCGCTGGGCCTGCCCTGGCAGACGGCCCTGGCCGTGGGCCTGGTGCTGGCCATGTCCTCGACCGCGATCGTGCTCCAGACCCTGGACGAGAAGGGGCTCCGGCAAGGCCCCGTCGGGCGCGCCGCCTTTGGGGTGCTGCTGCTGCAGGACCTGGCGGTCATTCCGATGTTCGCCCTGCTGCCACTGCTGGCCACCGGCGCGGCGGGCCACGCGGCGGGCGGCGGCGGCCATGGCGGCGGGAGTCTCGTGGCCCACCTGCCGATCTGGGCCCAGACCCTGTCGGTGTTCGCCGCCGTCGCCGGAGTGATCGGCGGCGGCCGCTATCTGGTCCAGCCGCTGTTCCGCTTCATCGCCAAGGCCCGCCTGCGCGAGATCTTCGTCGCCGCCGCCCTGCTGATCGTGGTCGCGGTCGCCAGCCTGATGCAGATCGTCGGCCTGTCGCCCGCCCTGGGGGCCTTCCTGGCCGGGGTGGTGCTGGCCGAGAGCGAGTTCCGCCGCGAGCTGGAAAGCGACATCGAGCCCTTCCGGGGCCTGCTGCTGGGCCTGTTCTTCATCACCGTCGGGGCGGGCGTCGACCTGCCGCTGGTGGCGCGCCAGCCGTTGCAGCTGCTCGGCGTCGTCATCGGCCTGATGGTGCTGAAATTCATCGTCATGTACGGCATCGCCCGCCTGTTCGGCGCGCCCAGGCGCGGGGCGATGGCGGTGGCCACGGCCCTGGCCCAGGGCGGCGAGTTCGCCTTCGTGCTGCTCAGCTTCACGGTCGGCGCGGGGGTGATCGGCGTGCAGTTGGCGGCCCTGCTGACCGCCGCGGTCGCCGTCTCGATGGCCCTGACGCCCGTCGCGATGATCCTCTACGAACGCGTCGCCGCCCTGATGGATGCGGCGATCCCGGACGTCGTCCCCGACACCGGCGCCTTCGACGAGGGCGAGCCGGACATCATCATCGCCGGCTTCGGCCGCTTCGGTCAGATCACCGGCCGCCTGCTGCAGGCCAGCGGCTTCAAGTCGACGGTTCTCGACAGCGACATCGAGCAGATCGAGCTGCTGCAGCGCTTCGGCCGCCGGGTGCACTATGGGGACGCCACGCGCCTCGATTTGCTACGCGCCGCCGGCGCCGAGCGGGCCCGGATGCTGATCGTCGCCCTGGATGACCGCGAAAAGACCGTCGAGCTGGTCGAGACCGCCCGCAAGGCCTTCCCAGACCTCGTGATCCTGGCCCGCGCCTGGGACCGTCGCCACGCCTACGACCTGCTGGCCAACGGCGCCGACGCGGTCGAGCGCGAGACCTTCGAGTCGGCCCTGGCCCTGGGGACCACCGCCTTGCAGAAGTTGGGCTACCGCGCTCACCGGGCGCACCGGGCGGCCGCCTTCTTCCGTCGCCACGACCGCCGGGTGTTCGAGGAACTGCGCCCGATGTGGGGCCAGGAGGAGGCCTATATCCTGGCCTCGCGCGACGCGGCCAAGACCATGGACCGCCTGCTGGACGCCGACCTCCACCGCATGCGCCCAGGCGACGCCGGCGGGGCCTGGGACACGGCCAGCCTGGACGAGGAACTGCGCGAGCGCGCCGAGCGGGAGGGAGCGGAGTAGGCTCTAGGCCGCGTCCAGCGCCCTCAGCCAGTCGGGCAGCGCGCCGGCCGAGGCCTGCAGCGCGTTGGCCCGCGCCGCCGCCGTCACGCCCTGTCCACGCGCCTCGCCCGGCGTCATGCCGAAGCGGCTCTTGAACGCCCGGCTGAAGCTTGACCAGACGGTGAAGCCGTAGCGTTCGGCCACCTGGGCCATGGCCAGAGGCTGGATCGGATCGGACAGCGCCTCGAACACCCGGCGCAGGCGTCGGTTGCGGATGTGTTCGCTGACCCCGCCCAACGGCGCGAACAGCCGATAGAGCGAAGCGCGCGAGACGCCGAATTGGCGGCACAGCATCTCGGCCCCTAGATCTGGGTCGTGCAGGTTGGCGTCGATGAACCGGCGCATCCGCGCGCGCTGGGTGTCGGCCGAGGCCCGCCGAGCCGCGTCGCCGCGCTGGCCCAGGATCAGGCCGGCCAGCAGGTCGGTCGTGGCGCGGCCGACACCATACGCCTCCTCCGGGCGCAGATTGGTCGCCACGCGCATCAGGCTCTCGGCGTGCGATTTCAAGAGCTGCGCGCCCGCGCTCTCTCGGCGCAGGACGAGGCCATGCAGCGGGTCCAGGTCGATGTCGCGAGCGTCGAAAGCGTCGCGCGGCAAGGCCAGATTCAGGTTCACGCAGTCGCCCGCCTGGGACTGGAAGGTGCGGGTCAGGTCAAGAACGCAGACATCACCAGGCCGCGCGAAGGTTTCGTCCCGCCCCGTCCGGCGGCTATCCCCGCCCTCGAGGATGATCTGCACCAAGATCAGCTCCAGCCCGGTCGCGGCGACCTTCCGCGCGTCGCGGCCATAGGCGAAGGCTCCGCCGGTCATGTGGGCCGCGCCCAGCAGCATCGGGCCGATGTTGAAGGTGTCGACCCAGAGGTCGGGGCCCGCGGCGTCGACGCCGTTCAGCCGGACGTCGAAGATCGGCGCGATGGCCTCCGCATAGGCGTGCACGCCCTGGCGGCCCGGCGTGACCTGGGTGCCCGCCTGATAGTGGGGAAGCATCGACGCTTGCGACATGGAACTCGAACCCGGAAACGCGAACCAACGATAAGCGGACAGCTGAGCCAAATCCCGAAAGCTGTCCGCCGTCAACGGCTGGGCCAGGCGCGCGCCGCGTCTCAGATTCATGACCCGCCGTCTCAAACCCCTGGCGCCCCGTTGCCAGGCGTCAGACCCAGGCTCTACGGAAGCGGCCGGCGCGAAAATCGTCTGATCCATTCCCTTGGTGACGAACTCGCGCCGAGCGGTTTGGTCCGGTCCGTCCAGGGTGGGGAACTTTTGGAGGGTCCGGACCGCCGCGTGAACAACCCAAACTACCGCGACGCGGACTCCCGCCGAGTCCGCGTCGCTTTTTTTTAGGTCGCCGGCTGCTTCTGGCCCACCCGGCGGAAGAGATCCGTCAGGGCCTCGAACAGACCCTTCTCCGAGGCCTGATGGTAGATCGAGTCCGTCGTGAGGGCGGCCGACAGGCGGGCGTGGGCCTTGCCCAGATTGTGATACGGCAGGCGCGGCAGCAGGTGGTGCAGGGCGTGGTAACGCAGGCCGACCGGGGCCCACAGCGCCGAGGCCAGGTTCGGCGGCGGCACGTTGACCGAGTCCAGGAACTGTTCGTCGAGGGTCATCTTGTCGCCCTGGTTGTCCCAGTGGTGGGCGACCAGGGTGCGGGCCTGGTTGAGGAAGGTGGCCAGCGAGAAGATCAGGAGACCGGTCAGCACGGCGCGCAGCGGCAGCCAGCCCGCGACGGTGGCGGCGATCACCGCCCACGACCACAGCCAGCAGGCGACGTCCTGGACCACCCAGGCGGCGCGCCAGCGGTTGAGGTCGTCGCGCACGAAGTCGGGATTGATGATCAGGGCCGACAGCTTGGTCTTCAGGTAACGGCGCAGCGGCGGAACCACGAACGACAGCGGGATCAGGATCGCCGAGCGCAGGATCACGCCCAGCGGGGCCAGCAGCGCCACGAACAGGAAGCCGGCCAGCTTCAGCGGCGTGAAGCGCGACAGCGGCATGTATTCCGGATCCAGCGCCGTGCCGAAGCGGTCCTTGATGTGGTGGATGTTGTGCACGCCCTCGTACATCAGCGAAGGGGTCATTAGCGGCACGCCGACCAGGATGTTCCAGCCGACGCGGAAGCCCGGGGCCTCGTCGTCGCGGATGTGGGTCAGCTCGTGGATGAAGCTCAGGGCGCGATAAAGGGCCAGCACGCTGACCAAACCGGCGCCCAGGCCGATAGCCAGGTTAGCCGTCGTCGCAGCGACATAGAGCCCGCCCCACATCAGGACGACCGAGACGATCATGTCGACCCAGTAGATCGCCGCGTTCGGCGTCATCAGGTCATCGGTCAGCGCATAGGCCTGCTTGGTCAGACTGACGCCCTGGCTCGCCAACTTGTTCACTTCGACCTCGCGCCGCCCACAAACCCGTAACAGGCATGACGAATTGGCTACGACGCGAGGGAAAAGCAACCGTTTGGATCAAAGACGCGACAATTCCGCGCCCTTAGGTGTTCACTGGACTAGCGGCCGCAGGATGATCTCCACCCGGCGGTTCTGGGCGCGGCCGGCGGCGGTGGCGTTGTCGGCGATCGGCTGGCGCGAGCCCATGCCGGCCACGAAGACGCGGTCCGACAACACCCGGCCCTGGCGGACCAGGTAGTCGGCCACCGCGCTGGCGCGGCGCTCGGAAAGACCCTGGTTGTAGTCCGCGCCGCCGCTGCTGTCGGCGTGGCCCACCACGTCGATCGTGGTCTGCGGATAGGCGTTCAGCGTGCGGGCCACGTCGTCCAGCACGCGGGTGAACTGCGGCTGCACGTCCGACTTGTCGACGGCGAAGGTCACGTCGCTGGGCATGACCAGAACGATCTGATCGCCGTTGCGGCGGATCATCACGCCCGAGGTCTCGAGGCTGCGGCGCAGGTCGGCCTGCTGGCGGTCCATGTAGTTGCCGACCGCGCCGCCGGCCAGCGCGCCGATGCCAGCGCCGATCAGCGCGTTCTTGCGACCCTGCTCGCCCTTGTTGGTGTTGGTCAGGTAGCCCAGCAGCGCGCCGCCTGCAGCCCCGGCCAGCACGCCGGTCCCGGTGTTGTTGCGCACCGGCATGCCCGTATAGGGATCGGTGGTGGTGCAGGCGACCAGGGCGGTAGCGCCCATCAGTACAGCGACCAAGGCAATCTTGCGCATTCTCGCAACCCTCACGGCTTTGTTGTAGATCAACGTCAGACGGGCAAACGCCCTTCTTATGGTCAAGTTCCAATATCGCACCTGACGCCAGGATGAACGGTCTTCGTTTCACCCCTGGCCCGGTGTAGTAAGAAGGAACTTACTCCTCTCCCATTCCGCTGTCTCAGGGCTCGAAGAAGTGTCTACCTCCGCCATCGAACCGATCTCGTTCTCCCTCTACAGCAAGGATTTTCCGCGCTTCGCCCAAGAGCTGGGCGCGTCGTTCGAGCGCTACGGCTTCGCCGTGCTGTCGGAGTACGACATCCCGCAGGACCGCATCGACGCGGCGATCGCCGACACCAAGGCCTTCTTCGCCCTGCCGGAAGAGATCAAGAAGCAATATGCCGGGGTCAAGGGCGGCGCGCGCGGCTACATCCCGTTCGGGGTCGAGACCGCCAAGGGCGCCACGCACCACGACCTGAAGGAATTCTGGCACATGGGCCGCGACCTGCCGCCCGGCCACCGCTTCCGCGCCACCATGGCCGACAATGTCTGGCCGGCCGAGATCCCGGCCTTCAAGCACGACGTATCCTGGTTCTACAACGCGCTCGACAGCATGGGCGGCAAGGTGCTGGAGGCGATCGCCACCTATCTGAAGCTGGACCGCGACTTCTTCTATCCGACCATCGAGAACGGCAATTCGGTGCTGCGCCTGCTGCACTATCCGCCGATCCCGCAGGACGCCACCGGCGTGCGCGCCGGGGCCCACGGCGACATCAACACCATCACCCTGCTGATGGGCGCCGAGGAAGGCGGTCTTGAGCTGCTGGACCGCAACGGCGACTGGCTGCCGATCAACCCGCCCCCGGGCTGCATCGTCATCAATATCGGCGACATGCTGGAGCGGCTGACCAACCACGTCCTGCCCTCGACCATCCACCGCGTGCAGAACCCGCCGCCCGAGCGCCGCCACATCCCGCGCTACTCGACGCCGTTCTTCCTGCACTTCGCGTCGGACTACGAGATCAAGACCCTGCCCAACTGCATTAGCCCTGAGAACCCGGACCGCTATCCGGAGTCGATCACGGCGGACGAGTTCCTCCAGCAGCGCCTGCGCGAGATCAAGCTGGCGTAGAACGCCGCGCCGGAACCCGGACAAGACAAAGCCCCGCCGGTCGCTCGGCGGGGCTTTTTCGTTCCGCGACAGCCGGTTTTCGCTACTTGGCGATCCGAAGGTTGGAGATACCCTGGGCGATCGACTTGAACGACGACTTGAGGTCCGAGCCCGTCGCGGGGAAATAGACCTTGTCGGAGTCGGTGGCGCAGTATTTCAGCATATCCTTGGCGGCGTTGCTGGTGACCGTGAACCCGACCGTGTAGATGGTCAGCCCATAGGTCGACTTCTTCATCTCGTCGCACATCTTCTTGGTCTGCGTGAAGGGGTCGCCGTTGGTGGCGTTGCAATTGATGTGATCGTTGCCGCTGCCGCTGCCGCTGCCCGCGTCGGCGGCGATGACGCCCTTGCAGTAGGGGGTGTTGAAATCGCCGTCGGTCATCAGCACCACGACCTTCATCAGGTCCTTGGCCTTGTAGGCCGCCGGGCGCTGCGAGGCATTGGGCCAGAGATAGCCGAAGTTCGGTGAGATCATGTACCAGCCCCACGCGAAGCCGATCTGGCCGGCCGTCGAACCCGCCGCCTCGAGGTCGTTAATCGCGCTCTTCAAGGCCGTGCGATCGCTGGAGAGCGGCGTGATCGTCGCGGTCGGACACTTGTTGCCGTTGCTGGCATAGTTGCGCCCGACATAGGCCGTGCTCGGCGCGACGTCTGTATAGGCGTTGGTTCCGGTGCGCTCGCTGACGCAATCACCGATGGTCAGGGTCTGGTTACCCCAATTGGCGTTGGGGAAGTTGAACTTCGCGCAGCCTGGATTGGTGCTGTACTCGCAGGTGGCGACGCCGCCCGAGGTGTATTTCGATGAACTGGACGTATTGGCGTTGATCTTGAACGTATTCGTCGTCGTGGCGGTCACCGAATAGGTGTTGCCGTTCAGCATCGTCATACCGGACACGCCCGCGAACGAGACCTGGTCGCCGACGATCAAGCCATGGCCATTGGAGGTGACGATGGCCCCGTTGGCCTTGCTGATGGCGCTGACGGGATAATTGTTGACCGGCCCACGGATGTCATCCGCGTACGATCCGACATTGACCCCCACCGAATAAGGGACGATCGCCACCTTGGAATAGAAGGGCGACTGGACGTCCTTGACGACGATGTCGACCAAGTCGGAGGCGCCGGTCTTCAGGTCGGACAGCCGCGTGCCGGCCATCGAGCCGGTGATGTCGAGCACGATCGCCACTTCCAGGTTCCTCGACGCGCGGACCACGTCGGACGTCGCCGTGATGGTGATGTTCTGCTGGGTCCACAGGTTGGCGATGATGGGCGTCAGCGTGCCCGTCGCCGTTCCCAGGATATGGTTGTCCGTCCCGGCCTTGAAGGTCGAGCTGGAGTTGGTCAGCCCCAGGTTCAGGCCGGAAATCTCGGCCGCGAAGGCCGCGTCCCCGATGCTGTCCAGGTCGACGTCGGTCACCGCCGGCGAGCGGGCGGCGATCAGGGTGGCGGCGTCCAGGGCGTCCTGCATCTGCCGGCGCTGCAGGCTGACACGGCTGATATCCACCAGGCCGAACACCAGCACCGCCAGCGGCAGGGCCAGCAGGGCGAACTGCACGGCGATCGCGCCGCGTTCGTCGCGCCGCAGACGGCGAGCGAAGGCGGCGCAGCCTTCGGTCAGGCGTCGGAGGAAGCGGCTCTCGGTCGGCATGGTCGGGTTCCGGGTGTGATTTTCCGCGTGACCTTCGCCGATGAGGGTGAACAAGCCGAAAACGCCGTTGACGAACGCCCCTTCGACTCCGAGCCCGCCTGCGGTTAAAGAGCGCCCATGCCGTTCACCGCCACCGTCCTGACCATGTTCCCCGAGGCCTTTCCCGGCCCGCTCGGCGTTTCGATGATCGGGACCGCCTGGAAGGAACAGGACCTGTGGCGTTTGGAAACACTGGACATTCGGGCCTTTTCCAAGGATAAGCGCGGCTTCCTCGACGACACCCCCGCGGGTGGCGGCGCGGGAGCCGTGCTCAAAGCGGACGTCATCGCCTCTGCGCTCGACAGCGTGGAGCTCGATGGTCGGCCGCTTTTGTACATGAGCGCCCGGGGCAGCCCCCTGACCCAGGCGCGCGTTCGAGAGTGGTCCAAGGCGCCCGGCATCGTGGTGCTGTGCGGCCGCTTCGAGGGGGTGGATCAGCGGGTGCTCGACGCCCGCGGGTTCGAGGAGGTCTCGGTCGGAGACGCGGTGCTCGCCGGTGGCGAAGCGGCGGCGATGGTCGTGATCGAGGCGTGCGTTCGACTGGCCCCGGGTGTGCTGGGGAACATCGAGAGCACGCTGGAAGAAAGCTTCGAGGACGGTCTCCTCGAGCATCCGCAGTACACGCGACCGCGGACGTTCGAAGGACTGGATATCCCCGAGGTGCTGCTGTCGGGCGATCACAAGCGGATCGACCAATGGCGCAAGCGTATGCGTGAAGAAACGACCCGCGAGCGGCGGCCCGATCTCTGGGAAGCGCATCTCGCCAATCAACAGGCAAAAGGCGGCCCGAAAACGGGTAAGCCCAAGGAGAAATGATCATGGCGATCAACATCATCGCTCAGCTCGAGCAAGAAGAATCGGCCCGTCTGCTGGCCGCCCGCGCGATCCCGGAATTCCGTCCCGGCGACACCCTGCGCGTCAACGTGAAGATCAAGGAAGGCGAACGCGAGCGCGTTCAGGCCTACGAAGGCGTCTGCATCGCTCGTCAGGGCGCGGGCGTCCACGAGAGCTTCACGGTCCGCAAGATCTCGTTCGGTGAAGGCGTGGAACGTCTGTTCCCGCTGCTCTCGCCGAGCATCGAAAGCATCGAAGTCAAGCGTCGCGGCGTCGTCCGTCGCGCCAAGCTGTACTACCTGCGCGACCGTCGCGGTAAGTCGGCCCGGATCGCCGAGCGCTCGAACAGCAACACCAAGGCCGCGGCCGCCGCGGCTTCGTCGGAAGACTAAGTCTTCTCGACTTTCGCGAATGAACGAGGCCCCGGCGGGAAACCGCCAGGGCCTTTTTCTTGGTCGATGGCCACGCAGGGCCTAGAGAGGTCTCCCTTGGCGAGACCACGGCGGGACCCATGAAGGCCATTCTCATCACCGGCGCCAGCCGAGGGATCGGGCGAGCGACAGCCCTTCGCGCCGCCGAGGAAGGCTGGTCGATCGCCATCAACTACAGGACCGACCGCGACGCGGCGGAGGCGACCTTGGCGGCCGTGCGCGAGCGCGGCGTCCCGGCCGTTCTCGTTCCCGGCGACGTGGCCTCGGAGCCCGACACCCTCGCCATGTTCCAGCAGGCCAAGGCGGCTCTTGGCCCCCTGGCTGGCGTCGTCATCAACGCCGGGATCGTCGCCCCGCCCCAACGCCTGGCGGACATGGACGTCGCCCGCCTGCGGCGGATGTTCGAGGTGAATGTCCTGGGCGCCTACCTCACGGCGCGCGAAGCCGCGCGAGCGCTCACGAGCGCCCAGGGCGGCGCGATCGTCGTGGTGTCCTCCGCCGCGGCGCGACTGGGCTCGCCTTTCGAATATGTCGACTATGCCGGATCGAAGGCCGCGCTCGACACCCTCGCCGTCGGCCTGGCGAAGGAACTGGCGGGCGACGGCGTGCGGGTCAATTCCGTCCGCCCTGGCCTGATCGAAACGGAGATCCACGCCAGCGGCGGCCAGCCGGACCGCGCCCACCGCCTCGGCGCCCAGACCCCGCTAGGCCGCGCCGGCCTTCCCGAGGAGGTCGCCGAAGCCATCGTCTGGTTGCTGAGCGACGCGGCCTCGTACGTGACGGGCGCGACCCTGGATGTCAGCGGCGGCCGCTGACATCCACCGGGCTATCGCGGGACGATCGGACGCGGATGCTTCCGAGGCTTGGCCGGCGCCCGCAGGGCGGCCCACAGCTCCTGCAGGGCCAACACCCAGCCGAACGTGGTTTCCTTATGGGTCTTGAAGGCTTCGTCCATCATGTTGGCCTCCCATGGCTATCCATGACGGCGAAAATCGTCGTTCCGCGCCCGAGTGACAAACGCGGACTCCTTGGATACACATAAGCCCTGCTTATGGCTGACATCCTTTCCCGTCTGCCGCTCAGCGCCATTCGCGTGTTCGAGGCGGCCGCTCGCCTGAAGAGCTTCACCCGCGCGGCCGACGCCCTGGGCGTGACCCAGGCCGCCGTCAGCTGGCAGGTGAAGGCGCTGGAGCGGCAGCTCGACCAGCCGCTCTTCAACCGCCTGCCGCGCGAAGTGACCCTGACCCCGGCCGGCGAGCGTCTGTCGCGCGCCGCGACCGAGGCGATCTCGCTGCTGCGCTCGGCGGTGTCCGATCTGGTCGAGGCCGAGGAAGGGGTTCTGTCGATCACCACGGTCCAGAGCCTGGGCGGCCAATGGCTGGCCCCGCGCCTGGGCGGCTTCCAGATCGCCCATCCGCGCATCGCCGTCCGGCTGGAGGCCTCGAGCCGGGTGGTCGACCTGTCGCGCGAGGGCGTCGACATGGCCCTGCGCGGCGGCCACGGGAAATGGCCGGGCACGACCTCGCATTTCCTGATTCCCGCCGTCCAGACGCCGCTGGTCTCGCCCGAGTTCCTGGCCAGGATCGGCGGCCTCGGCCGGCCCGAGGACCTGCTGGACGTCCAGCGCATCGGCGTCGCCCGCGAATGGGACGAGTGGTTCCAGGCCGCTGGCGTGGCGGCCAATCCCGAGCAGCCGCCGCCCACCCTGGCCTCCGACGCCCAGGCCCTGGAGGTGGCCAGCGCCCTGGCCGGCCACGGCGCGGCCCTGGGCTCGCCGATCTTCTTCGCGCGGGAACTGGCCGAGGGCCGGCTGATCATGCCGTTCGACGTCGTCGCCCTCTACACCGGCGGCTATTGGCTGGCCTATCCCAGCGACCGCGCCCGCGTGCGCAAGATCGCCGCCTTCCGCGACTGGGTGCTGGACCAGGCCGCCGCCGATCCGCTGATCGCCCGCTACGCCACGCTGGCGCCCTTGGAGTCACCGGCTGTCTCGCCGCTGGCGCGCTCGACCCCATAGCCAAGCTTGGGTGCGGACGCACCATCTTGACAAACCGCCGTTCCGTGAGATGGTTAATCCACCCCCGGCCTCGGCCGGGCTTCCTGACCGTCTTCTTTCTAGTGGACGGCCCTTTCCGGGCGGAGCCATCGGCCCCCGGAAGCAAAGAATGATGCTAGGGCGCGCCGAAACCATTGGCGCGCCCTATGTCGTCCTGTCGTCCGGGTCACACAGAACGCAAGAATTTGGCCCACCAGCCGCCCCCCACTGGATTTCGACGCACGATCCGCCCTATATCCCCGCCATGTCCGGCAAAACCCTTTACGACAAGATCTGGGACGCCCACGTCGTCAGCGAAACCGACGGCGAGGCTATCCTCTATATCGACCTGCACCTGATCCACGAGGTGACCACGCCGCAGGCCTTCGCCGGCCTTCGCGCGGCCGGCCGCAAGGTGCGCCGCCCCGACCGCACCCTGGCCGTGGCCGACCACAATATCCCGACCGAGGGTCAGGCGCTCGGCGTCGACGCGGTGGCGGACGAGGAAGCGCGCCTTCAGCTCAAGACGCTGGCCCGCAACGTCGCCGACAACGGCATCGAGTTCTTCCCGATGGGCGACATCCGCAACGGCATCGTCCACGTGGTCGGTCCCGAGCAGGGCCGCACCCAGCCGGGCATGACCATCGTCTGCGGCGACAGCCACACCTCGACCCACGGGGCCTTCGGGGCCCTCGCCCACGGCATCGGCACGTCCGAGGTCGAGCACGTCCTGGCCACCCAGACCCTGCGCCAGAAGAAGGCCAGGAACATGCTGGTCCGCGTCGACGGCCAGCTTGGCCCCGGCGTCACCGGCAAGGACATCGCCCTGGCCGTGATCGGCGAGATCGGCACGGCCGGCGGCACCGGCTATGTCATCGAGTTCGCCGGCCAGGCCGTGCGCGACCTGTCTATGGAGGGCCGCATGACCCTCTGCAACCTGACCATCGAAGGCGGCGCCAAGGCCGGCCTGATCGCGCCCGACGACAAGACCTTCGCCTACATCCAGGGCAAGCCCGCCGCCCCCAAGGGCGCGGCCTGGGACATGGCCGTCAGCCACTGGAAGACCTTCTTCACCGACGAGGACGCCGTCTTCGACCGCACCGTGGTCATCGACGGCTCGGCCCTGGTTCCGATGGTCACCTGGGGCACCTCCCCCGAGGACGTCATCCCGGTGACCGGCAATGTCCCGGATCCGGAAAGCTTCGCCACGCCCGACAAGCGCGCGGCCGCTCACCGGGCGCTCGACTATATGGGCCTGACCGCCGGTCAGCCGATCTCGGAAGCCCGCATCGACCGCGTGTTCATCGGCTCGTGCACCAACAGCCGGATCGAAGACATGCGCGCCGCCGCCGCCGTGGTGCAGGAAGCCTTCCTGCACGGCCGCATGGTGGCCCCGCACGTCAAGGCCATGGTCGTGCCCGGCTCGGGCCTGGTGAAGGAACAGGCCGAGGAAGAAGGCCTGGACGCCATCTTCAAGGCCGCCGGCTTCGACTGGCGCGAGCCCGGCTGCTCGATGTGCCTGGCCATGAACCCCGACAAGCTGCAGCCACACGAGCGCTGCGCCTCGACCAGCAACCGCAACTTCGAAGGCCGCCAGGGCCGCGCCGGCCGCACCCACCTCGTCTCCCCCGCCATGGCGGCGGCGGCGGCGATCGCCGGGCATCTGACCGACGTGCGCACCTTCCTTGAGGAGACCGCCTGATGCGCGCCTTCACCCGCCTCGACGGCCGCGCGGCTCCGCTGGAGCTGGCCAATATCGACACCGACCAGATCATCCCCAAGCAGTTCCTCAAGACCGTGGAGCGCGAGGGCCTGGCCAAGGGCCTGTTCTACGACTTCCGCGTCGACGGCGAGGGCAACGAGATCAGCGACTTCGTGCTCAACAAGCCGGAGTACAAGAACGCCTCGGTGCTGATCGCCGGCGACAATTTCGGCTGCGGCAGCTCGCGCGAGCACGCCCCCTGGGCCCTGATGGACTTCGGGATCATGTGCGTGATCTCGACCAGCTTCGCCGACATCTTCTACAACAACTGCTTCAACAACGGCCTGCTGCCGGTGGTGGTGAAGCCCGATGAGCTGGCGCTCCTGATGGACGAGGCCAAGGGCGGCAACCACATGGTCAGCGTCGACCTCGAGGCCCAGACCGTGGTCTCGCCGTCGGGCAAGACGATCGCCTTCGACATCGATCCGGTGCGCAAGGAAAAGATGCTCAAGGGCCTCGACGCCATCGGCGAGACCCTGATGCACGGCGGCGACATCGACATCTACGAGAGCAAGCGCGCGATCAGCCAGCCCTGGCTGGAGATCTAATTCAGCAATAGCTTGTCATCCCGGCCGTAGCGCAGCGGAGAGCCGGGACCCAGGGGCCGCCGCACCGCGCTTGGCCCCTGGGTCCCGGATCGGCCTTCGGCCGTCCGGGATGACAAGATGTTTTGGCTCGGGACGACCAGCATGACCATCATCCTCGCCGGCACGATCCGCGTCGCGCCCGACCGCCTGGCGGATCTCCGCCCCCACCTCCGCGCCCAGGTCGAGAACAGCCGGGCCGAGCCGGGGTGCCTGGACTACGCCCTGACCGAAGACCCGCTCGACCCTGGCCTGATCCGGGTCTACGAGCATTTCGTCGACGAAGAGGCCCTGGCCTTCCACCGCGCCAGCCCGCACATGGCCGCCTGGCGCGCCTGCTGGCAGGAACTCGGCGTCGGCGAGCGCCGCATGTCGTCGTTCGACGTCTCCGCCTACCGCGAAATCTGATCCTAGAGAGAGCCTCCCATGTCCACCCTGCTCCTCCTGCCCGGCGACGGCATCGGCCCGGAAGTCTGCGCGCAGGTGCGCCGCGTGGCGGCCGCCCTCACGCCGGATCTCGAGGTCTCCGAAGCCCCCTATGGCGGCTCCAGCTATGACGCCCATGGCACGCCGCTGCTGGACGAGGTCCGCGACCAGGCCATCGCCAGCGACGCGGTGCTGATGGGCGCCGTCGGCGGCCCTCAGTGGGCCAACGCCCCGCGCCACCTGCGTCCGGAAGCGGGCCTGCTGAACCTGCGCAAGGCCATGGACGTCTACGCCAACCTGCGCCCCGCCTACTGCTTCGAGGCCCTGGCCGACGCCTCCAGCCTGAAGCGCGAGCTGGTCTCGGGCCTGGACATCATGTTCGTGCGCGAACTGGTCGGCGGCGTCTACTTCGGCCAGCCGCGCGGCATCGAGGACCTGCCGGACGGCCAGAAGAAGGGCTTCGACACCCAGGTCTACACGACCAGCGAGATCGAGCGGGTCGGCCGCGTGGCCTTCGAACTGGCCCGGGGCCGGACCAACAAGGTCCACTCGGCCGAGAAGTCGAACGTCATGGAGTCGGGCCTTTTGTGGAAGCAGGTGATCACCGAGTTGCACGCCCGCGAATATCCGGACGTCCAGCTGGAGCACATCCTGGCCGACAACTGCGCCATGCAGCTGGTCCGCGCGCCCAAGCAGTTCGACGTCATCGTCACCGACAATCTGTTCGGCGATATCCTGTCGGACGCCGCGGCCATGCTGACCGGCTCGCTGGGCATGCTGCCCTCGGCCGCCCTGGGCGCGCCCGGCAAGCCCGGCCTCTACGAGCCGATCCACGGCTCGGCCCCCGACATCGCCGGCAAGGGCCTGGCCAATCCGCTGGCCGCGATTCTGTCGTTCGAAATGGCCCTGCGCTGGTCGCTGGGTCAGGTCGAGGCGGCCGACGCGCTGCTGGCGGCGGTCAAGAAGGCCCTCGACGACGGCGCGCGCACCCGGGATCTGGGCGGGTCGCTGACCACCGCCCAGATGGGCGACGCGGTGCTGGCGGCGCTCTAACCCCTTCCCGAACGACCGTTACAGGCCCTACCCTCCTCCCAACGATAGATGTTGGGAGGGACCGATGATCGCGGGCCTGATGCAGACGACGCCGCTGATGATCAGCGGCATTCTCACCTATGCGGCCCAGGCCCACGGGACGCGCGAGATCGTCTCCAAGCTGATCGACGAGCCGCTGTGGCGCTACGACTATGCGGGTCTCGGCCGCCGTAGCGCCCAGCTGGCCCACGCTCTCCAGCGCCTGGGCGTGAAGCCCGGCGACCGGGTCACCTCCCTGGCCTGGAACACCCACCGGCACCTGGAGCTGTTCTACGCCGTCCCCGGAATCGGCGCGGTGCTGCACACGGCCAATCCCCGCCTGTTCGACGAGCAAATCATCTACACGATCAATCACGCGGAAAGCGGCGTGCTGTTCTACGAGCGGAGCTTCGCGGCCCTGGTCGAACGGATCGCTCCCCAGCTGACCACGGTGAAGACCTTCGTCATGCTGTCGGATCCCGAACGGACCCTCCCCGGCCCGGTCGGCGCCATCTCCTACGAGGCCCTGATCGCTGGCGAGGCTGAAAGCTTCGACTGGCCGGTCTTCGACGAGAACGCCGGGGCCTTCCTCTGCTACACCTCGGGCACGACGGGCGATCCCAAGGGCGTGCTCTATTCGCACCGCGCCGTGGTGCTGCACGCCATGGCCGGCGGGCTGAACAGCGCGTTCGGCTTCACCGCCTTCGACGTGGTCATGCCCTGTTCCAGCCTCTACCACGCCACCGCCTGGGGCCTGCCGTTCAGCGCCCCGATCTGCGGCGCCAAGCTGGTGCTCCCCGCCGACAAGATGGACGGCGCCAGCCTGCACGCGCTGATCGAGGGCGAGGGCGTCACCTTCACCGGCGGCGTGCCGACCATCTGGACGATGTATCTGGACTGGCTGGAAAGGAACGACGCCTCGCCGACAACGCTGAAGCGCGTCGTGATCGGCGGCAGCGCCGTGCCGCGCGCCATGGCCGAGGCGTTCAAGCGGCTCTACGGCGTCCAGACCCTGCAGATCTGGGGCATGACCGAGACCTGCCCGATCGGCGTCGTCTCCACCCCCACCCCCGCTCTCGCGGCCCTGGGCGAGGAGGCCATGGACGAGGCCATCTGGACCCGCCAGGGCCGCCTTCAGTTCGGCATCGAGCTGCGCGTCGAGCTGGAGGACGGGAGCGAGGCCCCGCATGACGGCGAAACCTCCGGCGCCCTGCTGGTGCGCGGTCCCTGGGTGGTGCGGCGCTACTTCCGCCAGGACGCGGACGCCGCGCGCGCCGACGGCTGGTTCGACACCGGCGACATCGCCACGCTGGACGCCCACGGTTTCATGCGCATCACCGACCGCCAGAAGGACGTCATCAAGTCCGGCGGCGAGTGGATCAGCTCGATCGACCTGGAGAACGTCGCCGTCGGCTGCCCCGGCGTGCGGATCGCCGCCGTCATCGGCGTGCCGCATCCGAAGTGGGAGGAACGGCCGCTGCTGGTCATCGAGGCCCACGAAGGCTCGATCCTTGGCAAGGCCGATGTGCTCGACTACCTGGCGCCCCGGATCGTCAAATGGTGGACGCCCGACGACGTGGTCTTCGCCGTCGTGCCGCTGACCGCCACGGGCAAGATCGACAAGAAGGTCCTGCGCGAAGCCTGGAAGGCCCACCTCATCGGCTAGCGCTACGGCGCGCGGGGAACCGTCACGCCTCGAGCAGCGCCTTCAGTCTGGCCAGATCCCTGGCCACGGCCGCCGCGTCGCGATCGTAGGCGGCGTCGTCGTACAGGGTGGGCGGCCGGTAAAGGACCATGCCGACCTCGGCCCCCTCGCCGTTGGCCACCACCCGCAGCGGCATGTAGAGCTCGGTCCCGTCCGGCAGGGTCACCCAGTGATCGAGCACGCCATAGGGGTTATCCGGCGAGAACCGCACGCGGACATCGCCGCCCGGGCCGTGGGCGACCCACCGCTCGCCGTCCCGGGTCAGACCCGAGGCCAGACCCGCCGCCCATTTGGGGAAGCTCTCGGGATCCTTGGCGAAAGCGTAGACTTCTCCCGCGGGTCTATGGATTCGGATGCTGATGTATCGCGACTCGAACATGGGTCTCTACTCCACGGTCACCTGGGTCTGGTCACTTTCGTGAAAGCGGAGCGGCTGTCCAGAGTGTCAGCTTGGGGTGGAAAGCCGCCGTTTGGTCTGGCAAATTCCGACTGTTCGGAGATGTCGAGATGAACGGTCAGTACGACGGTTTCGGATTCTACCACGGGCCTAACGACCCACGGCTTTTCGTGCCAAAGCGCATTCCCATCATGGGGTGGACGATCAACGTCGCGCACCCCCGCGCGCCCATCGTCGGCCTCGTGGTCGGGGGCGCGATCGTCGCGGCGATCTTGGCGCAGGCTTTCGCCTAAATCCGTTCTGGGTCGGGAACCGACCGTGGTCGGTGCGATCCTTAAATCTCTTGGAGGCTGCAGCGTGCAGGGCTGTCCAGGTCAGTCAAGGCTCGCCTCCGGCGACCGCGCGCGGCGACGCGGAGCGTCGGCCTTGAGTGACCTGGACAGCCCTGCGATCGTCTCGCCGTGAGATGTAAGGGGCGCGCTCTTCCGGGGCGGACGGGCTTTCTCACCGATCCGCAAAACATCCCGTCATTCCCGCCCTTGTGGCGGGAACCCCTCTGTCCGCCGCAAGGGCGGCGGTGTGGCGGGCCGGCCCGCCAAGGCCTCTCACGTGTCAGCTGAACCAGGGGTTCCCGCCACAAGGGCGGGAATGACGGTTGTTTGTGGGGATTGAGGGCGCTGTAGCCCCGGCGTTCGCGGCGCCGAACCCCACGAAATCAACGACTTCCCACTTTTACGCGCCCCTGGATCATCGGCGTTGAATCCGCCGCGATACTCAGAGCTGTCCCCGTCGCGGGGGAGGGCGTTTGGATCCGGCCCAATACGGCGGCGGGGGTAGGTTGAGCGGGGCCGCTGGCGGTTCCCGGCGGTGTCGTCAGGTCGTGCGGCTTACTCTTTAGGAGCGCGTACGGGTGACGGGATCGTTGGGATCAAAGCCGACAGCGGAGCGACAGGGCGGTGATCGTACAAGCCGCCTATCGTGGATCGTCGGGGTCGAGACGGATGTAGCCGATCGACTTGGTCCGCGCCCGTCCGGGGGCTAGTGGGGTCCCGAGCTGAAAGACGCTCACGCCCCCCATCCTCACGGGCAAGAACAGCCTGGCGGAGCGGTCAAGCGAGCCGAAACAAAAACAAACCCTACGGTCCCCGGGTTCGCCCGGCCGCTCCGTCGCCTCCCCAATGAACTTCAGCGGCTGGCCGCGTGAAGCGGCTGACGTGCGTCTGACTCAGCATAGGCGCCCACCTGACCTGCTCACGTAGGTCTGTCCGCCCCCAAGCGGGGCGGAGAGCCTATGAGCGGCTTATGCGCCCGAAGCGCCCTAAACCGGCAGCGGCCTTGGCTTGCGGTCATCGCCGATGGCCACGAACGTGAAGACGCCCTCGGTCACCTTGTGGGCCTGCTCGCCGTCGCGACGGCGGCGCCAGGCCTCGACCTGGACCCTCAGCGAGGTGCGGCCCGTGTGGATCAGGCGCGCGAACAGGCTGACCTCGTCGCCGACGAACACCGGGCTGATGAAGGTCATGCCGTCGATGGCGATGGTGGCGCAGCGGCCGGCGGCGCGGTGGAAGGCCACGGAGGCGGCCGCCAGGTCCATCTGCGACAGCAGCCAGCCGCCGAAGATGTCGCCTTCGGGATTGGTGTCGGAGGGCATGGCGATGGCGCGCAGCACCGGCGCCTCGTGCGGCCACTCCAGCGCTTCCCAGGCCTTGGCCAGGGTCTCGGCGCGGTTCGATGGGGAGATGTCGTCGGCCATGGGACGGGCGGCGGGCCTAGTGCCCGCCGGCGCCTTCATAGACGCCCGGGGCCAGGATCTCGTCCTCGTCGCCCACGGCGGTCGAAGCCACGAAGCGGCGGTCGCAATAGGGGCAGTCGACGAAGCCGGCCGCGCCCATCTCCAGCCACACGCGCGGATGGCCCAGGGCCCCGCCGACGCCGTCGCAGGCGATGCGGTGCGAGCGGACCGAGATCGTCTCCGGCGCGGGACCGACCTGGGCCAGGGTGTCCATGGCGGTCGGAACCGTCGCCGGCTCGGTCGTCGCCGATCCGGGCAGGGCGTCGAGGGCGGAGGTGGACGGGGTCTTGGCCATATTGGGAAATCCCTGATTTCGAGCGCGACAGACGAAAGTGGCCGCCGGTTTCGGCGTCCGTCGCGCGCCAAACGATAGACAGGAGCCTTTCTCGCGAGAAAGGCTCCGGACGCGGCCTTGGCGCGGCGGCGAACGAGGCATACCTATGCGACGCTCAAAGGCGCCGTCAATCGACGCGCGCCTCAAACGACATTTCCCTGCCTCCCCGCCACTCGCTCCGCCCATCTTCTATCTGGACGCTCCATGGACCTGCCCGCCTACGCCATCGAAGCCGAGGGCCTGTACAAGACCTATGCCGCCACCAAGACCTCGCCGGAAAAGCGGGCGCTGAACGGCATCGACCTGAAGATTCCACGCGGCTCGATCTTCGGCCTGCTGGGCCCCAACGGCGCGGGCAAGTCGACCTTCATCAACATCCTGGCCGGCCTGGTGCGCAAGAGCTCGGGCACGGTCCGAATCTGGGGCCGCGACATCGACCAGCGTCCGCGCGACGCCCGCGCCGCGATCGGCGTGGTGCCCCAGGAACTGGCCGCCGACGTCTTCTTCACGCCGCGCGAGTCGATGGAGGTGCAGGCCGGCTTCTACGGCGTGCCCAAGAACGAGCGCCGCACCGACGAACTGCTCAACGCCCTGGGCCTGGGCGACAAGGCCAATGCCTATGTGCGCCAGCTATCGGGCGGCATGAAACGGCGACTGATGGTGGCGAAAGCCATGGTCCACCAGCCGCCGGTGCTGATCCTCGACGAGCCGACCGCCGGGGTCGACGTCGAGCTGCGCCGCCAGCTCTGGCGCTATGTGAAGGGTCTCAACGAGCTGGGCGTCACCATCGTGCTGACCACCCACTACCTGGAAGAGGCCCAGGAGCTGTGCGACGAGATCGCCATCATCAACCGCGGCGAGGTGGTGGCCTGCGAGCCGACGGCTACCCTGCTCCGCCGCATGGACAGCCGCAATGTCGTGGTGACGCCGGAGGAGCCGGTGCTGACCGCCCCAGCCCTGCCGGGCTTCGACACCAAGCTGCGGGCCAACGGCGCTTTCCAGGTCAGCTATCGCACCGGCCAGTCCAGCGTCGAGCAGGTGCTGGCGGCGGTCCGCGCCAGCGGCCTGAAGATCAAGGACATCGCCACCGAGGACCCGGATCTGGAAGACGTCTTCCTGGCCCTGACCTACAACGACCCGAACGCGGCCGATCCGACCAAGGACTGAGCGCATGACGAGCAAGCCTGACGCGCTACGGCGCCTGATCGACCTCCCCGGCGTCAAGGACCTGGAGTACCGGGCCCTGCTCAAGCGCGACTTCGCCGAACCCGAGGCCCGGGCCGAGTTCCCGGAGATCAATGCCTGCATGCTCGCCCTGTTCGGCTTGACCGCCGACGCGGCCGAGACGGTGGAGCGGCCGCCGGGCTGGGACGATGTCGAAAGCCAGCCGCCGGCCGCGCAGGTCGCCGCGTTCGAGGCGGAGGGCTGGGACGTCACCGACGACAAGCGCCGACCGTTGCGCGTCCTGGGTCACTTTTCCGCGCCGCTGTGGCTGGCGGTGCGCGGCGTGGCCGGAACCCTGCCCTTCCAGCCGGAAAGCACCGAGCCGGAAGCCTGGATGTCCAAGCTGGAGGCCGAGGCCAAGCGCTTTCGCAAGCGCTAGGAGCGTTGGGCGGCGTCGATAAGGCCAGCGCCAAGCTAAGGCTTGCGTTCCAGGGCGCGCCCGCCAAACTCGCCCCGACCTGTTTGAGCGCGCGTCGGGGGCGCATCGCATGACCTTTCTAGAGCGGCGGTTCGGGCTTTCGGCCCAGGGCACGAGCGTGCGCACCGAGGTGCTGGCCGGCTTCACCACCTTCCTGACCATGGCCTATATCGTGATCGTCAATCCGGCGATCCTGGGCCAGGCCGGGATGCCGATCGCCGCTGTCGCCGCCGCCACCTGCCTGGCCGCCGGCTTCGGTTCGATCCTGATGGGCCTGATCGCCAACTATCCGATCGCCCTGGCCCCCGGCATGGGCCTCAACGCCTATTTCACCTTCACCGTCGTCAAGGGCATGGGTCTGCCGTGGGAGACCGCCCTGGGCTGCGTCTTTCTGTCGGGCGTGGCCTTCCTGGTGCTGACCGTGGCGGGCATCCGCCAGCTGATCGTGGGCGCCATTCCGCGCCCCCTGTTCTCGGCCGTCGCGGCGGGCGTGGGCCTGTTCATCGCCTTCATCGGCCTGAAGGAAGCCGGCATCATCGTCGCCAATCCGGCCACCACGGTGGCCCTGGGCGACCTGACCCAGCCGACGGCGGTCCTGGCCATACTGGGCCTCGCCATCATGGGCGGGCTGATGGTCTGGCGGGTGAAGGGCGCGATCCTGATCGGCATCCTCGTCGCCGCCGCGGCCGGATGGGCCCTGGGTCTGGCCAAGGTCGTTCCCGGCGAGTACGGCCTGGCCGCCCTGACCGCCACCGCCTTCAAGCTGGACATCCCGGCCGCCCTTCACCTGAACGGCGGAGCCGGCATGGCCATCGCCGAAGTGATCTTCGTCTTCCTGTTCGTCGACCTGTTCGACAATGTCGGCACCCTGGTGGCGGTGACCAAGAAGGCCGGCCTTGTCCAACCCGACGGCACGATCCCGCGTCTGAACCGCATCCTCACCGCCGACAGCATCGCCACGATCGGCGGCTCGCTGGCCGGCACTTCGACCGTGGTCAGCTATATCGAGAGCGCCTCGGGCGTGGCCGCGGGCGGCCGTACGGGCCTGACGGCGATCGTGGTCGGCCTGCTGTTCCTGCTGACCCTGTTCTTCGCCCCCTGGGTGCAGGCCATCCCGGCCGCCGCCACGGCCCCGGCCCTGATCATCGTCGGCTCGATGATGGTCGGCGCCCTGGCCGACATCGACTGGGACGATCCGGGCGTGGCCATCCCCGCCTTCCTGACCGTGATCGCCATCCCCCTGACCTTCTCGATCGCCAACGGCCTGGCGTTCGGCATCACCGCCTTCGCCGTCCTGAAGCTGATGCGCGGCCAGGCCAAGCCCGGCGACTGGCTGCTGTTCGTCCTGGCGGCGCTGTTCGTGGCGCGATTCATCTACATGGGAGCCGCGTGATCGCGTTGCGCCCGCGCCGCCTTTCGGCTAAGACCCGCTTCCCGCAAGGATGCACCCGTAGCTCAGCTGGATAGAGCGTTGCCCTCCGAAGGCAAAGGTCACACGTTCGAATCGTGTCGGGTGCGCCAAAAACCTCCGCGAGAATGTTGTCGGGTTTCATGAAACCTGACTCGTATTCCACTCAATTGACTCTGCGAGCTAACGGATCGTTCGCGCCAATTGCCGCCGTTGGCGCACCTCCAGGAACACGACGTTCGCTTAGGTGCGGTTACACGACGGCGGTCGGCGCGCACGCCCACAATCTCGGATGGCTTTCCCCGTCTACTCCGTGATCGACGGAAGAGCCAGGATCACCCGCAACCCACCCAGCGGCGCGAGGTCCAAGGCCACGCTCCCTTCGTAGAGCTCCACGAGGTCTCGGACGATCGATAGCCCCAATCCATGGCCGGGCGTTCGCTCATCGAGCCGTTCACCGAGGCCAAAGACGTGCTCGTAGGCTTCTTGCGGCAGGCCGGGTCCGTCATCGTCGACGACGATCTCCGCGAAATCGCCCCGACGCCGAACCAGGACCTCTATTCTCGACCTCGCCCATTTTCCCGCGTTGTCGAGGACGTTGCCGACAATCTCGCTGAGATCCTGGGCGTCGAGCGCGACCATCGGCTGGTTTTGGTAAGTCACGCTGAACGTCACATCCCGGCGCCCATAAAGGCGCGAAAGCGCCGCGACGACCGGGTCCAGACTTGAGCGCACATCAGCGGCGACACCGGGCGAGCGTTTCAACGCCACCGCGCGCGCCCTGGCGAGTTGATAATCGATCTGGCGCCGCATCCGTTCGCATTGCAGCTCGATGACGTCGGCCGCCTCGCGCTGACCGGTGGCGCGCAGCCGCTCGGCTTCGTCGGTGAGGACGGCGAGCGGCGTCTTGAGCGCGTGGGCGAGGTTGCCGGCCTGGGTGCGGGCGCGCCGCAGCATCTCAAGATTGCCCTCCAGCAGAGCATTGAGGTCGATCGCCAGGGGCCGCACTTCACTGGGAAGGTCCTCCGGCAAACGGCTCGCCTTGCCCAGGCGGACGGCCGACAGCGCGTGACGCATACGGGTGAGCGGCCGCAAGCCAAACCAGACTTGAAGCATCGCCGCACCGATCAGGCCGGACGCGACGATCGCCAGCGACAGAAAGAGGGTCCAGTTGAACCGTCCCAAAACCTCGTCGAGAAGGCGCTGCTCGACGCCGATGCCCAAACGTAACGGCGGTCCGTGCGGATTGGCCACCGAACGCTCCACTAAACGAAGCTGTCCGGAAGGGCCCTCAACGAAGACATGGCGCTCGACGCCGAGGGCGGGAAGCGGATCCGGTAATGGCAGGTCCCGTCCAGCCAGGGACGGTGAGGTGATGGCTTGGCCGCTCGCCGCTTCCACACGCCAATAGAAGCCCGAGTCCTTGGGCAGAAACCGGGGATCGCTGAGCCGGCGGTGCAGCAAGAGCTTGCCGTCCGGCGCAATGTCGATCAGCGCCGCCAGTTCGGCGGCATGGCCGTGCAGTTCGTCGTCGAACTGTTGCGTCACGTGAGCCCTGAACAGCTCGGACAGCAGGACACCGCTGACGGTAAGTCCCGCGATAATCCATATCGCGGCGCCGACGATCAAGCGGGTGCGGAAACTGGTCCAGAGCTGGCGCATCAAGCGAACTTGTATCCCAGGCCCCGGATCGTGCGGATGGCGTCCTTGCCCAGTTTCTTGCGCAGGCGGGCGACATAGACCTCGATCGTGTTCGACTCCCGCGTCTCATCCAGACTGTAGACGTGGTCAATGAGCTCGCCCTGGGAGACCACCCGGCCGGCGCGGTGCATCAGATAAGCCAAGACCTTCAGCTCGCGGGCGGTCAGTTCGACAGCGTCGTCACCGCGCTGGACGGTTCCCGCCTCGGGATCCAGCACAATGTCGCCGCGGCGCATGACGGACGACGAGCGGCCCGCCGAGCGCCGTGTCAGCGCCCGCAGCCGCGCCACCACCTCGGCGTTCTGGAAGGGCTTGCCCAGATAGTCGTCGGCCCCTGCGTTCAGGCCATCCACACGGTCGGTCCAAGCGTCCCGCGCTGTGAGCACCAGCACCGGCATGTCGCGTCCTTCGCGACGCCATTGTTTCAGAACCTCCAGGCCCGAAAGGCGCGGCAGGCCAAGATCCAGCACCACGGCGTCGAAGTCGTTGGTCCGCCCCAGGAACAAGGCCGTCTCGCCATCGCCGGCCTGCTCGACGACAAAGCTGGCTTCCGCCAGCGCCGCGGCCAGGCGACGGGCGATCTCCGGATCATCTTCGACGAGCAAGATGCGAATGGCGGGTCTCCTCTGACTGACGTCTCAGCATAGCAGCACCGCCTGAAAAGAACCTGACACGGCGCTTTCAGGTTCGTTTCAGCTTCGCTTCAGACAGGCTTCAGGCTCGCGGCGCATCAGGGCGGAACAAAGCCTTGCGAGACGCCCATGCCCCCCGCCCATCCACTGATCGCCGCCGCGCTCGCGGCCTGCCTCTTGAGCACCTCCGCGTTGGCCGCGGGTCCGATGGCGTTGAGCGCGGCGCAGGAGAAGGCCATGGGCATCGTTCTGGCCACCGCCAAGCCCGCGTTGGGCGCCCCCTTGGCCGCGCTTCCCGGCGCGATCACCCCCCCGCTCAACGACCGGCGAGTGGTCGCCGCCCCGTTCGCGGGAACGGTGACGCGGATCCACGTGCTCGAGGGCCAATCGGTCAAGGCCGGCGCGCCGCTAGTGACCCTGTTCAGCCGCGAGGCGCTGGCGGTGTCCTCCGAGCTCGTCCAGAGCCAGGCTGAACTGCGTGTCGCCGAGGCCTCCGCGGGCCGCCTGCAGCAGTTGGCGCGTGAAGGCGTCATCGCCGGCGCTCGCGCCGAGGAGGCCCAGGCCCGCCTCGCTCAGGCTCGCGCCATGGTCAACGAGCGTCGTCGCCTGCTCTCCGGCGCCGGCGGGACGAGCGGCGAATATGTCCTGCGCGCCCCGATCGCCGGTCGCGTCGCGGCCGTGACCGCCCAGCCCGGCGGCGGCCTCGAGGCCATGGCGCCCGCCGTGACCCTGGACCGCGCCGACCGCCTGTGGGTCGAAGCGCGGGTGTCGCCCGAGATCGCGCGCAAGCTGAAGGTCGGCTATCGGGTCCGGGTCGGCGACATCGCCGGACGCATTGTGGCGCTCGGCGCAAGCATAGACCCCAAGAGCCGGTCGTTGCCCCTGCGCGCCGAACTCGACACCGCCACCGGGCTTGCGCCAGGCCAGACAGTCACGGTGACGGTTCTGAGCCCCGCCCCGACCGGCGCTCAAGCCATTCCCCGCAGCGCCCTGGCCCAGGACAGCGACGGCGCACGCGTGTTCGTCAAGGCCGCCGCCGGATATGAGGCGCGGTCGGTGACCGTGGTGGGCGCGGCGGGCGCGGAAGCGGTCGTCACCGGGCTTCCACCAGGCGCGCGCGTGGCGGCCTCGGGCGCCTCGCAACTGAAGTCGGCGCTGGGCCACTAGGATGCGCAAGCTCATCGCTTTCGCGCTCTCGCAGCGCCTGCTGGCCGCCGTGCTGGCCATCGCCCTGGTCGGTCTGGGCGCCAACGCGTTCCTGAAGCTGCCGGTCGACGCCTTCCCCGACATCTCGCCAACCCAGGTGAAGATCATTCTCAAGGCCCCAGGGATGACCCCCGAGGAGGTCGAGAGCCAGGTCATCACACCGCTGGAGATGGAGCTGCTGGGCATTCCCAAGCAGGCCATGCTGCGCTCGACGGCCAAATACGCCATTGCGGACCTGACCATCGATTTCGCGCCAGGCACGGACGTCTATTGGGCTCGCCAGCAGACCGCGGAGCGGCTCTCAAACGCCCTCGGCGCTCTGCCGGACGGCGTCAGCGGCGGCCTGTCACCGATCTCGACGCCCCTGTCCGACGTCTTCATGTTCACGATCGAGGGCGAAGGCCTGACGCTTGAGCAGAAGCGCACCCTGCTGGACTGGACCATTCGTCCGGCGCTGCGCGGACTTCCGGGCGTGGCCGATGTTAACGTGCTGGGCGGCCGCGCCAGGACCTTCGAGGTGTCGCCCGACCCGGCCGCGCTGGCCGCGGCGGGTCTGACCGCGCAGGCGATCGTCGACGCCATCCCGGCCTCGAACCGCAACGACGGCTCGGGTCGTCTCAGCGAGGGCGAGGAGGCTCTGGTCGTGCGCGTGGCCGGCGCGATCACCAGCTTGGACGATCTGCGCGACACCGCGATCGCCTTGCCCAGCGGGGGCGTGGCCCGTCTCGGCGACCTGGCGCAGGTCAGCGAGGGCGCCCTGACACGCTATGGGGCGGTAACGGAGAACGGCCAGGGCGAAGTCGCTCAGGCGATCGTCATCGCCCTACGCGGCGCCGACGCCAAGGCGGTCGTCCGATCGGTCGAAGCGCGGTTGAAGGAGCTTCAGCCGTCCCTGCCCAAGGGCGTGACGGTGAGCCCATTCTACAACCGCTCCGACCTGATCCAGCGCGCGACGGGAACGGTCAACAAGGCCCTGGTGGAAGCCACCATCCTGGTGGTCATTCTGCTGCTGTTGTTCCTGGGCGATCTGCGGGCCGCGACTGTTGTGGCGGTGACCCTGCCGCTGGCCGCGCTGACCACCTTCCTGCTGATGCGGACCTTTGGCCTGTCGGCGAACCTCATGAGTCTGGGTGGGCTGGCCATCGCCATCGGCATGCTGGTCGACGCCGCCGTCGTCGTGGTCGAGAACACCGTCGAGCGTCTGGACAATCCCAGCATCACCGGCTCGCGCCGCCTGCACGCGATCTATGAAGCCGTCGCCGAAGTCGCCGCGCCGGTCACGTCAGGCGTGCTGATCATCTGCCTGGTGTTCCTGCCCCTGCTCAGCCTTCAGGGTCTGGAAGGCAAGCTGTTCGCGCCGGTAGCCCTGACCATCGTCTTCGCCCTGGGCTCGTCGCTGCTGCTGTCGTTCACCGTGATCCCGGTCCTGGCCTCGCTGCTGCTGAAGGCTCATGCGCACCGAGAGTCCTGGATCATGCGCAGGATCGGACCGTTCTACGAGCGTCAACTGGCCCGCGCCCTGGCCCGTCCCAAGCCGGTCTTCGCCGCGGCGGGCGGCGGCATGGTGCTAGCGGCGATCGCCTATGTGCTGATCGGCAAGAGCTTCATGCCGACCATGGACGAGGGCGCGATCCTGATGCAGTTGGCCAAGCTGCCCTCGATCAATCTCGACGCCAGCGCCAGACAGGACATGGCCGTGCAGCGCGCGATCCTGGCGCAAGTGCCCGAGGTGAAGCGGATCGTCGCCCGTGTCGGCTCCGACGAGCTTGGCCTTGATCCCATGGGCCTGAACGAGACCGACAGCTTCCTCGTGCTGGCCGACCGCAAGGACTGGCGCAGGAAGGACAAGGCCTGGCTGACCGAAGAGATCCGCAAGGTCGCGGCCCAGTTTCCTGGGGTGGAGGCCACCTTCACCCAACCCATCGAGATGCGAGTCTCGGAGATGCTGACCGGCAGTCGGGGGGATCTGGCCGTCAAGGTGTTCGGCCCGGATCTCCAGACGCTGGGCGATCTGGCCGGCCGTATTGAGGAGACCCTCAAGAAGACGCGCGGCGCGTCCGACATCTACACAGTCGCCGGCGACAGCGTGACCTATTTGCAGCTGGACGTCGATCGGGCCGCCGCTGTGCGGGTCGGCCTGTCCGCTCAGGCTCTGCAGCAGGAACTGCGCGCCCAGTTGGAAGGCGCACCGGCTGGCGTCGTCTTCGAACAGGGCAAGCGCACGCCGATCCTGGTCCGGGGGCCTCAGACCCTTCGCGAGGATCCCGTCCTGTTCGAACAAGCTCAGATCGCCACGCCTGATGGCGGCGTCGTGCGCGCCGGCGACGTGGCGCGCGTGGAACGTCGGGAGGGTCCGGTCAAGATCGATCGGGAGAACGCTTCCCGCTTCGCCGTGATCCAGGCCTATGTCCAGGGTCGCGACCTTGTGGGCTTCGTCAAGGAAGCCCAGGCCAATGTCGCGCGCGATGTTCCGCTGCCGCCCGGCTATCGCATCGCCTGGGGCGGGCAGTTCGAGAACCAGAAGCGCGCGGCGGCGCGTCTGGGCGTGGTGGTGCCGATGGCGCTGGCCCTGATCTTCCTGGTCCTGTTCATCAGCCTGAAGTCCACCCGCCAGTCGCTGCTGATCCTGGCCAACATCCCGTTCGCGATGATCGGCGGTCTGGTGGCCCTTTGGATCTCGGGTGAATACCTGTCGGTTCCGGCGTCGGTCGGACTGATCGCCCTGCTCGGCATCGCGGTGCTCAACGGCCTCGTCCTAGTCTCGCACTTCAATGAGCTGGTCCAGCGCGGCCGCGACGTGGCGACCGCTGTGACCGAGGGGGCCCGCCGCCGCCTGCGGCCCGTGCTTATGACCGCCAGCATCACGGCGCTGGGCCTTGTGCCGTTGCTGACCGCCACCGGCCCCGGCTCCGAGATCCAGCGCCCGCTCGCCATTGTCGTGGTCGGGGGTCTGGTGACCTCGACCCTGCTCACCCTGATCCTGCTGCCCATCCTCTATCGCCGCTTTGGCGTCGAGCCTGGAGCCGCAGTGCTGGAGGCTTCATCGTGAAGGTCATTCTTCTCGCCGCCGCGGCCGGGCTGGTCCTGGCCTCAGCCGCCACCGCCGCCGACACCGGCTGGACGCGCCCGGATTTCCTGCCGAGCGACGCGCTCATTCTGTCGGCGTTGGAGGGTTCGCCCGAGCTGGCGGAGGCGCGGGCCCTTCAGCGCGGCGCCGAGGCCGAACAGCGCGGCCTGGCCGCCGGCCCCTACGAGACAACAATCGGCCTCTCGAGCGACCGGCGCCGGGTTCGAGGCGAAGGCGACTTCGCCGAATGGTCCTTGCAGGCCAGCCGCCCCCTGCGCTCGCCGGGGAAGCGTAACCTGGATCTTGCGGCGGGCGCGTCCGGCGCTCTAGCGGCGCGCGACAGCGTCGACGACGCGCGCCACCAAGCCTCCCTGCGCCTGGCCGGCCTCTGGATCGAATGGCTGGAAGCCGAGGCCCGCATCACGGTCGACCGTGACGAGATCGCCGTCGAGCAAAAAGAGGTCGCGGCGCTGCGGCGGCGGGTCGAACTCCGGGACGCCGCCTTGCTAGAGCTTGAACTGGCGCAGGCGGCCCTGGCCCGAGCCCATGCGACCCTGGCTGAAACCCAGGGACGCGCCGAGGCGGCGCGCTCGGCGCTCGACATGCTCTACCCAGGCCTGCCCCCAGCCCAGGCGCCGACATTATCCGAGCCCGTGGCGCCAACCCGCGCTCTGGACGACTGGATCCCCGTAGTCGTCGCGCGGAGCCACGAGATCACCATCGCCAAGGCCCTCGCTGACCGCGACGGCGCGCTCGCCCGGCGAGCAAAACTCGACCAGCGCCCCGACCCAACCTTGGCGCTTCGCGTCTTCAATGAGCGGGGCGGCGCCGAAACGGGCGCAGGTTTCACCGTCAGTATCCCCTTCGGCGGCGGCGGACGCTCGGCGACCGCTGAGCGTCAGGCCGCGTCGGCTTCCGCCGCGGAGGCGCGCTATCGCATGGTGGCGCGCAATGTCGAGGCCGAGGGACGCAACGACGTGGCCAAGGCCCGATCGGGGCTCACAGCCTGGGCGCGCAGCCGCGAAGCCGCAGCCGCGGCCGCTCAGGCCACGGATCGCGTGCAGCGCGCCTACGGGCTCGGCGAGCGGGACCTGACGGACCTGCTCGCGGCGCGTCGCCAGCTGTTTGACGCGCGCCGGACCGAGGTCTCGGCCCGCGCCGCCGCCCAGGGCGCGCTGCTGCGACTGGCGCTGGACGCCCATGAACTTTGGCTTTCGGAAGAGGAGGCGTCGCAATGACGGTCATGATCAGCTTCGCGCTCGCCCTGGCGCTTTCACAGACCGGACCGCGGCCAGACGTGGTGATCGGTGAGATCGGCAGCCGAGCGTTCGTTCTGAAGTCGGTCCACCTCGATCCACGTCCCGACGATCGCCCGGTGCTGCGCGGATGGATGTGCCGCCGAGCCGCTGGCGCATCCATCCGCCGTCTCGCCGTCGCGGCTGAAGACGCGTCAGGCGCGACGATTTGGAAGAGCGCCGTGGCGACGCCCAGCTTCGCCCCTGGCCGGACGCATGAATGCCGCGTTCTGAAGATCGACTTGCCGCCGGAGATCGCGCCTCAAGCCGTACGGTGGCGCCTGGAGCGCCCTTGACTGCGGACCAGGATGCCGTCACCCCGCGCAGCAAGAGACCGAACACGGCGCTCCCGGGGCGGCGAAACGATAGAAACATTACTCAAAAACGGGTCATCGTACTCGGTAAACAGAATACGATGAGATATTCGCCAATTTAAAATTGACGAATACGTAGAACATTCAGGCTCGTCTCAGGTGCGAGTGCTAACAGCTCAGAGCAACATAACTCGCACCATCGGAAGGCAGCTGAAACGTCGGGAAAGCACAACTGCACTCAATCGAGCCAAGAAAAATACGTTTTCACCTTTGACGCGTCAGGTAAGGTCACGTCCGTCGCCGAGCTCGAAGGCAATGGTCGGTTTTCCTACGAACGGATCGACCGGAATGAGACCTACAATCGCTATGGCGATTTGGTCATCAAGCTCGAGACCGAACGTGGATCCACGGAGTGGACCGCCTATGCCGACAGCGACCGCGACGGCCTGTGGGCCGAGCTGGCCTCGGGCTATGGAGTGCCCGATATGCCGGGCCTCGCGACCCTGCTGAAGTCCGCAGCCCAGACCGTCCAGAAGCCGCCGTTGGCTCACCTCCGGAAATGCGACATTCGCCTGGGCGCGCACGGAAACGTCGGTTGCAGGCATCCCACTGTTGCACGCCGAGTTCATGCCACTTCCGCACAACCATCCCCCACCCCCGCCATCCCGCCGATCCGGCTCAAGAAGGTCGAGCAAGGCCTTCGCGCCGGTCAGTCCATCCGGGCGGTGGCCAAGGCGACCGGCGTCTCGACCGCCACCGTCCAGAGGGTCAAGCAGACCATGGCCAAGACGGTTCAGCCCCTTCAGCTGTCTCGTGTCGGGTGCGCCAAAAACCTCCGCGAAAACAAAAGCCTATTTACCCCCATTTCGCTGACCGGCGCGTTGGAAGACGTACGGCGCGCGATCTTCAACAAACCGTATCATCCAGTGGCGCACCGAGCCCGCCGACGGAATCGTATCGCCCGGCGAATGTGATCCATATCCTCGGTGCGCCACCGATCTAGCCGTCCAGGCTAGTTCCCCCGCGACAGGCGAGCGCTCGCCGGTTTCAGGAGCCCGTGCATTCCCATCCAGCGGGCGAAGGCGTCGAACCAGCCGGTGCTGGTGGTTGTCTTCTGATACATGCCAAAGCCGTGGCCGCCCTGTTCGTAGAGGTGGAACTCGACCGGCCGCTTGGCCGTCCGCCAGCTCTCGATCAGACCAAAGCCGCCATTCGCGAAGAAGGGGTCATCAGCCGCCAGCGCGACGAACAGCGGCGGCGCGTCAGCCGGAACGGTGACGGGCGCCAGCGAGCCATAGATCGTCCCGATGAACGCGGGCCTGGCGTCCTGCCCCGCGAGCGTGGTGGCCATGGTCAGCATGGCGCCCGCCGAGAACCCGACCATCCCGATCCGGTCGGGATCGACATGCCATTCGGCCGCGCGTTTGCGGACCAACGCGAAGGCGGCGCGGGAGTCGGCGATCTGCGGGGCCAGACCCGCGATGGCCTGTTCGGGATTTGGCCGCGGGCTTCGCGCCGTATTGGCGAACATCTCGGTCATGGACCGCTCGAAGCCGGGCATGTCGGCGGGCGTCTGGTTCAGGCGATACTTGAGCACGAAGGCGGCCACGCCCTTGTCGGCCAGGGCCTGGGCGACCTGCCAGCCTTCATTTTCCATGGACAGGGTGCGAAAACCCCCGCCCGGCGCGACGATGACCGCCGCGCCCGTGGCCTTGGCCGGATCGGGCAGGAACGGGGTCAAGGTCGCGACGGTGACGTTGCGCGCGAACACGCTGCCATACTGACTGTGCCAGGATTCAGCGGCGGTGGCGCCCGGCAGCGCGCCGGTTCCCAGCTCGATCGCCTTCGGCTGCGCCGGGGTCGCGATCGGCGTCATCTTGTCGGCCTGAGCCTGGACGGGCGCGGCGACGGCGCACGTCACGGCCATGGCGCCCGCGACAAGGCCCGCGCGCACCGCCCTCACCCACGCCGACCGGCGATCTTTGTTGATCCGCTCCATGGCGCAACCTCCCATTTTTGACTTTGTGACCGGTATCATTCCGGCTTTTTACTCCTACAAATAAGCTGGGCGTTTGTCACGTCCTGATGGGGAACCAAGTTTGGCTGGCGCCACGCGTTGAGAGATAAGGTTGAGAGATAAAAAAGCCGCCCGAGCCTGGCGATGTGACCGGGCTCGGGCGGGCCGCCCAGGAGGGGGAAAGCGGGCAGTCGAAAGCTCGCGGCCAAAGGACGAAAGCGGCGGAGCCTCGAAACCAAGTCCAAGGCCGCGCCACGCCCCCGATCTGTAAGACAGATTGCGGAATGGTTGCGTTAACGTAATCGTATTTACTTGAACCTGTCCAACCAATAACAGTGGCGATACCGATAGTCGTGACGCCACTGGCAGGTCCGCCCGCCCCATGGCGCTGATTTTGAGTCGAGCCGACAATCGAATAGGTAGGGTTTCAATGACGGTGGCGGGGTAGACGATTGGCCAGAAATACTGAGGGCGCCCGCGGCCCAACAATTGTCGATGTCGCGGCCGCGGCCGGTGTTTCCCCCATGACCGTGTCGCGCGTGATCAATGCCCGCCCGGGCGTGGGCCCCGACACACGCCTTGTCGTCACCGAAGCGATCCACCGCCTGGGCTACACGCCGAACGTCGCCGCGCGCAGCCTCGTGACGTCGGCGGAGCTGCGGATCGGCGTCGTCTATTCCAATCCCAGCGCCGCCTTCATGAGCGAGTTCCTGACCGGGGTCTACGAAGAGGCGTCCACGCGAGGAGCCCGCCTGATCCTGCTCAAGGGCGGCGAAGGCGGGCGTCCGCCCCAGGACGCCGAATTGAAGACCCTGATCGCCGCCGGCGTGCGCGGCGTGATCCTGGCCCCTCCCCTGGGGGAATCCCCCACGGTCCTGCAGGTGCTGCGTAAGGCGCGACTGCCCCTGGCGGCGGTCGGCGCCTATGGCGTGACGGGCGCCATCTGCGTACGGATCGACGATCGGCGGGCCGCCTATGAAATGACGCGAGACCTGATCGCCGAAGGGCATCGCCGCCTGGGCTTCATTCTCGGCAATCCCGACCAGGCGGCGAGCGCCGAGCGGTTGGCGGGGTTCTACGCCGCGGTTCGGGAGGCCGACGACGTGCAGACGATGATCGCCCAAGGCGATTTCAGCTTCACCTCGGGCCTCGCGGCGGCCGAGCTCCTGCTCGATGCGTCACCCGCGCCGACGGCGATCTTCGCCAGCAACGACGACATGGCCGCGGCCGTGGTGTCGGTCGCGCACCGCCGCCACCTCGACGTGCCCGGCGAACTCACGGTCGCGGGGTTCGATGACACCGCCGCGGCGGTCACCCTGTGGCCGCCGCTCACCACGGTGCGTCAGCCGGTTCGCGAGCTGGCCGCCGAGGCGCTCGGCCTGCTGGCGGCGCAGATCTCCGGGGCCGAGGCCCATCTGAGCGATCACCGCGACCGGGTGCTCGATCACCAGCTCGTTCGCCGGCTGTCGACCTCGCCGCCCCTGAGCTAATCGTCACCCCGACCTTCGTAGCGGAAGAAGGCGAAGTCGGCGGGCGTCGCCCTCCCTGACATGTCCTGGCACGCCATCCCCACGAAGGTCCCCGTGAAATTGGGCAGGCCGGGCAAGGACGCCTCGTCGGACAGGATGCTAGCGTCCAGCGCGTCGGGCAGGTCGCGCCAATCGTTTTCACGGTCGCCGCGCCAGGCGAACCGAAGCTGGTCCAGGTCGACCTCGACCCGCAGTTCGATCGGTCCTTCGGGCAGGCTGGCGACCAGGATCTGGAGGGTGCAGCCGCCCGCGTCCGGCGAGGCGGTCATCAGTTGCAGCTGACGCTCGCCCGCGTCGCGAGTGACGTGGAGGTAGTGGAACTTGGTGCTGTTGTAGTAGCAGACCAGCCCGGCGGCCTGCTGGAAGTCGACCGGGTCGAACGCGAGCCGCGTCGTGGCCGTGAACCGCAGATCCTCCTGGCGCCGGGCCACGAGCGCCTGACGGAAGGGACTGCCGATGGTCTCCCGTCCGTAGAGACGCAGATATCCGGGCCGGGCCGCCAGGCTGAAGAGCTCGTCCGGACAGGGCGTGCGCAGCCACTGAAATTCGGACGGCAGCGCGTCGAGGGCAAAGCCGCCATCCCACGTCTGCGCCGGCCAAGGCGCCGGCGGGAGACCAGGGGCAGCGGGCGTCGGATCGGGCGCGCCATCGACCGTCAGACTTCTGAGCCAGCCGTCCTCGCACCACCGCATCGGCTGCAGAGCCGTCTCGCGGCCCAGGACGCATCGGTGCCGGCCTGGCAGGGGTCTGCCGCACAGATAGGCCATCCACGGCGTCCCGTCGGCCAGCTCGATCAGGTCACCATGCCCGGCGCGGGCCAGCGGACCATCGCGTCGGCCGCCGGAGGACAGGACCACCGCGTCGGGGTGCAGCTCATACGGTCCAAGCAGGTGGCGTGAGCGCGCCATGACCACCGCGTGCCCCCACCCCGTGCCGCCCTCGGCCACCAGCAGGTGATACCAGCCGTCTCGCTTGTAGAGATGCGGTCCCTCGGTGAAGCCCCGGTCCGTGCCTTGGAAGATCAACTCGCGTTCGCCGATCAGGGCGCCGGTGGCGCGATCGAGTTCCTGGATGACGATGCCCGCGAACCGCGGCCTGTCCGGGCGATGGTCCCACAGCATGTTGAGCAGCCAGCTGCGCCCGTCGTCGTCATGGAACAGCGCCGGATCGAAGCCGCTGCTGTTGAGATAGACCGGGTCGGACCAGACGCCGTCGATCTGGTCGCAGGTGACCAGGTAGTTGTGGAAATCCCTCAGGGTCACGCCCGTCGCGCCGTCCAGGGTCGATTGCCCAAACCGCTTGACGTCCGTGTAGACCAGCCAGAAGCGCCCATCGGCATGGCTGAGATCCGGCGCCCAGACCCCGCAGGAATCGGGATCGCCGCGCATGTCCAGCTGGGACGCCCGCGCCAGGGGCCGGGCCGCCAGTCGCCAGTGCGCGAGGTCACGGCTGTGATGGATCTGGACGCCCGGAAACCACTCGAACGTCGAGGTCGCGATGAACACGTCGTCGCCGACTCGAACGATCGACGGGTCCGGGTTGAACCCTCTGAGGATGGGATTACGAAGCTGGGACATGTCGTTTGCGCACAAGGGTCCAGAGCAGGCCGGCGCCGACGAGGTCGAGCAGGCCGAGCATGACGAAGAAGGGTCCGTAGCCGACCTGGTCGACCAGTTTGCCCAGGGCCAGGGTGAAGATCAGGACGCCGAGATTTCCCGCCAGCCCGGCGAAGCCGGCCACCGTCGCGACCTCGTCACGCCGGAACAGGTCGGACGCCATGGTGATCACGGTCACCGACAGGGTCTGATGCGCGAAGCCGCCGACACAGAGCAGCGCCAGGGCGACATACGGATTGGCCGCCAGGCCGACCAGCGTCATGGCCGTCATCAACACCGCGCCGAGGCTGAACGCCCAGCGCCGCGCATCGATCAGGTCGACGCCGCGCTTCTGCAGATAGGCCACGACCGCGGGACCGAACAGGCAGCCCAGGTCGGCGGCCAGCCGCCGGTGCTTGGCCGGCGCCTGGTACCAGATGATCCAGGCCGCCACCCACGCCAGACCGAGCGCGCCGGCGGCGACGAAGGCTAGACGCCAGCTGCCCATCATCACGGCCCAGGCGACCAGCATCGGGGCGAACACCGCGCCGAAAGACGCGCCGATATTATAGACGCCGCCTGCGAAGCCCCGCTCGCGCGCGGGGAACCACTCGGCGATCAGCTTCTGGCCCGCAGGCTGGGCCGAGCCTTCGGTCAGGCCCAGGGCGAGACGCAGCCCGGCGAACGGCGCCCATCCCTGGGCGAAGATGTGAGCCATGGTGATCAGGGACCACAGAATGGCGCAGAGGGCGAAGCCGAAGCGCAGCCCGACACCGTCCAGGAAATAGCCCACGAGCGGCTGGAACATCACGCCCAATTGGAAGGCGCTGGTGATCCACGAATATTGCTCGCTGGAGATCGATTGCTCGCTGAGCACCATCGGCGCGGCGACGCCCAGCACCGATCGCGACAGGTAGTTGAGCACCATCGCCAGGACAAACAGGCCCAGAATGGTCCATCGGATGTAGGCGAAGCGCGGCCGTCGAAGCGCTCGACCGTCGTTCTGACCTGCTGACACGCCCCCTCCTCCGGTAACGTTATCATCCCCGATCGGCGAGAACGCCGACCCGCCTTCGTCGAGGCCTGGCGCGGTTTCACTCGCCAACCCACAACCGACTAGCGAACCAGAACGATCGTTTCAACGATAATATGTCGGAGTATTGACACCGGGGCGGCGGCCATACCAAGATCACTGATAACGTTACCATCGCGGTTGGCCATGGCGACGATCAAGCACGCAGAGCCGGTGAGCCTGCGGATAGGGAGGGAAGAGAATGAACGCCAATGGCATGACGTCCTCAGAGGGCGGCGGCGCGCATAGCCGCGCCCAGATCGAGGCTCGGAACAACACCACACGGATTCGGGACCGGATTCTGCGGTCGGCCAGCGCCGGCGCGATGACCGCGGCCCTGTTCGCGGCCGCGCCCGCCCTGGCTCAAACGGCCCCCGCTTCGGCGCCGGCCAACGACTCGGCCACGGTCACCGAGGTGGTCGTCACCGGCACGCGCATCCAGACCACGGGCTTCACGGCGCCCACCCCGACCTCGGTGATCGGCGAGGCCCAGATCCAGAACAATGCCCAGCCGAACGTCTTCGCCACCATCGTCCAACTGCCGTCGCTGCAGGGCTCGAGCGGCTCGGCGACCAACACCTTCAGCACGTCCAGCGGCCAGCAGGGCCTGAGCTCGTTCTCGCTGCGCGGCCTGGGCACGATCCGCACCCTGACCCTGCTGGACGGCCAGCGCGTGGTTGGGGCCTACTATACGGGCGTCACCGACGTCAGCCTGTTCCCGCAACTGCTGATCCAGCGCGTCGACGTCGTGAACGGCGGCGCCTCGGCCTCCTACGGTTCGGACGCGGTGGGCGGCGTCGTCAACTTCATCACCGACACGCGCTTCGAGGGTCTGAAAGGCAACGTCCAGGCGGGCGTCTCGAAGTACAATGACAACGAGCAAGGCCTGGTGCAGCTGGCTGGCGGCCGCAGCTTCGCGGGCGACCGCGTGCATGTGGTCGGCAGCGTCGAATGGGCCAAGGAGAACGGCGTCGGTCCGGGCGACTTCGGCCTGGACCTGGCGGGTGACCGTCACTGGTTCACCCAGACGACCATGATCGATCGCAACGTCCTCAATGACGGCTCGCCGCGTTACGTGATGCGCGACAACGCCCAGCCGTACGCCTACACCAAGTACGGCTTGATCACGGCCGGTCCGCTGCAAGGCATCGCCTTCGACCAGGCTGGCAACCCGTTCCAGTTCCAATACGGCTCGAACGGCGTTCCGTCCAAGACCGCTGGCGGCGCCGTCACCGGCTGCTTCCCGGGCTTCTGCGTCGGCGGCGACCTGTCCGGTAACGTCGACTCGGGCCGCACGCTGCAGTCGAAGATCGAGCGCAAGGTCGCCTACGGCCGCGTTGGCTACGACTTCGCCGAGGGCAATGAGGCCTACGTCTCGTTCAATCTGGGCCAGGTCAAGACCAGCAACCAGCCCGTCAACGGCATGAATCGGACGGGCCTGACGCTGCAGTGCTCCAACCCTTACCTGCCGACCTCGGTGCGGGACGCCTGCGCGACCGCCGGCATCACCAGCTTCCAGTACGGCGTCAGCAACGCGGTGCTGCCCAATACCAAGGTCCATACAGACCGTCGTCAGTATCGCGTCGTCGCCGGCCTGAAGGGCAAGTTCGCAGCGGTGGGCTCGGATTGGACCTACGACGCCTACTACCAGCACGGTGAAAACAAGACCGCTATCGACGTCGACCACATCATCCTGACGCCGCGCTTCAACCAGGCGATCCAGGCCACCACGTTGAACGGGGCGATCGTCTGCGCCGATCCCGTGGCGCGCGCCAACGGCTGCCAGCCGCTCAACATCTTCGGCGGCAAGCCCCCCTCCGCCGCGGCCCTGGAATATGTCCAACCCGCCGCCGGCCCGTTCCAGCGCCTGCTCATGAAACAGGACGTGGCCAGCCTGAACTTCTCGGGCGCCCCGATCGACCTGTGGGCCGGTCCGCTTTCGGTGGCCTTCGGCGCTGAATATCGCCGGGAATATTACACCGTCCGCGCGGACCCATATGGCGCCGGCGTCGCCGATCGCAGCCCCTACGGCGGCAGCTATCCGGCGGATCCGCTGCTCAACACTCTCGGCAACAACTGGCACGCGGGCAACTACAAGAACGGCAACGGCGTCTACAACGTCAAGGAAGCCTTCCTCGAAATCGACCTGCCGCTGTTCAACAACGACTCCGCCGGCCGCGCCAACTTCAACGCCGCGGCGCGGGTCACCGACTACAGCACCTCGGGCACCATCTGGACCTGGAAGGCGGGCGGAACCTGGGACACGCCGATCGACGGCCTGCGCTTCCGTGGCGTGACCTCGCGCGACGTCCGCGCGCCCAACCTGTCGGAGCTATTCGCCGCACCGGTCACCACGACCCTGCCGAACTTCTTCGATCGGGCGAACAACCGGAACGTGGTGGCGATCCAGAACGCCGTCGGCAACCCGAACCTGACGCCGGAAATCGCGCGCAATTCGCAGATCGGCGTCGTGCTGGCCAATCCGTCCTGGCTGCCAGGCTTCAGCGCGTCGTTCGACTACTACAAGATCAAGGTCGACGACGTCGTCTCCAGCCTGGGCGCGGCCCAGATCGTCGACTACTGCATCGACAAGGTCCTGCCCCAGACCTGTAGCGCCTATAACCTCAACAACCCCAACGGCCCGAACTACATCAACGTCCAGTCCTTCAACCTGGCGTCGATCAAGACCAGCGGCTTCGACATCGAGGCCAGCTATCGCTGGCAGCAACCGCTGGGCCTGTCGGGCGCCTTCACCCTGCGCGCCCTGGCCACCCACATCCGCGACTTCTGGACCGACACCGGCCTGCCCGGCACGGCGCCCGTCGACTCGGCTGGCGTGAACCAAGGCAGCACGCCGAACTGGAAGTGGCTGGCGATCCAAAGCTACGAGACCGACCGCTTCTCCCTGACGCTGCAGGAGCGTTGGTTCACCGACGGCAACTACGGCAACCAGTATGTGGTCTGCGCCCCGGGAACCTGCCCCGCCTCGACGCCCAACGCGCCGACCATCGACAAGAACTTCATGCCCGGCGCGTTCTACATGGACGTCGGCGGGACCTACAACATCCGCAAGGACGTGAGCGCCTACTTCAAGGTCGACAACCTGTTCGACCGCGATCCGGCCAAGTCGCCCAACTACGCCAACCCGGCCCTCTACGACATCGTCGGCCGGATGTACCGCGCGGGCGTTCGCTTCCGCTTCTAGATCCCCCCGACTACGGAGGTCAGGCATCCGCGCCTGACCTCCTTATTTTTGCTTCAGGTCTCTCGCCGCGGCGCTTCGATCAGCTCGAGCCCGTAGAGGACACTCGTCCCCTTGCGACCGATCAGCCTGACCTTCGAGCGCTTCTGGTCGCTGGACGGCAGGGGATAGTCGACGATGACCCAGTCGTTGCGCTTGGGTCCGGACCGACGCTCCACGGCGACTTGCTGTCCGTCGAACTCGATCGCCATCTCGCGGTTGGAGTCGTTGCCCCAATAGGTCGCGCGCAGGAAAGCGGCGCCGGGTCGACGGGCCATCGTGAACGACACCTCCGCGCCCTCGGGGATCGACCGGCTGTGACGGCCATAGAAGGTCCCCGGCTGTCCGGCCGTGGCCGTCAGCCCGTGATCGCGCTCGGGCTGCATCTCGCCGATGTGGAAGACGTCGATCCTCCGTCGCGCCAGGTCGGCCCGCTGCGCCTCGGACGCCAGATAGTCCTGACGCTGCGCTTTCCAGTCCGTCGGCGTGAAGGTCTGGAAGTAGACCGCGGTCCGCCGGTCATAGAGCGCGTTGAACGGCCGCAGGGTTTGACCCTGCCCCAGGACATCGACCGTGGCGTAGCGATGAACCCCGCCGCCCGGGACAAGGGTGTCGGTGGGCGAGGCCTTGGCCAGGAGCGCCGGCGCGGGGCCGTCGAACGGCTTGTCCGAAGTTCCGAGATCGGCCGCCAGGACCAAGGGTCCGCTGAGAAAGGCGTAGGTGGCCGGGGCGCCCTTGAGCGGCTCGGCGCGCAAGGTCATCGGCAAGGTCACGGTGATCGTATCGCCTGCCCGCCACACGCGCGTCACGCGCCAGTAGCCATCCGAAACCGGCGCGTCGAGCACCTGACCGTTCAGCGCGATCCGCGCGCCCTGCGCCCAGCCGGGGCGGCGAATGGCGAGGGTGGCAGCGGTCGCCGAAGGACGGACCACCCGAAGCACGACCTCGCCCTGCTCGGGATAGCGGGTCCGCAGTTCGAGCCTGGCGTCGCCCGGGAGATCCAGCGTCGAGGGCACAAAGAGATTGACGTAGATCGCGTCCGACCCGCGCCAGAAGATGCTGTCGGCGTGCTTGGCGTGGCTTTCCATGCCTGAGCCCACGCAACACCAGAAGCTGTCTTCCGGCGTGGAATAGTCGCGCTTGGCGCCCGCCTGAAGCGGCATGAAATAGACGAACTGGCCGGTGTCGGGCCGTTGGTGCGCCAGGATGTGATTGAGCTGGGCGCGCTCATAGTAGTCGAACAGGGCGCCGTCTGGCTTCCACGCATAGAGATGCCGCGTCAGCTTCAGCATGTTGTAGGTGTTGCAGGCCTCGCAGGTGCCCGTCGTCAGCGTGCCGCCCAGTTGGTCGGCCGGACCGAAGTGCTCGCGTTCGGAATTGCCGCCCAGCACATAGCTGTGGTGATCGACGACCGTCTGGTGAAAGAACGCCGCCGCCTCGCCATGATCGGCCTGGCCACTGGTTTCGTAGAAGCGCGCCAGGCCGACGGCCTTCGGGATCTGGGTGTTGGCGTGCAGCCCCGCCAGGGCGTCGCGACGGGCCAGCAGCGGATCGACGAAAGCCCGGTGGCGCAGCCGCTCGGCGGTGCGCAGCCAACGGGCGTCGCCGGTGATCGCATGCAGTTCGGCGTAGGATTCCAGGATACCGCCGTGTTCGACCGAGAGGACCTTCTGGACCTGCTCCTCCGAGAGAGGATCGAGGACGCCGGACAGATAGTCGGCGAGGCCGAGCGCGATGGGCAAGGCCCGGTCATTGTGGGCCAACAGGTATGCGTCGATCACCCCCGCCAGCACCTTGTGATAGGCGTAGATCGGCACCCAGCCGCCGTTCAGCGTCCAGGTGACCTCGATCTGGCCGCGGCGGACTTCCTCGAAGATGACCTTTCCGGGAACCTCCTTGCCGCCCCGGTCGGCGGTCGTGCCGCCGACATAGCCGTCGCCCTCGGCGGCCTGGATCTTCGCCATCTCCGCGAGCGTGCGGTCGAGGACGGCCGCGACGGCGGGATCGCCGGTATTGGCCACCGTCAGGCTGCAGGCCGACAGCCAATGGCCCAGGGAATGACCGGCGATGCTCTCGCTCTCCCATCCGCCGTAGCGTGGCTTGTTCGCCGGCAGGCCGGCCGACCAATAGAAGTTGTGCAGCAGCCGCTCGGGGTCCAGCGACAGCAGGTAGCGGCGGTTGGCCGCCATGGCGTCGGCGAACGGCGACGGCTCCAGCGTTACGTATCGGGCCGGGATCGGCTCGACCTTGCGCAATGACGTGGGCGTCTGGGCGGAAGCCTTGGCGCTGAACGTGACGCTCAGAGCAGCGCCGGCCAGCAGCACCGAGCGCCGGCTGGGGGTGAGGGCTTGGCCGCTCATGCGCGCACCAGGACGCCGTCGCGGGCCGCGAGGCGGACGCTTTGACCTTGCTTCATCTCGATCTCCAGGGTCGATGACCCATGAACTACGGTGTGGCGACCATCAGCCGCGGCGGTCAGCACCGCCTCGGAAAGCTTGCCGCCCGCCCAACGCACATCGACACCGACCGCGCCCCTCGCTCTCAGGCCGGTGATGTGGCCGGTCGGCCAAGCGGAAGGCAGGGCCGGCAGCAGGTAGATCCGGTCGTTGCGGCTTTGCAGGATCATCTCGGTCATGCCCGAGGTCCCGCCGAAATTGCCGTCGATCTGGAACGGCGGGTGGGCGTCGAACATGTTCGGATAGGTCCGCTCGGGGCCGAGCAACAGCCTGAGCACGTTGTGGGCGTGGTCGCCGTCGCCCAGCCGCGCCCAGAGGTTCAGCCGCCAGGCGATGGCCCAGCCGGTGGTGAGGTCGCCGCGCTTCAGCAGCGAAGTCCTGGCCGCCGCCGCCAGCTTCGGCGTGGTGTCGATCCCGATCTGGTCCGATGGGAACAGGCCATAGAGGTGCGAGACGTGCCGGTGCTGAGGCTCCTTGGCGTCGGCGTCCCAGTCCTCCTGCCATTCCTGCAACTGGCCGTCCTTGCCGATCCTGTACGGTGCCAGCTTGTCGCGCGCCGCCGTCAGCTCGGCGACGAAGGCCGCATCGGCGCCGAGGATGTCCTCGGCCTTCAGGCAGTTGTCGAACAGGTCCCGGATGATCGCCTGATCCATGGTCGGACCGGCGACCAGCGAGGAGCCATGACCATGATCGTTCTCCGGCGAGAGCGACGGGCTGGTGACCAGCACGCCGAACTTGGGATCGACGACCAGGGTGTCGAGGAAGAACCGCGCCGAGCCCTTCATCAGCGGATAGACGCGGGCCAGATAGGCCTTGTCGCGACTGTAGTCGTAGTGGTCGAAGACGTGCTTGCAGAGCCAGGCGCCGCCCGTGGGCCAGACGCCGTAGATCGCGCCGTCGATCGGCGCTGTGGCGCGCCAAAGGTCGGTGTTGTGATGGGCGACCCAGCCGCGCGCGCCGTACATGACCTTGGCGGTGCGGGCACCGGTCACGGCCAGGTCCTGGATCAGCGCGATCAACGGCTCAATGCAGGGCGCGAGATGGGTCGGCTCGGCCGGCCAATAGTTCATCTCGGTGTTGATGTTGATCGTGTACTTGCTCTCCCAGGGGGGCGAGGTCTTGTCGTTCCAGACCCCCTGCAGGTTGGCCGGCTGGCCGCCGGGACGCGAGCAGGCGATCAGCAGGTAGCGGCCGTACTGATAATACAGCGCCGCCAGCGAGGGATCGTCCGTGCTCGGCGACCGCCGGATGCGCTCGTCCGTGGGCAGCAGGTCGGCGCGGGTGCGGCCGAAGTCGACGCTGACACGACGGAACAACGCCCGGTGATCGGCCTGATGGTCGGCCAGGATCTTCGCCCAGGGCTTGCCGACGAGCCTGGTCAGCGTCGCGTTGTTCAGCGTCTTGGGGTCTCCGGAGACGTCGTCGTACCTGCGGTAGCTGGTGGCCGCCGCGATCAGCAGCACGACTTCGTCGGCATTCCGAACCGACAACACGCCGCCCTGTCCCGTCACCGCGCCACCCTTGGCGCGGACTTCCACGCGGCACTCGAACGTCAGCGCGGCGGAGATCCCCTCCCGGCTCTCATTGGCGCCAGTCAGGACCAGGACGCCGCTCTCGACCGTCGCGACGGGTTTGGACTTCAGCGGACTGGCGAAGGACAGATCGACGCTGATCACCCCCTTGCGGCTGGCGCTCAGGCGCACGGCGATGACCCCGTCCGGATAACTGCCGATCACCTCTCGGCGATAGCGTACGCCGCCGGTCCTGAAGGTCGTGGCGGCGACCGCCCCGTCGATGTCGAGGTCGCGCACATAGTCGCTACTCGCCTCGCCCAGCCCCGGGAAGTCGAGCTTCAGGTCGCCGATCGTCTGGTAGGCCATCTGCCGCCTGGGCGTACCCAGGAACCTGGCGTCGGCCAGCTTGGTGGCCCGGGCGTATTCGCCGGCGTCGATCAGGCGGCGGATCTCCGGCAGCGCCGCCAGCGCCTCCGGATTGGCCGGATCGTACGGACCGCCGGCCCACAGGGTGTCTTCGTTCAGTTGCAGCCGCTCGGACGCCACGCCGCCGAACACCATGGCGCCCAGCTTGCCCGAGCCGATCGGCAGGGCCTCGACCCACGCCTTGGCCGGCTGGCGATACCAGAGGCGCGTCGGCGAGGCCTTGGTCTGAGCGGCGCGCGCGGGCGCCGCGGTCAGGGCCGAGGCGGCGCCGAGGACGGCGAGCGTGGAGCGGCGAGTCAGCGTCATATGGCTCTCGAACAGCGGTCGAACGGGCATCGAGCACATCAGCCCTTGCAGATGCGGGCCAACGTCACAATACTCCGACAAAAGCACGACCGACCGCCAGCCTACAAGCTGGATAAGAACAACCGGATCATCCTAAAGGTTAGCGCTACCATTGCCTCATTTCGCGCGATAGGGTGGGCCAGGCCGTGACGCACGGCAACTGGGACGGGCGACTTGCCCGACATAATAAAGACCGCGCGCCGACGCGGCAGGAGACAGGAAACGCCATGTTCGCCCAAGCTTCGCCAGGCCGTCGATCGCGGCGACCGTTCCATGGACGGATGTTGAGCCTGGCCTCCGCCCTGGCCTTGCTCGCCGGATCGGGCCATGCGCAAACGCCAAAGACGGTCTCGAACGCCGCGCCGACGGCGGCGTTCGATTGGTTCGAATACGAAGGCGCGGATCCGTCGGACGCGGCCTTCAAACCCACGCCGAGCCAGTACGCCAATCCGATCCTCAAGGGCACCTATCCCGACCCGGCGGTCATGCGCGTCGGCAAGGACTTCTATTTCGTCAGCTCGACCTTCGCCTGGTTCCCGGGGCTGCCGATCTTCCATTCGACGGATCTCGTGCACTGGAAGCAGATCGGCAACGCCATCGACCGCCCAGGCATGCTCGACTTCGGGCGTCTGGGCCTCTCGCGCGCGGTGTTCGCCCCGACGCTGAGCCACCACGACGGCACGTTCTACCTCCTCAACACCTGTGTCGACTGCAAGGGCAACTTCCTGATCACGGCGAAGGACCCCAAGGGCCCCTGGTCCGACCCGGTGTGGCTGCCGACGGTCGAGGGCATTGATCCGTATCTCTTCTTCGACGACGACGGCGGCGCCCTGATCGTCTTCAATGGCGAGCCGCCCGGCCCGGCCGAGTACAGGGGCCACCGCGCCATCTGGGCGATCGCCTACGACATCAAGACCGGAAAAACCGTCGGCGAACGCAAGCTCCTGCTGGACAAGGGCGTCAATCCCGCCGCCAAGCCCATCTGGCCAGAAGGTCCGCACATCCTGAAGAAGGACGGCTGGTACTACCTCATCGCGGCCGAAGGCGGAACGGCGGAAGGCCACAGCCAGGTCGCGCTGCGCTCCAGGAGCGCCTGGGGACCATATGTTCCGTACCCGAACAATCCAATCCTGACCCAGCGCGGCCTGCCGAAAGACCGTCCCCTGCCGATCACCTCGGCTGGCCATGCCAACCTGGTCGACACGCCGGACGGAAAGTGGTGGGCGACCTTCCTGGCGGTGCGCCCTTACGGCGATGACCTCTACAACACCGGCCGGGAGACCTTCCTTCTGCCTGTGGAATGGAAGGACGGCTGGCCGATCATCCTCGAGAACGGCAAGACCATTCCTTACGTCCACGCCAAGCCGGATCTGCCGGAGATGACGCCCAGGCCGCCGCCGACGGCCGGCGCCTTCAAGGTTCGCGACGAGTTCGACGGCAAGGCCTTGCCGCTCAACTGGGTGACCATGCGGATACCTCGGGAGCGCTGGTGGCGACTGGACAGTGGCAAGCTGATCCTGACCGCGCGGCCCGAGACCATCGGCGGCATGACCCAGCCCTCCTTCTGGGGACGGCGGCAGCAGCACCTCAACGCCAGCGCCGCCACGGAAATGCGCTTCCGCCCGACCAAGGTCGGCGACAAGGCCGGCATGGTCGCCGTGCAGAACGACGACCACTTCTTTTTTCTGGGCCTGGAGCGAAACGCCCAGGGACAGGACGAGATCGTGCTCGAACGCCGCACCGGCCCCAACGACCCGGAAAGCGGCGTGAAGATCGCCAGCGCGCCGGTGGCCCTGAAGGCGGGTGCGCCCGTGTGGCTGAAGATCACCGCCCGGGGCGGCGCCTACGACTTCTCGTACGCCCTGGCCGCCGGACAGTGGAAGACCCTGAAGGCCGAAGAGGATGGATCGATCCTCTCGACCAAGAAGGCCGGCGGCTTCGTGGGCGCTCTGCTGGGCGTCTACGCTCACGACGGCGGCGCCCAGGGCCAGTGAACACCGACGCGGACTTTTGACCAACGGAAGACGGCGCCGAGGCGACCGTCAGCGATGCGCCCAGAGGCGCCGAGGGGAGACAAGATGACCAGAATGACGTGGCCGATGGCCGCCTGCGCCCTGACGCTCGCCGCGACCGCGCCGGCGCTGGCCCAGACCAAGACGGATGCGCCGATCGCGGTCCGCATCGAGGCCGGGGCGCCCGGGGCCAAGATCGATCGCAACATCTTCGGCCAGTTCGCCGAACACCTGGGCAGCGGCATCTATGGCGGCGTCTGGGTCGGCAAGGACTCGAGCATCCCCAATGTCCGCGGCATCCGCACGGACGTCGTCAAGGCGCTGCGCGACATCAAGGTGCCGAACGTTCGCTGGCCCGGCGGCTGCTTCGCCGACGAATATCACTGGCGTCACGGCATCGGCCCGATCGAGGGTCGCCGCAAGACGATCAACTCCAACTGGGGCGGCGCGGTCGAGCCCAACACCTTCGGCACCGACGAGTTCATGGACTTCGTCGGCCAGATCGGCAGCGACGCCTACATCTCGGTCAATGTCGGCTCGGGAACGGTCCAGGAGGCGGCCGAGTGGGTCGAGTACATGACCGCCGATCCGGAGACCACGGCGGGCAAGGAACGCGCCGCCAACGGCCACCGCGAGCCCTACAAGATCAAGTATCTGGGCCTGGGCAACGAAAGCTGGAGCTGCGGCGGCGCCATGCGGCCGGAGTACTATGCCGACCAGATGAAGCGCTACGCCCGCTTCGTGCGGAACTACAATCCCAAGCAGACCGGCGCCGACGCCATGCAGCGCATCGCCGTCGGCCCCGACCAGGGCAAGCCGGCCTATACCGAGGCGGTGATGGCCGCGCAGAAGGGGCACGACTGGGCCTGGAACATCGAAGGCCTGTCGCTGCACTCCTACACGACGGGCGGCTGGCCGCCGTCATTTTCCAGCACCAAGTTCGACGAGACCGCCTACGCCAAGCTGCTGAAGGAAACGCTCGGCATGGACGGGCTGATCACCAAGCACGCCGCGATCATGGACAAGTATGATCCGGAGAAGAAGGTGCCGCTGGCCGTCGACGAATGGGGCGTGTGGCTGGCGCCGCTGGAGGGCACCAATCCGGGCTTCCTGGTCCAGCAGAACTCGATGCGCGACGCGCTGGTGGCGGCGCTCAACCTGAACATCTTCGCGCGTCACGCCGACCGTGTGCGGATCACCAACATCGCCCAGATGATCAACGTGCTGCAGGCGATGATCCTGACCGACAAGGACAAGATGGTCCTGACGCCGACCTACCACGTCTACAAGATGTACCTGCCCTTCCAGGACGCGACGTTCGTGCCGGTGATGTTCGACGCCGGGACCTATACGCAGGGCGACATCACCCTGCCGCGCATCGACGCCATCGCCGCGCGCGACACCCAGGGCAAGCTGTGGCTGGCGGTCTCCAACCTCGATCCCGTCAAGTCCGCCAGTATCCGGGCCGACATCGCCGACGTCAAAGCCGCGTCCGCCACCGGCCAGGTCATGACGGCGCCGCGCGTCGACAGCGTCAACACCTTCGACGCCCCCAACGCGGTCGTCCCCAAGCCCTATTCGGCGAAGGCCGGCGCGGGCGGTCTGACGCTGGAAGCCCCGCCCAAGTCGATCATGGTCGTCCGCCTGGACTGACGACATCTGACCACTTCCCGCATGATGGCGAGGGCTCCCATCGCATCATGCGGGAAGAAGCGCCTTCGCCGTCATGGCCGGCGGCGGCGATCATGCCGCGGCGGCAAACTTGCCTGACAACTTGCCAACGCCCGCCTGCTTGCGCTTATAGAAATGAGCGCACCCACGCAGGAGCCCGAGCCCATGTCCACCGACGAACCAGACGACAAGTCGATCCCCCGATCGGCGAGAGGGTCTGGTCGACGGCTGCGGGGCGCGGTGGCGCACTATCTGGGCAGCGCCATCGTCTCGGGCCAGATCGCGCCCGGCGAGAAGCTGACCGGCGAAATCGCCAACGCCGAAGCCCTGGACGTCTCGCGCAGCGCCTATCGCGAAGCCGTCCAGGTCCTGACCGCCAAGGGCCTGGTCGAGAGCCGCCCCAAGGCGGGCACCCGGGTCCTGCCGCGCAGCCGCTGGAATATCCTGGATCCGCAGGTGCTGGCCTGGGCCTTCTCGGCCGAACCCGACGTCAGCTTCGTGCGCGACCTGTTCGAGCTTCGGGCGATCGTCGAGCCCGCCGCGGCGCGCCTCGCCGCCGAGCGACGCGACAAGGACGACCTCAAGACCATGAAGGACGCCCTGGCCAAGATGCGCCGCCACACCCTGGCGACCGAGGCTGGCCGGGCGGCCGACCGCGCCTTCCACGACGCCCTTCTGGGCGCCACGCACAACAGCGCGATGATGGCGCTCAGCGCCAGCATCAGCGCCGCGGTCAGCTGGACCACCGAGTTCAAGCAGCGCTCGCGCGCCCTGCCCCGCGATCCGGTGCCCGACCACGCCAAGGTCTTCGACGCTATCGCCGCGGGCGATCCCGAGGCGGCCAGCGCGGCCATGCGCGCCCTTGTCGACCTGGCGCTGGATGACACCCGATCGGCGATGTAGAGCCCCTTCCTAGGGCTTGCTCAGCGTGAAGCTGTCGACATCCAGGCGGCCCAGGCCGCCCTTGGGATTGTAGCAGAACAGGCCATATTGCTGACCCTGGAAGGTCCCGGTCCGCCAGTCGAAGGCCAGCGGGAATTCACCGGGCATAGCGGTCCAGGCCTTGCCGTCCAGGCTGTAGCCCAGGGCCGCCTTGTCGGTGGTGAAATCCATCTCGACCGACAGCCACAGGTCCACGAGCGGGACCGTCAAGGCCTCGCCCTGCGGCGTCGTCTTGGGCCCCTCCTGGGTGCTCTCGACCAGACGCGCGGACAGCGCGCCCCGCCCGTCGGCCGTCCGGGTGACGACCAACTGGCTGGAGAACTTGCCGAACGTGCCGAAGCCGCAGGCGTCGCCGACCGTCAGTCCCCGCACGTCCAGCTTGACCACGCCCCGCCCGCGCGGCGCCTGGCCCTTTTGCAGGAGGGTGTTGCGCGCGGTCCAGAACTGGTCGCTGGTCGTGGCCTTCAGGCGCAGATAGCCCGGCCGCTCGCGCAGCGACCAGCGGCTGTCGTCGGGATTGTGGTTCCACTGCCACTGCCGGCCCAACGCCTTGCCGCCGAAATCGTCGGAGCTGGGCGGCTCGACGAAGGCCCCGCCGGCGATGGGCTTGGCGGCGACATCGGGGACGCGGCCGGGCGCGGCCGGCGTGCCCCAGACGGGCCAGTCGTCGCGCCAGAATACCGGACTGATATTGGTCACCCGCCCGATGGCGCCGGCGTCGCGCATGACGAAGCCGTACCAGCCGCCGTCGGGCAGATCGACTAGCGCGCCCTGGTGGCCGCCGGTGGTGTCGTCGATCTGGTCGCGCGTCTCCCACGGCCCGGTCAGGCTGCGAGCGCGCGAGACGGTCAGGGCCAAGCGTCGCGGGATGGCGTTGAACAGATAGTACCAGCCGCCCCGCTTGATCAGCTTCGAGCCCTCGGCGCCCTTGATGTAATGGATCTTCCGCGCGCTGGTGACCGCGGTCAGGTCGGCGTTGAGGCTGAGCAGGGTGATCGTACCGTCCGCGCTGCTGGCGGTGACGACATAGCCCTTGCCGTCGTCGTCGAAGAACAGGGCGGGGTCGAAGGCTTCGCGATCGAGCTCGCGCACGCTCCAGGGCCCGCGGATGTCGGCGGCGGAATAGATCCGGGTGTTCCGCCCCACCGGCGTGACGGCGATGTAGAAGCGCCCGCCATGACGGCGCAGGCTGGGGGCGTAGACGCCGTGGCGATAGTCGCCGCCGTCGGCCAGATCGTATTTGGGATTGCCCGTCAGTTTCGGCATCACGTGGCCGGCGATGTCCCAGTTCACTAGGTCCCTGGAGTGCAGGATCGTCAGGCCCGGCGCGTTCACGAAGGTGGTCGAGGCGAAATAGAAGTCCTCGCCGACCCGGATGATGTCGGGATCGGGGTAATCCGCGTAGAGGGGCGGATTGTGATAGGTCCCCTGCCCGCTATCGGAGCGCCAGACCTGGGCCTGGACGCTCGCGGCGGCGCAGGCCAAGCCCAGGGCCAGGGCCGACACGATCAGCGTGGATGGCTTTGGCATGAGACCCTCGGATCGTCGCCGGAGCGACTAGTGGTTGTCGCGCGGCAGGCCCTTGGTCTGGGCGATGCGCTGGTACTTGACGGCCGGTTCGAGGACCGCGCCGGTCTCCATCTGGCCGACCACCGCGCGCTGCATTTCCTGCCAGGGCGTCTGGCTTTCCGGATAGGCGAAGCCGCCCGCCGCATCGAGGGCCTTGCGGCGCTCGACGATCTCGGCGGCCGAGACCAGCACATCGACGCGCGACTTGCGCAGGTCGAAGCGCACGCGGTCACCGGTCTTCAGCAGCGCCAGGCCGCCGCCCACCGCCGCTTCCGGCGAGGCGTTGAGGATCGAGGGCGAGCCCGAGGTGCCCGACTGACGCCCGTCGCCGACGCACGGCAACTGGTGGACGCCCTGTTTGATCAGGTAGTCGGGCGCGCGCATGTTCACGACCTCGGCCGCGCCGGGATAGCCGACGGGCCCCGCGCCGCGCATGAACAGGATCGAGTTGGAGGTAATCCCGACCGCAGGATCGTCGATCCGGCGGTGATAGTCCTCGGGCCCGTCGAAGACGACCGCGTCGCCCTCGAAGGCGTCCGGATCATCGGGATTGGACAGATAGCGCTCGCGGAACTCCTGGCTGACCACGCTGGTCTTCATGATCGCCGAGTTGAACAGATTGCCGCGCATGACCACGAAACCGGCCCGCTCGACCAGCGGCCGCGAGAACGGACGGATGACGTCCTCGTCCTCGATCACCGCGCCGCGATACTGCTCACCGATCGTCTGGCCCGAGACGGTCTTCACGTCCTCGCGGATCAGCCCCTGCTCGATCAGCTGGCCGAACACCGCCGGCACGCCGCCGGCGCGGTAGTAGTCCTCGCCCAGATATTCGCCGGCCGGCTGCAGGTTGACCAGCAGCGGCACCTCCTCGCCGAACTGTTGCCAGTCGTCGATCGACAGCTCGACGCCGATATGGCGCGCCAGGGCGTTCAGGTGGATCGGGGCGTTGGTCGAGCCGCCGATGGCCGAGTTGACGACCACGGCATTGAGGAAGGCGTCGCGGGTCAGGATGTCGGACGGCTTGAGGTCCTCGTGGACCATGTCGACGATGCGCAGGCCCGTCCGATAGGCGTTCTCCTGCCGGTCGCGATAAGGCGCCGGGATCGCCGCCGAGCCGGGCAGCGACATGCCCAGGGCCTCGGTCAGCGAGTTCATGGTCGTGGCCGTGCCCATGGTGTTGCAGTAGCCCGTCGAGGGCGCGGAGCTGGCCACCAGCTTGATGAAGCCGGCGTTGTCGATCTCGCCGGCCGCCAGCATCTCGCGGGCCTGCCAGACGATGGTGCCCGAGCCGGTTCGCTTGCCCTTGTGCCAGCCGTTCAGCATGGGCCCGACCGACAGGGCGATGGCCGGAATGTTCACGGTCGCCGCCGCCATCAGGCAGGCCGGCGTGGTCTTGTCGCAGCCGATGGTCAGCACCACGCCGTCGATCGGATAGCCGTAGAGCAGCTCGACGAGGCCCAGATAGGACAGGTTGCGGTCCAGCCCCGCCGTCGGACGCTTGCCGGTCTCCTGGATCGGGTGGACGGGGAACTCCAGAACAATCCCACCGGCGGAGCGAACGCCCTCGCGCACACGCTCGGCCAGGACCAGGTGATACCGGTTGCAGGGCGACAGGTCCGAGCCGGTCTGGGCGATGCCGATGATGGGTTTGCCCGACTGCAGCTCTTCCAGCGACAGGCCGAAGTTCATGTAGCGCTCGAGATAGAGCGCGGTCATGTCGGTGTTATCGGGGTTATCGAACCAGGCGCGCGAACGGAGCTTGGGTGCGTCGCTTTTGGGGGAAACCATGAAGAGCCTTGTCGCTGCTTAGTCCGGCTCGGCGCCGGTAGCTTGCTGAACTCCTGGGAGTGGCAAATCACCATGCGCCGCGCTCGTATTTGTCTGACTATAATTTCGACGAAACACGGTCAATCGACTAGGCCGAGCCTTAACCATGCGCGCAACCGCGTTGGGCGCATGGCGGAGCCGATTCAGGCCGCTTCGCCGACCTTGTCCGCGTCCTGCGCGTCCCCGGTCGGCTTGCAGCCCCAGAGCGCGTAGAACAGCACGTAGAGCTCGCACACCGCCGTCAGCAGGAACGACACCTGCAGGCCATAGGCGTCGGCGATCTGGCCCTGGACCACCACCAGCGCACCGCCGGCGATGGCCATGACCAGGAGCCCCGAGCCCTCTTCGGTCAGCGGTCCCAGGTTCTTGATGCCGAGCGTGAAGATGGTGGGGAACATGATCGAGTGGAAAAGGCCCACCGCGATCAAGCTCCACATGGCCAGGGGCCCATGGGCCAGGACCGTGACGATCATCACGATGAACGCCAGCAGGCTGGCCACGGCCAGGATCTTCTCCGCGGCGACCTTGCGCATCAGCTGGCTGCCGACGAAGCGGCCGACCATCATCCCGCCCCACAGCAGGAACAGGTAGCGAGAGGCCTGGGCATGGGTGACGCCGCCGATCTCGGGCGCGGAGATGAAGTTGATGAAGAGGTTGCTGACGCCGATTTCGGCGATCAGGTAGATGAAGATGGCCGGCACGCCGAGCACCAGATTGCGGTGGCGCCACAGCGAGTGCTTCTTGCGCTCCTCGGCGCCGGCGCGTTGGGCGGCCAGGCCCAGCTCGGGCAACTTGTAGAAAGCGATCACCACCGCCAGCCCCACCAGCACCAGCGCCACGATCAAATAGGGCAATTGCACCGACTGGGCGTCGGCCAGGCGCTGGGCCGGGGTGAGCACCGCCCCGGCCTGGCTGTTGCCCGAGGCTGAACGCGACAGGATCAGCCAGCCGCCGAACAGCGGCGCCAGCGTCGTGCCCATCGAATTGAAGGCCTGCACGAGGTTCAGACGCGACGACGCCGTCTCGGGCGGTCCGATCACCGCCACATAGGGGTTGGCCGCGACCTGCAGCAGCGTGATCCCCGAGGCGATGATGAACAGCGCCGTCAGCACCACGCCGTAGGACGGGATCCGCGCGGCCGGGATCATCAGCAGCGCGCCCAGCGCCATGATCAGGAGGCCGGTCACCAGGGCGCGCTTGTAGCCGATCTTCTCGATCAGCTTGGCCGAAGGCAACGAGGCGACGAAATAGGCGATGAACCAGGTCGATTCGATCAGGGTGGTCTGGGTGTAGTTGAGGTCGAACACCGAGCGCAGATGCGGCAGCAGGGTGTTGTTGATCACCGTGATGAAGCCCCACATGAAAAAGAGGCTGGCCAGCAGGGTCAGGGCCGATTTCTGCGTGACCGCGGAACCGCCGTCCGACCGCGCGGCCGACGTCATGGGCGCTGGCGCCATTGGATAGTCTCCCGAATGTGATGCTCGGCGCGACGTCGGTTGCGCACGTTTGTTTTGTCGGAGTATATGGCGGTCACCATGACCGTCAATCGAGAGCGGTCAACAGGATCGGGGAGAAGGTTCGAATGCGCGTCGCAAACCTGTCGGCTGGAGCGGTGGCCCTGCTCACCCTCGCCGGCCCGATCGCCGGTCATGCCGCGACCCTGTCGCGCGCCGCGTTCGGCCAGACGCCCTCGGGCGAAGCGGTCGAGGCCTTCACCCTGACCAACGCTCACGGGGTCAGCGCCACCGTGATCACCTACGGCGCCACCCTTCAGTCGCTGGTCGCGCCGGGCCGCAATGGCGCCAAGGCCGACATCGTGCTCGGCTTCGCCGACGCCGGCGCCTATGCGCGCAACGCCAGCTATTTCGGCGCGACGGTCGGACGCGTCGCCAACCGCATTGGCAAGGGCCGCTTCACGCTGGACGGCAAGAGCTATCAGCTGGCGCTGAACAACAACGGCGTCGCGGCTCTGCACGGCGGCGTGAAGGGCTTCGACAAGGTCGTCTGGAAGGTGCTCGACGCGAAGTCCGGCCCGGCCGCCGCGTCCGTGACCCTGGGCTATGTCAGCGCCGATGGCGAAGAAGGCTATCCGGGGACCCTGACCGCCACGGCGACCTACGCCCTGGACGAGAAGAACCAGCTGACGGTGACCTACGGCGCGACGACCGACAAGCCGACCATCGTCAACATGAGCAATCACGCCCTGTTCAACCTCGCGGGCGAAGGCTCGGCCGACGGCGCCATGGGCAACGTCCTCACCCTCCTCGCCGACGGCTACACACCGGTCGACGGCGAACTGATCCCGACCGGCGAGATCAAACCGGTGGCCGGCACGGCGTTCGACTTCCGCAAGCCGACCGCCGTGGGGACGCGCATCCGCGACGCCCGCGATCCGCAGATGGTCATCGGCCGGGGCTATGACCACAACTACGTCCTGAACGGCAAGTCCGGCGCCCTGCGTCTGGCCGCGCGCCTGTCGGATCCCAAGAGCGGCCGCACGCTGGACGTCCTGTCGGACCAGCCCGGCATCCAGTTCTACGCCGGCAACTTCATCGACGGCACGATGGTGGGCAAGAGCGGCAAGATCTATCGCCAGGGCGACGGCATCGCGCTGGAGCCGCAGCACTTTCCCGACGCGCCGAACAAGCCGGCTTTCGCCTCGATCCGCCTGAACCCAGGCGAGCGCTACAGCAACCGCATGGTCTTCAAGCTCTCCATCGCAAAGTAGCCAGTAAGGACAGTCCAGAATGACATTTGTACAATTTGTCGACGGCGTGGGCCGGCGCGGCCTGGCGATGCTCGATGACCAGGGAACCGCCCGTCAGGTCGGCGTCGCCGACACCCTGCTGGACCTGGCCCACAAGGTGCTGGCCACGCGCTCGACCCTGGTCGAAACCGCGCGATCGGCGCTGGGCGAAACGGTCGACATCGCCGCCGCCCTGGCCGAAGGGCGCGTGCTGGCGCCGATCGACCATCCCGATCCCGCGCACCTGTTCCTGACCGGCACCGGCCTGACGCACCTCGGCTCGGCCGAGGGCCGGGACAAGATGCACAAGGCCGCCCAGTCTGGCGAGCAACTGACCGACTCCATGCGGATGTTCCTGATGGGCGTGGAAGGCGGCAAGCCCGCCCCCGGCCAGACCGGCGTGCAGCCTGAGTGGTTCTACAAGGGCGACGGCTCGCAACTGGTCGGCCCCGGCCAGCCGCTGACCTCGCCCGGCTTCGCCCAGGACGGCGGCGAGGAGCCCGAGATCGCCGGCGTCTATCTGATCGGTCCCGACGGGACGCCGCACCGGTTGGGCTTCTGCCTGGCCAACGAGTTCTCCGACCACGTGATCGAGCGCGGCAACTACCTGTGGCTGGCGCACTCCAAGCTGCGCAACGCGGCGCTCGGTCCTGAGCTGCTGCCTGGGGCCCTCCCCGCCGACGTGCGCGGGACCAGCCGCATCGTCCGTGACGGCGAGACCATCTGGGAGAAGCCCTTCCTGTCGGGCGAGGCGAACATGTCCCACGCCATCGCCAATCTCGAGCATCACCACTTCAAGTACGACCTGTTCCGCCGCCCCGGCGACGTGCACGTCCACTTCTTCGGCACCGCCACCCTTTCCTTCTCCGAGGGCCTCCAGACCCAGGAAGGCGATGTGTTCGAGATCGAGGCCGCGCCGTTCCGCTATCCGGTCAGCAACCCGCTGGCCCAGGCGGTCGACCAGCCCGTGACCGTGAAGGCGCTGTGACCCCGATCCGCCTCGCTCTCGTTGGCCTGGGCAAGATCGCCCACGACCAGCACGCGCCGGCCATCGCCGCCGATCGCCGCTTCGAACTGGCCGCTGTCGTCAGCCGTCACGCCGGTCTCGACGGCGTCGCCCACTTCGCCAAGCTGGAGGACCTTCTTGCCGACGGCCTGGCGATCGACGCCGTGGCCCTGTGCACGCCGCCCCAGCCGCGCCACGGCCTGGCGCATCTGGCGCTGGCGGCCGGCAAGCACGTCATGCTGGAGAAACCGCCGGGCGCGACGCTGAGCGAGGTCGAGGACCTGCGTCAGGTCGCGGCCGCCCGGGGCCTGACCCTGCAGGCGACCTGGCACTCGCGCCATGCCGCGGCCGTTGAGCCGGCGCGCGCCTGGCTGGCCGAACGGTCCGTCAACGCCGTGCGGATCAACTGGAAGGAAGACGTCCGCGTCTGGCATCCGGGCCAGGACTGGATCTGGGAAGCGGGGGGCCTGGGCGTCTTCGACCCCGCCATCAACGCCCTGTCGATCGCCACGCGCGTCCTGCCCCGCCCGTTCTTCCTCTCGCGCGGCCTGCTGCACGTGCCGGCCAATCGCCAGGCGCCGATCCAGGCCGAGCTGGACTTCCGCGACACGGCCGGCGCGCCGATCCGCGTCGAACTGGATTTCCTCCAGACCGGTCCGCAAAGCTGGGACATCGAGGTCGACACCGACGACGGCGCGCTGAAGCTGACGAACGGCGGCGCCAAGCTGTGGATCGACGGCAAGCTGCTGCACGAAGGACCCGACCGCGAATATCCGGGCCTCTACGACGCCTTCGCCCGGCTGATCGCCGACGGGGCCAGCGACGTGGACACCTCGCCGCTGCGCCACGTCGCCGACGCGTTTCTGCTCGGCGAGCGCCGCGTCGCGCCGGCCTTCGACTGGTAAGGCCGCGAGGCCTTACCAGCGCCAGGAACCGCTAACGCTTGTCGAAAGCGAGGTTGCGGCTGAAGAACGGCAGCACGTGATCCTGGAAGCGGGTCGGAACGTCGCTGGTGTGGTCGCCGGGATAGATCTCGAAGCTGTTGGCCAGGCCATAGCGGTCCATCACCGCGTGAAGCTTGGCCGCGTCGTCCTTCAGCCCGTCACGGTCGCCGACATCGATGGCGATCGCCTTGTAGCGCCGCAGAGCGCCGACATACTGGTCGATGAAGGCCAGGGGCGCGTTGGCGGCCCACTTGGCCACCACGTCCGGCCGGGTCACGCCGTTCTCGACCGGCAGGTCCAGATAGAGCGGCGGCTTCTCCGGATTGGGCGACCAGGCCGCGGCCGTGGCCAGTTGGGCGCGCAGGCCCCAGGGCAGCTTGGTCGCATCCTGCAACGTCTTGACCTCGGCGAGCGCGGCGGCCGCGCCGGGAGGGGCCTGGGCCGGGTCACGCGGCGACAGGCAGCAGGGGCTCATCATGTAGAGCGCGCCGAACACGTCGGCATGGCGCATGCCGATCCGGCTGGCGCCGTATCCGCCCATCGAGTGGCCCACTAGGCCGCGACTCTCGCGCCGGGCCAGGGTGCGATAGTGCTGGTCGACATAGGCGACCAGGTCCCGGGACACGAAGGTCTCGAAGTCGCCCGTGGTCTGGGAGCTGGAATACATCGAGCCGTTGTGCACGGTCTTGCTGTCGGGCAGCACGACGATCACCTCGCCCGCGCCCTTGGCGAAGGCCCCCGCGATCGTCTGGGACGCGTGGATCTCGCCGCTCCATTGCTCGGCGCCGATCGAATAGCCGTGCAGCGCGTAGACGACCGGGTAGCGCCGCTTGGGATGGCTGGCATAGCCCGGCGGCAGGAACACCAGCACGTCACGATCGGCGGTCTCGCCCTCGAGATTGCCCTCGACCGCCGGCGAATGGACCTTGATGCGCTGGAGAGCGACCGGCTTGGCGCCGGCGACGGCCGGGGGCGCGTTGGTGGCCACCTGGGCCTGCGCCAGGGTCGCCCCGGACAGCGCGATCGCCATCGCGCAGGCCAGCTTGGCCCAGCCATGGCCGCGCCCGGCCTTGATCTCGGATCTCTTCATTCAAACCCTCCCAGTTCACTTTGCGATCTTGCGCCGCGCAACTTGTTAGCGTTACCATTTGTCCGTCTAAAAGATTTCGACGTCAACCGTTCCGGCTGGATTGCAGACGGCCTTCGGAAGACGCCTTTTGACCTGCATAACGAACACTAGGACGGGTAACTCGACGAAGACGGTCGCCACGAAAATGGCGCCGCGCGTCGCGCCCATAATTCAAAAAAGACTGAGTAATTAGGGAGAAGACAATGCGATACGGGTTGATGCTGGGCGCGTGCCTGGCGGGGTCGATGGCGGTCGCCACCATGACCTGCGCGGCGACGCCGGTCACGGTGACCATCGACGGCGCCCAGCGCGCCGCGCCGATCACCAAATACGAATACGGCATGTTCATCGAGCCGATCGGCGGACTGGTGGCCCGCACGCTGTGGGCCGAGATGCTGGACGACCGCAAGTTCTACTACCCCGTCGTCGCGCCAGCCCTCGATCAACCTCCGCCCCTGAACGCCGAGGGCCGCCCCGGGGTGACCTATCGCAAGTGGCGCCCCATCGGCGGGGACGACGCGGTGACCATGGACGCCAAAGCGCCCTATGTCGGGAAGCAGAGTCCCATGATCCGCGTGAACGCGACGACGTCCAAGGGCCTGTCGCAGGCCGGCATCGGCCTGGCGAAGGGCAAGCGCTACGACGGCTACCTCCAGCTGGCCGGCGATCCGGGCGCCAGAATCGAAGTGACCCTGATCTGGGGCGACGGTCCTGAAGCACGCCAGACCGTGACCCTGCCCGCGCCAGACGCAGCCTGGAAGCGCGTCGACTTCAGCTTCACCCCGACGGCCGACGCCACCGACGCCCGCCTGGAGATCACCGGCCTGGGCTCGAGATCGTTCCGCGTTGGCGCGGTGTCCCTGATGCCTTCCGACAATATCCGGGGCTGGCGCGCCGACACCACCGCCATCGCGCGATCGCTCAATTCGGGCATGTGGCGGCTGCCCGGAGGCAACTTCCTGTCGGACTGGGACTGGCACAGCGCCATTGGTCCGCGCGACAAACGCCCGCCGATGTTCGACCACGCCTGGAGCGCCATGCAGCCCGACGACATCGGCATGGACGAGTGGATGGATCTGACCAGGATCATCGGCGTCGAACCCTATGTCACCGTCAACGCCGGCCTGGGCGACGCCAATTCGGCCGCCGAGGAGGTCGAGTATCTCAATGGCCCGGCCACCAGCACCTGGGGCGCCCGGCGGGCCGCCAACGGCCATCCCGAACCCTATGGCGTCAAGTTCTGGAACATCGGCAACGAGCCCTACGGCTGGTGGCAGATCGGCAAGACCTCGCTCGACTATTTCATGATCAAGCACAACGCTTTCGCCGACGCGATGCGGGCGGTCGATCCGACCATCACCCTGATCGGCTCGGGCGCCATGCCCGACCAGATGCATCCGAAGGACACCAAGGAGAACGCCTCCCTGGAAAGCATCGCCCCCAAGTTCGGGACCGAGTGGGACTGGACCGGCGGCCTGCTGGCCAAGGCCTGGGGCAATTTCGACGGCATTTCCGAGCACTGGTACGATCGCCCCGAGGAACGCCCGACCGCGCCCAAGGACGCCGAACTGATCGAATATGTCCGCGCGCCCTCGAACCAGGTGCGGATGAAGGCCGAAGAGTGGAAGATCTACCAGAAGCGCTTCCCGGCGATGGAGGCCAAGAAGATCTTCCTGTCGATCGACGAGTACGCCTATTTCGGCGAGGTCAATCTCAAGTCGGCCCTCGCCTACGCCATGGTGCTGCAGGAGATGCTGCGCCACACCGACTTCCTGACCATGGGCGCCTTCACGACCGGCGCCTCGACCATGGACATCACGCCCACCGACGCCAAGCTCAACACGACGGGCCTGATCTTCAAACTCTATGGCGAGCGCTTCGGGACCGGCGTCACGCCGCTGGCCGTTCAAGGCCAGGTCCCGCAACCGGCGCCGCGCTATCCCGTCGGCTTCGCCCATCCCCAGGTACGCGCCGGCAGCCCGACCTACCCCCTCGACGTGATCGCCGGCCTGACGCCGGACGGCAAGGCCCTGCGGGTCGGCGTCGTCAACGCCACCTTCGAGGCTCAGACCGTGAAGCTCGACCTCAAGGCGCTGAACGTTCGCGGCGCGGGCCGAAAGTGGGTGCTGAGCGGCCCGGACCTCAAGGCCCAGAACAAGGTTGGGGCGCCGGACGGCGTCACGGTCAAAGAGAGCTCTGCCGCCGCCCCGTCAAAGGGTCTGTCGGTCTCGCCCACCTCGGTGAGCATCTTCGAGTTCCCGATCGCCCGGCGCTGACGTCAGCGGGCGCCGGCCTCCGGGGTCGGCGCCCTAGCCGCCGCGTAGCGCGCGCATGACCAGGGCCCGAACGCGGCCATGGGCGCTCTTGTCGAGCAGCCCATGGCGCTCGGCCGGAAGATGGGCCAGCGGATGCCCGTCGGGCCGGAAGACGTAGTGATCGAAGAACGCCCGCCACGCCGCGCGCTCGGCCGGCGGCCGCTCGGCGATCGCGGTCATGGCCAGCATCATCGTCAGGTAGGGCGCGTCGGGACCAACCGCGGCAGCGTCCCACCAGTAGTTGACCAGCATGTTGACGGGCTCCAGCGCCTCGACCTGGTGCCACCAGAGCTTCGGAAGAAACAACGCGTCGCCGGGCTGCAGCTCGACCACCCGGGCGCGGGACGCGGCGGTCGCGAAGCGCGGATACCGCGGATCACCGTCCGGGGCGTTGGCCGCCATGGAGATGGGCTGGCCCGCCAGGGTGTGATCGATCGGCCCGACATAGAGATCGCCGACCGCGTCGGGCGGATAGAGGATGAAGCGTCGTCGCCCCGCCACGACGCAGGCGATGTTGTCGTAGGTGTCGTAGTGGCAGGCCACGCGGCCGGCATTGCCGAGCCAAACCCGCGGCCGGATCGCCGGGGCCAGCAGGTCCAGCCTGTTGTCCTCGCCAAAGCCCGGAACATAGTCGTCGACCGGGAGCGAGCCCATGTAGTGGGTGGCGAGGCGGGCGTCGGCGGCGGCCCGCCCCATGCGATCCAACCCCTGGGCCAGGGTCATGGATACGCGATCGAAATTGAACCCTTCCGGCCCGTCGCCATAGTCGTAGCGACCGGCGATGGCTGGCGCCCCGACGAACGCCTCGCCCATGCGATCGGTCGCGAAGTCGAGGAGATAGGCCACCAAGGCCGGCCACCCGCCATTGGCCGCCCGCACGGCCGGCCAGGCGCGGCACAGGCCCGGAAGCACGACCGGCTCGCAACCGGCGGCCAGCTCGGCGAAGGCCTCCGCCCCGCCAAGGGCAAGAGCGCCCGGCTCGACCCGCCGGAGGTCCGAAGAGGGTGGCGGCCTCATGCGGCGAGCTTGTCGTTCCGCAGCTTGGCCAGGGCCGAAACCTGCCTGAGCGATCCGCTCATCGCGTAGATGAGTTGCAGATTCCCGCGCCGGAAAAGCCCCAGCGCGGTCGCGTCATCGAGCTCGCTCAAGGCGTCGAGGCTGACCGTATAGAGCCCGTTCAGGGAGAGGCGCCGGCCGTCATCGAAGGAGAGATCGATGTCGATCGGCTCGATGAGCTTCAGCGACAGCAGTCCCTGTATGAAGCCTTCACTCTCAACGACGCCCGCCCGCAGTTGAGCCAGAACATGCTGCAGCCGGCGGGTGGCGGCGGTGGGCTCGCCCTGCGCGTCGAAAAGCGGCGCGCCCTGGCCGGCGGCGAACCTGGGATGATCAAGGTCGACGGCGATCGCGCCGCCGTCCGTCAGGAAGACCCCCTGGCGCTCGAGATCCAGGGGCGTGAACGAGGCCCGGGTCGTTTCCCCGACGCCAACAAGACTCTCGCCGGGCTCGAAGCCAAACATGGCGCCCGCGTAGAATTGGCCCGTGTCCGCGTTCTTGGTCAGGAAGATGGGGCACACGGCGGCCGCCGCGACGAATTCCGACGGCACGATCTGGACGAAGTGCGGGCCAGCCGCTGGAAGCTGGCCAAGCCGCAAGCGGCCGTGATCCTGGGCGTTCAGCAACTGCAGATCCATCGTCCCTCCCCGCCGCTCATGTTTGATCCGAGCGGCCTTGGCGACCCTTAACGCGTCCAGCGTCAGACGTCTAACGCGACGATAATTACACCGACAAATAGATATTGATACCGGTACCTTTTCGGACTACCGTTCGCCCATAAGCATAAAAATGCATGTGGGAGGATATGATGCGCTACCGACGCCATGCTTTGGCGAAGCTCCCTCATACCCAGTGAATTCGCGAGCTTACAACGCTCTCGGATAAGGCCGGCCACACGTGCCGGTAACAAGTCATCCCATGACACCTGGAGGGGGAAATGAAGCTATCCAACTTTTCTTATCAGAGTAAATCCGCGCGCGGATTGAGCGGCAGGCTCGCGCTTGTCGGCGCGTCCAGCCTGCTGGTCTTGGCTCTCTGCGGCGCCGCCAACGCCACGGAAACCGCCGACGAGGTGATCTCGACCGCCTCGACCCTGGCCGCTCCGGCCGCGGAACAGGCCGGCGCGTCGCAAGCCTCCGATCAAAGCGTGGTCGAGGAAGTCATCGTCACGGGCCTGCGCGGCTCGCTGCAACGCAACCTCGACATCAAGCGCAGTTCGGCCGGCGTCGTCGACGCCATCTCGGCCGAGGACATCGGCAAGTTCCCCGACTCGAACGTCGCCGCCTCGCTGCAGCGGCTGCCGGGCGTGTCGATCCAGCGTTCCGGGGCCCGCGGCGAGCCGCAGGGCATCACGGTCCGCGGCTTTGGCGGCGACTTCAACGAGACCCTGTACGACGGTCGTCGAATCTCGACGGCGACCGGCGGTCGCTCGGTCGATTTCAGCACCGTCGGCGCGGACTTCGTCGGCGGTCTAAGCGTCCTGAAGACTCCGGACGTGTCGCTGTCGAGCAGCTCGATCGGCGCCACGGTCAACGTCTCCTTCCCCAAGCCCTTCGACCATCCGGGTCGCCGCATGGCCCTGAGCGCGTCGGGTTCGGTGCAGGACGACGCCGGCAAGTTCGTGCCCACGGTCGGCGCGCTGTTCAGCGACACGTTCGCCGACAACAAGTTCGGGGTGCTGGTCGACGCGATGTACACGCGCCACGACACCCAGACCAACCGCGTCTATGTCAGCGGCTGGCCGGGCGGCTACTACGCGCCGTGCCAGTTGACGGCGGCGTGCACCCCCGCCCAGCTGTCCGCGGGCAAGACGGTCCTGGGCTGGTTCGAGCAACAGGCCGGCGCGACTCAGATCTACACCAAGGATGAGCGCCTCGACGGCCGCATCGCCCTGCAATGGGCGCCGGTCGAGGGCGTGACGGTCACCCTGGACGACAACTATTCGCGCCAGAACATCCGCGCGGACAATTTCGGCTACGGCATCTGGTTCAACCAGGACGGCCTTCGGAACGTCAAGCTTGACCAGAACGGGACGACCGTCGACTTCACCCAGGCCGGCTCGCAGACCGATTTCACGGCCGGCACCGACCGTTCGGTCCTGAGGACGAACCAGACGGGCCTGAACCTGCAGTGGGAAGTCTCCGAGAACCTGAAGTTCGAGGCCGACGGCAGCTACGCCAAGAGCTGGCTGAACCCGGGCGGCGAGATCACCAGCGACAACGCCGACGTCGGCTACGGCTTCGGCATCGGCCCGGCCCTGGGTATCAGCATCGGCGGCAGCAGCGACAACACGCTTCCGGTCCTCCACGGCTACGGCCCCAACGGCGACGGGTCGCGGTGGGCTGACACCTCGGTGATCGGCTCCCACGTGGTGGTGCGCCAGGCCCAGCAGAACACCGACGTCGTCAAGCAGCTGCGCTTCGCCGGGTCGTGGGAGCAGGACGGCTTCAAGATCAAGGCCGGCGGCACCTACCTGGAAGACCACTACAAGTTCCAGCAAAGCAATACGTTCGTGAACAACTTCTGGCAGGCCTATCCCGGCTACGGTCCCGCCTCGGGTCCTAACGGCGGGGTCATGGTCCCGGCCAGCCTGTTCACCGAAAAGGTCAGCACCAAGAACTTCATCCCCGGCTTCGACGGCGCCCTGCCGCCCTACCTGCTGAAGTTCGACGCTCAAGAATACCAGAAGTTCCTGACCGGCCTGGGCAACCCGCAAGCCAAGAACATCCCCGGCTTCAACTACAGCGGCAGCGGCGTTGGAACCCAGTTCACCGGCGCGTTCGACATGGCGCTCGACAACGGCAGCATCCGCGACATCACCGAGAAGACGTGGTCGCTGTTCGTGAAGGCCAATTTCGACATCGAGGTGGCCGGCATGCCGTTCCACTTCAACGCCGGCGTGCGCGAGGAGAACACCCACGTCACCTCGGCGGGCTTCGGTCAGGTGCCGACCGCGATCACGCGCAGCGCCGGGGATCCTACCCTGCTGACCGTGTCGCTGAGCGCGCCTCAGAGCGTGTCGACCAAGAGCAACTACTCGTACCTGTTGCCCAGCCTCGACATGAAACTGGAGCTGACGGACAGCATCCACCTGCGTCTGGACGCCTCGCGCACCCTGACCCGCCCGGGCCTCAACCTGCTGACCCCCGTGGCCAGCGTGGGCACCGGCCAGCGCGTCGGCGCCCTGACGGCCAGTGGCGGCAGCCCCTCGCTGAAGCCTTACCTGGCCGACAACTTCGACGCCGCGGTCGAGTGGTACTACAAGCCCAACTCGTACGCGGCGGTGAACTTCTTCATCAAGGACGTCAGCAACTTCATCGTCGGCGGCACCCAGCGGCAGACAATCAACGGCGTGATCGATCCAACGACCGGTCAGCCGGCGATCTTCAGCGTCACCCAGCAGGTGAACGGACCGGAAGCCACCGTGCGCGGGGTCGAACTGGCCTGGCAGCACGTGTTCGGCGACAGCGGCTTCGGCTTCAACGCCAACGCCACCTTCGTCGACACCAACAAGCCCTACGATCCCAAGGACATCTCCCAGAGCGGCTTTGCGATCACGGGCCTGGCCAACTCGGCCAACCTCGTGGCCTTCTATGACAAGAACGGTCTGGAGGCCCGCGTGGCGGTCAACTACCGCAAGGAGTATCTGCGCGCTTTCGGCCAGAACCAGAACACCGGTGCGTTCGGCTCCGAGCCGACCTTCGAGAACCCGAACCTGCAGATCGACTTCAGCACCAGCTACGCGATCACCAAGCAGATCACCGGCTTCTTCGAGGCGCTCAACCTGACCAACGAAGTCCAGAGCACGCACGGGCGGTTCGACAACCAGCTGCTCGACGTGTTCGCCTACGGCCGCCGCTATACGGCCGGGGTCCGCTTCCGCTTCTAGTATTCCCCTCCCCTAGACTGGGAACGTCGAGCCGTCGTTCCCAGTCGCTTTTTCTTCGATAGGCCATGGTCCGTCCCGTCAAGAATATCGTCATCGTCGGCGGCGGGACCGCGGGCTGGCTCACCGCCGGCGTGATCGCCGCCAAGCATCGCGCGCGGCAGGCGACTGGCTTCACGGTGACCCTGGTGGAGTCGCCGACCACGCCGATCATCGGCGTCGGTGAAGGCACCTGGCCGACCCTGCGGACGACCCTGTCCAAGATCGGGGTTTCCGAAACCGACTTCTTCCGCGAGTGCGACGCCGCGTTCAAACAGGGCGCCAAGTTCGCGCGCTGGACCACGGGCGAGCCCGACGACGCCTACTATCACCCGCTGGTGCTGCCCCAGAGCTTCGGGCAGATCAACCTGGCGCCCCACTGGCTGGCCGGCGACGCGTCCGGCAGCTTCTGCGACGCGGTCTGTCCGCAGGGCCGCCTCTGCGACGAGGGCCTTGGGCCCAAGACCATCACCGCCCCGCCCTATCAGGGCGCGGCCAACTACGCCTACCACCTGGACGCGGGCAAGTTCGCGCCGTTCCTGCAACGCCACTGTTGCGACAAGCTGGGCGTCCGCCATGTCCTGGCCGACGTACGCGGCGTGGCCTTGGCCGAGGACGGCGACATCCGCGCGGTCGTCACCGAACAGGCCGGCGAGATCGAGGGCGACCTCTTCGTGGACTGCACCGGCTTCAGGTCTCTGCTGCTGGGCGAAACGCTTGGCGTGAAGTTCCGCGACTGCGGCGACATCCTGTTCTGCGACACGGCGTTGGCCGTGCAGATCCCGTACGAACGTCCCGACAGCCCCATCGCCACCCACACCATCTCGACCGCCCAGTCGGCGGGCTGGATCTGGGACATCGGCCTGCCGAGCCGGCGCGGGACCGGGCACGTCTATTCCAGTCGCCATATCTCCGACCACGAGGCCGAGCGCGAGCTGCGGGCCTATCTCGGTCCGGCCGGCAAGGACCTGCCGGTCCGCAAGATCACCATCCGCTCGGGCCACCGCGAAACCTTCTGGAAGCGCAACTGCGTGGCCGTGGGCCTGGCGGCGGGCTTCCTGGAGCCGCTGGAAGCGTCGGCCATCGTGCTGATCGAACTGTCGGCCAAGCTTATCGCCGAGCAGATGCCCGCCTGCCGCGAGGTGATGGACATCGTGGCCTCACGCTTCAACGCCACGACCCACTACCGCTGGGGCCGGATCATCGACTTCCTCAAGCTGCATTACGTGCTGAGCCAGAGGACCGACACCGCCTTCTGGCGCGACAACCGCGATCCGGCGACCATCCCCGAGCGCCTGTCGGACCTGCTGCTGCTGTGGCGTCACCAGCCGCCGTGGCTGCACGAGGAATTCGACCGGGCCGACGAGGTGTTTCCCTCGGCCAGCTACCAGTATGTGCTCTACGGCATGGGCTTCCGCACCGAGGTCGAGGCCGCCGCGCTCGCCGACGAGGCGGCCCTGGCCCAACGCGCCCTGCGCGAGAACGCCCTGCAAAGCGAACGTCTGCTGTCCAGCTTGCCTAAGCACCGCGACCTCATCCGCAAGATCGTCGAGCACGGCCTGCAGCCGGTATGACGCGCGATACATCGCTCTTCCATCGCGGTCGCGCGGCCGTCCTGTTGTCCGCTGTCCTGGCGAGCGGAGCAGCCCATGGCGCGCAGCTACCGCCGGCGCCCAACATCCCCGTCATGACGGCCGCCGACCGTCCCAACTCGGAAAAGGCGTTCTCCTCGGTCGAGATCCACGAACGCCCCGCGCCCATACCCGTCATCTTCGAGGTCGCCCCCGGCGGCTCGGACGCCGCCGACGGCGCGCCCGGCCGCCCGTTCGCGACCCTCGCCCGCGCCCAGGCCGCGGTGCGGTCGGTCAACAAGACCCACTCGGTCACGGTGCGGCTCGCGGACGGGGTCTATCGCCTGGCCAAGCCGCTGCGCTTCTCGGTCGAGGACGGCGGCCAGGATGGCTTTGTGGTCCGCTGGGAAGCGGCCAAGGGCGCGCGGCCCGTCCTCTCGGGCGGCCAGCCGGTCGAAGGCTGGCGCCAGGCGGACGCCGCGCGCGACATCTGGGTGGCCGACATCCCGCGCGGCGCCGATCCGCGCCAGATCTGGGTCAATGACCGGCTGGCGCATCGCGCGGCGGTCGAGGCCCCTCGCAAGGCCTTCGCCTTCCACGACTGGGGCGTCCAGATCGTCGATCCGGCCTGGCGCTTTCTCGCCGACCTGCCCGACCAGGCGCGGCTGGAGGTGGAGAACACCGGCTTCTTCACCGACCGTCGCGCGAGGGTCGAGAGCATCCAGGGCGACCGCATCGTCCTGGCCCAGCCGGGCTGGCGCAACAATCTGATCGGCTACGACACCTTCGCCCGCCCGGTCTCGGGGGACAGGGCGCGCTTCTTCATCGGCAACGCCCTGGCCTTTGTCCGGGCTGGCGGCGACTGGTGGGCCGATCCCGCCCAAGGCAAGCTCTACTACAAGCCGCGCGACGGCGAGGTCATGGCCTCGAGCCAGGTGGTCATGCCGCGCCTGGAAGCCCTGGTCTCGATCGCCGGCCGTCCTGGCCAGCCCGTGCGCGACCTGCAGTTCGCCGGCGTCGGCTTCGCCCACACCAGCTGGCTTGGCCCTTCCAGCGCCGAGGGCTACGCCAGCCAGCAAAGCGGCGCCTTCCTGTCGGGCCAGGTCCCGAACTATCCCAGCGATCCGATCCGCGACTGCAGCTGGGGATGCTGGGCCTTCGAGGGGATGCGGAACCAATGGCGACAGCAGCCGGCGGCGGTTCAGGTCGCCGCGGCCGCGCGCATCGTCTTCGAGGACGCCGAATTCGCTCACCTTGGCCAGATCGCCCTCGGCATCGGCAACGACGCCAGCGCCAATCTGAGCGGGGCGGGCCTGGAGACACGCTCGGTCGAGGTTGTCCGCGGCCGCTTCCACGACCTGGCCGGCGGCGCGATCATGGTCGGCGGCGTCTCGCCCGACGCGCACCACCCGGGGCGCCCGGAACAGGCCGTGCGCGACATCATCATTCGCGACAACACCGTCCAGGGCGTCTCCCAGGTCTATCGGGAACAGGCCGCGATCCTGGTCACCTATGCGACGGCCGCCGTGATCCTGCACAACGAGGTCTCGGACGCGCCCTATGACGGCATCGACGTGGGCTGGGGCTGGGGCGTCAACGACCCTGGCGGCAACACCGCCTATATGAGCCTGGGTCGCGGCTACTACGACCAGCCCGGCAATCGCGTCTACGACACGCCGACCACCCTGCGCGACACCGTGATCGTCGGCAATCGCGTCCATGGCGTGAAGCGGTGGTTTCCCGACGGCGGCGCCATCTATCACCTGTCGGCCGACCCTGGCGCCCTGATCGCGGAGAACCACGTCTACGACGTCCCCGGCGGCATCGGCGTCTATCTGGACGAAGGGTCGCGATACATCACGGTGCGCGACAACGTCTTCGATGGCCTTGGCCTGTGGGTCAATCTGAACGCTCTGGACGGCGCCTATCCGCGCCGCACGGCGGCGGACAACGTCGCGCGCGGCAACTGGCGCAACGGCGGCAAGGCCAACGGATCCTGGTCCGACTACGCCAACAACCGCCTGATCGACAATGTCGCCGTCGAGGGTCAGGCCTGGCCCGCGCCCGCTCGCGAGGTGATCGCGCGCGCCGGTCCCCGCCCCGCCAAGCCCTGAACACAGCCTGGACGCCCATCATGAGGTCTTCTTCCATGTCCAAGTCATCCTGGCTTCAATGCGCCGCCAGCGCGGCGCTCTGCGCGAGCCTGGCCTTGAGCGCGCCCGCCCCCGCCCTCTCCGCGCCCCTCGCGCCGGCCCAGCCCGAAACCTCGGTCGCGCGCGCCAAGGCCGACCGGCTGGCCGTCGAAATGGTCGGCAAGATGACCACCGAAGAGAAGCTGGACCAGCTGCTCAACACCGCCCCGGCGATCCCCCGGCTTGGGATCCCGGCCTACAACTGGTGGACGGAGTCGCTGCACGGCGCGCTGGGAACCCTGCCGACCACCAACTTCCCCGAGCCGATCGGCCTGGCCGCCAGCTTCGACACGGGCCTCGTCCAGGACGTCGCCGCCGCGATCGGCGCCGAGGTCCGCGATCTGCACATCCTGTCGCGGCAGACCGGCCGGATGGGACGCATCGGAACGGGCCTCGACACCTGGTCGCCGAACATCAACATCTTCCGCGATCCGCGCTGGGGCCGCGGCCAGGAAACCTATGGCGAGGACCCGTTCCTGACCGCCCGCATCGGCGTGGCCTTCGTGCGGGGCATCCAGGGCCCCGACCCCGACCTGCCGCGCGTCATCGCCACGCCCAAGCACTTCGCGGTCCATAGCGGACCGGAGTCGACCCGGCACGGCGCCAACGTCTTCGTCTCGCGCCACGACCTGGAAGACACCTATCTGCCCGCCTTCCGCGCCGCGATCATCGAAGGCCAGGCCGGATCGGTGATGTGCGCCTACAACCGCGTCGACGGCCAGCCGGCCTGCGCCAGCGACCTGCTGCTGAAGGACCATCTACGCGGCGCGTGGAAGTTCGATGGCTACGTCGTTTCCGACTGCGACGCCGTCAAGGACATCGCCGACAATCACAAGTACTCGCCCGACGCGGCCACGGCCGTCGCCGCGGCGATGCGGGCGGGCGTCGACAACGAATGCAACGGCGCGACCCTGACCGACACCGCGGGCCTGGCCAAGCCCTACGCCGAGGCATTGCGACGCGGATTGATCACCGAGGCCGACGTCGACCAGGCGCTGGTGCGGCTCTATTCGGCGCGCCTGCGGGTCGGCGACCTCCCCGGGGTGCGGGCGGTCGAAACCCGCCCGGCGCCGGTGACCTCGGTCATGACGCCCCAGCACGAGGCCCTGGCGCTGGCCGCCAGCGAGAAGAGCCTGGTGCTGCTGAAGAATGACGGCCTGCTGCCCCTGAAGCCCGGCCTGCGCATCGCGGTGATCGGGCCGCTGGCCGACGCCACCCGCGTCCTGCGCGGCAACTATTCCTCGGCCCTGTCGGCGCCGCCGATCTCGGTGCTGGACGGTCTTCGCCGCGCCATGCCGTCGGCCAAGATCGTCCACGCGCCGTTCGGCGCTTCCTTCACCGACGGCGATCGCGTGCCGAGCACGGCCTTGGTCACGCCGGATGGCAAGCCCGGCCTGCTGGCTCGCTACTACAACACCGTCGAGCCGCCGCCGACGCGCTTCGAGCCGGGGACCTTCGGCGACGCGGTGGCCAAGATGCGCTATCTCGACAAGCCGGTGGTCACCCGCATCGAGCCGGACATCGCCTCGCGAAGCCTGGACCTGGCCTCGGTCTCCGACCACCACCGCGTGGTCTGGACGGGCTTCCTGGTTCCGCCCGAGAGCGGAACCTATCGCCTGGGTCTGGCGGGCTTCAACGGTGAGCTCAAGTTCGACGGCAAGCCCTTCGCCGACCTGCGCAAGGCCGGCTGGGCCAGCCTGCCGACCCTCAAGACCATCCGCTTGGAAAAGGGCCATCGCTATCCGATCGAGACCGTCTCGGAGTCCCACGCCCTGTCCGGCGTCAATCTCGTCTGGAAGCGCGTGTCCGACGATCCGACCGCCGAGCTGAAGAGGGCGGCCGCCCAGGCCGACGTGCTGGTCGCCGTGGTCGGCTTGACCTCCGACCTGGAGGCCGAGGAGTCCCCGGTCGAGGTCCCCGGCTTCAAGGGCGGCGACAAGACGACCCTGGACCTGCCGCCGGATCAGCAGACGCTGCTGGAACAGGCCAAGGCCTTGGGGAAGCCGCTCGTCGTGGTGACGATGAACGGCAGCCCGGTGAACCTGGCCTGGGCCAAGGCCAACGCCTCGGCCATCGTCGAAGCCTGGTATCCGGGCCAGTCCGGCGGCCTGGCCGTCGCCAACGTTCTTTCCGGCAAGACCAATCCGTCGGGCCGCCTGCCGCTGACCTTCTATCGCTCGATCGACGACCTGCCGCCCTTCGGCGACTACGCCATGGCCGGTCGCACCTATCGCTACTTCACGGGCGAGCCGGTCTATCCATTCGGCTTCGGGCTCAGCTACACCCGCTACGACTATGCGCCGGTCACGGTCGAGCGCACCGACCAGAGCGTCCGCGTGACCACCACCGTGCGCAATGTCGGCGCGCGTCCGGGCGAGGAGGTCGCCCAGCTCTATCTGAACTTCCCCGACACCCCCGGCGCGCCGCGCGTGTCCCTGCGCGGCTTCCAGCGCGTGGCGCTAAAGCCCGGCGAAGCCCGCAAGGTGACCTTCACCCTGTCGCCGCGCGATCTCAGCTCGGTGACCCCGGAGGGCGATCGCCGCGTGGCGGCCGGCGCCTATCGCGTCAGCGTCGGTTCGGGCCAACCGGGCATGGGCGTTTCAAGCCAGTCGGCCCCGTTCTCGATCGACGCCGCCGTGGCGTTGGCGAAATAGGCCGGGCTTCGGCGGATCAGGAGAAGAGCGTGAAGACCATCGCGACCATCACCGGGGCCCTCGCCCTCCTCCTCCCATCGCTGGCCGGCGCCGCGCCCAGGCTCGACGGCGCGATCGGCGACCACGCCGTGCTGCAGAGGGGCAAGCCCATCATCGTCACAGGCCGGTCCACGCCCGGCGAAAAGGTCATGGTCAATCTGGCGGGGCGCTCGGCCACGGGCCAGGCCGATCGCGATGGCCGCTTTCGCATCGCCCTGCCGGCGCTCGCGGCCGGCGGTCCCTACCAGATGCTGGTCGACGCGCCGAGCGGCCAGACCTTCGTCAACGACCTGCTGATCGGCGACGTCTTCCTCTGCTCGGGCCAGAGCAACATGGAGCTCTCGACCGAGCAGTCTCAGAACAGCTTTCAGATCGCCGGCGCCGCCGATCCGCAGCTGCGGCTGATGACCGTCGGCAAGCAACTTGCGGAAACGCCCAAGAACCGCTTCGACGTCTCGCCGGCCTGGACGACAGCCACGCCCGGGACGATCGCCAAGTTCTCGGCCGTCTGCTTCTACGCGGGCCAGGACCTGCGGCGGACCACCAAGGCGCCGATCGGCCTGATCCATTCCAGCTGGGGCGGCTCGCGGATTTCCGCCTGGATGGCGCCCGAGGGCCTGCGGGCCGGCGGCCTGGACCTGGAAGCCAAGGCGCTGGAGCTCCATGCCCGTGACGCGGCGGCGGCGGAGGCCATGGTCGCGCGTCAGTGGGAGACCTGGTGGCGCGACCACTCCGGTCTCGCGGGCGCCGAACAGCCCTGGCGCGGCGAGCATCCCGACTGGTCGCCCGTTCCCGCGATCAGTTATTTCGGCCGCTGGGGCGCGCCGGAGATGACCAAGTATCTGGGAATGGTCTGGTTCGAGAAGACCGTGGACCTCACGCCCGCCCAAGCCGAGCAAGGCGCCGTCCTGTCGCTGGGCCTGATCGACGACGCCGATCGCACCTGGGTCAATGGCAAGGCCGTCGGCGGGTCCAGCATCGGCGCCCCACGCCGCTACCGACTGGCCCCGGGCACGCTGGTCGCCGGGCGCAACCGGATCACGGTCAACGACGACAATGTCTATGCCGATGGCGGCCTGGCGGGCCCCGCCGAACTCATGCGTCTCCAGCTGGACGACGGGACATCGGTCCCGCTTGACGCCGGCTGGCGCTACGCCCTGGCGGGACGGCCCAAGACCAACGCTCCGCGCGCGCCGTGGGACGACATCAACGGCGCGGGCGTCCTTTACAACGCGATGATCTCGCCCCTCGGCCCCGTCGGCCTGGCCGGGGCGCTCTGGTACCAGGGCGAGTCCGACACGGGCCTGCCTGGCTACGAGCGCCGCCTCGCGGCGATGATGGCCGACTGGCGCCGCCAGTTCGAAGCCCCGACCCTGCCGTTCGCGATCATTCAGCTGTCGGCCTACGGCGCCGGCGCGAGCAAGCCCGTCGAGAGCGGTTGGGCCGGCGTGCGCGACGCCCAGAGACGCGCCGCGGAAGCCGACGGCCACGCGGCGGTCGTCGTCACCCTCGATCTCGGTGATCCCTACGACATCCATCCCGGCGAGAAGCAGGAGGTCGGCCGTCGCGCGGCCGATGCGCTGCGGGTCCTCGCCTACGGAGAAGCCGTCGCCGCCGGCCCAAGGGTCGCGACCGCCGAGCGCGCGCCCGACGGCGGCGTCGTCCTGACATTCGTCGGCGCGGCCGAAGGCCTGGTCGCCCGCGGCGCGGACACCGCCATCGGCTTCGAGCTTTGCGGCGCGGACGGCGCCTGCCGCTACGCCCCCGGCCATGTCGCTGGCGATAAGGTCACGCTGAAAGGCGACGGCGGGGCCATCGGACGCGTGCGCTACGCCTGGGCGGACAGTCCGACGGTGAACCTCTTCGATCAGGCCGGCCGGGCTGTCGGCTCGTTCGAGATCAAGGTTCCCTAACCCGGCAAGGCGGGTGACGACCGCAGACAAGTTGGCTAGATTTATGTGACCGGTAACATAGAACATAGACCAACGATCCGGGAGCATGGGGTAAGGACGTGACCGATAGCCGGGATCATCCGCTCAGGGTGGCGCTGAGTGAACTGATGCACTTGCGCGCCCTGCCGCTGGAGCAAGCGCCGGTCAGGCTGCGCCAGTGGGTCTTCCTGGTCGGCGCCGACGAACGGGCGTCCGAGGCGGCCTTCGTGGCGTTGTTCGCGCCAGGCCAGGATCCCGCCATCGGCAGGATTCTGGTGACCAGCCCGGCCGGCGGCTGGCTGTGGGAGCGGCATCAGGAATTCTCGACCTGGACCCGGTTCACCTACGGCCCGCTGGGCCCGGAGCTTGGCTTTGAGACGAACGTCGGCGAGGACTGCTTCTGGCTGGACGGAGCGCCGGGTCAGGTGTTCAGGGGCGTCGAGATCTCTGTCTCCGCGCCGGGCGCCGAGCCGCCGGCCGAGGCGATCCTGAACCGACATATCGACCTAGCCCATTGCGTTTCGTGCGAGGTCTTCGACGGGGCCGCGCGGATCTGGACGGACTTTCGCCTGCGCGAAGGCGGCACGGGGCGTATCCACGTCCACAACATCGCCCTGGCCAACGATGAGGTCTCGCGCCTGGTCCAGACGCTGTTGGAGATCGGCAACTATCGGAAGCTGGCGCTGATCGGCTTTCCACCCGCCCGGGAGCTTCTGGCCTGGTTGGATGGCGCCGAAGCCGGGCTTTCGGCGATCGCCAGCGGCCTGGCGAGCGGCGAGGACAGCCAGGCGGTGCTGGACAGCCTCCTGAAACTCTCCGCCGAGGTAGAGCTGCGCGCCGCCCACAGCCGTTTCCGGCGCGGCGCGACGGAATCCTATCACCGCCTGACCCTGGACAGGCTAGAGGCGCTGCGGGAGCGTCATGTTCCCGGCTATTCGACCATGAGCGAGTTCATCGCGCGGCGCCTGCAACCGGCCATGCGCACCCGCGAGGCGGCCGACCGGCGGCTGGACGACCTTTCGGTGCGCGTCGCGCGCTGTGGCGATCTTCTGCAGGCCCGTCTGGGCATCGTCCTGGACCGCCAGAACCAGGAGACCCTGCGCGGCATGGGCGCCAGCCTCCAGCTGCAAGCCAAGCTGCAGGGCCTGGTCGAGGGCCTGTCGATCTTCGCGGTCGGCTATTACGTGCTGGGCCTGCTCGGCTATTTCCTGAAGCCCTGGCTTCACGGCTGGCCGGGCGCGAGCGAACAGGTTCTCTCGGCGCTGGTTCCCCTGGTGCTGCTCGCCGTCGCCGCCAGCCTGCATCGGCGCAAGAAGCGCCTGATCGATCGGGGCGACGGATGACCCGCCCGATCGGAGCGCCGCCAGAGCTCTTCTGACGACGCTCGGTCTCCACGTCCTCGGAAAATGCTCTAGCGGGCCGGGACCGAAACCCCGGCCTCGGTCTGCACGACCGGCAGCATCGCGCCGTCGGGACTGTAGCGAAGGCGCTCGACGGTCACGGCGCGGCGACCGATCGCCCCGCTCTGGTCGCCGACCGCGAGGGTCGCGTTGTGCAGGAAGATATACCACTCGCCCTTGAACTGGACGATGCCCGGATGGATCGTGAAGCTGTACTTGCCTGAGCCGGTCAGGAGGCCCCGAGGGGTCCAGGGACCCGTGATGGCGGGCGCGGTGGCGTAGGACACATGCTCGTCGCGCTGGGTGCTTCGGTCGAGCGAGGCATAGGTCAGGTAGTAGGTCCCGTCGCGCTTGTGCAGCCAAGGGCCCTCCTCGAAATGCGGCGGCGTGATCTCGGTGATCGGACCGTCGATCTCGATCATGTTGGGCTTGAGCTTGGCGATGTAGCAGGAGCGATTGCCCCAGGCGATCCAGGTGGTTCCATCGTCGTCGGTGAACACCGTCGGATCGATGTCCTCCCAGCTGTGCGGCCCCTTCGGGGTCATCTCGTTGGTGATCAGCGCCGACCCGCGCGCGTCGACGAACGGGCCGGTGGGCGAGTCCGAGACCGCCACGCCGATCGCCTTGCCCGGGTGCGTGTTGTCATGCTCGACGGCGGCGTAGAAATAGAACTTGCCGTTCTTCTCGATCGCCTGCGAGGCCCAGGCGTCCTTCTTGGCCCACTTGAAGTCCGTGGCCTTCATGATCGGTGGGTAGGCCGTCCACGTCTTCATGTCCGTGGTCGAGTAGACCAGCCACTCGCGCATGTTGAACATCTCGTCACGCTGGGCTTCGTCGTGGCCCACGTAGAGAAAGAGGCGATCTCCGACAACCAGGGGCGCGGGATCGGCGGTGAACCGGTCCCGGAAGATGGGGTTCGAGCCTGGCGCGGGCGCCTTTTCATCGCCGGCCGCGCCTGGCGTCGCCATGCCCAGGGCCGCCATCAACGCGAGCGCCGCAATTTTCGAAACCATCCGACCGTCTCCCCAACGCCTAATATTTCTCTGATGAAAACGCCGCCCAGGCGCGGTGCGAACCACCATCGCCTGGGTTTCCCGCCGGGTTTATCAGCGCTCGAGAAGCGCTGCTTCACCCCAGGTCACGGGCAGGCGCTGGTTGTCGCCACGGGGGCTGCGCGCCACCAACTCGATCAGCTTCACGCCGGCGACCGGGACCGAGATCGGCTGGGCCGCCATGCCCCATTTGACCGGCTTGCTGGTCGCCAGCAGCTTGCCGTCGCCATAGACGGCGAAGGTCACGGCGGCGGCCTTGTCGCTGGCGCTGTCATCGACGCCGACCATCGCGGTGAAGCGCTGCGCCCCGTTATTCCGAACCTCCATCCGAGAGTTGGCGAGGATGCCGATGCCCGCCGCGAACGGCTTCCCCGCGACACGCGGCACTTGGCCGTACGGAGCGCTGTCGGCCCGCGCGCCGCCCCAGCCGGCGTAGGACGGCCGGTCGCCCGGGCCGCCGGTGCCGCCCCAGCCCGCCGCGGTGCGGAAGATGGAGGGGTCCGGGGTGGGATCCACGACGCCATCGACCGCCGGATTCACGCTCCCCGGCTGTTCCGACAGATAGTAGCCCCCCTGCAGCGCGCGCGCGCCATGGGCGCGGAAGATCAGGGTCTCGCGCGGCTTGACGTGCAGCTTGGTCCGCTTGGTGAACGTCGTCCGCTGCTTGCTCCACAGGTCGGTCAGCGCGATCGGCGCGTCGTCGCTGAACTTCAGATGGGTCGCGTTAAGGTCGACGTCATAGTCGACCGAGCCCCGGTTGAAGATCGCCACGGCCTTGTCGCCCGACGCCAGGGTCTTCACCAGGATCTGCAGGTCGCTGGAGTCGTGCGCCAGCGTCGCCTGGTTGCCGGCTGGATCCTGGTCCAGCGCGATGATGTCGGCGTTGCCGAAGATATCGAGCAGCGCCTTGGGCGTCTTGCGCAGGTCGGTCCCGATCAGCAGCGGCGCGTTGAGCATCGCCCACAATGCGAAGTGCGAGCGGGCTTCGGTCAGGTGGTCCGCGTCGAAATCTCCGGCCCCGATGTGCAGCATGTCCGGGTCGTTCCAGGACCCGGGGTGCGCGTAGAGCGACCGTGTCACGGTCGTATCGTAGTTGACCAGCAACCGCCCCCAGGCCGGCGAGATGTCGTCGCTGGTGCGCGAGATGCCGCCATAGTCCTTGCCCCAGGCGCGGACGTTGGCCGCCCCCCAGACGCAGAGCGACAGCAGATAGTCGCCATCCGGGTTTTCCCGAGCCAGCGCGACATTGATCTGTCGGAACATCGCCTGGATCGCCGGAATGTCGGTTCGCGTCACCGCCCCGGAGTCCAGGAATGGTCCCAGCGCCCGGAACTTGCCCGAACGCACGCGTTCGCTTTGTGGGCCGTAGTCGCGCAGGCCGCAGCCGTCGACCTTGATGAAGTCGAAGCCCCAGTCCTTGAAATAAAGCGCGATATCCTGGTCGATGCGGCCGTAAATGCCGACCTCGCGCTCCAGGACGGTCCCCTTGGGCAGGTCGTCATCGGTCGGGGAATAGGCTTCGGAGCAGGTGTTGCGGCCCAGGTCGGAATAGATGCCGGCCTTCAGCCCCATGGCGTGGAGCTTCTCGGTAAATGGCCTGAAGCTGGGGGCGTCGCCGCCGGTGCGCGCCGACGGGAACTTGTCGTCGCGGATGATCATCCGGCCATCGGGCATCCGGCGCTTCAGCGCCCAGCCGTCGTCGATGTTGATATAGCGATAGCCCTTGGCCGCCAGGCCGCTGTCGACGATCTGCTTCGCCGAGCCGAGGATCTTGTCCTCGTCGATGTCGGTGGCGAAGGCGTTCCAGGTGCTCCACCCCATGGGCGGCGTGGCCGCGCGGCCGGCGGTATAGGCCGTCCAGCGTCCGGTCGGCGCCAAGGGATCGCTCTGCGCCGCGGCGACGGACGGTCCAAGAAGCGCGGCGATCACCCCCGCGGTCAGCAGCTTCCTCATCGTTTCCCGCGCCGTCTTTTTATCGGTTGCTGAACGGCTCGGCTGTCGCAGCCCAAACGCTCACTGTGAGCGCGATGTTTACTCCGACAAAACCTGCCGTCAACATACGCTCCATCGCGCGTCTGGCCGGCCAAGCGTTCCCCATGCCTGGCGCTTCACCTCGCACCCAAGACGCCAGGGCTTTCTGGCGACGTGAACGCCGACCCGCGATAGACGCCAATAACGCCGACAAATATGGATTGTCGCAGAGGCGCGCCTGGGCCTAAATCCCTCCCACGGGCGGGCTTTCCGCTCGGTATGGCCCGCGCGACACGCAACGGCCGGAAGACCCTACCCAGATCGGCGACGTCAAGATCACCGCTGGGCGATACATAAAAAATTGTTACCGGTAACAAGGGAGGAACTGGAATGCCAAGGATCGTCGCCGCCCCGCTGTCCCTAGCCGCGTGTTCGATATTCGCGATCGCGACCGCCCAGGCCCAAACGCCGCGGCTGAGTCCGGACCAGACGCTCGAGGCCCCGGGCCTCAGCGTGATCGTCGAGCAAAATCACTTCAGCCCGATCTTCTTCGACGAGAAGAACGCAGGCATCCAGATCGTCCTGCATGGCGAGCGGATCGCCACCGACGGCGAGGTCCGGCTCAATCCGACGCCCGAACAATGGGACCCGGTGCCGATCTTTGGCGAACGCACGCTCGGCGAGACGCCGGGTCAGCTGGTCGTGAGATCGAGCTATCCGAAGGAAAAGCTGAGCTACCGCGTGAAGGTGACTCCCGAGGACGGCGGTTTTCGCATCGCGGTGGATCTCGACGCCCCACTGCCGCCGGAGCTTGTCGGCAAGGCCGGCTTCAATCTTGATTTCCTGCCGACCGCCTATTTCGGCAAGACCTATCTGATGGGCGAGCGGCCGGGCCTGTTCCCGCGCAATCCCAACGGCCCCATGGCGACCGACGGCTCGGGCGATCCCCAGCCGATGGCCTCCGGCGCCCGCAGCGTGACCCTCTCGCCGGAAGACCCCAAGACCCGGGTCACGATCACCGCCAACGCGCCGCTCGCCCTCTATGACGCGCGCAATCGGGCGCAGAACGGCTGGTTCGTCGTGCGGTCCATGATCGCCGCCGGAGCCAAGGAAGACGCCGTCGTCTGGCATGTGCGACCCAATGTCATCCCGGGCTGGACACGGGCCCCCGTCGTCTCCTTCAACCAGGCCGGCTACACGCCGCAGCGCGGCAAGGTCGCGCTGATCGAGCTGGATCCGAACTTCAAGGCGCCGACCGAGGCCACGCTGGTCAAGCTGACCGACAGCGGCGAGAAGCCCGTGTTCAGCGCGCCGGTCCAGCCGCGCGGCAAGTTCCTGCGCTACAACTACGCCGCGTTCGACTTCTCCAGCGTGCGCGAGCCCGGCGTCTACGCGATCTCCTACGCCGGGCAGACGACCAATCCCTTCCCGATCGCCGCCGACGCCTATTCGCGGATCTGGCAGCCTTCGCTCGACACCTATCTTCCCGTCCAGATGGACCACATGACCGTGCGGGAGCAGTACCGGGTGTGGCAGCGCGCCTCGCACCTCGACGACGCGGTCCAGGCTCCACCCAATCACGTCCATTTCGACGGCTATCGCATGGGGCCGAACCTCGACTCCCCCTTCAAGCCGGGCGAGCACATCCCGGGCCTGGCGATCGGCGGCTTCCAGGACGCCGGCGACTACGACATCCAGACCCCGCAGAACGCGCAGGTGGTGCGTGATCTCGTCTGGACGCGCGAGCTCTTCGGACTCGACTGGGACGAAACCAGCGTCGACGAGAAGGCGCGCGAGGTGGAAATCCGCAAGCCGGACGGCGCGCCCGACGCGCTCCAGCAGGTCCGCCACGGCGTCGCGCAACTGCTCGCGCAGTACAAGGTCTTCGGCCATTCGATCGTCGGCATCATCGACCCGAAGCTGCGCCAGTACGCGCACCTCGGCGACGCCGCCTCCCAGACCGACGGCAAGCTGTACGACGCCGCGCTGGGGCCGAACGAGGTCCGGGGCGACCACTCGGGCGTCCCGGACGATCGCTGGGCGTTCACCACCGCCTATCCGGCCAACGACCTGATGGTGGCCGGAAGCCTGGCCGCGGCCAGCCGCGCGCTGAAGGACTTCGATCCGGCGATGTCGGCCGAAGCCCTGTCCGCCGCCAAGGCGCTGTGGACCAAGCGCGAGGGCGAGGCCGCCAACGGCAGCGACGGCCGTGACGACAGCGGGAACATGTCCCGCTTCCTCGACCTGGCCAAGGTCGCCGCGACGGTGGAGCTGATCATCACCACCAACGGCGACGCGGTCTATACGGCGCGGCTGCGCGCCCTGATGCCGGCGATCGAGGCGAACTTCGATCGCGTCAGCGGCGTCGCCGTGCGCGCCCTTCCCTATATGGATGCGAGCTACAAGGCGCGGATCAGGACCCTGGTGAGCGCCGCCAAGTCGCGGGCCGACACCGGACTGGCGGGCAACCCCTTCGGCGTCCCGGTCGGCATGGGCTCATGGGCGGGGTCCGGCGAAGTCGCCGGCTTCGGGATCAACATGTACCTTATGCACAAGGCGTTCCCGGACCTGATCGGACCGGAATACACCCTGCACGCCCTGGATTACATGCTCGGCCGCCATCCGGCGAACAACCTGTCCCTGGTCTCGACCGTCGGCACCCGCTCGAAGCTGAACGGCTACGGGCACAACCGCGCGGACTACGGCTTCATCCCTGGCGGGATGGCGCCGGGCGTGCTGGTCGTCAAGCCGGACTTCCCCGAAATGATGACCGAATGGCCGTTCCTGTGGTTCGAGAGCGAATACACGGTGAGCTCAACCACCGCCTATATCCTCGCGGCCAAGGCGGCGATCGCGGCCACCGAGGACTCTCGCTAGAAGTCAGACCCAGGTCGCCACGGAGACGGCTCCGTGGCGACCTTCGATGTCGGGCTGCTTCGATTTTGGAACCGCGAGCTTCCTCCGGAAACCGCATGACGCCCGCCGAGCTCAGACGCCGGAAAAGTCCCCCGCCTCGTTCAAGGCGGCCTCCAGCGCCTGCAGCAGCCTCGAACGGGCCTCTTCGCTGGGGGCTTCCTGGATCTTGGCGTTGAGCCGGGCGAACAGGTCGGCGCGCTGGTTGTGCCAGTCGAGGGCCGCGGCTTTTCCCGGCTGAAGTCGAGGCCGGCCGCCGGGGACCTGATGCGCCTCGGACCTAGTCAGTTCAAAGGTCTCATCGAGAACGGGGATGGCGATGCGCGCGGCAGGAAAGCCCGCCTGCTCCAGGCGTTCGGCCAGACCGGTCAGAGCGCCCGGCTCTCCGTGCGCCAGGAACACCTGCCCCTTGATCGGCTGACGCTCCAAAGCCCAGCGCACCAGGCCCTTGGCGTCGGCATGGGCCGAATAGACGTCCAGTACCCTGATCCGCGCCTTGACCTGAAAGTCATCGCCCTGGATCCGCACCAATTTCTTGCCGTCGACCAGCAGGCGGCCAAGCGTGCCCGCCGCCTGGAAGCCGGTGATCAGCACGGTCACCTCGGATCGCCACAGCAGGCGCTTGAGATGCCGGCGTATGCGACCGGCGTCGCACATGCCGCTGCCCGCCAGGATGATATGCCAGTCGCGCACCTTCTCCAGCTGATCGCTTTCCTCGGGCTTCATCAGGTAGTGCAGGTTCGGGGCGTGGCGGAGCGGGGTGAACGGGTTGACCTCCGTATCCCGGTTCCATCCCCGATCGAGGAAGACGTCGGTGGCCTCGATGGCCAGGGGCGAATCCAGGAAGATCTCGCCATGCGGCGCCTCGCCCGATTCCATCACCGCCAGGAGATCCAGCAGCAGTTCCTGAGCACGGCCGACCGCGAAGGTCGGCATCAGCAACGGCCCGCCGGCGGCGTGGGCCTGGCGCAGTTCCTCGGCCAGCAGCCGGCGCCGTTCGGCGGTGTCGGCCAGATCACGCTCGCGGTCGCCGTAGGTCGATTCCAGCACCAGGTGATCGACGCCCGTCGGTCCGGTCGGCTCGGGGAGGTAGGCCTGACCTCCGGCGCCCAGGTCGCCGGAGAACAGGATCCGTTCGGCGTCTTTGTCGGGTCCGACGATCACCTCGATCGATGTGGCGCCCAGCATATGGCCCGCGTTCCAGAAGCGGGCCCTCACGCCGGGGACGATCTCGATGATCTCGTCGAGCTTGACCTTCTCGAACAGCTCGATCGTCCGGGCCGCGTCCTTGGCCGTATAGACCGGCTCGACCAGCGGGCGACCGCGCCGCTGGTTGCGGCGATTGAGGTGGAAGACCTCGCTTTCCTGGATCTCCCCGGCGTCGGCCAGCATCACCTCGCACAGGGCCCGGGTCGGGGCCGTGGCGTAGATGGGCCCCTTGTAGCCCGCGCGCATCAGCTTCGGCAGCATGCCCGAATGGTCGATATGGGCGTGGGTCAGCAGCACCGCGTCGATGGCGTCCACGTCGAAGGGAAAGGGGTCGTAGTTGAGAGCCTTCAGGGTCTTGGAGCCCTGGAACATGCCGCAGTCGATCAGAAGGGTGAAGCCTTCGCCGCTGAGGCGGGCGCAAAAGCCCGTCACGCACTCGGCGGCGCCGTGAAAGGTCAGGCTCAAACTCATGGGGTCACTTTCTTCTGGTCTGCTCGAAGGAACGAAGCCGCGAAAGCCCGGCCGTCCAGCCGCCGCTCAGCATTGCGGTGACCAGCACGACGATCGCGAGGGTCAGGTCGGGCGCCGCCACCTTGAAGACCGCGGCCACCGGCGCGACGCTCAGGATCACCGCCAGCAGGGCGACGATCGCCGACGCGATGATCCAATAGGCGCGCCGATGGGGCGACAGCAGCTTGCCCGACGCCGCCGCGTCGGCCAGGGCCAAGATCAGGTTGCCCAGCACCAGGGTCGTGAAGGCCGCGCCCCGCGCCTGATCCTCGGGATAGTTCCGCAGGGCCCAGATATAGACGCCCAGAACCCCGCCCAGGACGGCCAGTCCCTGAAGTAGGGCCAGGCCGATTTGCTTCCAGCCGAACAGCGGCTCGTCACGACGGCGGGGCGGGCGCTTCATCGCCCGCGCCTCGCTGGGCTCGGCCTCGAAGACCAGGGCGCAGATCGGGTCGATGGCCAGCTCCATCAGCACGACATGCATGGGAAACAGCAGAGACGGCAGACCCAGCAGGATGGGGGCCAGCGCCAGGCCGGCGATCGGCACGTGGATGGCGGTGACGTAGGTCAGGGCGCGGCGCAGGTTGGTGAAGATCCGCCGCCCCAGGCGCACACCGCCGACGATGGAGGCGAAGCTGTCGTCCAGCAGGACGAGATCGGCCGCCTCGCGCGCGACATCCGTTCCCTTCTTGCCCATGGCGATGCCGATGTGCGCGGCCTCCAGCGCCGGAGCGTCGTTGACGCCGTCGCCGGTCATGGCCACGACCTCTCCGTTCGCCTTCAGGGCCTCGACCAGTCGCAGTTTCTGGGCGGGCGCGATGCGTGCGAAGACCCGCACGCCGCGCAGACGCTCGCAGAGGGCGGCGAAGGACAGTTCCTCGATCTCGGATCCGAGCAGGACGCCGGCCGAGGTGTCCAGACCCGCCGCCTTGGCGATGGCCAGGGCCGTGGCGGGATGGTCGCCGGTGATCATCACGACGGCGACGCCCGCCGCGCGCGCCTCGGCCAAGGCTTGCGGCACGTCCCGGCGCAGCGGATCGATGAAGCCGATCAGTCCGCCGAACGTGAAGGCGACGGTCCGAGGATCATCATCCGCGAAATCGCCCTCCACCCGGGCCGAAGCCACGCCCAGGACGCGCAGCCCCTGCCGCGCATAGTCCTCGACCACGGCTTGCAGGCGCGCGATCTCGGTGGCGGACAGCCGGCACAGACTGAAGATCGCCTCGGGCGCCCCCTTGGCCGCGGCGATCCGCGCCTCGCCGGCGCGACGCCAGACCTGGACGACCGCCAGCAGTTCGGGCCGCAGGGGCCAGGCGCGCTCGGGCTCGCCCTGGATCACCTCCCCGTCGACCAGCGCGTCCATCGAGAGGTGACGCACCGCCTTGTCCATCGGGTCGATCGGTCGCACCGCCGAGGCCAGGGCGGCCAGCTCCAGCAGGTCTCCGGCCGCGCCCGCGATGGGGCGCGCCGCCTCGACGGCCATGTCGCCGGCCTCCGTCCACAGGCGGGCGACCCGCATCTGGTTTTCGGTGAGGGTCCCGGTCTTGTCGACGCAAAGCACCGTGGCGCCGCCCAGGGTCTCGATGACCGCGCTTCGCCGCGTCAGCACCTGGTGGGTCGCCAGCCGCCACGCGCCCAGCGCCAGGAACACGGCCAACACCATGGGAAACTCTTCGGGGATCAGCGAGATCGCCACCGTCACCCCGGCCAGGACGCCGCCGATCCAATCGTGACGCAACCATCCGTAGGCGACCGCGACGAGCACGCAGAATCCCAGGGCCAGCGCGCCCAATATGGCGACAAGGCGTCCGGCGGTCTTCTGCAGCGGCGTCGGCTCGTGATCGATCGCCGCCAGCGATGCGCCGATCTGGCCCAGCGCCGAGCGCGGCCCGGTGCGGGTCACTCGCGCGACGCCCTGTCCGCGGACCACGAGCGTGCCGGCGAAGAGATCGGGCGAGCCATCCGCCCCCGGGGCAGGATTGGGCGCGCCGACATCGTCGGGCCCGGCGGGCGGCTTGGTCACCGGCGCCGACTCGCCGGTCAGGGCGGACTCGTCGACGGTGAGCACCTCGCCTCCGACCAGTCGGGCGTCCGCCGGCAGACGTTCGCCCTCGCCGATCAGCAACAGGTCGTCGGGAACGAGGTCGCGCGCGGCGACCTGGCGTTCGACGCCGTCGCGAATGACCCGGGCCAGGGGCTGGGCCAGATCGCGCAAGGCGCTCAACGCCCGTTCGCTGCGCGCCTCCTGCAGAACCACCAGGCCCACCGAAGCCAGGGCCCCGGCGGTCAGAAAGAGCCCTTCGCCCAGGTCGCCGAGCACCAGGTAGAGGACCGCCGCCCCGACCAGCAGCAGGAACATCGGCTCGCGCAAGGTCTCGCCGAGGATTCCGGCCAGACCGCGCCGGCTCGCGTGCGGCAGTTCATTGGGACCGACGGCGACCAGACGCGCGGCCGCCTCCGCCTCGTCCAGGCCGCGCAACAGTTCGACGGTCATGCAACCATCCTCCTCGGGAGGCTCGGTGAGCGACTCAGTGCGAGAGGAAGAGCGGGACCTTTGGCGCGTGCAACATGTACTCGGTGGCGCCGCCGAGAATGAACTCCTGGAGGCGCGATCGACCATAGGCGCCCATCACCAGGAGGTCGGGAGGGGTCTTCGCCAAATAGGCTTCAAGGCTCTCACCAATCGACACGCCCTTCCCATCGACCTCTTCGGCGACGGCGGCGACACCGTGGGCCTTCAGGTGACGGACGGCCTCGGCGGCGAGGCCGGCGACGGCGGCCGGCTTCTCATTGATCACCGTGAGCACGCGAACCTCGCCGGCGCGCGCGAGGATGGGCAAGGCGTCGGCCAGGGCGCGGGCGGCGCACCGGCTCCCGTCCCAGGCCACCACGACCGAGCCGAGCTTGGCGGCCGGCAAGCCTCCGCGATAAACCAGAACCGGCCGCCCCGAGCCGAAGACGGCGCTGGTCGCCACCTCGGCCTGGCCGTCCAGCGGTCCGCCCAGCGGCACCAGACACAGGTCGCGAGTCCGGGCGCGAGCCGCCACATGGTCGGCCACGGCGTAGTATTCCACGGTCTCGATCAGGGCTTGGCCGAGCACCCCGGCGTCCCGAGCCTGAGCGGTGAAGGCCGCCAGGCTGGCGTGACCGTTGGCCAGACTCTTGGCCTGCTCGTCGACCGCCATGCTGCTCAACCCGATCAGGTAGTCGGCGATCCGATTGCTGTGGACAGGAAACCTCACCCCCACCGCCAGGGCCGAAACCCGGCCGCCGATCAGCCGGACGAAGCCGACCGCGCCCTCGATCGCCTCGGGCGGCGTTGCCTCAGGATAGGTGTCGACGTGAAGCAGGATGTCGTTGAGGCTCATCCGTGAAATCCATTTTCTTGGCCGAGCCGATCGTATCGACAAGCCCCATGACCAATACAACGTCGGGCGGGCGGGCCGTCGTCACCTTGACGCAAGTCAATTCGCGCCGTCGCGACTTCGGCCCCAGGGACGGACGGGTCCGCCACTTCCCGTCATGACGCGGACGTCAGCAGGGCGCCAAGCCAGGCCGCGCCGGCGACCAGGAACAGACCTGGCGCGACCCGCCAGGCGAAACCACGCTGCCCGCCCGAAAAGGCGAAGACCAGCTTGGTCAGGGTGTTGGTCGAAAGCCCGGCGAGAATAGGTAGCACGGCTTGCTCCGGGGTCATCCGACCCGACCCGACCAGGGACGCGATCGAGATCGCCGCGGCATGAGTGTCGACCAGGCCCGCCAGGGCCGCCCCGGCGACGGCTCCGGCCGCTCCGAACCGTTCGCGAAGCGCCGCGGAAACGACAAGGATCGCCGCCAGGGTCACGGCGAAGGTCAGGGCCGTCGTCAGGCTGAAGGCCTGGCCTGGATCGGGGTCGTCACGGGCGGGTTGACGCAGCGCCAGGCGCGTGAACGCCGCGCCATAGGCCACCGCCGCCAGGCCCGCGCACAGCAGCGGCCCGGCCATGACCCGCAGGGTCGGCAGGCTGGTGACGGCGATCACGAGCGTCATCTGGACGATGGTGGCGACCGTCGACAGCACCGCGCCCGCCACCGCCGCCGAGAGCGCCGCCGGCGTCGCCGCCGCTCGTCCGGCCATGGCGCCGATCGTCGCCGTGCTCGAGATGAAGCCGGAAGCCAGCCCGGCCAGGGGCAGACCCCACCGGGCGCCGAGCGCGCGCACCGCGACGTGGCCAGCGGCGCCGATGGCCAAGACCAGGACGACGACGACCCAGACCGAGCGGGGGTTGAGGGCCTGGAACGGCCCCATCGCGCGATCGGGCAGCAAGGGCAGGACGACCAGGGTCGCGCCCGCCAGGATCAGGGCGTCGCGAACCTCGTCCGGGGTCAGGACCTGGCTGACGAAATGATGCAGCGGGGTCCGGGCGGCCAACAGGATCGCGACGACGACCCCGACACAGGCGGCGACACCAGGCGAAAGGATCGCCAGCCCGCCCACCAGGACCGACATGATCAGGGCGACCTCGGTGGTCAACCCGGCGTCCGGCTCGGCGCGGGCCCGCCAATAGCTCAGGGCCGCCAGAACGGCGACTCCGGCCGTTACGACCGCCAGAAGCATCGGCCCGCCGACGGCCAGGCTGACCGCTCCGGCCAGGGAGGTGACCGAGAAAGTGCGGATCCCGGCCGCCGAGGACGAGGCTCGCGCCTGCTTGCGACGCTCGCGCTCGGCGCCGATCAGCAGACCGACTCCAAGAGCGACGGCCAGGTTCAGGATGGGGACATCAGGAATGGGGCTGGCTCCGATGGCGCGTGCTCAAGACTAGGATCGGTTCAGTGCTAGACCTTTCCCGCCGAAACGACAAAGGCCCGGCGGGGGTGTCCCGCCGGGCCTTGTCTCGTTCGGTGCGCTCTGGATCAGAAGAAGCGTTCGCCGATCCGGATCGTGTCGCCCGGCGCCACCTGGGTCGACGGCTCGAGCGCGCCCTTCGCCTCGGTCGTTTCGCCATTGTGCTTGATGTAGACGCTCTTCTTGTCGGCCCGGTAGGTGAAGCCGCCCGCAGTGGCCACCGCGTTCAGAACCGTCAGGCCGGCGGTGTAGGGATAGGTGCCCGGCTTTCCAACCTCGCCCAGGATATAGAACGGGCGGAAGGTCAGGACCTCGGCGCTGACGCGCGGCTCCTTCAGATAGCCGTCGCTCAGCGACTTCTGCACGGCGTCCTGGAACTGGCCGACGGTTAGACCGCCCGCCTTGATCTCGCCGATCAGCGGCAGCGACATCAGCCCGCTGCCGGTGACGAAGAATTCGCCCGACAGGGTGGGCTCGCCGTAGACGGTCACCCGGACTTTGTCGCCGGCGCCGAGCAGGTAGTCCATCGACTGCGTCGCCGGAATGGGCGTGTCGCTGACCAAGGGTTGCTGGGCGCGCGCCACGCCACCCCAGCCGCCGGCGGCGATGCAGACGACCAGCGCCAGCATCGAAAAGAGGCGCGAGAGTTTCGAAACAACGATCATCGCGAAGCGTCTCACCTTGAACGTTTAGAACCTGGGGACTTCTCAGGCCTGGAAATTAAAACGCCACATCGCACGTGACCGTGACATGAACAAGATCAAGACTCAGGTCGCGCGCGCTTTACTGAACTGAATGATCTTAGGCTCGCCGCCATCAAGTCTAACGGCGGTCAGGACGCCGGTCGCATAGGCGCCTGTATCGACATTGATCCGCTGGCGTCCGACGAAAGCCTCCTCGACCGGCGTGTGGCCGTGGACGACGGTGGCCTTCAGCCCGTGCGGGTTGTCGAGGAATTCGTTGCGGATCCACAGCAAGTCGGCGGCGACCTGGCGCTCCAGCGGCAGACCCGGGCGCACGCCCGCATGGACGAAGACATAGTCGCCATAGACGACCACCAGCTCCAGCTGGCGCAGAAAGGTCTCGTGGGCCGGTGGGAGGGCGGCGCGGAAGGCCTGACGGGCCTGCTCCCATACCTCCGGCTCAGCGCGGCCGACCGGGCGCTGCACGCCGTAGGACGTCAAGGTCTCGCCGCCGCCATATTCGATCCAGGAGGGTCCGGCCATCGGATCGTCGAGGAAGTGCAGCAGCGTCTCCTCGTGATTGCCCATCAGGGTGCGGAATTCGAAGCGGCCCTCGGCGGCCTGCGCTTTCAGCAGGATCAGCCGATCGATCACCGCCGAGGACTGAGCGCCGCGGTCGACATAGTCGCCCAGCATGACCAGCACCGGCGGGTCCTCGCGGCCCGTGGCGCGATAGTCTTCGGTCACCGCCCCGATCAGGCCGTCCAGAAGGTCGAGCCGCCCGTGCACGTCCCCCACGGCGTAAACCATTCGACCGCCCGTGGACGACGCGCGGCGCGGCTGGGATTTCGGACGAAAGAGGGACTTGAACATCGGACTCGTCAGGACGGCGATAAACGCCAGGACCAAGAACCCTGATTTTGCCCCAGCCGACGACGTAGTTCAACGACGCATTCAGCAGTTAATTCGCAATTCATCATGCTCATTTCCTCTCAATTTACCAAGTATATTTCTTGTTAATTGTAGTTAATTTTAGAATTACCACAGTTAAACATTCGAATTATACCATCTAAATTCAGCTCAAATTTGCACCCCAAATGAATACTGACCTCACGAACACAGCGAGGTCAGCATGTTCAAGGCACGTAACATTGTTCTGGGACTCGTCAGCGCCATCGCCATGATGACCGGTGCCAACGCTCAGGCCGGCTCGGCCCCGTTCATGCCGCGCGGCGAAGGCGTCGGCGCTCCGATGGGTTTCGCCGACCTGTGCCGCCGAGACGCCAACGCCTGCGGCGCGCCGGCGAGCCAGCTGGCCTTCTTGGGCGGCGCGGTCGGCCTGATCGCGACCTCTTCGGTGGGCGCGCCCTCGCAACATCATTTCGAGGCCGCCGCGTCGACCGCGTCGACCGACGAGGACGGGGCGAACCTGATCACGGTGGAGATCGTCCGGGCCTGGACGCCCGCCACGGTCGAGGACTTCGTCGCCGCCGGCCAGGCGCGGCCCGCCGCCGCCGCGGTCGTCACGACGCCCGCCGCCGCCGTGAACGCGCCCCAGGGTCTCGCCTGGACCACGCGCACCGACCGCGAACAGGTGAAGCTGCTGAATCAGGTCAACCAGCTGGTCAATCGCACGGTCAAGAAAGCTACGGACCAGGATCTCTATGGCGAGCTCGAATACTGGTCTCTGCCGCGACTGGTGAACGGCAAGCTCTACGGCGACTGCGAGGACTATGCGTTGGAGAAGCGCCGTCAGCTGATCGCGGCTGGCGTGCCGGAAACGGCCTTGTCCATGGCCGTCGCCTTCACGGCCCGCGGCGAAAGCCACGCCGTGCTGATGGTCTCGCTAGAGAGCGGCGACTGGGTGCTGGACAATCTGACCCCTTGGGCGACCCCCTGGGGAGACCTGAACTATCGCTGGGTCGAGCGCCAGATCCCCGGCACCGCCCTGTGGACCATGGTCACCTGATCGACCGTCAGGCCTGAATGCGAAAACCCCCGGACCATCAGGTCCGGGGGTTTTCTCGTTGAGCCTCTTCGCACGAACGAAAACGCCCGCTCGATGATGAGCGGGCGTGCGGACCAACCTTAGGATCGGCCTGGCGTGAATGGAGAGCCTAGAAGATGTGGGAGACGGTCAGCGCCAAGGCGCCCCACAGCCCCGCCGAAATGATCGCGCCCATGCCCAACCCCAGCAGCGGGGGGAGGCGTTTGGCGCGAGTCGGCGCGACGGCTTCGACTTGGGCAAACGAGATCTTGGCTTCAATCATCGATCACACTCCTGATACGATGACTGTAATGCGGCGCAGCTAATCGCCCGTGAATGAACAGAGTCTACGCGCGTTAAGCATATATATGAGGTCCGTGGATTTTTCCCGGCGACGCTTTACAGCGTTTGCGCTAGCCTGAGGTCGTCGGAACTGGAAACCAGTCGCGACGCGGTGGGGAACTCAGAGGGTTGTCTGGTGGACGGGGGAGCCCATATCGAATTTCTCTCGCCAGAATTGCATGGTCCGCTACCGCGGGTAGCCGTGGATCCCTGCAAGCGCGCGCTGGACGTCATGGCCTCCGCCTTGTTGTTGTTGCTGTTCGCGCCGCTCCTCCTGCTGGCGGCTCTGCTGGTCAAGCTTGAGTCCCCCGGTCCCGCCCTCTTCCGACAGACCCGTGGCGGCCTCGGCGGCGCGCGCTTCCAGATTCTCAAGCTGCGCACCATGCACTGTCGCGAGGACGGGCCCGAACTGACCCAGGCGCAGCGCGGCGATAACCGGATCACCCGGATCGGCCGCCTCCTGCGCGCCAGCAGCATCGATGAGCTGCCTCAACTGCTGAACGTGCTGCGCGGCGACATGTCCCTGGTCGGTCCCCGCCCCCATGCCGCGGTCCATGACGAATATTACGGCGTGCGCATTCCGGACTACTACGCCCGCTACCAGGCGCGGCCGGGCCTGACCGGCTGGGCTCAGGTCAAGGGCCTGCGCGGCGGCACAGAGACGGTCGAGGCCATGCGTCGCCGGGTCGAGGCCGATATCGAGTATATCCAGACCTGGTCGATCCTGAAGGACGCCCAGATCGTCCTTCTCACCATTCCCAGCCTGCTGATCGCCGAGAACGCCTACTGAGCCTTGGTCTGGGCCAGGGAAAGGCGTTCGGCGACGATCAGGAACGCCAGCGCGAGTCGGCCCGAAGGGCTGCTGATGGTGCTGACCACGCTCCTCAGACGCCACTCGCCGCCAGGCCGGCCAAACTCGATACGCGCCTGATAGACGACCTGATCGCGCACGGCGTCCGACAACTCGGGCCAGTGCTCATAGGCCAGGCGCGTTCGACTCCGGAAGAGGCTGGTCTGCAGCGGAGCGACGGCGAACGAACGGCCGAGCGCGACATTGGCCGCGGCGATGTCGCCCCGCTGGAAATCGACGGCCGCCTTCCGAAGCCACGCGGCGCCGGATCCAGGACGCAGGGCGACTTCGCGACGGCTGAGGCCTTCCAGACGCGCCCGCGCCGTCGACCCCGCCGGGGAGGCAAGACCGGTCTCGATGCTGCTCGCCAGAACCTCCGCCGAAGCCGTCGGCATGGCGGAGAGGTCGCCGCCGAACCGTGACGCCGCCAAGGGAAGGGCGAACAACAAGGAGATCACGAGGGCGACGCCCGCGAAAGCCGTCGTTCCCCAGTCAGCCTTTCGCTCGGCGCGCGCGCGACGCGGCGCCGAGGTCGCGGTCATCGCGCCGAGCCCCACGGCGAAGACCGCCTGCAGAGCCGGGACCTGAACGGCGAAATCCGAGAGGCCATGCAGCAGGACGACCACCGTGGCGGCGATCGTGGCGCGCGCCAGCGCTCCGATCGTGCCCGGCCTGATCGCGTCCTGTCCGACACGCCAGAGCGCGGCGAGCAGCCAGGCCAGCATGACGACGGAGCCGACGATCCCGCCCTCCTCCAGCCATTGGAGGTAGAGGTTATGCGTGGCGCGCACATCGAACAGGACGTTCAGGTTCCCAGTGGTGGTGATCAGCTGATTGACGACCGGAAAAGACCCGAGACCGAACCCGAACCAGGGCGAAGACTGGAAGGCCTGCCAGTGGGCCTCGAAGATCGCCTTTCGAACGGCGACGTCGCTGTCGAGGTGCTCCAGGCGCGCGGCCGTCAGATCGGCGCTGCGCATGGCCACGCCGATGACGATCAGCAGGGCCGCCGCGCCGCCAACGATCGCGATGGCGCGAACCCGTCGCCCCTGGGCCAGCACTTGCCATGTCAACAGCACCGCTAGACCGACCACGGTGGCGAAGATTCCGCCCCGCGAGGCTGTCAGCGCCAGGGCGACGGCGAAGACCGCCGCGGCGGCCAGGCTCAGGCTGGCGTTCAGGTCCATCCGGTCGAGACGCAGGGCGCCACCGGCGCGCTGGATGGCCTCGGAGAAGAACATCACGGCGAAGACAGCGCCTACGCCCATCAAGGTGGCGACGGAGTTGGGGCTGAACAGGGTCGCCGTCAGACGTCGCCCGGCGCGCAGGCTGACATGGTCGATGATCGCTATCGCCGCGAAGGCCGCGAGCCCGAGCAGCAGCCACCAGACCAATGTCCTGCGCCGGGTCTCCGACGCGCCGACAATGCGGGCCGCCAGGAACAGGCAGGCCAGGTTCACGAGGCTCACGAGATTGAGCATGAGGGCGGAGCGGTCGACGGTGATCGCACCGCCATTCCGGTCCAGATAGTTCCAGACGGGGTGCGCGCCGCCGGGCCCGAACGGCGTCAGGGGCCAGGCCGTGACGGCCAGCAAGCCGATGAACAGAAGGCCGGGCCAAGGCGCGGTCAGAATGCTTGGGACCTTTCGCGCCCAGCCGCAGGTTCGCAGCAGGATCAGGAGAAAGGCGGCCTGGAGCACGCCGAAGACAGCGGCCATGGCCACGTCACTGGCCCCGAATGCGATGATCTCGGCCAGGACCAGAACGACGAGGGCGCCGATCGCGACGCCCTCGGATGTCTGCAATTTTCGCGTCCTGGCCGCCCCGGGCGAGGACGCTCCCCCGCCCGTGCGTGTCCTAGTCCGCATAGTACTTTCGATAGTTCGCGTAATAATAATAGGAGTCGCCGTAGCCGTAGCGGGACTGGGCCTTGAGATCCATCTGGGTCAGGGCCACGCCGGCGATAAAGGCGCGCGTGCCCTGCAGCAGGGCCAGGGCCGACTGCACGGCCTTTACCGGCGTCTTCTTCCAACGGACCAGCATCACCACCGCGTCGGCGTGCGGCGCCAGGATGCGGGTGTCGGCGATGGCCAGCAACGGCGCGGTGTCCAGCAGCACGATCTCGTAGCGATCGCGCAGGTCCTGCAGCAGCTTGTGCATGGCCGACGAACCGAGCACGTCGCGCGGCGTGTAGGCCGACTTGGCCAGCGGCAGGATGTGCGCGCCGCTCTCATCCATGATCACGGCCTGATCCAGAGTGGCGACGCCATTGAGAACCTCCAGCAGACCGATCGAGGCCGGCTCCTTGAGGAACTGGCTGATCGCGCTCTGGCGCAGGTCGCAGTCGACCACCACCACCTTGGCTCCCGAGGTCGCCAGGGTGCGGGCCAGGCAGAAGGTCGTCGTGGTCTTGCCTTCGCCCGGCAAGGACGAGGTGACCGCGATGACCTTCACGGGCTCGCCCACCTTCGAGAACAGGATCGAGGCGCGCAGCTTGCGCAGGCTTTCGGCGAAGCTGGAGAGCGGTTTGGCCAGAAGATAGTCGGCCGGCGTCATGCCCTTCAGAATCTTGGCGTCGTCGACCGTGGTGCCCAAGGTCGGGACGGCGCCGAGATAGGGCAGGCCCAGACGGCGCTCGACCTCATCCTCGGTGAACAGGCCCGCCATCAGGATCTCGGCCAGGACGATCGCGGCCACGCCCGCGCCCAAGGCCAGAACCAGGCCGAGCGCTAGGTTCAGCGATGGTTTCGGATAGCTGGGGCCGGTCGGAATTTTGGCCGGCGACACCACCCGGGCGTCGGCCTGCTCGATGCCGTCCGAGGCCGTGGTCTGCTTGAAGCGGGCCAGCAGGCTCTCGTACAGGGTCTTCACCGACTGCGCCTTACGCTCCAGCTCGGCCAGGCCGATGCTGGCGCGGTTGTTTCCCGCCAGCGTTCCCCTCGAGGCGGACACGCTGGACGCCACCGAACCGGTCCGCTGACGTGCGACCTGGGCCTGGGCTTCCAGATTGGAAATGATACGGCGGATTTCGGCCTGGATCTGGCCGTCGATGTCGGCCAGCTCGCGCTTGGCCTTCAGCAGGTCCGGGTGACGATCTCCATAGCGTCCGCCGAGATCCGCCACTTGGGCGCTCTTCTCGGCCCGCTGCTTGCGCAGCTGCTGCACGACCGGCGAGTTCAGGGATTCACCGACATCCTCGCCCGTGCTGCCGCGCGCCAGTTGCTGGCGCGCGATGTTCAGGCGCGCATCGGTCTCGGCCTGCGCGGCGCGGCTCAGGGCCAGTTGCTGGTTCAGGCCGGAGATTTCCTGCTCGGTCAGGGTCGCGCCTTCGGCGCTGAGCAGGTTGTTGGCGATCTTGTACTGCTGAACCGCCGCGTCCGCCTGCTGGACCTGGTCGCGCAACTCGCCGACACGGGTGTCCAGCCATTCATTGGCCTTCTGGGTCGCGTCGAACTTCGCCTCAAGCTGTTCGGTCAGATAGAGGTTGGCGAAAGCGTTGGCCAGTTCGGCCGCGCGCTTCGGATCGGTATGGGTATAGTCGATCGCGATGAGATAGGTCAGGCCCGCGCGGCGAACCTTCAGCCCCCCCAGCACATTGTCGACGATACGTTCGCGTCGGCGCTGCAACTCGATCGGATCCGTCGGCGTGGCCGTTGTCGGCGACGCCGCCTTCTTCAACGAGGAGAACCAGGCCTTCGCCCCCTTGGCCTGCGCGAGGTAGGGATTGAAGTAGGGGTCTTCCTCGAGCTTTAGATCCTTGACGACGCGCCCCGCCAGGGAGCGCGACTTCAGCACCTCGACCTCGGTGTCGACGACGGACGAATCCGCCGGCAGGCCCGAGAGCACCGCGCTCATATCGGTGACCTGTTCCCTGCGGACATCCAGCATCACCTGCGCGGTCGCGGTGTAGCGCGGCGTCTGTTGCAGGGTGAACAACACCACCGCCGCGAACACCACCACCGCCACCGCCGCGAAGAGTCGGAAGCGTCGCCTGAACGTCGCGATCACGATGTTCAGGTCAAAAGACAACGCTCCGGTGTCATTCACCGGAGCGTTCGAAGTTTCAAAACCGGAGCCGTCCATGGATACTCTCAGTAATCGGCAAACCTTGCCGTTTTGTGGTCGTTGCTAGAACTGCAGCGCCACGGACGCAATCAGCTTGTTGTCCTTGAACGACGAAGCCTTGGCCAAGCCGCTCGAGTCCTGCTTCAGGTAGTTGTACGTCAGGAACAGGCCCACGCGACGGTTCAGCAGGTAGGTAGCTGTCGCCGAGAAGTTGTCGCGCTTGTCGCTGCGATCCACGCCCTTGTAGTTGTCCTTGCCGTGCGTGTAGGCGCCGGACAGCAGCACGTTACGCAGCAACTCGTGGTCGATCGACGCGCCGATGTTGTTGGAAATGAAGCCGGCCGAACCCGTCGCGGTCGATTCCTCGATCGTGCGCGAGCCGTTCAAGCCGACGGTCGTCAGCTGGGTCGGGAACCACTCCAGGCGCCCCGCGGCGCTGAAACCGCTGATGCTCTTGTAGAGGGCGCTGTTGTCGTAGGACTGCTTCATGTAGCCGACCTGAACGTCGCCACGCACCAGATCGGACGCTTCGAAGTTGGCGCCGACGCCCAAGAGATAGCCGTCCGACGAACGATCGGTCGCGCCGCTGAGATCATAGTCCTTCTTGTTGCCCGTGGCCGTCGCATAGACCGCCGTGTCCGGACTGACCGCGTATTCGGCCTTTGCGCCGTAGTACAGTTCGTTGCGGTCACGCGTATTCTGATTGAACGCCGCGCCCTGATCCTTGTAGTTGAAATCCTTGTCGTCAAGGCGGCCGGTCAGGCGCAGACGATTGAATTCCTTCACCGCAGTCAGGTTGGTGGTGGTGAGGTTGTACTCGACGGGCTTGGGCGTCGCGCCGGCGGGCGTGCCGGCCGTGATCGCCGAGCGCGGCTCGATCAGGCGCTGATACTGAGCCGAGCCGGAGATGTTCGAGCCCCGCACCACATCAATGCGACCGTTGGCCGCGAGCGTATATTCTTTGGCGTTTTCGGTCTTTTCGTCGCCATAGCGTATCACGTTGCCGCCCGCGAAGAAGCCGAGCGCGTTGCGCGACCAGTTCGACCGGACGGCCACTTCCGGCTTCACGCGCCAGATGTTGTCGTCGATCTTGCCCGCCGCCACGGCGTAGATGTTGTCGTTGTGCTCAAGGTCGACAGTCACGCGCGGATAGACGGTGAAACCGCCAGCCTTCTGGCCGGTAGCCTCATAGTCCGGTCGCGGGCGCTGACGAACGGAGACGTTCTTGTCACGCTTGAAGTTTGAACCGAGATCCTGCGCCTGAACAGCTTGTGGCGCGGTCAACGCGATACAGGCCGCAATGGCCGAGCACGTCAGAAGTCGCATAGCTTAATCCCCACCAAGGGTCGGTCGCCGCGCGTCGTGGCGCGCCAATCCGCCCGAATTTAAATCTTAGCCGCAGTAGGTCGCGATCACGCCCGCGCAGGGGTCGAACGCCGCCGGGGCCGTCGGGGCCGCCGCCGTCAGCCCGCCCGCACCGGGAGGATTGGCCGTCGGCGGGTTGACGAGGCTGGGCGCATCACCGCCCTGCGTCGTAGCGGCCGTGATGATGTTATTGACCTGCGTGACAACGGCCGTCGCGACCGCCGCCGGGACGGCGCCCGCGGCAACGGCGCTGTTGAGGGCGGCGCTAACGGCAGCCGCCGTCGCTCCCTTGCTGATCGCATCCTGCATCACGGCGGTGGTCGCCGCCTGAAGGATACCGGACTGCTTCGCCTTGGCCGCGTCGACCTTATCCTGAGCAGCCTTTTTCTCGGTGGCGGGCGCGGTGGCCGGAAGCGCGTTTAGCGCGGCCTGAGCGGCTGCGCCTTCATTCTGGGCGGCCACGAATTCCGGGGACTTGGTCGCGTTCGTTATGGCCTGGGTGACCTGCGCGGCAATCTGCGCCTGGGTCGGCGCGGCGGCGTTCGCGACAGACAGGAGGGTCGTCGGGCCCATAGAAAGCGGGGCAATCGCCATGATGGCGCCCAGGGTCAAGGCGCGTATGCGGTTAGAAGCCATGATTGCTCCCTCCAATTGAACGGCGTCCCTTTAGGACAACGTGAATAAATGCTCTAGCCCAGATAACGCGGTCTCGTCTTTTCCTAGCGACACCGTTCCCCGAAGAACACACTCAAGGCGCAATCTATGGGAGAAAGATAACTTGGTCGACGGTTTACACTTAAAAGTATGACGCGGTACCGCCGCCCAGCAGACGCACAGATAACATGCCGGGCGCATGGCTAGGCTTAGACTAACCATGTGGGACCGAGAATGGCAATGCTGCACTGCGAGAATCGGCGGCCGGCGCCGAGAATCTGATCGCTTTCGCGTCCGGGGCGATTAATTTGTCCGAATATTCCGCAATGGATCTGGTTAAGATTAAGCCGCCGCGACAGTCACGCCGGGAATTTGTCGCCGCTGCACAAGACATCCGTACCAGCCGAGACCGGCATAGGTCTCGTAGCCCGGCGTCAACGCATAGCCGACCGTGATGTCGCCGTCGGCGTAGCTGCCCATCGCACCGCTGGACACATCCAGCGGAAACACCTCGGTCAGGACGCCCTGGTTGTCGGAAGAGGCCAAGACGCGACCTTTCTGGTCCAGCAGCATGACGCGCGAACGCTCGCGCTCCTCCGGGGTCAGGCGAACGCCATCCACCACGGCCTGGGCCTGAGGCCGCCAGTCGAAATGGACGCCCAGCACGCCCAGGATCTTGCCCTTGGCCTGGCCGCCCTCGCGAATGGCCGTGGCGTAGGTGGCCACGGGCGCGTCGCCGAGGGCGCGAGCCTTCTCGATGTCACAGGCCACGAAGTCGTCGCCGGTCGCGGTGCGCATGCCGTCGCGGAACCACTTGGCGTCGGCGACGGACTGGCCGACCACGCCGGGATACTTGCCCGGCCGGCCATTGGCGACCACCCGCCCCTTGGTGTCGCAGATCCACAGGTCGAGATAGACGGTGTAGGCGTCGAGAATCACACCGAGGCGCTCACTGGCGTGACGGCTGGCGGCGGGATCGGCGTCGGCCAGGCAGGCGACCACCGCCGAGTCCGTGGCCCACCAACGGACGTCGCAGGTCCGCTCATAGAGATTGCGGTCGACGATCTCGATGGCGTTCAAAGCCAGATCGGCCAGGCGCTGGCCGCGCATGTGACCCAGGATCGCCCCGCCGATCGCCGAGAGCTCGTCGAGGTCGGCCCGCACCTGGCTTTCCAAGGCGGCGGCCACGGCGTCGATCTCGGTGGAGATCTTCTTGAATTCCTCGGCGACGATGGCGAAGCCCTTGCCGGCCTCGCCGGCGCGCGCCGCCACGATCAAGGCGTTGATCGACAACATCTTGGCCGCGCGGTTGACCCGGGCGATCTCGCCGATCTTGGCGCCCGCCACGCTGGACAGACGCTCCGACAAGTCCAGTATCCGTTCAGGACGAAGACTGACGTCTTGTTCCATCACAGGTAAGCCCCCACGCAAAACTTCCGTCCAATCGACTCACTTTACGCAAAATGACGCCCTCGTCATCGCCACGCGATGACACCGTTGGCCACACTCAAACAGGGACGGACTTCGTTAACGAGAAAACGCCGGATCGCCTTCGATTTGGGCGCCCGGCGCTTATAAAGACATCGCTCTTGGGCCGACTCATCCAAGCGGAGAACCAGCGCCGCTGATAATCCTCAGCTTTTCCATCCGCCAGTTCAAATCCGTTGAGACGCCTGGGCTCAGTCAGAATGAGGCCCGACATCCCCGACTGGCTGTTCACCCTGCCCGAGGCGGAATACCTGCGCCGCTGCGCGCCCGATCACATCGCCGCCGGATCACGAAGCCGCCCCTGCCGGACCGAAGGACAGCCAGCGTCCCATCAAAGGCTGCTGTTCCACGCCCGGCTTGGCATAGTCGCAGACGCCTTCGGGGAAGATCTCGCGCAGCTGCGCCAGCTCCTCGGGCTTTAGCGGCTTGACGTAGTCGGCCGGATCCAGTGGCTTCAACTGGCACTTGAGCACGTCGTTGGCCAGGGGCGCGCCAGCGACGATGTAGGGGTTGGCGTGCGGCGGATAGAGCCGGTTGCAGGCGGTGTCCTGTCCCCAGATCTGGCGCTCGGCGATCTTGCCGCCGTCCTTGTCGAAGCAGGCGTCGACCAGCGCGAGCGGCTTGGCGGCGACCACACGCTGGCGCGGTGTCAGTCCTGGCGGCGCGGCGCGCAACGCCCGCAGCCAGGCGTCCATCTGGTCGAGGGCTTCCAGCAGCACCGGATTGTTCAGACTGAACAGGCCCCTCCTGGAACTGTCGGTCAGCAACACCTGATTGTCGGCGTCGCCGTTGACGCGGATCAGGCGCTCGCGGAATGAAAACGAGTGAAAGCGCTGGTGGGGATCACCGTTGTCGAAGTCGGCATAGGCGCGGTAGTCGATGATCGGGACCGAGGCGAGACCGCCGCCGCCCGACAGGAACCGACCGCTGCGATAGCCCAGGGCGATCGCCGCCAGGTCGCCGCGCGTTCGCTCCGGGGTGAACTTCGCATCGATGTCGACCCCGCCGATGTTGCGATTCAGGTCCACGAACTGCGCCGCGCTGATCGCGCCGGCGTTGAAGGCGGTCAGCCCGTATTGCACCCCGACATTGTCCAGCGGTCGACGCGCGAAGCCGGTCGCGGGATCGACGCCAAAGCCGGCGCGGCCGTGGTCGTAGATCGAACAGCGCGCACCGCGCGGATTGCCCTTGGGATCGTACAGCAGATCCTTGGGCACGGCCTTGGGGCAAACGTCGGTCGGGTCGATACGATCGCCGCGATCACCCTGTTTCTCCAGCGAGGTGTAGTCGGGCAGGCCCGAGGCGGCGACGATCTGGTCCTGGGTCCAATCGGTCTTCGCCCCCGCCTTATAGTAGCGATAGACCAGCTTGGCGCCGAACGAATGGACGCTGACCGCCGCGTGGCCGACATCGGGAAAGCTGCAGCCCACGACGACGCCGTCCAGCAGGCCCGGATAGTTGTCGGCGATCTGCTCGGCCTGGTAGGAGCCGCCCGAGCAGCCCCAGCCGATCGTGCGCTCGGGTAGACCGAAATGCTCGATGAAGCGCTCCTTGACCATCATCATGGTCTCGGACGCCAGCAGGTCGTTGCAGTTGTTGCCGAAGACGTTGAGCGTCGAGGAAGCCACCGCATAGCCGCGCGCCAGCATCTGGTGCTCCAGCACCCCGCCGGTCGTCTTGCCCTGCACGTACATGCCGCCCGGACAGCCGCCGCCGAAGGTGTAGACCAGGCCTCGGTTCCAGATCCGCGGCGGCCGCGTGGGCGACAGCGCCGGTCCGCGCGGGTCGTGCAGCACCGCGATCTGGTAGATCGAGCGGTTCACGACGCCGGTCTCGACCCGCACGATATAGGGATGACGTCCGCCGGCCGCGTCGATGATCTCGTCGAGGTCGCCGGGCAGGCCGTCGGTCGGCAAGGCTTTGAAGTCGCCATCCTTCTGGCGATAAACATAGTCCACCCGGGTCGGGACATCGCAATCGGCGCTCAGCGCTGGACCCAGCTTCTCGCCCGTTCCCGCGAGGGTGAACTCCTCGGTCTGGCAGATGAACGGCGTCTCGTGCGGGCCCGAGATCACCGGTCCCTGGGCCGGCCAGTTGGTCAGGGTCAGTCGCGCCGGGGTCGCGCCGGGGCGGCTGACCTCGAGGATGTTGTCGCCCAGAGCCAGGCCCGAGACGACCCCGACCAGCGCCCCGCCCGATCCACGCTGGAAGGCCGCGTCGACCGGGCGGCCGTTCAGCGTCACGCGGACGCCGGAGGGAGCGCTGACCTCAACCAGGGCGTCGCCGCCCGTAACGAGGTCGTTGTGAGAGGAGAGCACGCGAATACGGGCCGCGTCGCCGGTCTGGACATGCTCGCCCGAGACATAGGGCTGAGCGCTGGCGCCCGCTCCCCAGACCAGAACCAGTCCCAGCATCATGCGCCAGAACATCGACCGCGGAATCCGCATGGTGCGCCCTCCCCTACTCCTCGCCCTAGCGACGCAGCCGCAGGCCGACCTTGAACATCGGTCCGATCACGTCGTACTGCGGCGAGGCGTTCAGGCCATAACCCCAGCCGAAACCCTTGGGTGGCTTGACGTTGAAGACGTTGTCGGCGTTGGCGAACACCTCGGCCTCCCCGCCCAGACCCTGGAACGTGTAGTTGACGTTCAGGTTGGTGTAGAGGCGCGCGGCGACGTGGTTGTCGTCGATCTCGTTGGGCGCCTTGAAGTCGTTGCTGACCACGCCGCTGGACAGGTAGCGATTGACCACCGTCACCCGCAGCGGACCGTTCTTGTAGAAGGCGCTGGATTGCACCGTCCAGTGCGGCTGGCGGTCGCCCAGCGAGCCGGCCAGGTCCAGAGCGGTGACGCCGTCATTGGTCTCGAACTTGCCGACATAGTTGGCCAGCATCCGCAGACCGACCTCGCCGTCCCAGCCGGAGACCAGGTTCGACACCGGCATGCGATAGGACGCCTCGATGTCCAGGCCGCTGGTCTCGAAGCCGGCCAGGTTCAGGTTGGTCGAGCGGATCTCGATGATGTCGCCGCCCAGGCGGGTGATCTGGCCGCACAGCTCCGCGTTGCCGTTGAAGCAGCGATCGACGATCTGCTGCACCGCCAGGGTCGAGATCGAGTCGCGGATCTTGATCTGGTAGTAGTCGACCGAGGCCGAGAAGCCGGAGAAGAAGCGCGGCTGGAAGACGACGCCGCCGGAGACGGTGTCGGCGATCTCCGGCGTCAGGGCGGCGTTGCCGCCACCGATCTGCTGCAGGTTGACGGTCACCGAACCCGGCTTGAACCGGTCGATGACGTTGGCGCGGGCCTGGGTCGCGCCGGTGTACAGTTCCTGCAGGCTGGGCGCGCGGATGTCGCGCGACCGGGTGAAGCGCAGGCGAATGTCCTCGATCGGCGTCCAGGTGACGCCGGCCTTCCAGGTCTCGACGCGGCCCGAGGTGGAATAGTCGGTCACCCGACCCGCCAGGTTGGCGTCGGCCTGGCCCAGGCCCTCGCTCTTGAGCAGCGGCACGACGAGTTCGCCGAAGGCCTCCTTGACGTTGTACGAGCCGCCATAAGGCTTGGGATTGCCGATGCCGAACGCGCTTTCCCGCGACAGCGGGTCGGAGACGGCCTTGATCTCCTCGCGGCGATACGAGGCGCCGGTCGCGAACGACACCGGCCCGGCCCAGGTTGAGAACAGGTCGCCTTGCAGCGAGCCTTCGATGACGTGCTGGGTGTAGCGCTGGCGGGTGAACTGTTCGCCCAGCACGTAGTCGATCGCCGCCTGCGAGGCCGCGCCCTGGCCGAAGATGTTCAAAGGCGCGCAGCCGTTGTTCGGATTGGTCAGGGTCGAGCGGCAGACTATCGTGCCCGGCGCGATGCCGGCGGCGTTGCCAGGCGGCGCGACCACCGCATCTACCGCCAGGTTGACGTTGCCCTGGGCGGTGACGCCGCCACGCGAGGTGATCAGGTTATCGTCGACCGTGCCGAAATAGGTGTTCTGGCCGAACTGGTAGTAGGCGTTCCACTTCCAGCCGCCGCCCAGCGCGCCGTCCAAGCCGGTGACGAAGCGGTAGGTGGTGTTGGTGTTCTTGATCCGCGAATTGCCGGTCCAGTCGTCGTTCATCCGGCCGATGTTCAGGAGGGCGGGCCCAGCCGGATTGCCGCCGCCGGCGCCCGACATCTGGGCCTTGATGCTGGCCGGCAGGAAGGCGTTGTCGGCGCTGACCGACAGCCAGGTCGTGGCGCTGGTGCCAAAGCGGTAGGGCGGCACCGAATAGGACGGACCAACATTGCTCTTGGTGTACATGCCCTCGACGAAGGCGCTGAAATTGTCGGTCAGCTTGTAGTCGGCGTGGCTGAACAGGCTGATCCGGTCCGACGGGTTCACCGCTTTGATATTGTCGTAGATCTGGGTGTAGTCGCCGTAGAGATCGGTCGCCGGGGCCAACATGTTACCGGTCGGATTGACGTAGGTCCCATAGATGAAGCGGTGGGTGGAGCCGCCCGGACCGAAGGCCGTGCCGGCCAGCGAGCAGTTCGGGATATTGGCGCCGGTCGCGGTGCGGCAACCATTCACGAGGCCGCCCGTCGACATATAGGCGGCCACGATATTGCCCGCGACCTTGACGCGGCGCGGCTGGCCGTTGGTCGCCGTATAGGCGGGATTGTTGATCACGCCGGGCCGCGCCGCCAGCCAGCCGCGGTCCATCAGGTTCTGCGGGCCGCCGACGAAATATTCCGCCGAGGCGATGATATGGCCGCGCGCGTCGGCGAACGAGCGGCCGACGGCGGCCGAGATCGTGCCTTCGCCGTTGTCGCCGTGGCTGGAAACGCCCGTGGAGATCTCGGCCTTGAAGCCGTCGAACTTGGTGTCGAGCACGAAGTTGACCACGCCGGAGACAGCGTCAGACCCCCAGGCGGCCGAAGCGCCGCCGGTCACCACGTCGATGCGCGAGATCAGGGCGCTGGGCAGGATGTTGACGTCGACGATGCCGTTACCGGTCGAGGGCACGACGCGGCGGCGGTCCAGCATGACCAGGTTGCGATTGGCGCCCAGGCCGCGCATGTCCAGGCTGCCCTGACCGCCATTGGCCGAGCCGTTGCTGCCGCTGCGCGCGCCGCCCTGATTGCGGAAGACCGGCAGGTTGCGGGAGACGTCGACCAGGCGCGTGACGGCCTGCTCCTTGAGCTGCTCGCCGCCGACGACGGTCACGGGAGTCGGCGCCTCGAAGCCGTCGCGAACGACGCGCGAGCTGGTGACGACGATGGTCTCGACCGAGGTCTCGCTGTCCGCGGCCTGAGTGACGGCTTGCGCTTGGGCGTTGGCCGCCGTGGCCATGGCCAGGCAGAGCATGGACGCACTGGTCCACAGAGTGTGTTGACGCATGTTTCGGCTCCCTTTTCCCCGGAGCTCTTGGCCGCCGCTTTCGCGGGTCGGTGAGCTCTTCATAGGGTTTGTTCTAGTGTGTGAACCTGACAGCAGCCTTGCGGCCCAAGCTCAGGCGACGAGAGGTCAGGCGATGAACGGAAAGGCTCCCACGAGGCCGCCCGCGATCAGCAGCACCAGCGAGGTGGCCACGGCCCAGCGGACCGTGAATTTCTGGTGCTCGCCGAACTCCACGCCGGCCAGGTTGACCAGCAGGTAGGTGGACGGGACGAGCGGGCTGAGCAGATGCAGCGGCTGGCCCACCAGCGAGGCGCTGGCGATGGCCTGGCGGCTGACCCCATAGTGCGAAGCCGTCTCGGCCAGGATGGGCAGCATCCCGAAATAGAAGGCGTCGTTGGAGATGAAGAAGGTCATCGGCAGGCTGATCAGGCCGGTGATCGGCGCCATGTAGGGTCCGAACGCGGGCGGGATAATCGCCACCAGCCCCTTGGACATGGATTCGACCATGCCCGTGCCGTTGAGGATGCCGGTGAAGATGCCGGCCGCGAAGATCAGCGATACAACCGCCAGGATGTTGGCCGAATGCGCCGCCACCCGCGCCTTCTGAGCGTCCAGATTGGGATAATTGACCACGGCGGCGATGCAGAAGGCCACCATGAACAGCACCGGCAGCGGCAGCAGACCGATGATCAGCACGACCATCAGGGCCCCGGTCAGAGCGGCGTTGAACCATAGCAGCTTGGGCCGGCGCGCCTCGGGATCGGACGAGACCGTGAACGCCCCGCCCGCGACATCGACAATCTCGGCGACGCCGGCGTCGCCCACGACGGTCTGTTCGAACCGCGGCGTGTCCTCGCCCAGCACCAGGCGGCCCAGCCGCTTACGCTCGAAGCGTCCATAGACGAAGGCCAGCCCCAGCAGCCAGACGAACGCGATGACCATGGCCGGCACCAGGGGCAGGAAGACGTCGGCGGCTTCCAGTTGCAGCGCACTGGCGGCGCGGGCGGTCGGCCCGCCCCAGGGCGTCAGGTTCATCACGCCGCTCGACAGCATGATCAGGCAGGCCATGATCAGCGGATTGAGGCCCAGGCGCTTGTAGAGCGGCAACAGCGCGGCGGCGGTGATCATGTAGGTGGTCGAACCGTCGCCATCCAGCGAGACGAAGGTGGCCAGCACCACCGTGCCCATGACGATCCGCACCGGGTCGCCGTGGACCATCCGCAGCAGCGCCCGAACCAGCGGGTCGAACAGGCCCGCATCGATCATCACGCCGAAATAGAGGATCGCGAACATCAGCATCACGCCGGTCGGCGCGATGCTCTTGATGCCCGACAGCATCATGGGCCCCAGGCCGGCGCCGAAGCCCGCCAGCAAGCCGAAGACGATGGGAATGAAGATCAGCGCCACCAGCGGCGTCAGGCGCCGCGTCATGATCAGCACCATGAACGTGGCGACCATCGCGAAGCCGAAGAGAGAAAGCATCAAAGCCGTCGGCGCCAAACCCCGCCCCTACCCTAAGAATCGTCCTGGGCTTCGGCGTGCCGGCCAGGGCTGTTTGAGGGCACTGTAGGGCGGTTGGCTTGCAGGAACCTGTCGTCATCAAATCGGCTGACGACGACGTCGCGCTGGCCCTACTATCGCGTCAGGGGGCGACAGAATCCCCCTGGGGGAGACAGCGCGGCCGTGGCCTTGTCGAACGTGATCGGCCTTCGCCTGTTCGGGCCGGAGGCCCGCCAGTCGGTCTTCGATCGCCTTCGCGTGATGCTGGCCGGCGTGTTCCTGATCGGCGGAGCCCTGGCGCTGGTCGCCGCCTTCCTGTTCTCCCGCACCGCCGCCAACGAGGCCTATGACCGCTTGCTGATCAGCGCGGCCCTGCAGATGGCCGAGACGGTGGCCGTCGGCGAAACCGGCGTCACCGCCAACCCGCCCGATGCGGCCTTCGAGACCCTGGCTCAGGCCAAGAACGACCGGGTGTTCTACGTCGTGCGCGATCCGCGCGGCCGGGTCATCACCGGTACGCCGAACCTGCCTGGGCTGGCGACCTCGCCGGAACTGAATCGCCCGCGGATCGGCGACGACGAGGTTGGCGGCGCGCCGGTGCGGACAGCGACCGTGGGGCGCTACGTGACCACGCCCGCCGGCGGCGGCTGGGCCAGCGTCGTCGTCGCTCAGACCCACCTGGCGCGGAACACCTTGGTCTGGTCGCTGATGCTGAAGATCGCGGCCCTGGTCATCTTCGTCAGCGCCCTGGGTTTCTTCGCCGCCCTGGCCGCCGCGCGGCGCGCGCTGCTCCCCCTGTCACGCATCGAACAGGCCCTAGCGGCGCGGGAAGCCAACGACGTGACGCCGCTGGAGGTGGAAAGTCCGCGCGAGACCCAGGCCCTGGTCGACGCCATCAATCTGGTCATGGCCCGGTTCGACGATCGGATGTCGCGTCTGCAGACCTTCGTCGGCATCGCCGCCCACCAACTGCGAACGCCGATCGCCGCCTTGATGGCCCAGGTCGAGCTGCTGGACGGCGATCGCGCGGCCGCCGCTCGCCACGCCAGGATCGAGCGGCTTCGCGAGCGCCTGATCGAACTGGGACGCCTGACCAACCAGCTCCTGGGCCACGCCATGGTCATCTACCGGGCGGGCACCATCACGCCGACGGTCGTCGACCTGTCGGACATCGCCCGCAAGGCGTTGAACGACGGCGTTCCCCGCGCCTTGGACCGCAATCTCACCCTGGCCTTCGACGCGCCGGATCCGGTCATGATCCTGGGCGACGAGGTCACCCTGCGCGAAGGCCTGACCAACCTCGTCAACAACGCCGCCCTGCATGGCGCCCGCGCGCGGCTGGAAGTCGGCGTCACCCACGAGAACGGCGAGGCCGTGGTCTGGATCTTCGACGACGGTCCCGGCATCGGGCCGGACGACTGGGCCGCGGCGCTCAAGCCCTTCACCAGTCCGCGCGGCGCGCGCGCCGGCGCCGGCCTTGGCTTGGCCATCGCCCAGGAGATCGCCGTCGCGCACGGCGGCCAGCTCGAACCCCGGCGCGGCCCGGACGGCTTCGAGATCCGCATGCGCCTGCCCGCCGTGGAGGCTCCATGAAGCGCGCCCTGCCCTGGCTGTTCGGCCTTGTCGTGCTGGTCATCGGCTGCATCCTGGTCTGGCGCCGCCCCGAACCGCTGCAGCCGCCCTATCCGCGCCCCAGCGTCGGGGCGCAGACGCTGTTTCCGGCCCGCGATCTCGGCGCACGGTTGCTGACCATCGAGGGCGCGACGGACGTCAGCTTCATGCGCCCGTTCATCGTCGCCTTCCAGGCCACCCACCCGGACGTCTCGATCCAGTATGTCGACATGCTGAGCAGCGAGCTGCTGACCCGGGCCCAGAAGGGTTGCGATCGCGTCCAGGCCCAGCCGGACCTCTATGTCACCATCGCCACCGATCACTTGGTGGCGCTGGCCAATCACGGTTGCGGACGCCCCGCGCCCAAGGCCGTGGCCGCCCTGGCCCCGGCCGCCGCGCAATGGCGGCGCGAAGTGATCGCCTTCAGCCTGGAGCCGGCCGTCTTCGTCTACGACAGCCGCGCCTTCCCCAAGGGCGAGCCGCCGTTGAGCCACTTGGCGCTGGTCGAGTCGTTGCGCGCCGATCCCCGGGCGTGGCGCGGCCGCATCGGCACCTACGATATCGAACAGTCCGGCCCCGGCTACAACTACGCCAGCTTCGACGCCCGCCAGGCGGCGATCTACGGCCGGCTGATCGAGAGCTTCGGCCGCAGCCTGGTGCGGACCTATTGCTGCTCAAACGAGATGGTCGACGCCGTCGGTCGCGGCGAGATCCGCATGGCCTATAATGTCCAGCTCTCCTACGCCTATGCCGGCCAGCGACGCTACGGCCATGTCGGCGTGGTTCTGCCGTCCGACTACCAGGCCATCCAGACCCGTTCGGTGATGATGAGCCGTGACGCCCGCAACCCCGGCGACGCCACGGCCTTCGTCCAGTTGCTGGTCTCGCCGCGCGGTCAGCTCATCGCCCGCGAGCAGGTCCAGCCGCCGCGAGGCGCGATCACCCGGGGCGCGCTGTCCGAAGCCGAGCGCGCCAGCCAGGAAGTGGTCGGCTCCTCGCTGCTGTCGCTGCGCGATCCGGCCAAGCGCGGCGCCTTCATCCGCGAATGGCGCCGGGCGCTCTATCCGCCGCCTGAGGCGCGGACGCCCTAGAGCATTTTCCGACGAAGTGGATACCGGTTCGTCGTCAGAAAATGCGTTAAAACAAGATGCTAGAGCATTTCACCGATCCAATTGGATCGGAAAATGCTCTAGCTGGCGGCGACGATCTGATAGCCAAGACCGCGATGGGTGCGGATCTCGGCAAGGGAGCCGGCCAGCTTGGGCCGCAATCGGGTGATGATGACCTCGACCGCGTTCTCGGACGGCTCGGCGGCGTAGTCGAAGATCTGGTCCAGGATCTGGGCCTTGCTGAGGATCTTGGCCTGGTTGGCCAGCAGCACCTCCAGCACCGACAGCTCCCGGCGTGTCAGGTTGATCGGCGCGCCCTTCACGGCCGCGATGCGGGCGGCGCGGTCCAGGCTGACGTTCTGGCAGGCCAGCACGTTGGTGCGGTCGCCGCTGCGCCGCCGCAACAGGGACCGCGCCCTGGCCTCCAGCTCGCGGAAGTCGAACGGCTTGACCAGATAGTCGTCGGCGCCGTGATCCAGCACGTCGACGCGGTCGTCGACGGTCGAGCGGGCGGTCACCACCAGCACCGGCGTCCCGCAGCGCCGGGCCCGCAGGTTTCGCAGCACCGTCACCCCGTCCATCTCGGGCAGGTTCAGGTCCAACACCACCAACTCGTAGGTGGCGTCATGCAGCAGGTCGTCGGCGCTGACGCCGTCCTGCGCCCAGTCGACCGCGTGGCCCATCCGCGCGATGCACGCGACGATGCCTTCTCCGAGGTCGGCCGTATCCTCGACGACGAGAACCCGCACGCTTCACTCCCTTTGTCCGGCCCTCGCTTCGTGGGGCCTTTTTATCAAGTCTGCCCAAGTCGCCTGGCGCGCGCCAGGCCTGGGAGACTCAATGCAAGGCAGACGATACCGCGCCAGTCTGACAGCTGGCTGTCAGGTTGGGGCGGCAGAGTGCTCGCCGCCGGGGGACAGGGTCACCACAACGAAGGACCTCGCCCCGGCGCGTCGATTGGGAGGCAGATTTGAAATTGACGAAACACCTGTTGGCCGCCGCATGTCTGGCGGCGCTGGCGCCCGTGACGGCCGGCGCCCAGACCGCATCGACATCGCAGGCGACCGTTCCCACCCCGCTGGCCCACGCCGCGCCCTATGCCGAGCACGTCAGCACGCCCTCGCGTCGGGCGGCGGTAGAAGCCGGCCGCAAGCGGATCGCGGACTACATGGCCCAGCGCGGCGTGCCGGGCCTGGCCATCGCCGTGTCGATCGACAATGTCTTCGTCTGGTCCGAGGGCTTCGGCCTGGCCGATGTCGAACAGGGCGTGCCTGTCACCCCATCGACCCTCTTCCGCACCGGCAGCGTCGCCAAGCCCATGAGCATGGCTATCGCCGCCCGTCTGCACGACCAGGGCAAGCTCGACTTCGACACGCCCGTGCAGAAGCTGGTCCCGACCTTCCCCGTGAAAAGCAAGCCGATCACCTTCCGGATGCTGGCGGGGATGCTGGGCGGCCTGCGCCACTACCGCCTGGGCAGCGACGACTTCTTCAACGCCGTCAAGTACGACAACCTGCTCGGCTACGTCGATACGTTCAAGGACGAGCCGCTTGCCTTCGAGCCGGGCGCGAAATTCAACTATTCCAGCCTCGGCACCAACCTGCAGGGCGCCATGACCCAGGCCGCCGGCGGCAAGCTCTTCCCGGATCTGGCCCAGGAACTGGTGTTCGAACCGCTGGGCATGGTCCACACCCTGCCTGACCGCAACGAGGAGATCATCCCCTACCGCGTCCGCTACTATGAGCGCACCGGCGGTGAGCACACCTATCGCATCCGCCAATCCTCGTGGGGTGACGGCGGACGCGGCGTGCTGCTGAACGCCCCCTACAGCGACAACAGCAACAAGTTTGCCTCCGGGGGCTATCTGACCACGCCCGAGGACCTGGTCCGCTTCGGTCAGGCTCACCTCGCGCCCGGCTTCCTGAAGGCGGCCACGCTGAAGGAGCTCTTCACCGAACAGAAGACCACCGACGGCAAGGGCGTCGGCTACGGGATGAACTGGTTCATCGACAAGACCCCCGCCGGCGACCCGATCTACTGGCATTCCGGCTCGTCGGTCGGCGGCAACTCGATGCTGCTGATCTATCCGAAGCAGAACCTGGTTCTGTCCATGCAGACCAACCTGACGGACTCCAACCTCAAGGGTCTGCCGCGCGAGCTGGCCCAGCTGTTCATGAAGTGAAGTCGACGCCATCGTTCAACGATTGAATGCACAGATCGCCGTCGCGGACGGTGATCATGGCGGACTGAAGGTGACGATTTGGCTTTGACCCAGACCTCAGTACAGGTGTCCAAATGACCACAGGATATCGCGTTCGCGAAGCAAGGATGTTGCGGATCTATTGCCCAGTCGAACGGCGGACGATCGTTGCTCTGGCCGGCGGAGACGCGTCGGCCATGGAGCGGGACCCAACTCTGGCGAAGATGCGCGGATTCTGCGCGCAGATGGACCTTTAGGCGATTTCGGAATCTACAAATCCGTGGCCGAGATCGTCGCTGGCTGGGAAATCTTCAGACCTGAAACCGGCGCTCAACCTGCATTCGGCGAACCCGGTCAACCAGCAGCGTCTCCGACGGTTATACTGACCACCTACTTCCCCTACGATGCGTCGGCGCATGCTGTGGATCGCTGCCTGGAAGCGATTATGCTTGCTCATCCCTGGGAAGCACCCGTTATCGAGCTTCGCGATGCGTCGCTGTTGGAACGAAGCTAGTTCAGCGACGGCGCCGAAGAGCATTTCGGGCGCCGCCGCCTTTGGCCCGCAGGTCAGGACAAGCCGAGCGGTCGAACAGGCCGGGTTCAGGTCGATGACGCCCCCGGTTGGGGCAAGATTCCATCGGCAAGAAACCGGTTCACTAAGCTCGACGGATTCCACCCAGCGTGGCTTACGCTCTCATCTGTCGTGGATCATTTCTCACTCTTGGTGAGCCGGTCCAACTCTCTACAGAGGCTTAGACATCGACCTCGGCGTCCAGGGCGTTTTCCTGGATGAACTCGCGGCGCGGCTCGACCAGATCGCCCATCAGACGACTGAACATCTCGTCCGCGTCGTCGGCGTGGTTGACGCGAACCTGCAGCAGGGTGCGGGCCTCGACGTCCAGCGTCGTCTCCCACAGCTGGTCCGGGTTCATCTCGCCCAGGCCCTTGTAGCGCTGGATGCTCAGCCCCTTGCGGCCGGCGTCCATCACGGCGGCGACCAGGTCCATCGGCCCCCGGACGGTGGTCGACTTGTCCTTGCGACGGAACACGGCTCGCCCAGAGAAGATCTCAGCCAGAGCCCCGGCCCGCTCGGCCAGGCGTCGGGCGTCGGCGGCGTGCAGGAGGCCATCGTCCAGCACGACGCTCTCGGTGACGCCGCGACGGGTGCGCTTGAAGACATAGGCCGTGTCGCCGCGTTCGCCGGTCCACGGTCCGTCGCCTTCCTCGGCGTAGAGGTCGAGGCGGGTCGCCGCCGCGGCGATGTCGGGGTTGTCGCCCAACAGGCCGGCCAGGGCCGACTGCTCGACGGCGAAGGACGGCGCGCGGGCGGCCAGGCGATCGATATTGCCCTTGGCCTGGCGGCACAGCTGCACCAGGGCCAGCAGGTCCTGGCCGGTGCGGCGCTCGCCCGACGGCAGGTCAAGCTCCGCCCCCTCGACGCCCTCGTCGATCAGGAAGGCGTCCATCTCGCTGTCGTCCTTCAGATAGCGCGAGGACTTGCCCTTGGCGGCTTTGTAGAGCGGCGGCTGGGCGATGTAGATGTAGCCGCGCTCGATCAGCTCCGGCATCTGCCGGTAGAAGAAGGTCAGCAGTAGGGTGCGGATGTGGGCGCCGTCGACGTCGGCGTCGGTCATCAGCACGATCTTGTGGTAGCGCACCTTGTCCGGGTTGAAGTCGTCGCGGCCAATGCCAGCGCCCAGGGCCGTGATCAGCGTGCCGATCTGGTCGGACGACAGCATCTTGTCGAACCGCGCGCGCTCGACGTTCAGGATCTTGCCGCGCAGCGGCAGGACGGCCTGGTTGTCGCGGTTGCGGGCCTGCTTGGCCGAGCCGCCGGCCGAGTCACCCTCGACGATGAAGATCTCGGACTTGGCCGGGTCGCGCTCGGAACAGTCGGCCAGCTTGCCGGGCAGCGAGGTGATGTCGAGAGCGCTCTTGCGGCGGGTCAGTTCGCGGGCCTTGCGCGCGGCTTCGCGGGCGGCGGCGGCCTCGGCGATCTTGCTGACGATGGCCCGGGCCTCGTTCGGGTGCTCCTCGAACCAGGTCGCCAGACCTTCCTGCACCAGGCCTTCGACGGCCGGACGCACCTCGGACGAGACCAGCTTGTCCTTGGTCTGCGAGCTGAACTTGGGGTCCGGCACCTTGACCGACAGCACGCAGGTCAGGCCTTCGCGGGCGTCTTCGCCGCCGACGCTGACCTTTTCCTTCTTGGTGATGCCCGAGCTCTCGGCATAGCCGGTGATGATCCGGGTCAGGGCCGCGCGGAAGGCCGACAAGTGCGTGCCGCCATCCCGCTGCGGGATGTTGTTGGTGAAGCACAGCATCTGCTCGTGGTAGCTGTCGTTCCACCACAGGGCCAGGTCGACCTCGACCTTGTCCTTGACGCCGCGCACCACGATCGGGGTCTTCAGCAGCGGGGTCTTGACCTTGTCCAGGTGACGGACGAAAGCCTCGATGCCGCCGTCATAGTGCAGCTTCTCTTCCCACGGCTCGGCGTCGCGCAGATCACGGAAATAGATCGTCACGCCCGAGTTCAGGAACGCCAGCTCGCGCAGGCGGTGCTCCAGGGTCTTCCGGTCGAATTCGATGAACGCGAAGGTGGACCGCGACGGGAAGAAGGTCACTTCCGTGCCCGACAGCAGCTCGCCGGCCTTAGGGCCATCCTCGCGCATCGGCGAGTCGCCCGTGACCTTCAGCGAGGTCACCGCGTCGCCGCGCTCGAAGCGCATCTGGTGGGCCTTGCCGCCCCGGTGGATCTTCAGCTCCAGCCAGTCCGACAGGGCGTTGACGACCGAGACGCCGACGCCGTGCAGGCCGCCCGAGACCTTGTAGCTGTTCTGGTCGAACTTACCGCCGGCGTGCAGCTGGGTCATGATGACCTCGGCCGCCGAGACGCCTTCGCCCTCGTGGATGTCGGTGGGGATGCCGCGACCGTCGTCGGTGACCGTCACCGAACCATCGGCGTTGAGGATCACCTGGACCTTCGTCGCGTGACCGGCCAGGGCCTCGTCGATGGCGTTGTCGACCACCTCATAGACCATGTGGTGCAGGCCCGAGCCGTCGTCGGTGTCGCCGATGTACATGCCGGGGCGCTTGCGGACGGCGTCCAGGCCCTTCAGCACCTTGATCGAGTCCGCGCCGTACTGGGCGGCGGCTTCCTCGGTGGTCATTTCGTGGGCCGGCGCTTCGGGAACTTGGTCTTCGGTGTTCTCGGTCATTCGTCTTCCAGGATGGTCAGGCCGGCGTCGCACACGCGAACACCTAGCGCCCGACCCTTGAGATGGTCGAACAGCGACTCGTCCGTGCCGGTGAGGAAGGCCTGGAGCTTGAGCGCCGTGAGTTCGTCGGCCAAGGCGGCCCGACGGGTAAGGTCGAGATGCGCGGCGACTTCGTCGAGCAATATTACAGGATTCGGCGCGGATTCCGCACGCGAAAGTCGCGCCGCCTGGGCCAAAACCAGGTTCAAAATCAGGGCTTTTTGCTCGCCCGTGGAGCATTCCGCCGCCGGACGGTCCTTGTCGACGTGGAAGATGGCAAGATCGCCGCGATGAGGGCCGGTCAGGGCCCGCCCGGCCGCCCCGTCTCGCGCGCGCGCGGCGGCCAGGGCGGCGGCCAGACGCTCTTCGATCTCCGCGAACGGAACCTCGTCCAGCGCCATCTTCTCCCACTCGCCGGTCAGGGTCAGGCGGGCCTGCGGGAAGGGGCGGTCGCCGCGTCCGTCGATCTCGTTCTGCAGGGCCAGCAGCGTGCGGGCGCGGGCCTGGGACAGCAGGGCGCCGGACTCCGCCAGCCGGGCCTCCAGGGCGTTCAACCAGGTCGCATCCGGCGCGCGCCCGGCCTCGGCCGCGTCGGTCAGCAGGCGCATGCGCTCGCGCTGGGCCTTGTCATAGGCGTTGGCGTTAGCCGCGTGGCCGGGCTCGCCGGCGAAGACCAGGCGGTCGAAGAACCGGCGGCGCTCGGACGCGGCCTCCAGAAACAGGCGGTCCTGGGCCGGCGTCAGCCAGATCGGCCGGACGTGGTCGGCCAGGCGGCCCGGCGAGACAGTCTCGCCCTCGATGCGAACGGTGCGGCGGGCGGCCCCGCCCTGCTCGACGCCGGTGCCGATGCGGAGGGGAGCGTCCTCACCGGACTCGACCTCGGCGGCCACGGCCCAGGCCCGGCCGACCGCTTCACCGGGCAACCGACGGCCGACCTCGGCCATGCTGGACCCACGCAGACCCTTGCCGGGGGTCAGCAGGCTGATCGCTTCGAGAAGATTGGTCTTGCCCGCCCCGTTGGCCCCGAACAGATAGACGCTGCGCCCCTCGGTCTCGAGGCGGGCGCGCGCGTACGAGCGGAAATCCGTCAGGGTCAGGGAAAGCAGTGCGGCCGACGCCATGAGCGCCTAATAGCATTTCGGGAGCGATGCGCAGCCCCGCCCTTCAGGCGAAGCTGTCGCGTCGCCCCAGCGCAAGGTGAGCCAGGGTGTGAACCTCGCCCCAGGCCAAGTGCAGGACATGCCGCCCGGAGACGAGCAGCAGGGTCCAGACACCCACGCTCAGCGCGACCGCACCAACGCGCTCCCAGGCGATACGCATGCTCATCTCCACGTCGAATTGGACGCGGGTTGCGCCCCGATAGAGACCGAAAGCGGTCCTAACCGGGGCGAAACTTGGCCGCGAAACCTAACCCAGCTTGTAGCCGCAGAGCTTGTTGCCATCCAGATCGCGGAAATAGGCGAAATAGGCCTTCGGCATCCGCGCGCCCGGCTGGCCCTCGTCCTTGCCGCCCAGTTCCAGGGCCTTGGCGTGGAAGGCGTCGACCTCCTCGACCGTGTCGAAGGCGAAGCCGCCCATCATGCCGTTGCCGACGCAGGCCGGATTGCCGTCATACGGGCCCAGCACCCCGAACATGCAGCCGTCGCCGCGATAGAGACGGCCGCCCGACGGGTGCTCGAACAGCGGTTTCATGCCGATCGAGCCCAGCAGGCCGTCATAAAAGGCCTTGGCCTTCTCCAGGTCGTTCGAACCGACCGTCACGTAGTTCAGCTTGGCCATGGGCCACCTCCCGTTTTCTTACGAAACGGACCTTAGCGCGCTTATGAGCGTTCGCAACATGACCCTCGCGTCAGGGTGGGCGTGAAGACCCGCCGCTTAACGCCTCCGCGGCGTCCCAGACAGCAGAACGGGCGCCCGAAGCGCCCGTCCTTTGTTCTTCAAGACTCTGTCGCGGGATCAGACCCGCAACGGCATCAGCACGTACTTCACGCCCGGATCGACCGGATCGACCACCAGGGTCGGGCTGGCCGGGTCGGCGAAGCGGAACTCGGCCTGCGGGCCGGCGATCTGGCCGCAGACGTCCAGCAGGTAGCGGGCGTTGAAGCCGATCTCGAAGGGCTCGCCGTCGTAGTCGACCTCGACCTCTTCCACGGCCTGGCCGGCTTCCATGTTGCGCACGGTCAGGGTGATGCGGCCCGGCTCGATGGCCAGCTTCACCGAGCGGCTCTTCTCGGCCGAGATGGTGGCCACCCGGTCGACGGCCTTGGCGAACAGATCGTTGTCCAGGGTCAGGATCTTGGCGTTGTCGCGCGGAATGACGCGCAGATAGTCCGGGAACGCGCCGTCGATGACCTTGGAGGTCAGGGCGGCCTGGCCGAACTCGAAACGGACCTTCTGGGGCGAGACCTGCAGGTCGACCGTCTCGCCGGCCGATTCCATCAGGCGGCGGGCCTCGGCGATGGTCTTGCGCGGCACGATCACGCCCGGCAGGCCGGCCGCGCCCTCGGGGGCCGGCATCTCGGCCAGGGCCAGGCGGTGACCGTCGGTGGCCACGGCGCGCAGCTTGGTCTCGCCGCCCTCGTTGACCGTGTGGACGTAGAGGCCGTTCAGGTAATAGCGCGTCTCTTCGGTCGAGATCGCGAAGCGGGTCTTGTCGATAAGGCGGATCAGCTCGTTGGTGTCGACCGCGATCCGGCTGGAGAGGCCGTCGCTGCTCATCACCGGGAAGTCTCCGGCCGGCAGCACCGGCAGGTTGAAGCGCGAGCGGCCGGCCTGGATCACCAGGCGCGGATCATCGCCGCTGAAGCTCAGCGAGACGTCGGCGCCGTCGGGCAGCTTGCGGACGATTTCATAGAGGGTGTGGGCCGGCGCGGTGATCTGGCCGGGCACGTCGATCTGGGCGAAGCCCTCGTCGATGATCTCCATGTCCAGGTCGGTGGCCGAGAAGGACAGGCGATCGCCTTCGGCCGACAGCAGGATATTCGACAGGATCGGGATAGTGTTGCGGCGTTCGACGACGCTCTGCACGTGACCCAGCGCCTTCAGGAGCGCCGCCCGTTCGATTGTAAGCTTCATAGTCCGGTCCAGATCGTGCGGGCGGAATGCAAGGAATCGCCCGCTACCCCCGTTGAGAATGGACCGCCGACATTATCGCAAAGCGCGCAGGGGGAAAGGGGGCGCGCCCGTCATTCGCGCGCCCCGGAGTCCGAAAAACGAAGCTTTCCGCCTCGTCAGGCTTTTTGATCGAACGAACCGCCCGCGTTGTCGCCGTCCGCGCCGGCGCCGGCATACGGATTGGCGCCCGACGACGACTCGTTGGTGGAAGGTCCGGTCGAGCCCTTGGCCGCCACGGCGACCATGGCCGGACGCACCAGGCGCCCCATCAGCTCGTAGCCGGCCTGCAGGACGGTGATCACGCCGCCAGCGGCGACGTCGGTCGCCGGCTGCTCCATCACCGCCTGGTGCAGGTGCGGGTCGAACTTCTCGCCCTTGGCCGGCGCGATCTGCTTCAGGCCATTGCGTTCGAAGGCGGCTTGCAGCTCCTTCTCGGTCATCTCGACGCCAATGATGAAGTTCTTCACCGCCGCATCGGTCGAGTCCTTGGGGCTGTGGGCCGTGGCGCGCGACAGGTTGTCGGCGACGCCCAGCAGGTCGCGGCCGAACTTCTGGATCGCGTAGGCGCGGGCGTCGTTCATCTCGCGCTCGGCGCGGCGCTTGGTGTTCTCGGCCTCGGCGGCGTAGCGCAGGGCCTGCTCCTTCAGAGCAGCCACTTCCAGCTTCAGCGCCTCGATCTCCTGCGACGCGTCGTCAGCTTCGAAGGCGACGTCTTCAGCCGGCGTTTGCTCGTCGGTCATATCCTACAGTCCTTATCCATCCATCATCCGCCCGAGCACCCGGGCGGTATAGTCCACCAACGGAATGACACGGGCGTAGTTCAAGCGGGCGGGCCCGATCACGCCGATCGCGCCCAGCACCTTCTGCCGGCCCGTCATATAGGGCGCCGCGATCACCGAGGAACCCGAAAGCGAAAACAGGCGCGTCTCCGCTCCGATATAGATGCGCACGCCCTCGGCGTCACGAACGTCATCCAGCAGGCCGATCAGCTGGCCCTTCTGCTCCAGGTCGTCGAACAGCTGGCGCACGCGGTCGATGTCCTCGCGCGCCCGGGCGTCGACCAGCAGGTTCCCCTGCCCCCGCACGATCAGCGAGCGGGCGTCGCCCTCGCCGCCGCTCCAGGCCGCCAGGCCGTCCTCGACCAGGCGCGCGGCGGTTTCGTCCAGCTGGCGGCGGGCGATGTCCAGTTCGCCGCCCATCTCGCTCCGCGCCTCCGACAGCGTGCGGCCGCGCAGGCGGGCGTTGAGGAAGTTGCTCGCCTCCTGCAGCGCCGAGGGCGTCACGCCCGGAGCCTGGCGCATCAGCCGGTTCTCGACCTGGCCGTCCTCGAACACCATGACCGCCAGCACCTGGCCGCCGCCGAGCGGCACGAACTCCACATGCTTGACCCCGCCCTCGCGGACGGGCGTGACGACGATGCCGGCCCCGCCGGCCAGGCCGGAAAGAATGGACGAGGCCTCGCCCAGGGCTTCCTCGAACGAGCGGCCCTTCACGGCCAGCCGCGCCTCGATGGCGCGCTTTTCCTCTTCGCCGATGTCGCCGACTTCCAGGAAGCCGTCGACGAACATGCGCAGGCCCGCGTGGGTCGGCATCCGGCCGGCGCTGGTGTGGGGAGCGTCCAGCAGGCCCAGCTGCGCCAGATCCTGCATGGTGTTGCGGATCGAGGCCGGCGACAAGGCCAGGCCGCCCTTGGAAATAGTCCGCGACCCGACCGGCTCGCCGGTCTCCAGATACGACTCCACGACCCGGCGGAAGATGTCGCGGGCGCGGCTGTCCATCTCGCCAAGGCCTGGCGCGGGGACGATCGGACCAGGGAACAGATGAGTCATGCTCTAAAAGGCCATGAAGGGCGTGTCGTTTGGGACCCGGTCAGCGGACAAAAGCGGTCGGCCTCTTTCAACTACGGCTATCAATAGGATAAGCGGCCCCTCACACACATTCAAATATCCCTGAGATCAGGAGTTTCCTCATGCGTCCGTCCGAACGCGCCCCCGACCAGTTGCGCGCCGTCACGCTGGAAACCGGCGTCAACCGCTACGCCGAGGGCTCCTGCCTGATCAGCTTCGGCCACACCAAGGTGCTGGTCACCGCCACGGTCGAGGAGAGCGTTCCCGGCTGGATGCGCAACAAGGGCGCCGGCTGGGTCACGGCCGAGTACGGCATGCTGCCGCGCGCGACCCACACCCGCGGCCGTCGCGAGGCCGCCGTCGGCAAGCAGACCGGCCGCACCCAGGAAATCCAGCGCCTGATCGGCCGTTCCCTGCGCGCCGTCGTCGACCTCAAGGCCTTGGGCGAGCGCCAGATCAGCCTGGACTGCGACGTCATCCAGGCCGACGGCGGCACCCGCACCGCCGCCATCACGGGCGCCTGGGTCGCCCTTCGCCTGGCGGTCAACTACCTGCTGGAAGAGGGCGTGCTGAAGACCGACCCGATCCAGGGCCAGGTGGCGGCCGTCTCGTGCGGCGTCTTCAAGGACACCCCGGTCCTGGACCTCGACTACGAAGAAGACTCGAGCGCCGAGGCCGACAGCAACTTCGTCCTGACCGACGTGGGCGACATCGTCGAGATCCAGGCCACCGGCGAAAAGCGCGGCTTCACCAAGTCCGAGTTCCAGAGCCTGTTCGGCCTGGCCGAGAAGGGCGTCAACGAGCTGTTCGTGATGCAACGCGCGGCGATCGGAGCCTAGGAGCTTCCATCTCCAACTCGCGAGAAGAACGTGGTGGCCGCGCCATCACGTTCGGGTCGCACTTGCCGGAACGGGGTAACGGTCCCAGATTCCTATCTTAAGGATTTCAGGAGTTTCGCGTGACCACCCCGTTCGAAGGCCATGAAGTCGAAGCCCGCCTGCGCCCGTCGGCGGAGGCCTATCGCTTCGACCTCGACCAGGCGCTGTCCTCCATGGTGGCGCTGGAAGCCACCGTGCCCCCCGACGCCTATACGGCCGGGATCCTGGGGACCGAGCGCGTCGGCAACGGCGTTGTCATCGGCCCCGGCGGCCTCGTGCTGACCATGGCCTATCTGATCACCGAGGCCGAGGAGGTTGTGCTCACGCGCAACGACGGCCGCCGCGTGCCTGCCCACGTGCTGGGCCTGGATGTCCGCTCGGGCCTGGGCCTCGTCCAGGCGCTGGAACCGCTGGACCTGCCGGTCATGACCATCGGCAGCGCCAAGGACCTGGACACCGGCGCGCCGATCATCGCCGCCGGGGCCGGCGGCCGCGCCCACGCCGTGGCCGGCAAGGTGCTGGCCCGCATGCCGTTCGCCGGCTACTGGGAATACCTGCTGGACGACGCCATCATCACCGGCCCGGCCCACCCGCACTGGAGCGGCGCGGCCCTGATCGGCCCCAAGGGCGACCTCGTCGGCCTCGGCTCCCTGACCCTGGAAGGCCGCGACAACGAAGGTCTGGCCCGCCCGATCAACATGTTCGTGCCCGCCGAGCTGCTGCCGCCCATCCTGGACGAACTGGCCCGCGGCCGCAGCCCGCACCCGCCCCGGCCGTGGCTGGGCGTCTTCGCCCAGGAGATGGACCATCACGTCGTCATCGTCGGCATCTCGCCCAAGGGCCCGGCCGCCCGCGCCGAGCTGAGAGCCGGCGATCTGATCCTCGCCGTCGACGGCATGCCGGTCTCGACCCTGGCCGAATTCTACGAGACGATGTGGAGCCTCGGCGACGCCGGCGTCGGCGTGCCGCTGAAGGTCCTGCGCGAGGGCGACGCCTTCGAGGTCGAGATCCGCTCGATGGACCGCGCCAGCCTGCTGAAGAAGCGGCGGCTGAATTGACGCCCTCGCCAAATGATAGCGGCCGCCCAATGAAGGGCCCATGGGACCAACCCGACGCGCCGCCGCCGGCGGCGGTCAGGTCAGGGCCGCCAGGGATCCCGCGTCATCGGCTCTGGCTATGGCTAGGGGTGCTGGCCGCCATCGGCGCCTTGGCGTTCGCGCTCTGGCGCGCCTTTCCCGACGCGATGCGGACCGGCGACGACAAGGCCGACCTCGTCTACCAGATCGGCTTGGTGGTGCTGGTCTCGACGGCGCTGCTGCGGGGCCTGCAGGGCTCGATCAGCCAGCACCTGAAATATGTCGCGATCTGGAGCGGTATCATCGCGGTCCTGGCGTTGGGCTACGCCTACCGCGCCGAGCTGGCCGACGTCCCGCAACGGCTCAAGCTGGCCTTCAATGTCGGCACGCCCGTCGCGGTCGGCGAGCGCACCCTGATGGTTCCGCAAGGCGAAGGCGGCCACTACGTCGTCGACGGCCTGGTCAACGGCCAGCGCGTGCGCTTCATGGTCGACACCGGCGCGACCGAGACCGTGCTCAGCCCCGACGACGCCCGCCGCCTCGGGATCGCCGTCGACACGTTGAACTACGGCTACGAGACCGAGACCGCCAACGGCAAGGGCTACAGCGCCGCCTACGACGCCACGAGCCTGGAGATCGGCTCGATCAAGCTCGAGGGCTTCCGGGTGATGGTGAACAAGGCGCCGATGAACGGCTCGCTGCTGGGGATGAGCTTCCTCAAGCGTCTGGACGCCTTCGAATTCCGCGACCGCCAGATGATCCTGAAGTGGCGCGAGGACGAGAAAGGACGCGCCTACTAGGCGCGCCCCTCCCGGCAAGCCCGCGCTTAGCGCGGCTGCGGCGGCGCGACCCAGCCGTCGGCGTTGTCGATATAGGCTTTCCGGCTGGCCTTGTCGTAGAGGCAGAGCTTGGCGTTGTTAGAGCCGCGCGAACGGTCGGAGACCAGCACCGCGACCTTGCCGACGCGGTCGTCGAAGCCGATGATCGGCGAAGGCCGGGCGTTGCGGTAGCCCGAGGCGGCGACGCAGCTGCGGGTGACACGCTGATTGAACTCGGCCCAGGCGCCCGGACTGGAGGCTTGGGCGGAGACGGCGGACGCCAGGGCGCCGACGGCGAAGACAGAAGCGAAGATTACGCGAGTCACGTTCAATTCGATTTTCCCAGGATGTCGAGGCGCCCCCGCCTCACCCCTGAAACGTCCTGCCCCGTCGGTGGTTTCCTCGGGCGCGCGAACTAGTCGTCTTCGTCGTCGTCATGCCCGCCGGCCGGGCCATATTCGAAGGTCAGCAGGTCGCCGGGCTGGCATTGCAGCTCACGGCACAGGGCGTCGAGGGTCGAGAACCGGACGGCGCGGGCCTTGCCGGTCTTGAGGATCGACAGGTTGGCGATCGTCACCCCCACCCGGTCGGAGAGCTCCGTCAGCGACATTCGGCGGTCGAGCAGCACGCGGTCGAGGTTCACGCGGACAGGCATGCTTGGATCGCTCCGGTTCAGATCGTGAGTTCGGCTTCGCGACGAAGGCGGGCGCCCTCGCGGAAGACCTCGGCCAGGACGAAGACGACCAGCACCGAGAACCAGGCGGTCAAGGTGAAGCTGTCGTCGATCACCTTGGCCTTGGGGGCCAGCCAGCGGGCCATGCCCGAGAAGACGTAGCGCCCAACCTCGAGGCCCGCCAGGACAAGGCCGATCAGGCGCAGGCGCACCACGTTGTCGGGATGGAAGGGATCGCCGGCGGTCAGGGTGGCGAAGATCTTGCGCAGGCGCTCGACGATGACCATCCAGCCGCCCAGCAGCAGCGCCCAGGCGGCCAGGGCGCCGGCGAACAGCGGCCCGTCGCGGCTGACCGCCTCGACGGCGTCGCTGATCGGCAACATCGAGGCCAGAAGTTCTGGATTGAAGCTGAACAGCAGGGCGACCAGCGTGAACAGCGACAGAAGGCTCACGAAGATCCACAGCCCGACATAGATCACGTCGAGGATGATCTTCAGAAAACTCGATACGGAGCCTGGGCCCAAGGCGCGCATGGCTGCTTCCCCCCGACAGCGACGCTAAGCAAATTGCCCCGCGTCGCGGCGGGCGTCAAAAAACCCAGTCTCGGCTCTGGAAACCCTTACCCGCCTAGAGAGTCTGCACCACGAAGGCCACGGCCGACACCGGCACGGCCACGATGAGCGCGGCGGTGATGACGGTCATGAGAACCTTGTCGGCGATGCGGAACAGGCGGGCGGCGGACATCGTGTTTCCAGTTTGAGAGACGTGGACGGGGTCGAGCCATTCGGCCTCTATCCACAGGTCAACAGATAGAGCGCGTTTCCGGTTCCGCCAATGTTGTTTATCGAGAAACGATATTAAACTCTGGTAATGATGCACGGTCGCGCGGAACAGTTGCCGTAAGGTCACAGTGGTGTCGACGGCGGTCTCCAAGCCAGGGTAAGGAAGCGCGTTGCCGTGCTTAGGGAGATGTCGGATGGCGCTGAAGCTTGAACCGGGCGCGAAGCTTGTGCTGGCCACCCACAATCCCGGCAAGGCGCCCGAGATCGCCGCCCTGCTGGACAGCCGCTTCGAGATCGTCACCGCCGGCCAGCTGGGCCTGCCCGAGCCGGAGGAAACAGAAGGTAGTTTTGTCGGCAACGCCCTGCTGAAGGCGCGTCACGCGGCCGACCGCTCGGGCTTGCCGGCCCTGGCCGACGACAGCGGCCTGTCGGTCAAGGCGCTGGACGGCGCGCCGGGGATCTTTTCGGCCCGCTGGGCAGGACCCTCCAAGGATTTCGTCGCGGCCATGAAAAACGTCGAGACACGGCTGGAGGAGACGGGTTCCGACGACCGCTCGGCCTGGTTCACCTCGGCCCTGGCGGTGGCCTGGCCGAACGGCCCGGCCGTGGTGGTCGAGGGCCGCGTCGACGGAATCCTGGTGTTCCCCGGCCGTGGGGCGCGCGGCTTCGGCTACGACCCGATCTTCCTGCCGGAGGGCCAGCCCCTGACGTTCGGCGAGATGGAGCCGGCCGCCAAGGACGCCATCAGCCACCGCGCCCGCGCCTTCGCCAAGCTGAAGGCGGCGCTGATTGACTGATCCTTCCAGGGCCCCGCTGGGCGTCTATGTCCACTGGCCGTACTGCGCGCGCATCTGCCCCTATTGCGACTTCAACGTCGTGCGCGACCGGGGCAAGACCGACGAGCAGGCGGCGCTGGCCGACGCCATCGTCGCCGACCTGGAAGCCCAGCGCGCCCTGACCGGTGAGCGAACCTTACTCTCGATCTTCTTCGGCGGCGGCACGCCCTCGCTGATGGATCCGGGGGAGGTCGCCCGGGTGATCGACGCCGCCAAGCGCCTGTGGTCGCCGGCCGACGACCTGGAGATCAGCCTCGAGGCCAATCCCACCGACGCCGAAGCCGATCGGTTCAAAGCCCTGGCCGACGCCGGGATCCAGCGCCTGTCGCTCGGCGTCCAGGCGCTGGACGATGAATCCCTGAGGGCCCTGGGTCGCAACCACGACGCCGGCGCGGCGCGGCGGGCGATCACGGCGGCGACCAAGGCCTTCCCGCGCCTGTCGATCGACCTGATCTACGCCCGTCCCGGCCAGACCGACGCGGCCTGGCGCGCCGAGCTTTCCGAGGCCATCGCCCTGGGCCCCGAGCACGTCTCGCCCTATCAGCTGACCATCGAAGCGGGCACCGCCTTCGACCGCGCCGTCGGACGCGGGACCCTGGTCGTCCCCGACGAGGACCTGGCGGCCACCCTGTTCGAGACCACGCAGGAGATCCTGGAGGCCGCCGGCTTCGACGCCTACGAGGTCTCCAACCACGCCCGGGGCGAGGCGGCGCGATCGCGGCACAACCTCGTCTACTGGCGCGGCGTCGACTATGTCGGGGTCGGGCCGGGCGCGCATGGCCGCCTCGCCTTGCCCGAAGGCCGCGCGGCCACCGTCGCCCACCGCGCCATCAAGAACTACATCGCCGCCGTGAGCGAGACCGGCCTCGGCTTCGCGCGCGAGATGCTTACCCCCAAGGAAGCGGCCGAGGAGCGCCTGGTCCTGGGCCTGCGCATCGACGATGGCGTCAGCTTCGACGAGATGACCCCGCTGGGCCTGACTCCTGACCTGCCCAAGGTCCGCGATCTGGTCGAGGCCGGCCTGCTGGGCGACGATCGCAACCGATTGCGCGCCACCCGCGCCGGCCGCCTGGTGCTGGACCGGCTGACAGGCGCGCTCGCGACCTGATATGCCTGTTTCGGCTAACTCAAGGACACCCGCACGTTGAGCCGTCAGCTTCCCCCGCCAGCCCTGTCCGACGCGCCCCTGGCGCCCGGCCTCTATCTGGTGGCGACGCCGATCGGCAACCTGCGCGACATCACCCTGCGGGCCCTGGACGTACTGGCCGCCTGCGACGTGTTGCTGGCTGAGGACACCCGCGTCACCGGCAAGCTGCTGGCGGCCTATGCCATCAAGACCAAGCTGGAGCGCCACGACGAACACGTGGCCGAACGCGCCATTCCCGGCGTCCTGCAGCGGCTGGAGGCCGGCGAGCGCGTTGCCCTGGTCTCCGACGCCGGCACCCCGATGGTCTCCGACCCCGGCCACCGCCTGGCCAAGGCGGCGATCGCCGCCGGCCATCCAGTGATCCCGATCCCCGGCGCCTCGGCGGTCCTGGCGGCCCTGACCCTGGCCGGCCTGCCGACCGACCGCTTCCTGTTCGCCGGCTTTCCGCCGCCCAAGAGCGCCGCGCGGCGGACCTTCTTCGAGGAATTCGCCAACACCCGCGCCACCCTGATCTTCTACGAAGGCGCCTCGCGGGTCGACGACTGCCTGGCCGACATGGCCGCCGTGTTCGGCGGAACGCGGCCGGCGGCGGTGTGCCGCGAACTGACCAAGCTCTACGAGACCTGCATTCGCGGGCCGCTCGCCGAACTGGCCGCGGATCCGCGCTTCGCGGCGCCCAAGGGCGAGATCGTCATCCTGGTCGGTCCCGGAGCCGAGGAACTCGCCACCGCCGACGACGCCGAGGCCGCCCTGCGCGAGGCCATGGCCCGCCTGCCCCTGGGCGAGGCCGCCTCCGAGGTCGCCAAGGCGCTGGGCCTGTCGCGCAAGGATCTCTACCGCCAGGCGCTGGCCTTGAAGGAGCAGACCTGATGGTCCCCGGCGGTCGCCATGCGCATGTTCGCCAGGCCAAAACTCGGCAGGAGAGAGGCGCCGCGGCCCGCAAGCTGGGCCGTAGGGCCGAGGTGGTCGCGGCCCTGTGGCTGATGGCCAAAGGCTACCGCATCCTGGGCTTCCGTCTGGCCACCCCGCTCGGCGAAATCGACCTGCTGGCGCAACGCGGCAAGGTGCTGGCCGTTGTGGAGGTCAAGCAGAGATCAACGATCGAGGACGCCCTGGACGCCGTGACGCCCACCCAGCGCGACCGCCTGCGCCGCGCCGCCGCCCATGTCAGCGCGCACCGCGTGGCCTTGCGCGATCTCTTCGTGCGCCTGGATCTCATCGCCCTGGCCCCCGGCCGCGCGCCGCGGCACCTTCCCAACGCCTGGGGGGCCGCATGACGCGCGACGAGGCCGAGGCGATCCTGACCAAGGCCGGCGAAGGCCCCGACGAGGGCTTCCCGCTGTTCGAGGCGGCCCTGGCCTGCGCCGTCCATGACGATCCCAGCCGCGACACCCAACCGGCCCTGGATCTGGCCCGCGACGCCGTCGAGCGCTTGCGCCGCCGCGCCGAGGCCGAGTCGCCGGAGGAGGCCGTGGCCGAGACCCTGGCCGGGGATCTCCGCCTGACCGGCGACGTGCTGACCTACGACCATCCCGACAACGCCGACGTCATCGCCATCGCCGAGCGCCGCAAGGGCCTGCCGGTGGCGCTGGGCGTCTTCTACCTGCACGCCGCCCGCCAGGTCGGGCTGGAGCTCTACGGCGTCGACTTCCCCGGCCACTTCCTGCTGCGCATCGAGACCGAAGAGGGTCCGCTGGCCCTGGATCCCTTCAGCGAGGGCCGGGTGGTGCTGCCGTCGGAGCTGTCGCGCCGGGCGCTGCGAACGGGCCTGATGCCGGACGTCGCCTCGCGGCTGGAGCTCCTGATGGCGCCGATCTCCGACCGCGCCGTGCTGATCCGCCTGCAGAACAACATCTTCGCCCGCGCCCAGCAGGCCAAGGACTGGGTCCGCGCCGAGCGCTCGGCCCTGCGCCGCGCCCTGCTCAACCCCGCCGACCACCGCCCCTGGCTTGACGTCGCCGCCGCCCGCGAAGGCCAGGGCGCCCTGGCCGGCGCCCTGCAGGCCCTCTCGCGCGCCCAGATCCTGGACGGCGGCGCGGCCATCGCGGCCCGCGCGGCCCGCGAACGGATGCGGCTAAGGCTGAACTAGAGCACGTCCGCCGTTGGACCTGGGCGCGAGAACGCCTAACTAAGCCGTCGCGTCCAAACGCCAGGAAGAACCCCAGGAGCCCCCATGTCGCTGCGAGTCGCCGTCCAGATGGATCCCGTCCTGGGGATCAACATCGAAACCGACACGACCTTCCTGATGATGATGGAAGCCCAGGCCCGCGGTCACAAGCTGTGGTTCTACACGCCCGACAAGCTGTCGCAGGAAGACGGCCGGGTGTTCGCCCGCGCCCAGTCCCTGGAGCTTTCGACCGTCCACGGCGCGCACGCCAATCTGGGCGAGCTCGTGGTCCTCGACATGAAGGACGACATCGACGTCGTCCTGATGCGCCAGGATCCGCCGTTCGACATGGCCTACATCACGGCCACGCACTTCCTGGAGAAGGTGCACCCCCACACCCTGGTGGTGAACAACCCCGCCGAGGTGCGCAACGCGCCGGAGAAGCTGTTCGTCACCGACTTCCCGGGCGTGCAGCCGCCGACCCTGATCACCTCCGACCACGAGGCGATCTACGACTTCCGCGCCCGGCACGGCGACATCGTGCTGAAGCCCCTCTATGGCGGCGGCGGCTCGGGCGTGGCCCGTCTGTTGGCGGACGATCCCAACCTCGACGCCCTGCTGGAACTGCACGCCATGATCGGTCGCGAACAGGTCATCGCCCAGAAGTTCGTGCCGGCCGTCAGCAAGGGCGACAAGCGCGTTCTGCTGGTCGACGGCGAGCCGGTCGGAGCCATCAACCGGGTGCCGGCCGACGGCCAGGTGCGCTCGAACCTTCGGGTCGGCGGCCGCGCCGAGGCCGTCGAACTGACCCCGCGCGACCTGGAGCTCTGCCGGATCATCGGCCCCGAGCTGAAGCGCCGTGGACTGATCTTTGTCGGCATCGACGTCATTGGCGAGTACCTCACCGAAATCAACGTCACGTCACCAACTGGCGCCCAACAGCTGAAGCGTTTTACCGGGATCGACGCGGCGTCTGTACTTTGGGACCGCATCGAGGACATTCGCCGAAACGGTGGGTAACTCTGCGGAAACGTGGATGTTTCGCGAAACGTTCGTTTTTCGTTCTTGCTCCATTTCACGCGCTATGCTGTGACTTGTGGATAAATCAAATATCCGCAAGGGGTTGGAATGGCCGCCAGGGTGGTCACCGTCGCGTTCGAGGGCGTCGAGGCCCGACGCGTCGATGTCGAGGTGCAGCTGACGACCGGCGCTCAGGTGTTCGTCATTGTCGGCCTGGCCGACAAGGCCGTCGCCGAGAGCCGTGAGCGGGTGCGCGGAGCCTTCGCGGGCCTTGGCCTGTCCTTGCCCGGCAAGCGCATCGTCGCCAACCTGGCGCCGGCCGACATGCCCAAGGAAGGCACGCACTTCGACCTGCCGATCGCCCTGGCGGTGATGTCCGCCATCGGCGTGATCCCGATGGACGCGCTCGACGGCTGGGCGGCCATGGGCGAGCTCTCGCTGGACGGCCGCATCGTACCGGCGGCGGGAGCCCTGCCGGCGGCGATGGCGGCCGGGGCCATGGACCTGGGCCTGATCTGTCCGGAGGCGTCCGGTCCCGAGGCGGCCTGGGCTGGCGAGACCCGGATTCTGGCGCCACGCTCGCTGGTGGCGCTGATCAATCACTTTCGGGGCAGCCAGATCCTATCGGCCCCCGCGCCCGGCCCGATCGTCGAGGGCGAGCGGCCCAAGGACCTGCGCGACGTCAAGGGCCAGGAGCACGCCAAGCGGGCCCTGGAGATCGCCGCGGCCGGCGGCCACAATCTGCTGTTCGTCGGTCCGCCCGGCTCGGGCAAGTCGATGCTGGCCCAGCGCCTGCCGGGCCTGCTGCCGCCGCTGAGCTCCAAGGAGCTGCTGGAGACCTCGATGGTCCATTCGGTGGCGGGCTTGATCGCGCGCGGCGCCTTGACCCGCGATCGACCGTTCCGCGGCCCGCACCACAGCGCCAGCATGGCCGCCCTGACCGGCGGCGGACTGAAGGCCAAGCCCGGCGAGGTGTCGCTGGCGCATAACGGCGTGCTATTCCTTGATGAGCTGCCCGAGTTCGGCGTCCAGGCCCTGGACAGCCTGCGCGCGCCGCTGGAGACCGGCGAGGTGATGGTGGCTCGCGCCAACGCCCACATCCGCTACCCGGCCCGGGTGCAGCTGGTGGCGGCCATGAACCCCTGTGCTCGTGTGGCCTCTTTGTCGCTTGTTCCGCGAAGCGGGAGATGGAGCAGAGCGATCTCCACGTCTTCGCGGCCTATGACGATGCGGTCGGTTATGGCTTCCACCATCTGCCGCTTCTCCTCGGCAGGAAGGTCGCTCCACCGCGCGGTTAGGTCTCTCGCTTCGAGCGCTGCTTCTTCTCTTGAGGCGGTGTTGATGCGGAGCACATCGAGTTCGGCCTGGAGACGGGGCAGCTCGTCTTCGAGCTGCGTCCGACGCTCGGATAGCGGCTTGTGGCGGCGGCCGAAATCCTCCTGGGAGATCTCCTTCGCCACGTAGAGCTGGAAGACGGTCTCGTCTTCGCTCTCGATCCGGCGGAGTTCCGCTTCCGCGCTCTGGATGAGCTGCTCCTTCTCGCGCATCACGTCCTGGGCGGCGCGATCATGCGCGGCGACCTCCTCGGGCGAGATGAGGAAGTGGCGGAGCTGCTCGCGGTACACGGCTTCCAGATCGGCGGCCGGGATCTTGTTGCGGCAGCCTTCGCAGATGTAGGTGGGATGGCTGGTGCGGGCGTACATCTTCTGTCCGCAGGCGCAGTACGCGAAGCCCGCGAAGAGGTGGATGGCGCGGCGGGTGACAGGCGTACGGCGCTCCTTCTGGGCATTGAGCACCCGGACGCAGCTCTCCCACAGCTCCTCAGACAGGATTGGCTCGACCGGCGTGTACACCCACTCGCTCTCGGGCTTGAGGGACCAGGCTTTCGAGCTGTCCGTAGTCTGGGTGTAGTTGGCCCGGTGCAGCCCCTTGGCGGTTGGGTCTTCGAGGAGGCGGGCGATTGTGGTGTCTGAGAAGGCGGAGCCGTTGCGGGTCCGGTAGCCGCGCTCGTTCAGGATGCGTGCGACGGTCTTTTTGCGCTCGTGCTCAAGGAACAGCTCATGCACCAGGACGCGCACGGGGGCCTCCTTGGGATCCGGCACGAGCTGCTTGTCTTTCCATTGGTAGCCATAGGGAGCCCCGCCCCCGAGCGGCTTGCCGAGCTTCGCGCGGATCGGCACCGACGCCTGAACACGGCTGGCGATTTCAGCCCTTTCCCATTCGGCCATCGCTGCGATCATCGTAAAGAAGAGGCGACCGGCGGGACTTGAGGTGTCGATAGTTTCTTGGAGCGAGACGAGGTCCGCGCCTTCGGTGCGGAAGATCTCGGCGAAGTCGAGTAGCTCGCGGGTGTTGCGGGCCAGGCGCGCGAGCTTCGAGAAGACGAGGCCGGTTATGCGGCCGGCGCGGACGTCGGCAAGCATCCGCTGGGCCTCCGGGTGTCCCATGACGGACTTCCCGCTTACGGCGTCGAGGCGATAGACCTCAGCGACGTTCCAGCCCTTGGCTTCAGCATAGGCGCGGGCGCGGCGCTCGTGATGTTCGGGACTTTCGCCCCGCACCTGATCCTCGGTTGAGACCCGTACCCGCCGGAAATGAGGGGTAAGAAGGGGCCAGCGCAGCGTTAGGACACTCGGCGGCAGGAACTGCACCGCCCGCACCACGCCCCGGCAGCTCGCCGCGCCGCAGCGGCAATCCATGCGCCAGAGCGCCTCATCTTCGGTGAGGGAGTAGTCGAAGGTTAGCTCTTCGCCAGCCGCGACATCCCGGATCGCCACGAACTCGCGCGGCTCGCGGAACGCGAGGTTCGGCTCGCATGAATGATTCAGGAAGCGCGCGGGACCGGTGGGATCGATCCAGCGATGCTCGCCGATGCAGATCCAGTTCGGGTTCGCGAGGGCGTCATTGTCGTCAACGCTCTGCCAGACCCGCTCGGCCCCCTCGATTACGAACACCCGCTCCCCGGCCTTGAGCGGCCGGCGCGTGTAGACGCCCAAGCCGATGCGCCCGGTGTCGATAATGGCGAGAAAGCCGTCCTCCTCTCTCCGCACGCCCGCGCTCATCGGGCCACGCGACCCGCTGCCAACGCCCCGACATTCCGGCGGACGCTGAGCGCCGCCACAAGCGCGTGCAGCAGGAGGTTTATGCCGGGATAGATGAGTAGGGCCGATGGTGCCGACGCCATAAGCGTCGCGAGGGCGAGCGCGCCATACGCGGCGGCCCATACTACCCACGGCCACGGGCGCTCTTGGTCCGGCGCGCGATAGGTGCCGCGCAGGATCGGTATGAAGGACGTTATGCTCGTGCCTGCCGCTCCGGCGAGGAGCAGCGCCGCCGCAAGCTCGAACAGATCTGGCCGCACCAGACCGCCCGCGCGTGCGACCCAGACCGCGAGGTATGCGAACGTACAGCCGACATCGAGCGCGAACGCGAGGAGGTCTGCACGGTCCAGGTCGCGCAGCGTCGCCCCGCGTAGAAACGCCAGCGCCGCAACGAAGATACTCGATGCTGCGCAGACCGCCGGGAGCATCAGCAGCGGCCACGATGCGCCCGCCGCCGCCTCAAGCACGACGACGAGCGCGGTCCCATACGCGAACATGAGCCAGCTCGCGGGATTAGGACGGGTCTCAGCGCGCAGCGCATGGCGGACATAGAAGCCGTACCCTGCTGCCTGGAGCGCGCCCGCCACCAGTCCGAGCGCCGCTGCCGGAGATAGCCCCGTCAACGCACCGCGCCTAACGAACGTCGCGGTTTCTGGGCACGCCAACCATGCGCCACTCCGTGCCCCACAGCTCGAAGTCAGCGATGTACGCCCCAGGGACTAGCTGGTTCGCCGTCCATCCGCCGGGCGGCGCGCCGTAGCAGCGCGTTCCCGCCGCATCATTGGCCGAGATGTTCTGGAAGCCACCACGGCGCGGCAGCCGCTGCATGAGCGCCCGTACTTCCACCTTGGCCGTCGTGCCTTCGATGCGCTCAGCCGTGTAGGAGACACCTGCCAAGGCGAAGAAGTCTGCGCAGCGGTACGTGTCGCCGATGTAGTCGTTAAAGCGCTTGTCGCGCATGGCGTCGAAGATTTGCGTGACCGCCTTGCTCCGATCGATCGCAGGTACGCCGCGATCCCGCGTTCCGGCGGACGCCGCTCCGGTGTTGCCTTCGTTACAAGCGACAAGCGCAAGCGCTGCTATGGCGAGCGCCAAGCCGTTGTGGAGAATAGCTTTCATGACCGCCCTGGTTAGTCAGCCGCTCAATACCGGATAATCATGTACTGGAAAATCATGTATCGCAATTTCCGGTATAGCGGAAGGGCTGGTCTCACGAGTTCCAGCCCGCATGTCGAAGTCGGCCTTTACCGACGCCTATGCTTCCGTGGTCGCGGCTGTCCGCACGCTCCGCCTAGAGAAGGGCGTGAGCCAGGTGGAATTGGCCCGGCGGCTCGGGCGGCCTCAGCAGTTCGTCTCGTACTTCGAGACCGGCGTTCGCCGGATCGACCTGGTGGAGTTCGTGGTTATTGTCCGCGCGCTCGGCGGGGACCCGAAGAAGCTGTTTGCGATGCTGGCTGATGCGATGCCTGCGAATGTGGAGATCTAAACCACCACGTCATCCGCCAGTTGATCACCGACATGTTTTCAGAGGGCTACCCGCACCACCGCGCTTTCCACGACCCAACGCGGTCGGTCGAGGGTCGGAATTCCTATAAGGTTAATGCTGCACACGACATTGTGAGCACTAGGTGTAGTACCTAGGCCTACACGCAGGGCAACAAGTTGTGTTTTTATGCTTGTAAAACTAAGCGAATTGCGAGAGGTGTATGAGTACTCGGTTGATTCGCCTATGCGCAGGGGCGTACTTTCGTCAAGTGGCTGGGCGGTATGAGGGCTGTGCTTGTGGCATGGATCGCCGAGCCGTGAGGAGCGGACGTGTGCTGACGCACGATAAAGCTCAGGCCGATGATATCCCCACCCTTCGGGTGGACAGGATTCCCTTAACTCAATCTATGGTATATAGTGCGCGCGGAGAAGTTGGGGCGCACGGTGTCGCGCGCCCCAGGAAGGTTCTTCGACTACGCCAAAACGTAATCGCTGCGCACCATTCGGTGAATCGCCCGGACGTGCCCGATCAGGCTGCGACCGGTTTCGTGCGCCAGCACGGCGTCGGCGAACAGCGCCAGCGCAACCAGGCAAGCCGGCAAAAACGCGGCCTGGAAGGTTTGTGGAAGCGCCATCACGAGCGACGAGGCGGTAGCGCCTTGCAGCATATCACTCGCCAGAAGGACATCGTCTTTCAGCTGGACGATGTTGTGGATGGTGCGGAAGGTCCATTCGTACAGATGCTGGACCTGAACCAAAACGATCGCCGCAAGGCCAGCACTCGTGAAAGGTTTTGCTCGCAAAAAGGCGGCGATATCAGAGATCTTCGAAGGCGTCATGGCGGACTCCAGTCCTCTATAGCCTTTGGAGAAGCACCAGCATCGGGAACATCTTAGCGGAGAAGGCCCTTTACTGGTGAAGCGAAGCCGTCGTCCTCTGGACGACGGCTTTTTTCTTGCGCCGCCGCCACGAGGTGCGTTTCGTTCGTTGTATTATGATCCCATGGCAGTACTCCCCATTTCGCGCTATCGCGGGGGCCGCTGGGACGAGGCACAGCGGCCCCTGGATACAAAAAAGCCCCGCAGGACGGGGCTTTTCAAACAGTCAAAGATCATCGCCGGCGAAAAAGCCGCTGGGCCAATGCCCCCCAGGACGGATAGCGTCTCGATGAAGCTGCATAACCCTTAGAGCCTCCCCCAGATGGTAAATGGTCGCAAGAGGAATCTCTGCCGTTCCCAGAGACGTGATTGCGATACGAACACTCGAATTGAGCGCTCGTTCACCGGGTAGGGCTTCTGGTAAACGGATGCGCGCGGTCCCGAGCGCAACGGCCAAGGCAGCACGTCGTCCAACCCATCTCGGCGGCAGCGACTAGGTCAGAAACAGATCGAGCCTCGACCGGGTTCGCCGCGTAGGTTTCCACTCCCCGCTCTCCCACCGCCCGTACGTTCCTTCATCCACGCCGATCGCTTCGGCCGCCTCCAGGAGCGTCAGGCCCCGGCGCAGCCGCTCCGCCCGGAGCCGCTCGGGAAAGGTGACAGGTTTCGGCCACGGCTCCCCGCCTAGAAACCGAATGATAGCCGGATAGAACCGTGACAGCGGCTCCCGCACGTCCCGCTCCCACCACATCAACGACTTCTCGTCGCATCCAAAGAGCAACGCGACATCCTCGCGTCGCAGGGCGAGGGCTGCCCTCCGGCGGGCGAGCTGCTTCCCTAGGCTCTCTCCCTCAAGCGCCAGAACGCCGGGCTTTCTGGCCTTCAGGAACACCGGAACACCTGCGATCAGTACCCCAACACGAGCATGCCGCTGCGGCCACGGCGGGGCCGGGCGCGGCGCGTGCGGCAAGGCGCCTCGGTGCCAGCGCGAGTACCAGGGCCGGGTCTCGGGCCCGCTGATGGACCGTATCGACCTCACCGTCGACATGCCCGCGGTCACCGCCGCCGATCTGTCCCTGCCGCCGCCCGCCGAAGGCTCGGCCGAGGCCGCCGCGCGGGTGGCCAGGGCGCGGGCGCTGCAGCAGGATCGCGCCGACGCGCTGGAGGTCGCCGACGGCCTGAACGGCCGCGCGGAGGGCGCCTTCCTGGAGAAGATCACCAACCTCGACGCCCCCGGCCGCGCCTTGCTGGCCCAGGCGGCCGAAGCCGGCCGGATCAGCGCCCGAGGCTGGACCCGCACGCTGCGCCTGGCCCGCACCATCGCCGACCTGGAGGGCGCCGACGCCGTCCGCCGCGTCCACGTCGCCGAGGCCCTGGCCTATCGGCGGACCACGACGCCGGGTGAAAATCTAGTAGAGCAAGGTATCGGAGGATTGAACTGATGCCCGCTAGACCGACAGGTATCTGCAAACTTACGGGCGAAGCTGGTCCCTTTATGAAAGCGCACATTATTCCTGAAGCGCTCACGCGTCATGAAGTGCCTGGGCAGCCAATATTTCAAGCGGGCGAGGGAACGCGACCATCAAAACGCAAGACTAGCTGGTACGATCCAAACATCGTGACCGCGAAAGGAGAATCTATACTATCTAAATACGACAACTTTGGCATAGAACTTTTAAGAAGACGAAAATTAGTTTGGAGCGGATGGACCGGAAAGCACCTTAAACTTCGGGATCACGTAGCTATCACGGCTGAATGGGGAGTTAGAATAATAGATAACGAGGACTGGGATCGATTTCGACTTTTTCTTCTGAGCATTCTCTGGAGAGCCGCGATCAGTGAACGGCAAGAATTCCAAGAAATCATTATACCGAAGGCAGATATGGAGGATTTGAAAGAAGCCCTCATCTCTGAAGTTCCTCCTCTTACGAGATTGTACCCAGCGAGCTTAATTCAACTATCCACAAAGGGCCCGCGACATAACCAATCGCCAATAGCGGTGACCAAAACGACCCCACCTGTTGGCCCTAAGCTCGCACAGAATCACCGCTTTTTTAGATTTTTTGTGGAAGGGCTCATAGTTCATTTCGAGATCAATATGACCAGTGCCGCCGCCTCAGGGCTCGGCAAGATGGCTGTTGGAGCCGACGCCGAACTAGCCGTTCTCACCCGCCCGTATGAGGGGTCCTTTCAAGCTGAAAATCTGGGCCAAACCATGCTCGACACTTGGATAGCCTGGCCACAGATGCGACCACACATCCTGCGCTCGATGCACCATAGCCGCTAAGCAAACTCGTCGTTAAGCCGTGGCGGGTAAGCTTGATCTCCATGAGCGATCCCAGACCCGACGATAAGCGCCCCGGCGTCACGCCCGAGCAGCTGGCCACCCTGAGCCACGAGTTCCGCACTCCGCTGAATGGCGTGCTGGGCATGGCGCGCCTGCTGGAAAACACCAAGCTGACCGCCGAGCAGCGGTCCTACGTCACCGCCCTGCGCGAGAGCGGCGACCACCTGCTGTCGCTGGTCAATGACGTGCTGCACTTCGCCCGCCTCGGCGCGGCCTCGATCGAGCTCAGCCTGGCCCCGGTCGATATCGAGGGCCTGCTGCGCCAGGTCGCCGAGCTGATGAGCCCGCGCGCCCACGAAAAGGGCATCGAGATCGCCTGGGCCGTCCCGACGCCCTTGCCGACCATCCAGGCCGACGAGGGTCGCCTGCGTCAGATCCTGCTGAACTTCGCCGGCAACGCCGTGAAGTTCACCGAGGCCGGCGGCGTGCTGCTGACCGCCACGGCCACCACGGAAGGCCGCATCCGCTTCTCGGTCGCCGACACCGGCCCCGGCGTCGCGCCCGAGGCCCGCAGGCGGATCTTCGACGCCTTCGTCCAGACCGACATCACCCACGCCACCCAGCTGGGCGGCGCGGGCCTGGGCCTGGCCATCGTGGCCACGCTGACCAAGGCCATGAACGGCGAAGTCGGGGTCGGCGGCGAGCTGGGCCAGGGCGCCGAGTTCTGGTTCGAAGCGCCCTTTGACGTGGCCGCTCCCGCGCTCCGCGCCAGCCCGCTCGAGGGCCGCGCCGTCGCCATCGCCTCGCCCAACGCCATCGTCCGCGCCGCCACCGCGCGGCAGATCGAGGCCGCTGGCGGCCGGGCCTTCGCCGCCGTCGACATCGACTCGGCCCTGTCGGGCGCGCCGGCCGACGCCGTGCTGCTGATCGACGCGGCGCTTTCGGGGCCTCGTGGGGCGTTAAAGCCCCCAACCGGCCGCAAGGCCGTGGTGCTGCTGACACCCGAGCAGCGCGACCGCATCGAGCCGCTCAAGACCGCCGGCTTCTCGGGCTATCTGATCAAGCCGCTGCGCGCCGCCTCGCTGGTCGTCCAGGTGCTGCAGGCCGGCGAGACCGAAGCGACGCCCGCCACCGAGACGGCGCACGACGACCGCATCTCCGGGGCCGTGGCCCAGGGCGTCCGCGTGCTGCTGGCCGAGGACAATCCGATCAACGCCCTGCTGGCCCGCACCCTGCTGGAGCGCGAGGGTTGCAAGGTCGACCGCGTCGCCGACGGCGAGCAGGCCGTGGCCGCCGCCTCGGCCGGGGCCTACGACCTGATCCTGATGGACCTGCGGATGCCCGGCCTGTCCGGCGTCGAGGCCGCCAAGGCCCTGCGCGCCAAGGGCGTGGCCTCGCCGATCGCCGCCCTGACCGCCGACGCCTTCGACGAGGACAAGCGCACCTGCCTGGCCGCCGGCATGGACGATTTCCTGGTCAAGCCCCTCACCCAGGAAGCCTTGCGTGACGCCCTCAAACGCTGGACCACCTCGGGCGTCGCGAATGGGCTTGGCGGCGGCTGGACGAAAACCGCGACGCGAGCCAAGGTCGCCGGCTAGATCCGGGCGCGCCCCGGACAGGGGATCGCCGCGATGACTGACGAAACGAAGGCGCAGGCCGCGCCCGAGAAGAAGACTCTTCTCCAGACCCTCGCCTTCTTCGGCGAGCGGCGCAGCCTGGTGATGCTGGGCCTGGGCTTCGCGTCGGGCCTGCCCTTCATGCTGATCTTCGACACCCTGTCGCTGTGGCTGCGCGACGCGGGCCTGTCGCTGGCGGTGATCGGCTTCTTCAGCCTGGCCACCCTGTCGTTCTCGTTCAAGTTCCTGTGGGCTCCGCTGATCGACCGGGCCAAGGTGCCGGTGCTGCACGGCCTGCTCGGCCACAGGCGGGCATGGATACTGGTGTTCCAGACCGCCATGATCCTGGGGCTGTGGACGATCTCGACACTCAATCCGGTCACGCAGCTGCCGCTCCTGGCGGCGGCCGCCGTCGCGGTGGGCTTCGCCACGGCCTCGCACGACATCGTCCTGGACGCCTGGCGAATCGAGGTCGCCGACAAGGAAGAACAGGGGCCGATGGCGGTCGCCTATCAATGGGGCTTTCGGGGCGCGATGATCGCCGCCGGCGCCGGGCCGCTGCTGCTGGCCGAACGGTTCGGCTGGAACTTCTCCTACGCCGTCATGGGCTTCGTGGTCGGGATCGGCGTCCTCGCCACCCTGTGGGCGCCGCGCGAGATGGAGCACACCATCCGGCCGATCCCGACCGGCGACGTCCATCAGCCCCGCTCGCTGGAAGCCCTGGAATGGCTCGCGCGCCTCGCCATCCTGCTCGTCGGCGCCCTGGTCCTGGGCTCGGGCCTGTCGGGCGACGCGTCCCTGTTATCCAAGCTGGTCGGCGGCGAGGCCCTGGCCGAGGCTTGGAAGGCCAAGCCCAATGGCGTTTGGCTGCAATTGCTGGGCGTGCTGACCGGCCTGGCCATCGTGGTGGTGGCGGCCTGGCCGATCCCCAAGGTCCGCACCAAGCCCGGCGTCTATATGTCCGCGGCGTTCGGCGAGCCTCTGATCGACTTCGCCAAGCGCTTCAAGGGCGTGGCCGGCCTGATCCTGGCGGCGATCTGCGTCTATCGGGTTTCGGACTTCGTGCTCAACATCATGAATCCGTTCTACCGCGACATGGGTTTCTCGCTGACCGAGATCGCCGAGATCCGGAAGGTGTTCGGCATCGTCGCCTCGATGATCGGCGTGTTCATGGGCGGGGTGATCGTGGCGCGGCTGGGTCTGATGAAAGCCCTGGTGATCGGCGCCTTCGCCCAGCCGATCAGTAACCTGTTCTTCGCCTGGCTGGCCATGAGCGGCCACAGCGTGCCGGTGCTGTTCTGGGCGATCTGCATCGACAACCTGGCGGGCGGAGTCGCGGGCACGGCCCTGATCGCCTACATGTCCAGCCTGACCACGGCCGGGTTCACGGCCACGCAATACGCGCTGTTCTCGTCGCTCTATGCCCTGCCCGGCAAGCTGATCGCCTCGCAATCGGGGCGCATCGTCGAGGGCTCGGCGCTGGCGGCCGAGCACGGCGGGTTCACCGCGCCGCTGAAGGCCCTCTTCACCCACCTGCCGCCCGAGAGTTTCACCGCCGCCGGCGCCAAGCTGGGCGTCAGCGGTCCGGCCATGGCGGCGGGCTATACGGCGTTCTTCATCTACACGGCCCTGATCGGCGTCGTGGCGATCGTGCTCTCGTTCCTGGTGGCGGCGCGGCAGAAGCCGGTCGAGACCGAGGCGACGACCACCTAGGCATCGTGCGTGATCCTCGTCCTTCGACAAGCTCAGGATGAGGATCAGGGCCGGTTCAGTAGAAACCTCATCCTGAGCCTCTCGAAGGACGAGGTTTCCGTCCCGCCTAGACCTTCAGGCACACCACCTGGGCCACCCGCAGGTCGCGACGCAGGCCATCGGCGACGCGGCCGTAGTTCTCGGTGGTGATCGGCTCGCTGGGCGCGAACTCCGACGGCGCGGGCCGGCGGCGCGGACCCAGCAGGGTCTTCAGGGTCTCGGGCGCGGTCGTGTAGATGCGGCCGCGACGCGGAGCCTCGGCCACCGTCACCCCGATCACCCTTCCGGCGCTGTCCAGGGCCGGCGAGCCCGAGAGGCCGGCCAGGGTGCCCTTCAGCGTGTCGGTGCGACCGACCTCGGCCCAGACCAGCACCGGCTCGGTGCGGGCGCCGCGACCGTGGACGACCAGGTTCTCGCGGCCCAGCAGGCGCGAGGCGGCCTCGCCCGGATGGCCCTGCGGGAAGCCCGGGTGATAGGCCCGCGCGCCCCGGCGCAGCGGGGCGTCCAGGCCCAGCGGCACCGACGGCGCCCCGCCCTCGGTGGTCAGGATGGCGGCGTCGGCCTTGGGATCGACATGCACCTTGGCGGCCACGCCGCGACCATCCGCGACGACGATCGCGGCTTGCTTGCAGCCGTCGACCACGTGGCGTGCGGTCAGCCACGTGCCATCGTCGCCGACCGAGAAGGCCGTGCCCGAGCCCGGCTCGGGCCGATCGGGCACCTGGACCACGATCGACGGATCGAACGGCGAGGACGGCCCCAGCGGCAGCCCCTCCTCGCCCGGCACGGGCGGCGGCGGCGGCGGCGCGTCCGAGCGCTCCTGCCGGCCGACGGCGACGATCACCAGGGCGCTGACCGCCGCGGCATAGACCAGCCAGTCGGGAAGCTTGGGGAAATGCACGGTATGCCCCCCGATGCCGCCGGCTCAGCCAGCCACGGCGGCGGCGAGGATCAGGGCGGTGGCCAGCTTGGCCCCGACCAGCAGGGCGGCGGCGGCGACCTCCCCCTCGTGGATCCGCTCGGGCAGGCCCTGCAGCACCATGTCGGTGATGCGGAACACCAGGAGCTGCACGGCGATGGTCGCCGCGCCCCAGATCAGGATCTCGATCACCGAGGTCGAGGCGGTCAGCGAGATGGCCAGAGGAATGGCCAGGCCGACCATCACCCCGCCCAGCGACAGGGCGGCGGCCGAGTTGCCCTCACGGATCAGGGTGATTTCCTTGTGCGGGGTCAACAGGGCGTAGAGCGCCGTGCCCAGGATCAGCATGACCAGGGTCACGCTGGCATGCAGCAGGGTGACCGGGAAGCCGGTGGCGAAGGCCTGGACCTCGGGCGACTGGAGCTGGGACGGCATGGACGCGAACTACCCCGATGAACTTGCGGCCCCCTGACTAACACGGGTCGACAAGTTTTGCGTAGGGGGCGCCCGCGTCGGGGGAGTCGTCGCCTGTTTCTGGATGCGCCCTAAGCCGCCTCGTCCTCGTCATCGCCGAGCATCCCGGCCATGGCCGCCATCGACAGCTTGCGCATCGCCGAGGCGCGGACTTTTTCGCTCTCGCTCTTCAGCTGGCCGCAGGCCGCCAGGATGTCGCGGCCGCGCGGGGTGCGGATCGGCGAGGAATAGCCGGCCTTGTTGAGGATCGCGGCGAAGGCCTCGATCGTCGACCAGTCCGAGCACAGATAGTCGCTGCCCGGCCACGGGTTGAACGGGATCAGATTGATCTTGGCGGGGATGCCCTTGATCAGCTTGACCAGGGCGCGGGCCTCGTCGGGGCTGTCGTTGACGCCCTTCAGCATCACATACTCGAAGGTCACGCGGCGGGCGTTGCTCAGGCCAGGATAGGCGCGGATACCGGCCATCAGCTCGGCGATCGGGTATTTCTTGTTCAGCGGCACCAGGACGTCGCGCAGGGCGTCGTTGGTGGCGTGCAGGCTGATCGCCAGCATCGCCTGGGTGGTCTCGCCCAGCTTCTGCAGCTGCGGGACCACGCCCGAGGTCGAGACCGTGATCCGGCGGCGCGAGATGCCGATGCCCTCGTTGTCGCTGATGATCTCGATGGCGTCGGCCACCTGGCCCAGATTGTACAGCGGCTCGCCCATGCCCATGAACACGATGTTCGAGAGCACGCGGTCTTCCTTGTCCGACGGCCATTCGGCCAGGTCGTCCTTGGCCACCTGGACCTGGGCGACGATCTCGGCGGCGGTCAGGTTGCGGACCAGCGGCTGGGTGCCGGTGTGGCAGAAGCTGCAGTTCAGGGTGCAGCCGACCTGGCTGGACACGCACAGGGCGCCGGCGCGGCCGACGCCGGGGATGTAGACGCTCTCGACCTCGATGCCGGGGGCCATGCGGATCAGCCACTTGCGGGTGCCGTCCTTGGACACCTGGCGCTCGACGATCTCCGGGCGGTTCAGCGTGAAGGCTTCGGCCAGGCGGGCGCGGGTCTCCTTGGCGACGTCGCTCATCAGCGCGAAATCGGTGACGCCGCGATGGTGCATCCAGCGGAAGATCTGGGTGGCGCGCATCTTGGCCTTGCCGTGCTCGACCACGCCGCTCTCGACCAGGGCCGCGACCAGCTGCGGGCGCGTGAGGCCCGAGAGATTGACCAGGGGTTTGGCGACGGGTTGGGCGGGCGTCGTCTCTGAAGAGACGCGCGACAGGTCTAGGGTGACGCTCAAGGGGGTGTCCGGATGCTCGGGGGTCGAGGCGGACATATAGCAGGTCCGGGGCGGTTTTCCAAAAGGGCCGGTCCGCGACGTGCGGCCTTACCCTTCGACAGGCTCAGGGTGAGGCCTACCGCAACGCCCCGGCCTCGACCGAAAACCTCATCCTGAGCCTGTCGAAGGACGAGGTTTTCGCGTCGCTTACACTTTCCGGAACCGGCTTCCCTGGCTGGCCATCAACGCCAGGGCCCAGTCGTCCGGCACGATCTTGGCGATGGCGGCGATGGCCTTGTTCGGGGCGCCGGGAACGCAGATCGAGCGGTTGGCCTCGGCGGCCTCGTAACCGGCGGCGGCGACCTCGTCGGCCCCCAGCCACATCCATTCGGGAACGCCCTGACTGACCTGGCCGCGCGTGCCGTTGACGTCGTGGAATTCGGAATAGGTGAAGCCGGGGCACAGCGCCGAGACGTGGACGCCGGTCGCCAGGTTCTCCAGGTGCAGGCTCTGGGAGAACTTCACGAGAAAGCCCTTGGTCGCCGCGTAGAGCGTGTGGCCGGCCGCGCCGGGGACCAGCCCCGCCAGCGAGGCGACATTGACGATGCGGCCGAACTTCCGCTCGACCATGCCCGGCAGCACCTTGTGGGTCATCTCGCAGACGCCGGTCAGCATCAGCTGCAGGAAGGCGGCCTGGTCGGCCCAGGTGGTGCTGTCATAGGTCCCGGGCAAGCCGTATCCGGCGTTGTTGACCAGGGCGTCGACCACCCGGCCCTGCTCGGCGACGGCGGCCAGGACCGTGTCGACGCCGGTCGGCTCGGCCAGGTCGGCGGGGATGGCGTAGGCCTCGACACCGGAGCGCAGCTTGATCTCGGCGGCCAGACCCTCGAGGCGGTCGGCCCGGCGCGCGGTCAGGGCCACGTCATAGCCGTGGCTGGCGTAGATGCGGGCGGAGGCGGCCCCGATGCCGGCGGAGGCGCCGGTGATCAGGGCGAGGCGGCGGGCCATGCGGGGGTGATCCGGAAGAAGACGAAACTCCGCCGGAGTCGAGCACGGCCCGTGATTTGGTTCAAGCAGCCCTCGAGCCTGAGGGGCGGAAGAGGCGCGCCAGCTCGGCTGGGGGCGCGCCTCTTCCGGGCCGCGGTTGGGGAGGGAGACCACCGCGGCCTTGGGGACGTGGATCCTAGGCGGCCTTGTCGAGCTCTGCGGCCCGAGCGCCGACCGTCCAGCGGACGGCGGCCTTGGCCACGCGCTCGCCCAGCAGGCGAGCGGTCTCGCGGTCGCCGGCCGGCGGGGTGATCTCCGGCGAGGCGTTGTCCGACTGGGCGGCCAGGCCGATGAACGATCCGACGCGGTTCAGGGTGTCGGGCCCACGTTCGGCGGCGGTCACGTTCGGCGGGGCGATGCCCAGATTGACCCAGTTCATGCCGTGCTGGGCGGCCAGGATGGTCAGGCTGGCCAGGGCATGGCCCTTGTCGCCGGCGAAGCTGTGCGAGTTGGTGAAGCCGGCGGCCAGCTTGTCCTTCCAGGCGCCGGTGAAAAAGGCGCTGGCGGTGGCGTCGGCGAACACTTTGAACACGCCCGAGACGTCACCCATGTAGGTCGGGGCGCCGAACACGACGGCGTCGGCCTTGGTGATCTCCTCGATCAGCGGGGCGAAGTCCTGGGCGGCGCTTTCGATCTTCAGCAGCACCGGGGTCTGGCCGGCGTCGCGGACGCCCTCGGCGACCTTGTCGGCGAGGACGGCGGTGTGGCCGTAACCAGAATGATAGACGATGGCGACGGTGGTCATTGGATCCCTCGATCTCGAATGGGTGTCGTTTCGAAACTGAAACGGTAGCGATTACGTAATGTCGCCCAACGGACCCGCCAGAGGATCAGCAACAACAGCAGGTGCAATTTTTCTATGAGTCGAATTTAGCGCTGCTGATAGAGCGCTAGCCGGATAGGCTCAGCAGGGCTCGATGGCCGCGTGGGCGCCGTGCAGCAGGTCGGCGACGGTGATCTGACTCAGGCGGTCGTGCGCCGCGCGATCGGCGGCGGTGATGGCGGCGCGGACGGCGTCGGGGATCTTCTCGCCGACCGGGCAGCCCTTGACGCCCTTGGGCGCGACGCCGAGGTGGGCGCAGCCGTTGACGGCCTTCAGCACGATGTCCAGCGTGATGGTGTCGGCGGGCTTCAGCAGCCAGGCCCCCCCATTGGCCCCGGCCCGCGCGCCGATCAGCCCGGCCTTGCCCAGCATGGCCGTGACGCGGCGGACCACGACCGGATTGGTCGGGACCGAAGCGGCCAGTTCGGCGCTGGCCACGGCGCGGTCAGCCGAAAACGCCTCCTTGTGCGCCAAGTAGGCGAGGGCGTGAGCCGCGACGGGAAATTTCTGGCTGTCAGACATATCTACCCGGGAACGTAAGGTGGCCGCCCGCGCGTTCAACTGAAAACTGGTTCAGCCTCGAAGCAAAATCTCCTTGAGGGAGTCCTCAGGGCGACGTCGGGTGATCATTGTATCGGCCGCGGTTTGGGTGTATCGCGCCGCGCTTGATCGCGATATGGGTCGGCTCCTGGCGTTTTGCGAGGGCGCCCGGAGGGATTGAATGGCTTCCGAAGCCCCCGGCGCTTCCAACTCCGCCAGCGCGTCCAGTTTGGATTGCGCGCCAACATCCACCGACATCCCTCATCAGGACGGCGGACCGCCGAACGGCAATGGTCACGGCCATGACGCGAAGGGCCATGGCTTCCTGGCCATGGCGCTGGGCTCGATCGGCGTCGTCTTCGGCGATATCGGCACCAGCCCGCTTTACGCCCTGCGCGAGGCCCTTGCCCATTCGCGCAGCACCACGGCGACCGAGCACGCGGTGCTGGGCGTCGTGTCGCTGGTCCTGTGGACCATGACGCTGTTCGTGACGATCAAGTACGTCATCTTCTTCATGCGCGCCGACAATAAGGGCGAGGGCGGCACCCTGGCCCTGATGGCCCTGGCCCAGAAGGCGCTCGGCAAGACCGGCGGCAAGCGCTCGATGGTCGTCTTCTTCCTCGGCGTGGTCGGCGCGGCGCTGTTCTATGGCGACGGCATCATCACCCCGGCCATCTCGGTGCTGTCGGCGGTCGAGGGCCTGAAGGACGCGCCCGGCGTCGGCCACGCCCTGACGCCCTACATCCTGCCGATCTCGGCCGGCATCCTCATCCTGCTGTTCGCCGTCCAGGCCAAGGGCACCCACCGGATGGCCTCGCTGTTCGGACCGTTCACGGCCGTTTGGTTCCTGATCCTGGGGGCGCTAGGCGCCTACCACCTGGCCGACGACCTTTCGATCCTGCGCGCCTTCAATCCCTGGTACGGCCTGCGCTTCCTGCTGGAGAACGGCTTCCTGGGCTTCGTGATCCTGGGCAGCGTGTTCCTGGTCGTGACCGGGGCCGAGGCGCTCTATGCCGACATGGGCCACTTCGGGAAGCGCCCGATCCAGGCCGCGTGGCTGTGCCTGGTGTTCCCGTGCCTGGCCCTGAACTATCTGGGCCAGGGCTCGCTGGTCCTCGATCACCCGTCCGCCCGCCACAATCCGTTCTGGGAGATGGTGCCCAGCTTCGCCTACTGGCCCGTGCTGCTGATGGCCACCGTCGCCACCGTCATCGCCAGCCAGGCGGTGATCACCGGCGCCTTCTCCATGACCCAGCAGGCCGTGCAGCTGGGCCTGCTGCCCCGCATCGAGATCAAGCGGACGTCCGAGACCCAGGCCGGCCAGATCTTCGTGCCGGCGGTCAATCAGTTCCTGCTGATCGGCGTCTTGGTGCTGCTGTTCGCTTTCCGCAGTTCGCACAAGCTGGCCTCGGCCTACGGCATCGCCGTCACCGGCGCGATGTTCGTCGACACCCTGCTGGCCTATGTCGTCATCCGCCGCGTGTGGAAGTGGCCGCTGTGGCAGACCGGCCTGCTGCTGATCCCGCTGGTGGCGCTGGACAGCGTGTTCATCGCCTCCAACATGCTGAAGATCCCCGACGGCGCCTGGCTGCCGCTGGTGTTCGGCGCGGCCCTTGTCCTGATCATGGCCACCTGGACGCGAGGCGCCAACATCCTCACCGCCAAGACCCGCCGCGACAGCGTCCCCCTGGTCGACCTGATGGAGATCCTGCGCGCCCGCGCCCCGCACCGCGCGCCCGGCACCGCGATCTTCCTGACCTCCGACCCGGACATGACCCCGGTCGCGCTGATGCATAACCTCAAGCACAACAAGGTGCTGCACGAGCGCAACGTCATCCTGACCGTCCGCACCACCGAGACGCCGCGCGTCCGCGAGGAGGACCGGGTGACGATCGAGAAGGTCAACGACGACTTCAAGAAGGTCATCGTCAACTACGGCTTCATGGAAAGCCCCAACATCCCCAAGGCGCTGGCGGTCTGCCGCAAGCAGGGGCTGAAGTTCGACATCATGGCCACCAGCTTCTTCCTGGGCCGCCGCTCGATCGTGCCGTCGGCCAACAGCGGCATGCCGCTGTGGCAGGACCGCCTGTTCATCTACCTGATGAAGAACGCCGCCAACCCGACGGACTTCTTCAAGATCCCGCCGGGTCGCGTGGTCGAGCTGGGCGCCCAGGTCACCGTTTAAGAGATACAGTCCCGGCATGGAAACGACCCTCCGCGTCCTCGGCGACGGCCTCTCGATCGCAGCCCTGGCCATCATCGCCGCCACCGCCCAGGGCGCGTGGAAGCGGATCCCCAAGGACGTCCTCGTCCCCATGCTGTGGGGGCGCGACGGCAAGCCCTCTGTCCGCGCGCCCAAGGGCGTGGGCCTGCTGAGCATCCCGCTGCTGTCGATCCTCGTCCTGCTGTCGTTCACCGCGACCCAGGCGACGTTCACCGACGATCCGACCCAGGCGATCCTCATCTTCCTGGTCCGCGCCACGCTCACCGCCAGCCTGGCGCTGAGCCAGCTGTTCCACCTGCGCTTCGTCATCAGGACGTTGCAGGACGAAGGTCAGCTGTAGAACCGCCCCATTTGGCTCTTGACCGACGCACCCTTTCGCCGTTGAAGGCGCGCGACTTTGTGTTTCTCTCCGAAAGGACCCGCCCATGGCCGACAAGTCCGTGAAGAAGGTCGTGCTCGCCTATTCGGGCGGTCTCGACACCTCGATCATCCTGAAGTGGCTGCAGACCGAGTACGGCGCGGAGGTCATCACCTTCACGGCCGACCTGGGCCAGGGCGAAGAGATCGAACCGGCGCGCGCCAAGGCGCTGGCCGCCGGCGTCAAGCCCGAGAACATCTTCATCGAGGACGTGCGCGAGGAGTTCGTCCGCGACTTCGTGTTCCCGATGTTCCGCGCCAACACGGTCTATGAAGGCCAGTACCTGCTGGGCACCTCGATCGCGCGTCCGCTGATCGCCAAGAAGCAGATCGAGATCGCCCGCAAGATGGGCGCCGACGCCGTCAGCCATGGCGCGACCGGCAAGGGCAACGACCAGGTCCGTTTCGAGCTCGGCTACTACGGCCTGGAGCCCGACATCACCGTGATCGCCCCCTGGCGCGAGTGGGACTTCAAGTCCCGCGAGGCCCTGCTGGACTTCGCCGAGAAGCACCAGATCCAGATCACCAAGGATAAGCGCGGCGAAGCCCCGTTCAGCGTCGACGCCAACCTGCTGCACAGCTCGTCGGAAGGTAAGGTCCTGGAAGACCCGGCGGTCGAGGCCCCCGAGTTCGTCCACATGCGCACGATCTCGCCCGAGGACGCGCCGGACAAGGCCACCGTCATCACCATCGACTTCGAGAAGGGCGATCCGGTCGCCATCGACGGCGTGAAGATGAGCCCAGCGACCCTGCTGACCAAGCTGAACGAGCTGGGCCGCGACAACGGCATCGGCCGCCTGGACCTGGTCGAGAACCGCTTCGTCGGCATGAAGTCGCGCGGCGTCTACGAGACCCCCGGCGGCACCATCCTGCTGGCCGCCCACCGCGGCATCGAGAGCATCACGCTTGACCGCGGCGCCATGCACCTCAAGGACGAGCTGATGCCGAAGTACGCCGAGCTGGTCTACAACGGCTTCTGGTTCTCGCCCGAGCGCGAGATGCTGCAGGCCGCCATCGACTACAGCCAGGACAAGGTCGCCGGCCAGGTGCGCGTGAAGCTCTACAAGGGCAATGTCACCGTCATCGGCCGCACCAGCCCCTACTCGCTGTACGACCAGGACCTGGTCACCTTCGAGGAGGGCAAGGTCGCCTACGACCACCGCGACGCCGGCGGCTTCATCAAGCTGAACGCCCTGCGCCTGCGCGTGCTGGCCAAGCGCGATCGGCGCGGCTAGGGACTTCCGACTTCGGAAAAACGAGAACGCCCCGGCCGTCGGTCGGGGCGTTTTTCGTTTCACACCCGGTTGTATGGATACCGGTCCCGGATGATCCGCTGGAAGAACCGGCCTTTCGACGGGGCCCGCAGGAAGGCCTGGCTGATCCGCTCGGGGACGCCGACATAGACGTACGCGTCGCCATCGCGGAATGTAACGAACAGCTTGCCGTGTTCGGGGGTGTAGTCGATTTCGGCGATCGCCGTGGAGTCCACACGCATGGCTTCAAGCCTCCGCGAATGAGGATCGTCAGCCTTAGGAGCGAATAGGCTCCAGGAGGGTTCCAGAGCGCCACGCGCGGCGAAGGCGACGGCCGTGCTCTAAGGGTTGGCGGGACGCGTGCAAACTCAGGACGAATACGGTTAGGGTTTCCCCCGAGGCGGCATGAGTCCGCGGAAGGACCCAAGAAATGCATCAGTCCCACGCGCTCGTGGCCATCGTCACCCTGGTCTCGCTGCTGGTCTATGTCTGGATGATCCTGCGCATCCCCGGCGCGCGCCGCCGGACCGGGATCGACGCCCCCGCCATGACCGGCCATCCCGAACTGGAGCGCCACCTGCGCATCCAGGCCAACACCGTCGAGTGGCTGGTCATCTACCTGCCCTCGCTGTGGCTGTTCGCGATCTACTGGAACGACCTGTTCGCGGCGGCCATGGGCGTGGTCTGGATCATCGGCCGGATCCTCTACGCCCTGGGCTACGCCGCCGATCCGAAGAAGCGCGAGCTCGGCTTCACCATCCAGGCGCTGGCGACCGCCGTGCTGCTGTTCGGCGCCCTGGGCCGGGCGATCTACGTTCTCGCCGTCGTCGGCGCCTAGCTCGGCCATGGCGCGGGGCGCTATACCCGCGCCATGGACCACCTGCCCGTCGATCCCGCCCGCTACGGCGCCTTCCTGGTCGCCATGTTCGTCATGGCCATCACGCCGGGGCCGGCCAACCTGTTCGCCATCGCCACCGGCATGGAGCGCGGCAAGGGCGCGGCGCTGATCAGCGTGGTGGGCATGAACACCGCCACCCTGGTCTGGTTCAGCGGCTCGGCCCTGGGCCTGGGCGCGCTGATCCTGGCCTTCCCCAAGGCCTTCCACCTCCTGGCCTGGGCGGGAGCGGCCTATCTGGTCTGGCTGGGGCTGAAATCGCTATGGGCGGGGATCAGGAACATCGAAAGCCACGCCACGGCCACGGTGCGGGCGGGACGCTCGGCCTTCCTCGACGGCTTCATGGTCCAGATCGCCAATCCGAAGATCCTGCTGTTCTTCTCGGGCGTGCTGCCGCCGTTCCTGGACATCAAGCGGCCGCTGGCCCCGCAATTGATCATGTTCGCCTGCGCCACCATCGGCATGGACCTGATCAGCATGTCGTCCTACGGCCTGGGCGGAGCGGCCCTGTCGACGCGCATGAACGAGCCGGGATTTCGGCGCGGATTCGCGATCCTGGTCGGCGTCCTTCTGATCACGGCGGCCGTACTTATCGTGTCGAGAGGTTGAAAGATTTCCGTGGCGTCGCAAACTTCGCCTTGGCGAAACCACAAAGCCTCGCCAGAGTTGTCTTAAGTACCGAGGACTCCGCTTGAAGGAGCAGATCATGTCCATGAAGAAGGTCGCCATCGCCGCGGCGCTGGTCATAGCCGCCGGCCTGTCGGCCTGCGCCACGCCGACGCCGTACCAGCCCAAGATGTCCGCCAGCTCGTCCGCCGGCGGCTTCTCCGAGCAGAAGCTGGAAGGCGACCGCTACCGCGTGTCGTTCGCCGGCAACAGCCTGACCTCGCGTGAAACGGTCGAGCGCTATCTGCTTTATCGGTCGGCCGAGCTGACCGTGCAGCAGGGCTACGACTGGTTCGAGACCGCCGACCACCGCACCGACCGCACCTCGCGCTCCTATGTCGAGCCCGATCCGTTCATGCGTCCGGGCTTTGGCTACGGCTATCCCTACGGCTACTGGCGCCCGTCCTGGCGTTACTACGGCGGCGCCTATGGCTGGCGCAGCTGGGACCCCTTCTGGGGCGACCCCTTCTTCGCCGACCGCGCCCAGATCCGCACCGTCGAGCGCTTCGAGGCCGGGGCCGAGATCGTGATGCACAAGGGCAAGAAGCCGGAAGGCGACCCGCGCGCCTACGACGCCCGCGAGATCATGACCAACCTGGCCAGCAGCATCCAGCGGCCGGTTCCGGGCAAGTAGCCAACCCGCCTCTCTCCTCCCCCTATGGGGGAGGGGGACCGCCGAACGGCGGTGGAGGGGGTCAGCGCCGCGCCAACTGGGCCGTACCAGCCCCCTCCGTCTCGTCGCGCTTCGCGACGATCCACCTCCCCCAGACGGGGGAGGAGAGTTTTTACCGCGGCGCCATGCGGATGCCGCCGTCCAGGCGCACGTCCTCGCCGTTGAAGTAGCCGCAGGTGATCATGGTCACCGCCAGCTGGGCGTACTCCTCGGGATTCCCCAGGCGCTTGGGGAACGGCACCGAGGCCGCCAGGCCCGCCTTCACCGCTTCGGGCGCGCCGTTCATCAGCGGGGTGTTGAAGATCCCCGGCAGGATGGTGTTGACGCGGATGCCCTCGCCCATCAGGTCGCGAGCGATCGGCAGGGTCATGCCGACCACGCCGCCCTTCGACGCCGAATAGGCCGCCTGGCCCATCTGGCCGTCCTCGGCCGCCACCGAAGCGGTGTTGACGATCGCGCCGCGCTCGCCGTCTTCCAGCGGCTCAAGATCCAGCATCCCCTTGGCCGATTTGGCGATGCAGCGGAACGTGCCGACCAGGTTGATCTGGATGATGCGGTCGAAGGCGTCGAGCGGGAAGTGCTTGGTCTCGCCGGTGGCCTTGTCGCGGCTGGCGGTCTTGGCCGCGTTGCCGGTGCCGGCGCAGTTGACCAGGATCCGCTCCTGGCCGTGGGCGGCGCGGGCCTTTTCGAAGCCGGCGTCGACATCGGCGTCGCTGGTCACGTTGACCTTGCAGAACACGCCGCCGATCTCCTTGGCGACCTCTTCGCCGCGGGCCTCGTTCATGTCGAAGATGGCGACCTTGACGCCCTGGGCGGCCAGGGCGCGGGCGGTGGCCTCGCCGAGGCCCGAGGCGCCCCCGGTGACGACGGCGGCGACGGTGTTGTCGAGTTTCATGGACGTTTCCTGCGGGTTTGCGTTTAAGCTCGCTGTTGAGCAAAGGTTTAAACCGATGAGCCGCGACGCCAAACCGTCCCCCGACGTAAACGTCAACGAGGTGCTGGATCCGAAGAAGGCTCTGGCGCCCGTCACCGTGCAGTTGAACGAGGAGCGGGTCGAGAAGGGCTTCCTGCCCAAGATCCGCAAGATGGCCACGAAGGTGCCGTTCGCCGCCGACGCCCTGTCGGTCTGGTGGGCCGCCCGCGATCCCGAAACCCCGACGGCGGCCAAAGGCATGATGCTGGCGGCCCTGGCCTATTTCGTCCTGCCGACCGACGCCATTCCCGACATCCTGCCGGTGATCGGCTTCACCGACGACGCCGCCGTGATCGCGGCCCTGGTCGCCATCCTCGGCAAGACCGTCAAGCCGCGCCACAAGGAGGCGGCCCAAGCCTTCCTGCAGCGCCTGTCCCACGACGCCTGAGCCAAGGTTCCGCCATGCCCCTGCTGCCCGCCCTGATGCTCGCCGCCGCCTTGGCCCAGAACCCCGCCCCGCCGCCTTCGGCCGACGCCGAGGACCGGGCGGTGCTGGCCACGGCCCAGGCCTTCTTCGACGGGCTGGAGGCTGGCGACGCGGCGGCCATGCGCGCCACCTTGCTGCCCGAGGCACGCCTGATGTCGCTGACCAGCAAGCCCGACGGCGACGTCGTGATGCGGCGCTTCAGCTTCGAGGACAGCTTCGGCAAGCGGACCCCGACCGGGTTCAAGGAATGGATGTGGTCGCCGGTGATCATCCGCCGCGGCGCCCTGGCCACCGTCACCGCCCCCTACGAGGCCAGCAAGGACGGCAAGACCGTCCACTGCGGCATCGACATCTTCACGCTCGCCAAGGCCGACGGCGTCTGGAAGATCGACAGCATCAGCTGGACCGCCGAACCCGACGCCTGCCCGGAGCTGAGGAAGCTCTAACCTACCCGGAACCGCAGGATCGCGCCGTTCCACAGCGCGTCGTCGTGGTCCTCCTCGACCACGTCGCGCACGCCCGGGTAGCTCTGGGCGGCGCGGCGCCAGAAGGCCAGCGCCCCGACATTGCGGCGCACCACCGCCGCCTCCCAGACGCCCCAGGCCGTGCCGAACAGGGCGTGGGCGGCCGCCAGCCCCACCCCGCGCCGGCGATGTTTGCGGACGATGAAGAACTCGGCCACCGCGCGGTCGACCGGAATTGCCGAATGGGCGACGTCGTTGACCAGGGCGAAACCGACCGGCAGGCCCTTGATCCGGAACAGCCAGGCCTCGCGCGTCGGGTCGGTCCAATAGGCGTCGAGCCCCGGATAGCCGGAATAGCGACCGTCCGGCTCCAGCTCGCCCTCGACCTCGCGGTCGAACCAGAGCTCCGAGAAGTCGTGGATATAGAGCTGCATGAGGTTGGCGATGATCGACGCCTCTTCGGGGCCGGCCTTGGAGACGACGAGATCCGCGCGGCTCACCGGGACGCCTCCATGGTCTCCAGCGGCCCGCCGCCCCGGACCTGCCCGATCGACGTCATCACGATCGACATGGCGCTTCCTCCGTGTGCGACAGGTTGTCGCGGCCGAACTTGAGCTTAAGTTGGTCCCATGATCGAAGCCCTGCTCTCCAAAATGATCAAGACCGGCGATTTCACGGCGCACCTGCCGGGAGGTCGCGTCATCAAGGCGGGGGACGGGACGGGGCCGCCCGTGGCCATCCGGATCAACAGCCGGGGTCTGCGCCGGCTGGCCAATCCCAGCCTGGGCCTCGGCGAAGGCTATATGGAAGGCGACATCGTCTTCGAACAGGGCTCGATCTCGGACCTCCTGACCATCGTCGGCGAGAGCGGCGGTCGTAAGCCCAAGCGCGGCTCGGCCTTCACCCGCTTCCGCAAGGCGCTGAAGCGGCGGATCCAGCAGGTCAACGACCGCGTGGCCTCGCGCCGCAACGTCTCGCACCACTACGACCTGTCGAACGACCTCTATCGCCGGTTCCTCGACACCGACATGCAGTACAGCTGCGCCTATTTCGAGCGTCCAGACATGACGCTGGAGGAGGCCCAGGCCGCCAAGAAGGCCCTGATCGGCCGCAAGCTGCTGATCAAGCCGGGCATGAAGACGCTGGACATCGGCTCGGGCTGGGGCGGCCTGTCCATGACGCTCGCCAAGGACTTCGGGGCCCAGATGACGGGCGTGACCCTGTCGACCGAACAGCTGGCCCTGGCCAAGGAACGCGCCGAGAAGGCGGGCCTGGCCGACAAGACCGACTTCCGCCTGACCGACTATCGCGACCTGGATGAAAAGTTCGACCGCATCGTCTCGGTCGGCATGCTGGAGCATGTCGGCGCGCCGAATTTCCGCACCTATTTCGAGACCATCGCCAAGCTGCTGGACGACGACGGCGTGGCCTTGGTCCACTCGATCGGCAAGATGCACGGACCGGGCGCGACCAACGCCTTCACCCAGAAGTACATCTTCCCGGGCGGCTACATCCCCGGCCTGTCGGAGATCGTCGCGGCCATCGAGCACGCGGGCCTGTGGATCACCGACATCGAGATCCTGCGCCTGCACTACGCCGAGACCTGCCGCATCTGGCGCGAGCGGTTCATGGCCGATCCGGACATCCCGACGATGTTCGACGCCCGCTTCCGGCGGATGTGGGAGTTCTACCTGGCCGGCGCCGAACTGGGCTTCCGGCACGGCGGCCACATGGTCTTCCAGATCCAGCTGGCCAAGAAGCGCGACGCCACGCCGCTGACACGGGACTACCTGCTGAAAGCCTGATCCTCCCCGGCGGGGAGGATCAGCCTCACTCCACCGTCACCGACTTGGCGAGGTTGCGCGGCTGGTCGACATCCGCGCCCTTCACCACCGCCACGTGGTAGGCCAGCAGCTGGATCGGGGCCGACATCACCAGGGTCGAGACCAGCGGGTCCGACGCCGGGGCGGTGACCACCACCTTGGCGCCCGCCGGAGCGTGCTTCACGCCCTCGGTGTCGGTAATGAAGATCACCTGGCCGCCGCGCGCCATCACCTCGCTCATGTTGGAGGCCGACTTCTCGAAATAGCTGTCGTGGGGCGCCAGGATGACGATCGGGGTCTGGTCGTCGACCAGGGCGATCGGGCCGTGCTTCAGCTCGCCGGCGGCGTAGCCCTCGGCGTGGATGTAGCTGATCTCCTTCAGCTTCAGCGCGCCTTCCAGGGCCAGGGCCGACATCGGGCCACGGCCGAGATAGAGCACGTCCCGCGCCTTGGCGACGTCGGCGGCGATCTCCTTGATGGCGTCTTCCAGGCCGATGGCCTCGGCGATCAGGCGCGGCGCTTCCAGCAGCACCTTGACCAGGCGCTGCTCCTCGGCGTCGCCGATCGTCCCGCGCGCCTTGGCCGCGGCGATGGCCAGGGCGATCATCACGCTGACCTGGGCGGTGAAGGCCTTGGTCGAGGCGACCCCGATCTCGGGACCGCAGTGGATTGGCCAGACCACGTCGACCTCGCGAGCCATGGTCGATTCCTGGGCGTTGACCACCACCGCGCTCTTCATGCCCTTGGCCTTGCAGTAGCGCAGGGCCGCCAGGGTGTCGGCGGTCTCGCCCGACTGCGACATGGCGATGACCAGCGAGCTCGGCCGCAGGGCCGGGGTGCGGTAGCGGAACTCCGAGGCGATCTCGACATCGACCGGCAGGTCGGCCAGCTGCTCGATCAGATACTTGCCCACGACGCCGGCGATATAGGAGGTGCCGCAGGCGACGATCTGGATGCGCTCGAGCTTGGCGAAGTCGATGTCGCCCGGGACGGCCGCCTTCGAGGTCAGGGTGTCGACATAGGCCGCGATCGTGCGCTGGCAACCCTCGGGCTGATCATGGATCTCCTTCTCCATGAAGTGCCGGTAGTTGCCCTTCTCCAGCATGACCGACGAGGTCGGCACCACGCGCACGGGCCGCGTCACGGCCGCGCCGCTGGCGTCGAAGATCCGATGGCTGTCGTGGTCGAGGGCCACGTAGTCGCCCTCGTCCAGATAGATCACCCGGTTGGTGAAGGGACCGACGGCCAGGGCGTCCGAGCCCAGGAACATCTCGCCCTGGCCCTCGCCGACGACCAGCGGGCTGCCGCGGCGGGCGCCCAGGATCAGGTTGTCCTCGCCCTCGATCAGCACGGCCAGGGCGTAGGCGCCGGTCAGGCGGTCCAGGGTCGCCTTGAAGGCTTCGAGCGGCGGCAGGCCGGTCGCCAGCTCGGCGTCGATCAGGTGGGCGATGACCTCGGTGTCGGTGTCGCTGGAAAACGCGCGGCCGGCGGCGGCCAGCTCGGCCTTCAGCTCGGCGAAATTCTCGATGATGCCGTTGTGGACCAGGGTGACGCGACCGGCGGTCTGCGGGTGGGCGTTCTGAACGTTGGGCGCGCCGTGGGTGGCCCAGCGGGTGTGGCCGATGCCGACGGTGGCGACCAACGGGTCCTCGGTCAGCACTCCTTCCAGCGCCTTGATCTTGCCCTTGGCCCGGCGGCGCTCGACCCTCGTTTCGCCATTGGAGCCGCCGACGACGCCCGCGACGCCCGCGGAGTCATAGCCCCGATATTCGAGGCGTTTGAGGCTCTCGATCAGACGGTCGGCGACGGGTTGTTTTCCGACGATGCCGATAATGCCGCACATGGGCCATGATCCCTTGTAGAACGCAACGACAGGATTATCCCTAGCCGCGCGAGGATTTCGAAGTCGGCCTTTAGCACTCGCTCAAGGCCGTCTCCCGTAAATCTGCATTTCGGATCGTTTCGCGGTCCGACGATGGCTTCAAAGAGACGACAAAGCGACCATGAGCAAGCGCGCCTATTTCGGCACCGACGGCATCCGGGGCCAGGCCAACAAGCATCCGATGACCGCCGAGGTGGCCCTGCGCGTCGGCCTCGCCGCCGGCAAGCTGTTCCGCTCGCAGGACGAGCGTCGGCACCTGGTGGTCATCGGCAAGGACACCCGCCTGTCGGGCTACATGATCGAGCCGGCCCTGGTCGCCGGCCTGACCAGCGTGGGTCTGGACGTGCGCCTCTTTGGTCCCCTGCCGACGCCGGCCGTGGCGATGATGACCCGCTCGATGCGCGCCGATCTCGGGATCATGATCTCGGCCAGCCACAACGACTTCGCCGACAACGGCATCAAGCTGTTCGGCCCCGACGGCTACAAGCTCTCCGACGAGCAGGAGCTGAAGATCGAGGCCCTGATGGATGAGGGTCTGCAGGAAGGCCTGGCCGCCCCCCGCGACCTGGGTCGCGTCAAGCGCATCGACGACGCCCAGGCCCGCTATATCGAGATCGTCAAGGCGACCTTCCCGCGCCACATGAACCTGTCGGGCCTGCGCATCGTCGTCGATTGCGCCCACGGCGCGGCCTACAAGGTGGCGCCCGACGCCCTGTACGAACTGGGCGCCGAGGTGTTCCCGGTCGGGGTGGCCCCGAACGGCACCAACATCAACGCCGAATGCGGCTCGACCCATCCCGAGGCCATGGCCAGGATGGTGCGCGAATATCGCGCCGACATCGGCATCGCCCTGGACGGCGACGCCGATCGCCTGGTGATCTGCGACGAGAAGGGCGTGGTCGTCGACGGCGACCAGATCATGGCGATCATCGCCGCGGCCCTGGCCAGCGCCGGAACCCTGAAGGGCGGCGGCGTCGTGGCCACCGTCATGTCCAACCTGGGCCTCGAGCGCCAGCTGAACGCCTTGGGCCTGAGCCTGGAGCGCACCGCCGTGGGCGACCGCTACGTCATGCAGCGCATGCGCGAGGGCGGTTTCAACCTCGGCGGCGAGCAGTCGGGCCACCTGATCCTGTCGGACCTCTCCACCACCGGCGACGGCCTGATCGCCGCCCTGCAGGTGCTGGCCGTGATGGTCCAGACCGGCCAGCCGATGAGCGCGCTCGGCCGCCAGTTCGAGCCGGTGCCCCAGCTCCTGGAAAACGTCCGCTTCGCCGGCGGCAAGCCGCTGGAGGCCAAGGCGGTGAAGGAGGCCATCGCCGACGGCGAGAGCCAGCTGAACGGCGCCGGCCGCATCGTCGTGCGCGCCTCCGGCACCGAACCGCTGATCCGCATCATGGCCGAGGGCGATGACCCGGCCCTGGTGAAGAAGGTCGTGAAGTCGATCGTGACGGCCGTGAAGGCGGCTTAGACCCCCACCTTCGGGGCCTTCATCCGTCGCTTGTTGACGTGGTGACTGGGGGCCTCGGCGGCGATTTCCTCGGGGTATTCGCCCTTGAAGTAGAAGCGCTGCCAGGCCTCCTTGGTGGCCTCGGGGTCGCGCTTGAAGATCAGCTTGTTGAACTCACTGCGCTTCTCGGCCCAGACGTCGTACTGGCGGCGCAGCTCGGGATTGGCGTTCATCGACTTGATCACCGGCTGGAAGGCCTCCATCGGCTTGTCCTGGATCAGCATGATGAAGCAGAAGGTCTCGCCCTTCTCGAACCGCACCGTGCCGGGGCGGGTGAACATCCAGTTCATCGTGAACGGGAAGGGCAGCCAATCGGTCTCGATCACGCCGGCCAGGGGCTGGATGCCGTCCTTGATGTGATTGGGCGGTCCCATCGCCATCAGCGACCAGCCCGGCGGCGTGCGGAACAGATAGCCGGTGTGGAAGGTCACCACCCCGCGCGTGAAGTGCGACTTCACGAAGTCGGTGAACCCCGGATACGGATGGTCGGGCTGGAACTTGATGCACTCCTGGTGCGCCCCGCCGTCCCAGCTCATCGAGAAGCCGACCGGACAGAGAATGTCCCAGCCGGTGGTGTTGGCCATGGTCAGCGGCAGGCAGCGATAGGGATGGCGGTCGGCGAAATGATCCATCCAGGCCCGCTGCGGACGGCCCGGCACGATCTCCGGCGGACGGTTCTCGGTGGGATAGCACTCCAGTTCCATGCCGGCCTTCGTCCTTGTTTTCCTACCCTGATCGGCTGGTCTAGCGCTCGCGAGGCGAGGCCGTCCAGCGTCGCGAACCGATGACACCTCCAACCGATCTCCCCGGCGAACGCCGGGGCCCGGATCGAACCCAAAACGACGATCGCCTGAGCACTGGAGATAGGCGCGAACACCCAAGCCGATCCGGATGAATCTGGACCCCGGCATTCGCCGGGGAGGGCGGCTTTTTGGAATTGGAGGTGTTCCATTCGGCCGTTAAACAGCCTCTCATGAAGACCCGAACCGACCTCTTCGCCTTCTTCGACGCGCACGGCGTCAAGCACTCGACCCTCGACCATCCGCCGGTGTTCCGCGTCGAGGAGGGGCTGGAGATCAAGCAGGCCCTGCCGGGCGGCCACACCAAGAACCTGTTCCTCAAGGACGCCAAGGGCCAGCTGTGGCTGATCTCGGCCCTGGGCGAGACCACGATCGACCTCAAGCGCCTGCACACGGTGATCGGCTCGGGCCGGCTGTCGTTCGGTCCCGAGGCGATGATGGTCGAGACCCTGGGCGTGACGCCCGGCTCGGTCACCGCCTTCGGCCTGATCAACGACGCCGGGCGGCGGGTGCGCTTCGTGCTCGACAAGGCCCTGGCGGACAGCGATCCGGTCAACTTCCACCCCTTGAGCAATAACGCCACCACGGCGGTGTCCCAGGCCGATTTCCGCAAGTTCCTGGCGGCGCTGGGCGTCGAGCCGATGATCGTGGATTTCGCGGCGATGGAAGTGGTCTGAAGCTTCGCCTGATACGCGAACGGGACATTGCGCGGCGGCCCTTGAAGGACCATCTTGCGGCTTCGAGCGTTCCCACCTTGAGTACACGAGAGACCCGATGTCCCTGATCGGCGAAAAGCCCGCCGCACCGGCGAAAAGTGAACACATCAAGGACGGCACGGACGCCAGCTTCATGGCCGACGTGATCGAGGCCTCGAAGACCCAGCCGGTCATCGTCGACTTCTGGGCCACCTGGTGCGGCCCGTGCCGCCAGTTGACGCCCGCCCTCGAAAAGGTGGTCACGGCCGCCAAGGGCGCGGTGAAGCTGGTCAAGATCGACGTCGACGCCAATCCCGGCTTCGCCGGCCAGCTGCGCGTGCAGTCGATCCCGACGGTCTACGCCTTCGTGGATGGGCGTCCGGTGGACGCCTTCCAGGGCGCCCTGCCCGAGAGCCAGGTCAAGGCCTTCGTCGAGAAGCTGGGCGGCCCGGCCGGCCCCAGCGCCATCGACGACCTGATCGCCCTGGGCAAGGAATCGCTGGAGATCGGCGACATCGGCGGCGCGGCCCAGGCCTTCGCCCAGGCCCTGCAGACCGATCCCGAGAACATCAAGGCCCTGGGCGGCATGGCCCGCGCCTATCTGCTGGGCGGCGACCTGGAGGGCGCGGCCGAGGTGGTGGCCATGGCTCCGGCCGACGCCAAGGATCCCGACCTGGACGCCGCCCGCGCCGCGCTCGCGCTCGCGGAAGACGCCCCGTCCGAGACGTCCGAGTTCGAACAGCGCCTGGCCGCCGACCCAGACGATCACGAGGCCCGCCTGGAGCTGGCCAAGGCCCTGGCTGGGGCCGGTCGCCTGCAGGACGCCGCCGACCACCTTCTGGCCATCATCGCACGCGACCGTGCCTGGAACGACGACGCGGCCCGCAAGCAACTCCTGACGGTGTTCGAGGCCGCGGGACCGACCTCCGAAGTCGCCAAGCAGGGTCGACGCAAGCTGTCGTCGATCCTGTTCAGCTAGAGAAAAAGGGGAGCGCCGAATGGCGGCGGCCTACCGAAAGCTCAGCGACCTTCCTCTGGTGATCCCGGTGTTTCCGCTGGACGGCGTCCTGCTGTTGCCCGGCGGCCATCTGCCGCTGAACATCTTCGAACCGCGCTACCTGAACATGCTGGATGACGCCATGTCGGGCGAGCGGATCATCGGCATGATCCAGACCCGCCCGCGGGCGCCCGGCCAGGAGGCCGACCCGCGCCAACCGCCCCTGGCCCCCGTCGGCTGCGCCGGCCGGGTGACCAGCTTCGCCGAGACCAGCGACGGCCGCTACCTGATCACCCTGACCGGGGTCTGCCGCTTCCGGACCGGCGACGAGCTGCCGGTGCGCACGCCCTATCGTCAGGTCCGCGCCGACTTCGCGCCTTACGAGCCGGATCTGCGCGAGGACGGCCCCGGCGGCACGCGCACCGCCGCCGATATCGACCGCCTGCTGTCGGCCCTGCGCCGCTATCTCGACCACCGGGGCCTGGCCATCGACTGGACCGACGCCGAGAGCGCGCCCTCCGACGCCCTGATCAACAGTCTGGCCATGGCCCTGCCGTTCGACCCGATGGAAAAGCAGGCCCTGCTGGAGGCCGAGACCATCTTCGAGCGCAAGGCGACCCTGACGGCGCTGCTGGAGATCGACGCCGCCGCCGGGGACGATGACGAACCGCACTCTATCCAATAGGCGAGAGGGCCAGTAGACACAGCCCATGACCCAAGACGCTCCCACCCCGACCATCGATGTCGATCCGCGCCTGCTGGAAGTGCTGGTGTGCCCCGTGACCCGCGGCCCGCTGGAATATGACCGCGCCAAGGGCGAACTGATCAGCCGCTCGGCCAAGCTGGCCTATCCGATCCGCGACGGCGTGCCGATCATGCTGCCGGAAGAGGCGCGCGAACTGAGCGAGTAGGGCGTCGCCGCCCTCTACAGCGCCACGCCCCGCAGCAGCTTCGGCAGATCCCCCACCCCGCCGCCGGCCTCGTGCATGAAGAAGCGTCGCGCCGGGGCGATGCGGTTGACTACCGCCAGGCCCGCCCCGCGCGCCACCCGCAGCAGCGGATTGTCGTTCGAGAAGATCCGCACGAAGGCGTCGAAGGCCAGGGCGTTGGTCACGGTGTCGAACCGCCGCCAGCGGGCGTAGCGCTCCAGCACCGCCTCGGCGCCGATGTCCTCGCCGCCGCGCACGGCCTCGACCAGCACCTCGGCGAGCGCCGCCGCGTCCTTCAGGCCCAGGTTCAGCCCCTGCCCGGCGATCGGGTGCACGCCATGAGCCGCGTCGCCGATCAAGGCCAGGCGCGGGGCGGTCATCCGCTCGGCCAGCAGCAGCGACAGCGGATAGACGAAGGTCGGCCCCTCGACGGTCACCGCGCCCAGGAAGTCGCCGAACCGCCGCATCAGGTGGGCGTGGAAAACCTCGGGCGAGGCGTTGCGCAGGGCCTCGCCACGCGCGGTGCTCTCGGTCCAGACCAGGCTGGCGCGGTTGCCCGTCAGCGGCAGGATGGCGAACGGGCCGCTGGGCAGGAAATATTCGTGGGCCACGCCCTCGTGCGGCTTTTCCATCCGCACCGTGGCGACGACGCCGCTCTGGCCGTAGCCCCAGGCGATCTCGCCGATGCCGGCCGCCCGGCGCAGGACCGAGCCGCGTCCCTCGGCGCTGACCGCGAGCGGGGCCGACAGCACCCGGCCGTCCGACAGGGTCAGCTTCGCGGCCCCGGCCTCGACCGCCAGGGCCTTGGCCGCCATCGGAGCGATGACCGGAATACCCTTGTCGATTACTGCCTTCGACAGCGCCGCGCGGGTCTGGCGGTTCTCGATCAGATAGCCCAGCGGCTCGCCATCGATGCGGCCGGAGATCTCGCTGCTGTCGAACCGCAGGAAGGCCGGCGAGGCCTTGCGGGCCGCCGCCCCCGGCGTGCGGCCGTCGGTGACCAGGATCTGCTCGATGCGCTGGGCGTGGGGCGCGAGCGCCTCGCCCGCGCCGATCGCGCGCCACTGGCGGAACGAGGAATAGGCGATGGCCGAGCTGCGCCCGTCGAAGGTCGGGGCCAACTGGGCTTCGAACGGCTGCGGGTCGATGAGGAGCGGCTTCAAGCCGCCCGACGCCAGGGCCAGAGCCAGGGTGGAGCCGGCCATGCCGGCGCCGGCGATGATCACGTCGGCATCGTGAGCGGAAGCGCGCATGGCGGGATATGGGCGCGTGCGGCCGAGGCTGTCCAGACCGCGCGGCTACTTAGCGGCTGCGTAGGGGGCCTTGGCGTCCTGGCGCACCAGGCCGCGCGTCGCGTCGCCGACGCCGATCAGCACGAACTGCACCGCCAGGGCGCAGAGGATCAGGCCCAGGACCCGCACCACGATGCTCATGCCGATTCGGCCCAGCACCCGGCTGATCAGCGGCGCGGCCCAGAACACCGCCACCAGCACCAGCGACACCGCCGAGATCACCGCCACGCCCAGACCCAGGCCCGCCCAGCCGAACGGCTTGGCCTCGGCGGCGTAGATGATCACCGTCGAGATCGCGCCCGGACCGATCAGCAGCGGCATGGCGAACGGCACGATCAGGCGCTCGAAGCGCTGCTTGGCGTAGACCCGCGCCGACTGCCCCTCGATGCCCTCGGCCGCGTCGGCGAACATGGTGGTGAAGTCGTCGCGCACCATGTCCAGTCCGAGAATGAACAGGATGATGCCGCCCGCGATCCGGAACGCCGGCATCGAGATGCCGAAGAAGGCCAGCAGGCCCACGCCCGTGAAGAAGAAGAAGATCAGGAACGCCGCGACGAACAGGCCGATATAGACGGCCACCATCCGCCGGCCCGCGGCGGCCGCGCCCAGGGTGGCGGCGGCGAACAAAGGCACGTTGCCGATCGGGTCGATCAGGGCGAACAGCGCGACGAAGAAGTTGACGGCGAGTTTGGCCTCGGTCATTCGACGTCCTTACCTTTATCAAAGCGCCTGAACCTTCACCCTATCTCCTAGGGCGGACGGCTTCGCGCGCCAACCCCTGGGGGCAAAGACATGACCGCCGATCCGCGCCTGATCGTTCCGCTGGACCTGCCCACCGTCGACGACGCCCGCGACATGGTCCAGCGCCTGGGCGATGCGGTGTCGTTCTACAAGATCGGCCTGGAGCTCTTGGCCAGCGACGGCATGGCCCTGGCCCATGAGTTGAAGGCCTCGGGCAAGTCGATCTTCCTCGATTGGAAGCTGCACGACATCGGCGCGACCGTGGAGCGCTCGGCGCGGGTCTTGGCGACCAGCGGCTGCGACCTGCTGACCGTCCACGCCGAGCCGCAGGTGATGAACGCGGCCGTCAAGGCGCGCGGCGACTCGAGCCTGAAGATCCTGGCGGTGACGGTGCTGACCAGCCTGACCGACGCCGACCTGATCGAGATGGGCTACGCCTTCGGGGCCCGCGACCTGGTCGAGCGCCGGGTGCGCCAGGCGGTCGAATGCGGCGTCGACGGCATCGTCTCCAGCCCCCACGAGGCCGCCCTGGCTCGCGAGATCGCCAACGAGGCCGGACGCCCGGACTTCCTGATCGTCACGCCCGGGGTGCGCCCGTTCTGGTCGGCCAAGAACGACCAGGCCCGTGCCGCCACCCCCGAGGCCGCCATCCGCGCCGGCGCCAGCCACCTGGTCTGCGGCCGCCCGATCACGGCGGCCAACGACCCGCGCGAGGCGGCCCTGAAGGTCGCGGCGGAGATCGCCGGGCTGTAGGCTCGGCACAGGCCCCCACCTGACCTGCTTACGCAGGTCTGTCCGCCCCCAAACGGGGCGGAGAGAGACCTCTCCTCCCCCTCTTGGGGGAGGGGGGACCGGCGAAGCCGGTGGAGGGGGCCAGCGCAGTCCTACTTCACCACCATCGCCACGCCGCGCGCCCGGGGATCGGCCTCGGGCACGGGCGTCCGGCCCACCACCTGGATCGCCTCCATGTCGCCGCTGAAGTCCTCGGTCCACGTGTAGCCGCGCGCCTCCAGCGCCGTCTTCAGGGCGGCGGAGGGCGGGGCGGAGGGTTCGTGGAAGATCACGTTCTCGGGCAGCAGCTGGTGGTGGAAGCGCGGCGCCTTCTGGGCCGCCTTCAGGGTCAGGCCGTGGTCGTACACATTGGCCAGCACCTGGAACACCCAGGTGAAGATCCGCGAGCCGCCGGGCGTGCCGATGACCATGGCCGGCTTGCCGTCCTTGACCAGTATCGTCGGGGTCATCGACGACAGGGGCCGCTTGTGGGGCGCGATGGCGTTGGCGGTCCCGCCGACCACGCCAAACATGTTGGGCGCGCCGGGCTTGGCCGAGAAGTCGTCCATCTCGTCGTTGAGGATGAAGCCCGCCCCCTCGACCACCACGCCCGAGCCGAACCAGCCGTTCAGCGTATAGGTGTTGGAGACGGCGTTGCCCCACCTGTCGACGATCGAATAGTGGGTGGTCTGCGGCTTCTCCAGGCCCGGGACCACCGCCTTGGTCGGCGACGGCCTGTCCGGATCGACCTCGCGGGCGCGCCGGGCGACATAGGCGGGGTCGATGAGGTTGGACACCGGGACCTTCACGAAATCGGGGTCGCCCAGATATTCCGCGCGGTCGGCGTAGACGCGCTTTTCGATCTCCGCCAGCAGGTGGACGTACTGGGGATCATTGAGGCCGACGCCTTTGAACTTCGGGGCCAGGTCCTGCTTCATCAGCAGCATCTGCATCAGCGCGACGCCGCCCGAGCTGGGCGGCGGTGCGGTGATGACGTCATAGCCGCGCCACCTGGCGGTGACCGGCGCGCGCCACACGGCCTTGTAGCCCGCGAGATCGGCCTTGGTGATCAGGCCCTTGACCGATCCGCGCCCCATCTGGGCGACGATCAGGTCGGCGGTCTTGCCCTCGTAGAACGCCTTGTCGCCGCCCTTTGCGATCCGCTCCAGGGTGGCGGCGAGCTCGGGTTGCTTGAACAGCGTCCCGGCCTTCACCGGCCCGAAGTGGTCGCGGAAGTTGGTCTTGGCGAACTGCGGCGGGACCTCGCCGGCCAGCATTCCGGAGAACTGGGCGTTCACCGTGAAGCCGTCGCGGGCGTAGCGGATGGCCGGGGCCAGGACCCGCGCCCAGGACAGCTTGCCGAAGCGCTTATGGGCCATGGCCAGGCCGCGCACCGTGCCGGGCGTGCCGGCCGCGAGGTTGCCGTACAGCGACAGGCCCGGAGTCGGTTCGCCGTCCTGGCCCAGGTACATGTCGGCCGAAGCCGCCGCCGGGGCCGTCTCGCGATAGTCGAGGAAGTAGGGCTTGCCGCCGACATAGAGGGTCATGAACCCGCCGCCGCCCAGATTGCCGGCCTCCGGGTAGGTGACGGCCAGGGCGAAGCCCGTCGCCACCGCCGCGTCGACCGCGTTGCCGCCCGCTTTCAGGATCTCCGCCGCCGCCAGCGCCCCGTAGCGGTCCGGCGAGGCCACGGCCCCGGCGGTAAGCACCGGAACGGGCGTGGCCGGCTTTGCTAAGGCGGGCGGGGCGAAAAGCAGCAGGGCGGTCGCGACGATCTTGGCGAGCAGGCGCAAGGGATGTCTCCGGCGATGATCAGGCCACGCTAGCCGATACCGTTCGCGGAACAATGGTTCTTGACGCCCTCCTCGCCCTGGTCTTGCTGATCGGCGGGCTTTCTGGAGGAACGCCGTGAAGAGCACCCGCCCCGAGGACGTCGGCGTTCCCGCCTCCATCCTGATCGACCGCGCCATCGCCGCGATCCCCGACTGGCGCGGCCAAACCCTGGCCCGCCTGCGCGCCCTGATCCTGGACGCCGATCCCGACGTGGTCGAGGAATGGAAGTGGGGCAAGCCGGTCTGGTCGCGCGACGGCCTGATCTGCACCGGCGAGGTCTATAAGGCTGTGGTCAAGACGACCTTCGCCCATGGCGCGGCCTTGGAAGACCCGACCAAGCTGTTCAATTCCAGCCTGGAGGGCAATGTCCGCCGCGCCATCGACTTTCCGCAAGGCGCCGAGATCCCGGCCGAGGCCTTCAAGGCGCTGTTCCGTGAGGCGGTGGCCTTCAACGCCGCCAAGGCCAAGCCGAAGAAGAAGGCGTGAGACGCATCTAGGTCTCCAGGTCCTCCGCCGGCCGGCGCCGCGCGTTCAGGCGACGGGCCAGCAGGGCGCCGCCGATGAACAGCGCGCCGACGGCCAGGAACGAGGCCGCGCGCGTGACCCCTTCCAGCCTCGCCAGGTCGAACAGCACCACCTTGGCCGCCGTGAACAGCAGGGCCGCCAGGCCCGCCCAGCGCAGGACGATATCCTTGCGCGCCGCGCCCAGTCCCAGCACCGCCAGGCCGAACACCGCCCAGAGCGCCGAGAAGGTCCAGGTCTCCAGGCCCGCGTTCCCCGTCGCCGCGCGCAGGTCGCCGCCGTGGAAGGCGTAGCGGATCAGCAGGGTCAGCAGCACGAACAGCGTCCCGACCGCGACCGCCAGGGCGGTCCTGTCGAACGGCCGGTCAGCCCGCCTCAGGCCTAGCATCGCCGCCGCGCCCAGACCGTACAGGCCAAACAGCAGCAGCGCCGCGCCGACCGGCGCCAGCGGCTGGCTCATCGGCCCCCACCAGGGGCTGGCGCGGACGCCGAACACCAGGCCGGCGACGATCAGCGCCAGCCAGCCGAAAGCCGGCCCGACCCGAGCCAGCCAGGCGGCGCCGGCGCGCCCGGCCAGGCTGGGCGCGCTCAGTTGACGAGCGGCGAGCAGGCCGAGGATCGCATAGGCCGCGCCCTCGGCCCGGCCGATCGGCGCGGAACCCATGGCGGCGCCGTGGAAAAGGTGGCGTAGCGCCAGCAGGGCCCACAGGAGGGCGAAAAGCGGGATGGCCAGGACCCAGGCCTTGGTCCAGCGATCCTCCGCCGGCCGGCGTCGCCAGGCGATCGCCGCCAGCAGGCCGGCCGGCGCCAGGTAGGACAGGAGCAGAGTGTTCAGCACCGGCGGTCCGGCGGGGGGCTGGCCCATGCCCCACCAGGGGTTCCAGACCAGGCCTTGCAGCAGGACGCCGTGCGCGACGCCCAGGCTGACCACGATCACCGTGCGCCAGCGCGTGATCGGGCCATCGTCGGGCCGCTGGCGCAACACCAGCAGCAGGCCCGTGCTCAGCAGCGCCAGGGTGCGCAGCGAGGCTTCCAGCAAGCCGTCGCCGCCCTGATCGCGGGGTCCCGCCATCACGACATGCAAGGCCGCGAACAGCGCCAGCAGCACGATCAGCAGGCCCGTGGCGCGCTGGGCCTCGACCTCGTTGCGGACGCTCTCGCCGCCGCCCTTCCAGATCAGGGCCGAAGAGACGACCAGCAAGCCGGCGGCCACGGCGCTGACCGCCAGCAGGGTCGCCGGCGGCAGACGCCCGGCCAGGGCCGCGCCGATGAAGTCCGGTTGCAGCATGGCGATGAAGGCGATCAGGCCGCCCACCACGCTGGCGGGGGCCAGGCCTCGCCAGGGCAGACGCCAGGCGGCGACGGCCAGGGCGAGGGCGGCGAGGCCGAAGGCGGCGGGCTCGAGACGCGGCGCGACGGCGGCGTGCGTGGCCAGGAAGGCCATCTCGGCGGCCGCCGCCAGCCACAGCGCCAGGCCTCGATCCGTCGAGGCCTGTTCCACCCGGCGCGCGATCAGGGCCGCCGCGCCGAACAGGGCCGCCGCCAGGATCGCGGCCGGCGCCCAGCCGAAGTCGATCTTCGCCGCCTGCAGAATCGGCCAGGTCAGGCTGGCCAGGATCGCCACGCCGATGCCGCCGATGGCCAGGACGCGGGTGCGCTCAACGGCGGGCAGGCCCAGCGCCAGCCAGAGTGTGACCGCCGGGATCAGAGCGGTCAGAGCGTGCTGCCACGGCAGCTGCGCGGCGAAGGCGGGGGCGCGCACGGCGATGGCCATGGCCACGAGCTGGCAAAGGATCGTCATGCCGACGGGCAAGGCGAACAGGCCAGGCCGGATCATGTCGCGGATCGCCATGGCCGCCGCCAGGACGATCAGAAATCCCGACAGCAGGATGGCGGTCGGCAGGTGTCCCGTCCCGATCGGGGCCGAGAACCAGGGGCCGAACGACGCCAGGCTGACCAGCACCAGCGCCAGGGCGGGCAAACCTCGGAAGTCGCTTCCAGCGGTGTCCCCCGGGTCGTCGCGACGGAAGCGACGTCGCCACAGCGTCGCGGCGAACGGCCCGGCGGCGGCCAGGATCTGGATGATCACCGCCGGAAGGGTCTGGTGTTGGCCCACCGGGACGCCGCTCAGCAGCAGCAGGCCGATGATCGTGGCGGCGCCCGCCTTGCCCCAGCGCCGCAGCGCCGAGATCGAGAACCCCGTCGCGCCGATCAGCCCCGCATAGGCCGTCAAGGCCAGCGGCGACCAGTCCGGCAGGCCGGTGAAGGCTGGAGTCAGCACGGCGCCGACAACGGCCACCAGGGCCAGCGGCTCACCGTGTCGCAACGACAAACCCAGCAGGCCTAGGGAAATCCCGGCGGCCAGAACCGCGGCCACGCCCAGCGGGATCAGGTGATACAGCCCGTGGGCCGCGCAGACGGCGCCATAAAGGGTGACCGCCCCGGCCCCGGCCGAGACGGCGGCGGCCAGCAGGTGGCGACCGCCGGCGATCGACGGCGTCTGGCGCAGAATCCATTCGCTGGCCCCCAGCATCGCCGCGCCCAGGATCACGGCCATGGCGATGCGGAGCTCGGGAACGAACAGCCCGCGCTGCGCGGCATAGGCCACCAGCAGCAGGCCGCCCAGCGCCAGACCGCCACCGCCGATCCAGGCCAGGCCGTTCTCGGACAGCCAGGTCGAGACCGACTCGCGGTTGATCCTCGGCGGCGGCGGGGCGGGCCGAGGCTGAGCGCTGGGGGCGGCTGGCAAGGGCGCGAAAACCGGCTCGGGCGTCGGAGCGCTGGCCTCAAGCGGCTCGGCAACGGGGTCCGGCGCGAGCCCAGGCGGGCGCGCCGCCATCGGCTCGGCGATCGCCGAGGTTTCCGGGGCCGGCGCGGCGGGCTGATGAGCCATGCGCGGCGCTAGGTCGGCGGCGTCCAGCCGTCGCTCGAGCGTCCGGATCTTCTGGCCCTGTCGATAGATCCAGGCACCCAGGGCCAGGATCACCAGCCATTCCATGTCGTGCGTCCCGTCCGGCGAAGTCAGCGGCCCTGTCTTGGTATGCGAGGACGGCGCTCAATGAAACCTTAAGTCGCAGCCCCCGCCCTCACCCCAGCTCCAGCGCCCGCAGCACCGCGAACTGGTCGTAATAGGGCCGCTCGCAGATGATCTTGTCGCTGCCCGGCGCGAACTCGAAGCTGGCGGCCATGCGGATGCGGAAGGCCTTGCCGGTCGGTTCGACCGTGCGCCCGGGGATCTTCAGCGGCCCCAGATGCGTGCCGGTCAGCCAGAACTCGACCAGCACCGTATCGCCGGCGTGGGCGATGGCGATCACCTCGTTGCCCTGGTCCGGGAACGGCGTGCGCGAGGCGGCGAAATAACCGCGCACGGCCGCCTCGCCGTCGAACACCGCGCCGCCGCCGTACATCTCGTAGCGGGGATGCTCGAAAGTGGCGATCACTCCGTCCCAGTCATGGACGCACTCCAGCGCCATGTGGTCGCGCACCACCTGGATGCGCCGTTCCGCGAGATTGGTCGCGAGGTCTTCCATGGCCCGTTCCTCCTCCTGTTTCGGAGGAGCCTGCCAGCCTCAGAAGTCGACCGCCACGCCCTTCTTCTCCCAATCGCCGAAGCGGGTGGGCTCGGGGCCTTCGCGACCGCCCTTTTCCGTCGGCAGGGCGGCGGCGTGTTCAGCCGCGCGGCGGGCGGCGGCCTCCTCCAGCGCGCGGCGGGCGGCGGGGCTCAGAGCCTTGCCCGGCGCGGCGCCGGGGACGTCGGAGGAGGTGATTTCAGGCGATGGGGACGCGTCAACGGGCTCTGACATGGGCGGATTCTAGCATTTTTCGTCCGCATCGCCGCGCGATTTTTCCGCAAGACGCTTGCGCTGGCCCTCGCCTTTGGGGCACGGCGGGGCGGTGACTCAAGAACTGAACGACGGCCTCCCCGCCCGGGAAGCCGCCCTGACCCTGATCGACGCGGCCCTCTCGCGCCGCGGCGGCATCGACGAAGCCGCCTCCGCCAACGGTTTCCGCTTCCTGGAGCCGCGTGAGCGGGCCTTCGCGCGCGCCCTGGCCATGGCCGTGCTGCGCCACCTCGGCCCCATCGACCGCGCCCTGGCCGCCAAGCTGCAGAAGGCCCCGCCGGACCGGGTGATGCATCTGCTCCGCCTCGGCGCGGCCCAGGCCTTCTATCTGGAGGTCCCGGCCTTCGCCGCCGTGGCGACCTCGGTCGAACTGGCCGGGGCCAATAAGACCAGCCGCCCGTTCAAGGGCCTGGTCAACGCCGTGCTGCGCGGCCTGCTGCGCGACGGCGAGCCGGCCAACGACCCGACCCTGCTGGCCCCGCCCTGGCTCTATTCGCGCTGGGTGGCCGCGTTCGGCGAGGCCACGGCCCGCGAGATCGCCGGCCAGATCGCCATCGAGCCGGCCACCGACCTGTCCCTGAAGCCGTCCGCCGACGCGCCTGCGCTGGCCGAGGCGCTGGAGGCCGAGATCCTGGACGGCGGGACCCTGCGCGTGCGCCGCAAAGGCGATGTCGCCGCCTGGCCGAACTTCGAGGACGGGACCTGGTGGGTGCAGGACGCCGCCGCCGCCGTCCCGGCCCGCCTGCTGGACGTCAAGGCCGGCGAGCAGGTGCTGGACCTCTGCGCCGCGCCCGGCGGCAAGACCCTGCAGCTGGCCGCGGCCGGCGCGAACGTCGTGGCCCTGGACCGCTCGGCCGCGCGGCTCAAGCGCGTGGCCGAGAACCTGGAGCGCATGGGCCTGACCGCCGAGATCGTCGCCGCCGACGCGGCCGCCTGGGAGGATGCGCGGACCTTCGACGCCATCCTGCTGGACGCCCCGTGCAGCGCCACCGGCACCTTCCGTCGCCATCCGGACGTGCTGTGGGCCGCCCGCCCCGGCGACGTGGCCAGCCTGGCCGGCGTGCAGTCGAAGATCCTCGACAGCGCCGCCGACCGCCTCAAGCCCGGCGGGCGGCTGGTCTACACCGTCTGCTCGCTGGAGCCGGAGGAGGGCGAGGCCCAGGTCGAGGCCTTCCTGGCGCGCCGCAAGGACATGGCGCTGGAGCCGATCGTCGCCGGCGAAGGCGGCTCCCCCGAGGCCAGCCTGACCGCCCGCGGGACCCTTCGCCTGCTGCCGCATCAGCGCGACGGCGGCCAGGACGGCTTCTTCGCGGCCAGGTTCAGGAAAGTGACAACGTAGTTGTCATCCCGGCGAAAGCCGGGACCCAGGCAAGTAGAGATGACAGAAGCGGCGGACGCGGTTATCCCAGGACCATGACCGCGCCGCTTATCGCCCCCTCCATCCTCGCCTCCGACTTCGCCAAGCTGGGCGAGGAAGTCGCCGCCATCGAGGCGGCCGGCGCCGACTGGGTCCATGTCGACGTGATGGACGGCCACTTCGTGCCCAACATCACGCTCGGCCCCGACATCGTCAAAGCCATCCGGCCGCACGCCAGGATCCCGTTCGACGTGCACCTGATGATCAGCCCGGCGGACCCTTATTTGGAAGCCTTCCGCGCCGCGGGCGCGGACCTGATCAGCATCCACCCCGAAGCCGGCCCGCACCTACACCGGTCCCTGAAGCGTATCCGCGAGCTGGGGGCCAAGGCCGGCGTGGTGTTCAACCCGTCGACGGGCCTAGACCACGTCGAGTGGATCCTGGAGGACGTCGACCTGCTGCTGGTCATGTCGGTCAATCCCGGCTTCGGCGGCCAGAGCTTCATCCCCGGCCAGCTGCGCAAGGTCGAGGCCCTGCGCAAACTGGTCGACAAGGCCGGCCTCGACATCATTATCGAGGTGGACGGCGGCGTGACCCCGGCGACCGCCCCGCAATGCGTCGCGGCGGGCGCCACCGCGCTGGTCGCCGGCTCGGCGGTGTTCAAGGGCGGCCCCGGCGCCTATGCCGACAACATCCGCGCGCTGAAGGGCGGCTGACCCCAGACCATGGCCGTCAAGCGTTCCGCCAGCGGCTCGAAGTTCCCCGCCTCTTCACGCGGCGGCGGCGTCCTGTGGAAGGCCGTCGGCGCCGAACTGGCCAGCCACGTCGCCCGCGAGTGGTACGGCTCGGGCCCGCATCGCCTGCTGATCGCCTTCCCGCGCCCCGAGGGCCTCTCCGCCCGGCCGCACGACCCGCGTCCGGTCGATCCCGGGCGCGGGTCGAAGATCCTGGCCGGAACCCTGACCCTGGACGGCGGATCCTTGCGCCTGGCCCCCGACGGCGACCCGTTCGACACCGCCAGCCCCTCGCGCCGCTTCGCCGTCAGCCTGCACCGCTTCGACTGGCTGCCGGACCTGGCCGCCGCCGGCTCGGACGGCGCCCGCCGCTCCCTGCGGCTGATCGACGACTGGCGGCGGGTGTTCGGCAAGTGGAACGCCTTCTCGTGGTCCCCCGAGTGCCTGGAGCGCCGGGTTTTCCACCTGGCCTGCGCCGCCAAGACCCTGGCCGCCGAGGGCAGCGACGCCGAGATCGCCGACCTGACCCGGGACCTCGCCCGCCAGGCCCGCCACCTGCTCGAGATCGCCGCCGCCCCCGCCCGCATCCTCGAGCGCGCCGCCGTCGCCACCCTGGCCGGCTGCGTCCTGGCCGGCAAGCCCGGCGAGCGGCTGATCGACAAGGGCCTCAAGGTCCTGCTGCGCCACCTCGACCGGATGGTGCTGGCCGACGGCGGCCACGCCACGCGCTCGCCCGAGGCCGGGGTCGAGCTGCTGTTCGACCTCTTGACCCTGGACGACGCCCTGGGCCAGCGCGGCCGGCCCAGCCCCGAGGCCCTGTCGCGGGCCATAGACCGCCTGTCCAGCGCCACCCGGTTCTTCACCCTGGGCGACGGCCATCTGGCGGCCTTCCACGGCGGCGAGGCCATCGCCCAGCCGCGCATCGCCGCCGCCCTGGCCCACGACGACGCTGGTCCGCGCCCGCTGAACGCCGCGCCGCACAGCGGCTATCACAAGATGATCGGCGGCAGCATCGAGCTGATCGCCGACTGCGGCCCGCCCCCGGCCGGCCCCTTGAGCGTCGCCGCCTGCGCCCAGCCGGCCGCCGTCGAGATCGTCTGCGCCAAGGACCGCCTGATCACCAGCTGCGGCTGGAGCCCCGAGGCCGCCGGCGCCAACGCCTTCCGCCTCTCCGACGCGGCCTCCACCGTCTCGGTCGGCGACGGCTCGGCCGGCCGGCCGCTGTCGGGCTTCCGCGCCCGCGCGCTCGGCCCCTGGCTGGTCGACGGCGCGCAGGCGGTCGAGGCCAAGCGCCACGACGACGTCGGCGGGGTGTGGCTGGACATCGTCCACGACGGCTGGCGCCATGTGGGCCTGCGGCACGCCCGCCGCCTGTTCCTCGACGCGGTCAATGACGAGCTGCGCGGCGAGGACAGCCTGACCCCCTTCGCAGGCCCCGCCGACCCCCGAGACGGAATTGGCGGCCCCCGCCGCTACCTGCCCTTCGCGGTGCGCTTCCACCTGCACCCGGAAGCCCGCGCCTCGATCGCCCGCGACGGCAAGAGCGTTCTGATCCGGGGCCCCAGCAACATCGGCTGGTGGCTGCGCAACGACGCCGTCGACGTCGAGATCGCCCCCACCGCCCACTTCGACCACGGCCTGGCCCGCAAGGCCGGCCAGATCGTGCTGAAGAGCCAGGTGCGCCCGGAGGTCGGGGCCAAGATCCGCTGGAAACTGACCCGGGCGGAGGGTTAGGGCCGATGGGCTTCGACCGAAGACCCCCGCTGGACCCCGGCCGGGCGCGGCAGGCGCCCGAGTACACGGCCGACGAGGTGTCCGAGGTTGTCGCCGCCCTGACGGCGGACGCGCCGGAGATCCTGGCGGTGCTGGAACGCGAGGCGCGGGCGCCCGGAAGCGTGGCGTCGGGGGACTATGACGACGCCTACGACCGGATGCTGACGTACCTGTTCGAGCGGGGGTACGTGCAGACGCATATCGAGATGGCGATGGTGTTTCGGGCGGTGCGGGAGCGGGTGGGGCAGGGCTCAAACCCGGAAAAGGCGTAACCCAAAATAGCAACATCCATTAGTTGCTTTTCAAGATCTTCGGTGGAACGTTGGTAGGTGAGCAAGAGGGGAGGCTCTTTGCCGTATCCACCATTCAATCCGAACGGCGTATTGCCGCCCTACATTGGCACTTGGCCATCTGCTGGACCTGGCGGCTTCTCGCCCTATCATTCCACCATCCAAGAAGTATCGGCCCTCGGTACGACTGTGGAACGGAAAGCCATACTGGTTGGCTTTCTCAATTTACGGACTGCACTTCGAGCCCTAGGATTTACAATCGAAGGTCAATGGATTGACGGCAGCTTCTGCGAGAATATCGAGCATACAGAAGGCCGACCTCCTGGAGATATCGACGTTCTTTCATTTCTTGATCACCCCGCCGATCCGGCCACTCTCAATGGCCTTCTAGTAGCCAACTCAAATCTTTTTGTACCTGGTCAGAGCAAGGCCAATTTCAGGTGCGACCATTATGTTATGAGCGCCTCCCACCGAACGATCGAACAGCTTTGCTATTGGAACTCATTGTTCTCCCACCGTCGAAACGGCCTCTGGAAAGGCTACATCCAAGTTGCCGACGAAGGCCAAGCGACCGATGACGCGCTGATAGCGCTTCTAACGGCCTGATATCCATGAGCACCTTGTTCCTTCGCCAACGACTGGACGCGGAAGCAGCGGGCCTTCGGCAATTGCTTGCCACGACATCGGCAAGTGACGTGCTCGGCTTGTTTTCCCTGCGTAGTCGCTTGGAGGAAGTAGAACGAGAACTTACCTCTGTGGCTGCGGAGAGGGGCACGCGCGCCGAAGTTGCTCTAATCTTCAACGGCCGCCCGGTAGCAGGCGCTGCGGCAATCGATGCAAGCTTTGGAAGCAAAGCGATTGATCAATTCCAGCGCACCGTTTCTACAGCTTTCGCCGTGCAGGCTTCAGATGGCCGAGTAGGGCTGCGCGGCCCAACCATATCTAGCGAAATGGCCGCACTGCACATCACCGGCGTACTCCACGGATCATTCGGCTTTGTGCTGGAAGAGATAGACCCAAAAGGGGATCAGTGGACAGATAGTGCGCTCAAAGCCGCCGCTGACGCCGCGATAAGTGTCTTGGAACGGGTCGCGTCACCGGATGAAGCTGATGCCGAGCTAGCTCTAGAAGAAGTTAACGATCGACTGTTCGTAAATATTCGGGACTTCGTGAAACTGGTTCATGACCATCAAGCGACCCTCACGATTGCTGAGCCCGAGAGGTCCGTCGAGCTAAACCAACTCGCGGTCGCGAGGGCTTACGAACGAGTCGCAAATGCCAGCATTGCCGATGAAGAATTCCAGCTTAGAGGAGTTCTCCAGGGCGTATTACCTGTAGCTCGTCGCTTCGAGTTTGAGGGTGAAGGTTTCCGTATCAAGGGAAAAGTAGCGAGAGACATCACCGAAGAATATCTCAAAACCCTGGAATCTGACCCGATGGTCGGTCACATGGTGACAGCGGTGTTTCGGAAGCGAACGGTGCGCGACACTATTTCTGCAGTTCGGGAAAGCTTCACCTTAGTTCGTGTAATTCCTGATGTTGGCGCTCCTAGCCACGCGCTCTAGCGTGAACGCGGCGTCGCTGCCCTCGACCCGCCCTGCGTCGGAGCCCGCCTTAAATCTCTTGGAGGCTGCAGCGTGCAGGGCTGTCCAGGTCAGTCAAGGACGGCTTCGCCGCCGCGCGCGGCCGCCCAGAGGGCGGTCCTTGAGTGACCTGGACAGCCCTGCGATCGTCTCGCCGTGAGATGTAAGGCGGGCGCTCTTCCGGGGCGGGAAGAGGCGAATAGCAAAATGGGTCGCCGCCCTCAGGTCCCTTTACGAAGGGGACCTCACTTAAACAGGTCATACTGGTGAGGCTCAGACCGCCAGTGCGCGCGAACGTGCTCTCGCTTCCTGAACCTTGTCCGGTCATACGCCCGGACATACACCGTCTTTCCTGGCTCAATGGCGCTAGCCATGAGGTTCTCCATCCTAGCGGGAGGGCCCCGCCACCAAGTTCGCGGACTGCGAACCTTGCCACGTCGGCTCCGGCAAAGCCGGTCGGATAGAAAAGTGGGCGACGACCCACGTTCACCTTTAGTTCAAATCGACGATTCGGTTAAGTGGCTGAAATGGTGCGATCTTGGCGATCCACAGAACGACGTTGCTTATCCCCAATCTGCTTACGCTCCACGCCCACCGTAAACCCTCTCCCCCTGCGGGAGAGGGTGGCCCGCGGAGCGGGTCGGGTGAGGGGTTGAAGGACGGGGACGCTGCCGGGGCGGGCAGGCCAGGCGCCAGGCTGACAGGGCGATCAACCCCTCATCCGTCGCCTTCGGCGCCACCTTCTGCCGCAGGGGGAGAAGGAGATTCGTGGGGATTGAGGGCGCTCTGTCCCCGGCGTTCGCGGCGCCGAACCCTGCGAAATCAACCACTTGTCGATCTTACGCGCTGCTGAATGATCCGCGTTGAATCCGCCGCGATACTCAATGCGTCCCCGTCGCGGGGGAGGGCGTTTGGATCCGGCCCAA